>DIWE01000005.1:36712-122125 GCA_002423435.1 Clostridiales bacterium UBA6114
AATTCAAACTTCAAGATTTGCGTGCGTGTCGCTCGCACTATGGGCAACCGCAACACATGCACAATATGACCATTCCTTTTTCGTGGTCGTTTTGTGCCAAAAAGCGTAGCGGAAAGGAATGGTTATAACAATGATCCTGCGGGGAACCTGTCTTAAATACGGAGACGACATCAACACCGACCTCATCATCGCCGGCAAATACACCAAAACCCTGGACGTACAGGATTTAGTGGACCATGTCATGGAAGATCTGGACCCCGATTTCCGTGAGAAGGTCAAAGATCACGCCATTCTGGCGGCCGGGGAGTACTTCGGCTGCGGCTCCTCACGGGAGCAGGCGCCCGTGGCTCTGAAGGAGGCCGGAGTAATCTGCATCGCGGCCAAATCCTTCTCCCGCATCTTCTACCGCAGCGCCATCAACATCGGGCTTCCCATTGTGGAGTGCGACACCGACGGCATCTCCGCCGGCGACGAGCTCGAATACAGCAGCAAGGACGGCATATTGCGAAACCTGACGAAAAAAGAGTACTATCGATCGGCACCCCTGCCCGGCATCATGGCGGAAATCTTAAGCTGCGGCGGCATCGGCGGCTATCTTAAAAAACACGGGACGCTTTGAGCGCCCGGGAAAGGATGAAAGATTCGTGACCATCAAGGAAAAACTGCGCTCCGGCAAACAGATAACCGGGACGATGCTGCGCATCTCCCGCAGCCCCGCCGTCTGCATGCTGGCCAAAGACGCGGGGTTCGACTTCGTTATGTTCGACTGCGAGCAGAGCTTTTACACTATGGCGGAGCTCCACGACATGTTCGTCATGGCAAGCGCCCTGGGACTGGGGGGCCTCCTGCGCGCCCCGGACCTTACAAAGGAACACGTCTGCCGCCCCTTAGACTGCGGGGCGTGCGGGGTCATGGTCCCCATGATCGAGACGGCGGAGCAGGCGGAGCGCTTGGCCGGTTTTACGAAGTACCCGCCCCTGGGCGTCCGGGGTTACGCGGCGGGGGGCGCCGGCACCGGCTACCGGGGCGGAAAGCCCCCCGAGATCATGGACGCCGCCAACGGACGGGTGCTGGCCGTCGCCCAGATCGAGACCCGCCGGGCGGTGGACAATGTCCGCGAGATCGCGGCGGTGGGGGGAATCGACGCGCTGCTTATCGGGCCAAACGACCTTTCCGTCTCGCTGGGGATTCCGGGCGACCTGGAAAATCCCCTGGAGCTGGAGGCCATCGCCCATGTGGCGGAGGCCTGCAAGGCGGGTGGGAAATACTTCGGGATGCACGCGGGAGGAGGCCTGCTGGCCCGTTTTGCCGACAAACTGGATATCGCGATGTGCGGGAGCGACACCGATCTGCTGGCCGCGGCCATGCGAAGCACCGCAGTGCAGTGCAGGGCGCTGTTCAACACTTGAGAAAAGGAGGTATACCATCTTGGGTAAAACATTTGCCGAAAAGGTGCTGGCAAAGAAAGCGGGGCGGGATGTAAAGGCGGGGGACGTGGTGGTGGTCCGGCCGGACTTCTGCCTGTCTCACGAGAATACTTCGGCCATCCTGCGCACCTTTCAGGGCATCGGGCTTAAAAACGTCCGGGACAAGGAGCGGGTCGTCGTCGTTTTCGACCACACCGTTCCCGCGTCCACGGCGGCCTACGCCGACGCCCAAGCATCGGTGCGGCGGTTCGTGCGCGAGCAGGATATCCCGCATTTTTACGACCTGTGCAGCAATGGCGGCGTCTGCCACCAGATGATGTGCCAGGAGGCCTTCGCCGCCCCCGGTCTTCTGATCCTGGGCTCCGACAGCCACACCTGCACCTCGGGCGCCATGGGGGCCTTCGCCACCGGCATCGGCCGCTCCGAAATGGCGGCGGTGTGGGCCACGGGGGAAATCTGGCTGCGGGTGCCCCAGACGCTCAAAATCGAGGTGACCGGCCATTTCCGCCCCGGAGTCGGCGCCAAGGACCTGATCCTGCGGATCATCGGGGACATCGGGGCCGACGGCGCGGACTACCTGTCGGTGGAGTTCCACGGGGACGCCGTTGACCGGATGACTTTGGCCCAGCGGATGACCCTGTGCAACATGGGGATCGAAATGGGGGCGAAAAACGCCGTCTGCAAACCCAACAAGGAGGTGCTCGCCTTGGCCCGCGAGAAGGCGAAGAACCCCGAATGGGGCGAAGTGTGGGCGGACGGCGACGCCGTCAATCTGCGTGAGCTGTCGTATCATCTGGGCGAGCTTCCCGCCGGCGTTGCAGCGCCGCACACCGTGGACAATTACCGGACGGTGGAGGAGGTGGCCGGCACCAGGCTCGACCAGGTGTTTATCGGCACCTGCACCAACGGCAGACTGGAGGACCTGCGGACCGCGGCCGCCGTTTTGCGGGGCCGCCGGGTGGCGGTGCGCACCATCGTGGCGCCCGCTTCCGTCGCCATCTACGAGCAGGCCATCGCCGAGGGGATTCTCGCCGAGCTGGTGCGCGCGGGCTGCACCGTTTACCCGCCGGGCTGCGGCCCCTGCGTCGGCGTGGCGGGGGGCATCCTGGGGGACGGCGAAACCTGCCTGTCCACGGCCAACCGGAACTTTAGGGGCCGGATGGGCAGCAGAAGCGCCGAGATTTACCTCGCGAGTCCGGCCACGGCGGCAGCGTCCGCGCTGATAGGGCGCATCGCCGCGCCGGAAACTATCGATACCGACGGGGAGGCGATTTAATGAAGCTCGCAGCCAAGGTATGGAAATACGGCGACAACATAAACACCGACGTGATCTTTCCCGGACGCTACACCTACACCCTCATGAGCGAGGAGGAGATGGGCGCCCACGCCCTGGAGGACCTCGACCCCCTGTTCCGGACAAAAGCGGCGCCCGGCGACATCATCGTCGCAGGGCGAAACTGGGGCTGCGGCTCGGCACGGGAGCAGGCGGTGAAGTGCCTGCGTGCCCGCAAGGTGGGGGCCGTCATCGCCAAGGGTTTTTCCCGGATTTACTACCGCAACGCCCTCAATGAGGGGCTGCCCGCCGTCATCTGCCCGGAACTGGTGGACAGCGTTTCCTCCGGCGACGTGATCACCCTTGATTTCGAGTCCAACGAAATCACATTTGCCGGCAGGCATTACACCTTCCCGCCTTACCCCGAGTATGTCAGGGGGCTGGTGGAGTGCGGCGGGCTCCTCCCCTATGTGCGGCAGAAGCTCCGGCAGGAGGGCAGACTGCCGCCGGAATTATAGCCCGTAGGTTTTCATCTTGCGCCACAGGGTGCTGCGGTCAATGCCCAGCAGCCCGGCGGCCTTGCCCCGGTTAAACCGCGCTTCCTCCAGGGCCTGCAGAATGCGCACCCGCTCCTCGTCCCCCGCGTCGGGCAAGGGGGCACCGGCGGTCTCCGCGGCGGTGGAAAGGGGGATGCGGGGCGGGTCCATGGCGTTTTGCACGTCGGCGGCGGTGATGCGGTCTTTCTCGCACAGCACGGCCAGCCGCTCACAGAGGTTGAACAGCTGGCGGACGTTGCCCGGCCAGTCGAACCGGGTCATCAGTTCCTTGGCCCCCGCATCCATGGCGATGCGGGGGTATTCCTTGTGCAGGTAAAAATCGACCAGAAGAGGGATGTCCTCCTTGCGCCGGGACAGCTCGGGGATGGTCAGACTCAGCACATGAAGCCGATAGTAAAGGTCCTCCCGGAAGGTGCCCTCGCGGACCTGCTCCTCCAAGTCCCGGTTGGTGGCACAGATGAGCCGGACGTTGACCGCGCGGACCTGGCTGTCGCCCAGGCGCACCACCTCCCGCTCCTGGATCACCCGCAGCAGCTTGGCCTGCAAGGCAAGCGGCATTTCGCCGATCTCATCCAGAAACAGCGTCCCCTCGTGGGCCAGTTCAAAAAAGCCCGCCTTGCCGTCTTTGGCCGCACCGGTGAAAGCTCCGTCCACGTAGCCGAAGAGCTCGCTTTCCAATAGCTGCTCCGGCAGAGCGGCGCAGTTGACGGCGACAAAGGCGCCCTTCGACCGGGCGCTTTCGTTGTGGATGCTCTGGGCAAAAATCTCCTTACCGGTGCCGCTGCGGCCGAGCAGCAGGATGGTGGAATTTGTCTCGGCGTAGTGCCGTGCAATGTCTATAGCCTTGCGGATGGGCGCGCTGCCGCCCACGATGTCGTCGAAGGTACGCTTGGCGGTGTGGCCCTTGCTGTAGATTTTATTGCGGATTTTCGTTTCCAGTTCCATAATGTTATTGGCCCGCTGGAAGGTGATGACGCAGCCGGTGGGCCGCTGCTTGACCAGCACCGCCACCTTGTTGACATTAAGCAGCATCTCCCCGCAGTCCAGCACTTCGTTGTAGTAGTCCCGGTTGTCCAGCATGCGGCTGAGCAATGCCCGGGGGACGGGCAGGCCGGAGATTCTGTCGCCGTAGAGCACCCGCCTCCCAAGGCCCAGGATCAGCTCGGCCTGCTTGTTGATCATCAAAATACGCTTGTCGCTGTCCAGTGCGATGATTCCCTCCTGGGAATAGTCCAGGATTGCGGCGATCCGCTGGGTTTTCTCCTGCTCCCGGCGGCTTAATTGCGCGAGCCTTCTCGCTTCGGTGAGGCACTGCCAGAAAGTGTCGGGGCCGGTGGTGATGCACACGCTGTTGACCCCCAGCTTCTTCACGATACCGCAGGTGGTGAACCCGCCCAAAATGGCGTCGCAGCCGCTTTCGATGGCCCGCTCGATCATCTTGTTGCGGGACTGGGAGTCGGTGATGTTGAAGGTGCGGATACAGGCTCCGACAATTTTTGAGAAGCTTTCCGCTCCGCTTGTCATATTGCCGGCCGCGATAATGGCTATCTTGCGGCTGCCATAGCGCTGTCTGCACTCCATCAGAGCGTGGAGCAGGTCGGTCCCCACCATGGGGATTTCGATGATGGAGATGCCGGGGTGCTTCTGCTTGATCGCCTCCGCCATCAGACCCCGGGCGATGATGACGTCGTAGTCCCAATGCTCCTGACGCTTCACCTGGTCGATTTCGGTGACGACCTCCTGCAGCAGCATGGGCTCCTCCCGGTCGCTGCGACTCAACTCCATGTATTGCCGGAAGGTCTCCAGGGCATTGGGTATGTAGTCTTTGCAGGGGATCACAAGCGCCAATCGGACCATCTTCCATCACCTCACGTGCAGCTTAAATATAAGAGGCATATAGACGGGTTCCGATATGCCTCTTATGCTTAACTTTTAACTTAACATGCGCAACAAATATATGCAACAAACTGTTGAAAAATACAACAATTTATTGCACGCTTAAAGAAGATAAATGAAATATTTTGCAAAAAAGAAAATAAGGTAATAGGAATAGTTGTGAAAGAGGATACCGGTTTGGCCTGCCCGGCATGGCTGGAATGAATCTTGCTATATTGATAGGCATCGATATGTGCGCGCATGTCAGAATCGCAAGAATGGAGCGTGTTTTATGAGCAAAATTGAAATTCGCGACTTTCCCGAACCATTGCCCCGGGACGTGCTGGACCGGGCTGCCAAGCTCAGCTCTGCCAATTTGTGCGACGGCATGATCGGACTTGGCATTCCCCGGGACGGCTGTATGGAGAGCGGTATCTACCCGGTATCCCCCGCCATGCGGTCGAGCGGAACGATCTGCACCGTGGACACCGACGCCGGCAACAACATGCCGATCCATCTGGCACTGTACAAAGCGCCTCCCGGCAGCGGATACGTGATGGTAATCGACGGCAACAATGTACAGGACTACCCCTACTTCGGCGACAACATGATGCTCACCGGCAAGGTGATCGGTCTGGGCGGCATGGTGGTGGACGGCTGCGTGCGGGACCGGGAGGGCTGCGCCGGGATGGAATTTCCCGTCTTCGCCCGGGGATACCTGCCCAGAGGGCCACAGAAAATCGATTTCGGCGGCATCAACCGCCCGATCAGCTGCGGGGGGCTCCTGATCAATCCCGGCGACCTGATCATCGCCGACGCCGACGGGGTGGCGGTGGCGCCCAGGGACCGGGTCTATGAAATCCTGGACAAAGCGGAGAAAAAACTTGCTTACGACGAGGACCGAAAGGCTGTGATGCGGGAATACGAGACCGCCCGTCTTAAGGGGGAACCCACACCGGAACTGGCACCCAAGTGGGTCAAAGATATCATCGGCAAATAACGAGGAATTGAATAAGGAGGCTATGCAATGTTGGCGTTCTGGGGATTTGCGACAATCATCATCATCCTGATTCTGTTGATGACCAAAAAGACCACCGTGCAGTTTGCCCTGGCGATCATCCCGGTTTTAACGGCCCTGTTCGCGGGATTTACCTTTGTGGACATCACCGGCTTTGCCAGCGAGGGACTAAAAAGCATCCTAGCCACCGGCCTCACCTGCCTATTTGCTACGCTATTGTTCGGCGCGCTGTTCGACGCGGGCATGTTTGACCCGGTCATCAAGGGGGTTATCAAGGTGTCGGGCGGTGACCCGCTCAAGATTTGCCTGGGCACCGCCCTCATCGGTATGCTGACCCATCTGGACGGGTCCTCCACCAGCACTTACCTCATCAGCATCTCGGCGCTGCTGCCCATCTACATGGCCATGAAGATGAGCCCCCTCACCCTGGCGGTCATTGTGGCCCTGGGCTCCGGCGTCATGAACATCCTGCCCTGGGGCGGCCCCACGCTGCGCGCCGCCACCGTGCTGAGCATGGATGTGGGCGAGCTTTACCGCACCATGGTCCCCATGCAGATTGTCGGTCTGCTCTGCGCATTCGTCGCCGCGGGCCTCCTGGGCCTGCAGGAGCGCAAGGCCGTAAGCTACGTCAAGGGCGGGTCCGGAATCCAACTGGAGATGGGAAAGCTGGAGGGCGCCGACGAGCTGCGCCGTCCCAAGCTCTTTTTGGTCAATGTGGCGTTTGTGGTCCTGGTCATGGTGGTTCTCATCGCCGGCTGGGCGCCTTCCGCCGTGTTGTTCATGATGGCCCTTCCCGTGGCGCTGATAATCAACTTCCGCGGCGTCGACCTGCAAAAGAAGCGCGTCGAGGCCCACTCCATCAACGCGCTGGGCACTACCTCGGTCATCTTCTGCGCCGGAATTTTTTCGGGTGTTCTCACAGGCACCGGCATGATGGAGGCGATGGCCATGGGCATTGCCTCGGTGGTTCCCACCCAATTGGGCGGCGTCATGCAGTACCTCATGGTGATCTTCTCGGTGCCCTTCTGCTTTATCTTCGACCCCGATTCCTTCTACTACGGCGTGTTGCCGGTTCTGTCCCAGGCGGCCGCCCAGTTCGGCGTCGAACCGGTCAACATGGCGAGAGCGGCCATCACCGGCATGATCTCGGTCGGCACGGCCTGCTGCCCGCTGATCGGCTCGACCTGGCTGCTTGTGGGGCTGACCAAAATCAACCTGGGCGACCTGCAGAAGAAAACCTTCCCCTGGGCGTTCGCCATTTCGATCGTCATGGGTGTTACCGGTATTTTGATAGGGATTATCTGATTCCGGAAAGGAACAAAGTTTGAATGAATTTAAATTTCGTGGTTGTTTGTGCTTTGAAGCGTAGCGGAAAGGAATGGTCATAGCAATGGAAAAGACGATAGCCGCCACCCTGGCGGAACACTGCGCCCTGTTGCGATATGAAGACCTGCCGCCGGACACCGCAGCGGACGCCAAGCGCTTCATTTTGGATTACCTCGCATCCGCCATGGCGGGTTGCAAGATCAACACCGCCTTCAACGACATGCTGTGCGACGTGATCTCCGAAACCGGCGGGACACCGGAGAGCACCGTCCTGTTTTACGGCCTGAGGCTTCCCGCCCGACAGGCGGCCCTGCTCAACAGCGCCATCGGCCACGGCGCGGACATCGACGACGGCAACCGGGTGGCCCAGGGTCATCCCGGCGTGACGGTGGTGCCCGTGGCGCTGGCCCTGGCCGAGTCGCTGGGCCTGGGGGGCAGGGACGTGATCGCCGCGGTCGTGGCGGGGTACGACATCTTTGTGCGCATGGGCGCCGCCTTAAACCCCCATCATGTCTCCTGCGGCTTCCATACCACAGGCACCGCCGGCACCTTGGCCGCCGCGGCCGCCGCGATAAACCTGCTGAAGCTGACGCCCGCCCAGGCGGAGAACGCGCTGGGATTTGCCTGCATGCAGGCGGCCGGCCTTCTGGAAATTGTGGAGAGCGGGCAGATGTCCAAGGGATTAAACCCGGCCAAGGCCTGCGACAGCGGAATTCTGGCGGCTTTTATGGCAAAGCGGGGGCTTAAGAGCCCGTTAAACGCACTGGAGGGCAAAAAGGGGTTCCTAAACGCCTTTGCCGACAAGTCCCTGCGGCGCGACAGCCTGACCCAAGGCCTGGGCAGGGAGTTCTCCATCTCCACCTGCTACATCAAATACTATCCCGCCTGC
Organism: Clostridiales bacterium UBA6114; assembly: GCA_002423435.1. Taxonomy (GTDB): domain Bacteria; phylum Bacillota; class Clostridia; order Oscillospirales; family Butyricicoccaceae; genus UBA6114. The sequence continues at coordinate 45,078 of DIWE01000005.1, forward strand.
CGGCATATGCACGGCGCGATCGATGCAGGAATCGCCTTTTGCCGCAGCGGGAGGGCAAGCTTGCAGAAGGTGAGAAGCGTCACCGTCCGGACCTACCAGACCGCCCTCAACATCACCGGCAACATCCGGGTGCCCAAAAGCGTGGACGAGGCCAAGTTCAGCCTGACCTACGGCCTGGCCGTCGCCATGTGCCGCGGCGGGTTTACCCTGGCGCACTTAGATGCGGAGAAAACCATTGACAGCACGATTCTGGACACCATCGGCAAGATCGCGCTGGAGGCGGACCCGTCCATGGAGGACCGCGCCAAGGGAATCCGCGGCGCGCGGGTGGAATGGCTGCTGGAGGACGGCACTTCGATCGAGGAGACGGTGCCCCTGCCCAAGGGCGACCCCGGCACCCCCCAGACCGAGGACGACATGGCGGCCAAGGTGGCGTCCTGCGCCGAGGGACTTTTTGGCGCCGACACGCAGAAGGCCGTACTGGAACTGGCTCAAAAGCTGGATTCGGCCGATACCGTCGAGCCGCTGATCCGCTGCCTTGCAAACAGGGAAAGGCAGGCGGGGCAATGAAAAACCTGGTGATCGCGGGGCCTTACAACCCCGCCGTAAAGGAAATCCTGATCAATAACTTCTCCGATACCTATAGCCTGACCTTCGTTATAAAGCAAGAGGAGCTCCTCAAGGTGCCCCAGGCGGAGTACTTGATCCTGCGCACCCTGCGGGTGGGACGGCCGGAACTCGACGCCATGCCGAACCTGCGGTATATCCAGCGGTGGGGCGCCGGCTACGACACCATCGACATCCGGGCCGCCGGGGAGCGGGGCGTCACGGTGGCGAATTTCGCGGGTGTCAATGCCCCTGCCGTGGCGGAGCAGGCACTGCTTTTGATGCTCGCGGTCAACCGCAATCTGCTCATCATCGACAAAAGCCTGCGCCGGGGGGAATGGATCAAGGTCTCCATCGAAAAGACCTCCTACATGCTGGCGGGCAAACGGGTCGGCGTGATCGGGGCGGGCAGCATCGGAAAAATTTTGGGAGGCTTCGTCAGGGCGCTCGGCGGGCATGTCCAGTACTACGACATCCGCCGGCTGCCATCCCGGCTGGAAGAGGAACAGGGCTTCACCTACGCGGATCTGGAGACCCTCTTTCGCACCTCCGACGTCATCAGCCTGCACGTGCCCTTAAGCGACAGCACCCGCTATATGATCAACAAGGACTCCATCGCCCTGATGAAGCGAAACGTTGTCATTGTCAACACCTCCCGGGGCGGCATCATCAACGAGGCGGACCTCTATCAGGCCCTGGTGGACGGGCGCGTGGCGGGAGCGGGACTCGACTGCTTCGAGACCGAGCCGGTCACACCCGGATCCATGCCCTTCGCCGGGCTGGACAATGTGGTGCTGTCCTGCCATATCGGCGGCAACACCGCCGACATTGTGCTGATGATCGCGGAAAAGATTCCCGATCTCGTAAACGCCTTCGACAAAGGCGAGCTGGACACCAAATACATTGTGAACGAGCAATACCTGCCCTCAAAGTGACCCCGGCCGCGAGAGGCGGCAATCATTCCGCAAAACCACATATAAAAGCGGACAGGAGCGCGCCCCCTGTCCGCTTTGCGTTGCCTTTTATCGCCGCACTTGATACTTTTTCTATCTCGTCCCGCCACTTGGTTTGACAAATGCCGGCACCCTCCGGATGCCGGCATTTTATCAAGATGTTCAGGAATCGGCCTGCGCTGAAAGCCGCTTCGATTATATATGATACACGGATTTAAGTATGCGTTCCTTCAATTTGTATGTCATATGTAAAGAAGGAGCATGCCGACACAGAACAGATAAGCCCACATGGGCCAGGATTTCAGCATGATTTTTAGGGGGTTGATATTCTTGATACCAAGAAGAGCGGTGAGCATACCGACGACCACGAAAGTATTGGTATCGGCAGGGGGCATGCCCTGACCGGCCGAGGCTAAAACTCCGATAGCAGCGCCGATCTTTGTTATGTTGAGGCCCTGGGCCAGGAGGGCGGGACCGAAGAACGGGGCAACTGTAGTAATGGCAGTACCGTTCGAACCGGTGAACATACCCATCATACACATGGCAACCGCGCCGCCCCACCTGAGAGCATGGCCGTTAAGAGCGGACGCCCAGGCGGTGATGGCGTCCATTCCGCCGGAGACAATAATGGCGCCGACCATGAACGAAGCACAGACGAAAATGGACATGTTGGGGAGCGCTCTGTCAAACGCGGCTTTATAGATAGTCTTGCTGTCCTTGCGGCAGACAGAGTAGAAGATAACGCAAAAGATGCATATGACGGTAAAGGTGAGAACCATCGTATTGGTCAGGCTGTTTACTATGCGGATATTGCCTATCAGAGGTTTGAGAGCCGATCCGACTGTCTTTCCGATGAGGTCTATGCCAAAGCCATTGTTCAGAATAATGATGACGACAAGCAAAAGGGTAGGAATACCGGTAAAACCGATTTCTTTGGCAATATCGCCGACTTTTTCGCGCTTCTCCCCTTCGCCCGCTGCAGCGAGGCCGCGGTCCTTGCCGAAGCAGGTGACGACATAGATGCAGCAAATGACCGCGCCGATCGGAGCGATGACATAGCCGTAATTGAGAATGGGCATCAGATCGGTTCCCAAGGCTGCAGATGCGGTATTGAAGCTGAAGGAAACAGGCGGGCAGAGGGAGCCGAGCGCGGCGCCCATGACGAGGGTGGCGCCGACCTCTTCAATTTTAAGACCCTGGTCATACAATGTCTTGGCTACAAAGATGCTGACGACCATGGTGCAGGCGTTGGTGGAACCGACCAGAGCACCGAAAATGGTCAGGGCGATGAAGGTGGCGATCAGCAGAGGGCGTGAGTTGGTGCCGAATATGGCCTTCAGCATACGCATAACCTTATTGATAATGTCCAGACGAATCTGGTATTCGGCAAATACGAGAATAATAAAGGTGAAAACGATGATCCACATAAAACGGTCGAGACCCGTCAAAAAGGCTTCCAACCACATCATTGGATTATACACGCCGAACGAGATAAGGATTATGATACCGCTTAGGACAAGCCCTACACGCATGTTTCCCCCAATATACGGGATCTTTTTGAAAATAATCAAAAGGATCATAGCTGTAAAGGCAATAAGGATATTAATCACTTAGAAATCACCTCTTTTAAATTTGTTGAAATCTCAGACAAAGCAAAGGCTCGGGAGAAACTGTTTGCACACTTCATACCGCAGATTTTTTGGCTGTCTAACATCCCCTCTCTATATTATTTTTGAGATGCATTTTGAGGCGAAAATATGCGTATCGCACAAAAGGAGAGAGGTTAACGATAATATGTTAACACAATATGAACAAAATAAAAAATTGGAATAAACGATAACAATCTTCTTGAAAAGCAATGATATATCCAGTCTTTTTTTTATATAAAAAGCTATCAATATGATTGGTATTTACAATTTTACATCAATAATCAGCCATGTTATAGTGAACTTGCACATTCATACGGCGGAAGGAGGATTGGTTTTGGCGACTAAACAGGGAGCAAAAGGCGGATGATTAAAATCTCTGTTTAGTCAGCTCCGGGATCGGGATGAAAATCGGCGTCGAAAGGTTCCGCCTTTATTCCGGTTCCGATAGCGACAAGGAATATTCTTAATCCGTATTACCCGGATGAGCAAGAATGACGCAACACACTGAAAAAACAATGAGTATGAGAGGAAGTAATTTGCATGATTAAAAGACTGTCTCTGGAAGAATGCCAGAAGGTTGCCCGGTTCGCTTTTGAAAAGGCAAAGGCCATCGGCCCCAAGCCGATTGCTGTTGCGTTTACAGATCAAGGCGCCAACCTCATTTATCTCGCTCTGATGGATGGCGTTCATCCCCGCTGCGGGACCTCCGCCACGGCAAAGGCATTCACTTCAGGCAGACTCGGAAAAACCACCGCCGCCATCCTTCAATCCTGCATCGACAACCACTATGAGCTCGCCTCTTTCTGCTGCCCCGGCATCACCTCCACGCAAGGCGGCGCCCCCATAAATGACGTCGACGGCGAGCACATCGGCGGCATCGGTCTGAGCGGGCTTCCGGCCGTCACAGACCAGGAACTGGCAGCCGAGTGCCTGGCTTATTTTCTCGAGCTGCGCGGCGTAAAAAAATAAGCAGCCGTGGATCGGGGCCGCTTCCGGCAGGACAGGTAGCAGTCTGACGGATCTCTACGTTCCAGGAGAATCATACAGGATACATATTGGAACTTAATTCAGATGCTGCAAGGCGCCTTTCGCCCGATCAAGTTGGTTGAACGATCACAAGATTGGTGGACGGCGCCTTGTTGGCTCTATATGCTCCGGCTAACGATGATGAACAATCAAGGAGGTATGATGCGAAGCATGCGAATTATCGAGCATCCCATATTGGGAGAACAAAAAGTGGATAAAATTGTCCATATTACGGTCGATGGCCGCACGATTGAAGCGATTGAGGGCGAAGCGATTGCCGCAGCACTCTATGCCGCCGGCATCAAAACGTTTCGTTATACCGAAAAGTTCCATAAACCCCGCAGCATTTTTTGCGCCATCGGCCGCTGCACCGATTGCGCTATGATTGTGGATGGTGTCCCGTGCACCAGAACCTGCGTGACCAAGGTTCGGGAGGGAATGGTTGTTGAAACACAGGAAGGCTGTGGAAAGTGTGGAGAGACGGAATGAGAGATTTAACGCAGGTCGCCATAATAGGAGCAGGCCCGGCCGGCCTTTCCGCTGCCCTCGAGATTGCAAAACGCGGCGGACAGGTAACTGTTTTTGATGAGAACGCTCGCCCCGGCGGACAGCTTTTTAAGCAGATTCACAAGTTCTTTGGCTCCGAATATCATGGTGCCGGCATACGCGGTGTCAATCTGGGAGAGCAGCTTCTGCAAAGCTGTATTGAAAACAAGGTCAATATCATGCTTGATTCGGCAGTCTTTGGAATTTTTCCAAACAAGGAAGTCGGAGTAGCATCAAATGGAAGGTGCAGCTCCTTTAGGGCTGAAAAAATCCTAATTGCCACCGGCGCCACCGAGCGCCCGATCAATTTCCCCGGATGGACGCTTCCGGGAGTAATGGGTGCAGGCGCGGCCCAGACGATGATGAATATCCATCGTGTGCTGCCGGGCAAAAAAGTTCTTATGATCGGCTCCGGCAACGTAGGGCTGGTCGTATCCTATCAGATCTTGCAGGCCGGCGGCGAGGTAGTTGCCATCGTGGAAGCATTGCCCAAGGTGAATGGTTATATGGTACACGCCAATAAGGTTATGCGAAATGGCGTCCCTATCTATACCTCTCATACCATCAAGGAAGCCTTCGGAGACGGGCGCGTGGAAAAGGCTGTTATTGTCGAGGTGGATTCGGGCTTTAGCCCTGTCCCCGGCAGTGAAAAGACCTTTGAGGCAGACACTGTTTGTCTGGCCGTCGGACTCAACCCGTCTGTGGAGCTTGCCCGTCTGGCCGGGTGCCGTCTCGTCCATATTCCTCGAATGGGCGGTTTTGTCCCCTCTCATAATGAGGAGATGATGACCAGCGTCCCCGGAGTCTATGTAGCCGGCGATATCGCAGGAATAGAGGAGGCCAGCACCGCAATGGAAGAAGGAAGACTTGCCGGCATCTCGATTGCATATTCGCTTGATCTGATGAGCGAGGCTGAATATGCCGAGTCGAAGCGGGTTATTAATGAACGTATTGAAGAGCTTAGGTCAGGCCCTCATGGCAAGGTGCGCAGAGAAGGCAAGCAAAGCATTCTGAGGGGGTATCAGCAGTGACAGAGAAGGAGCAATTGCTGGATCGAATCAAAAAAGGTCCGGTTGCGGTAATCGAATGTTATGAAGAGATACCGTGCGATCCGTGTCGCACAAGCTGCCCTAAGAAGGCCATAACCTTTAATGGCCCGATCTATTCGCTCCCGTGCATTCATTTGGAAAAATGCACAGGGTGCGGATTATGTGTGGCAATATGCCCTGGTCAGGCCATTTTTGTGATAGACGGTTCCTTTTCCTCCAACGAGGGTTTGGTTTCCATTCCTTACGAGTTTTTACCATTGCCCGAAGAGGGCGATATCGTCGATCTTACGGACCGCAGCGGTACAGTGATAAGCATGGGCAAGATTCACAAGGTCCGTACCGGAAAAGCATTTGATCATACCGCGGTCGTTACGCTTCGCGTACCGGAGAAGCTGCTGATGGAGGTCAGAGGCTTTAAGCCGAAGGAGAAAACAGAAGCCATGGGCGACGATGTGGTGGTCTGCCGCTGTGAGGAGATCACGCTTGGCGAAATCCGACAGGCCATCTTGGACGGCGCATCCACCGTCGACGGTGTCAAAAGAGCAACCCGTGCCGGCAAGGGTCTCTGCCAGGGCCGTACTTGCCGTTATATCATTGAAAACATTATTGCGCGCGAAATCAAAAAACCGGTGGGAGAGATAGGCTATCCAAGCGTTCGACCGCCGGCTCGGGTGGTTGATATCAAGGCGCTGGCAAGCATTGGGGAGGATGAGCAATATGAATAATTATGCCGATGTTATTATTATTGGCTGTGGCGTGCTGGGTTCCAGCATAGCATATCACCTCTCCAAACACGGCAAGAGCATCATAGTCCTTGAGCGTGGTGAGATTATGGATGGTACCTCCAACGCGACGGCCGGGCGTATTACCATGCAGGATAACACACCCCGCTTTTTCGGAGAAATCGCCTGGAAGTCATATAACAATTACAAGACCCTGTCGGAGGAACTGGATGCCGATCTGGAATACAAGGTCACCGGCGGCATGAAGCTCATATATGACAAAGAAGGGCTTAAAAAAGCTGAGTACGCCGTAGCGGCCCAGCAGGAGCTTGGTTATGATATCGAGCTGATCTCCAGAGATCGGACAATCGAGCTTGAACCTTTGATTTATCGCGACAATTTCGGTGCCATCTACAGTAAATACGACGGCCAAGTAAGTCCGTTTTGTCTGGTTCACGCTTATGTGAAGGCGGCAATCAGAAACGGAGCCAGAATTATGCGCTTTACAAACGTCACCGGCTTTAATTTGAAAGGCAACACCATAACCGAGGTGGTCACCGATCGCGGGAATTTCGCCGCAGGTCTGATTATATGCGCAGCCGGCATTTACAGCCGAAGCTTAGGCGAAATGCTCAATATCAGCATTCCTGTTCATCCTGAGAGAGGCTGCTGCCTCGTATCCGAAAAGTTGCCCCCCATACTTCATCTGCAGCTCAACTGCATTACCCAACGTATAACGGGAAACATCATTTTTGGGGATACTTATGAAGCGACCGATCGCATTGATCGCACTACAAAGCTGGAAAGCATTGTCTCAGTGGCGCGAGGCATCGCAAAGATCGTTCCCAGTCTTACTGCCGTCCAGATCATCCGTTCCTATACGGGTATCCGCTGCCTCCCGGACGACGGTTTCCCTATTTTAGGCCCTTGCGGCATCATCGGCAATTTTTGGCTTGCATTGTGTCACAATGCTTTTCGTTTGAACGCCGAGATAGGTCCCATGATGGCGCGCATGGTGCTCGGGGAATCCGGTATCGAGGAATATCCGCAGCTGTCTTATTCCAGATTTGCAAATAAATAGTCTGCTGAACAAGCCGGCAATCGGCTTTTAGGGAAGCAGCACTCGCTATTTACCCGTCAAAATGAAAACATCGGGGTACGGCTTATCCGTACCCCGATGTTTATTATAGAACCAAAGTTTATATCTGGTCAAAAAGTGTCTATGTAGAGCGACTTGTCAATATAAAGAGACCAACTGACTGATTCACAAAATATTGCATAAAATTTCCGAAGCATTGGACTGTCTTCACAAATCCAATCATAGCAAATCGGCTGACTCTTGTCCAGTGCTTCACGCGTCGTTTTCGTATTATATGACAGTTTTTTTTAGAAAACAGACTGCCATATTGTTGCATTTTTCAGAAGACTATGATCGTTTATTCCAATTTTCAATTCTATTCATATTGTGTTAACGTATTGATATTGATTTATGATTTTTGTGCGATATGTGCTGAATTCTGTTGAAAATCCAGGAATGGGATAGAAAAGGGGGCTAGGGCGGGGAAGCGATAGCCCGTAACAATATTTAGGAGGACTATCTATGAAGATTACCGGCGTCAAGACCTATGTCGTCAGCCCCGGCAAGCGCAATTACATCTATGTGCGAATCGACACCGACGAGGGCATCCACGGTATCGGCGAAGCATACTCGGTAGGGCCGGATTTGGCAACGGCCGAAACGATTAAGTACTTCGCCGATTGGCTCATCGGCCAAGACCCCACCCGCCCCGAGTATATCTGGACCATGCTCTTTAACTATTCCCGTTTTCCCGGCGGCTCCATTGTCAACTCGGCCATTTCGGGGATAGACTTCGCCCTGTGGGATATCACCGCCAAAGCGCTGGGCGTGCCGGTCTACAAGCTGTTCGGCGGCCCCAGCCGCGACAAGGTCTGGATTTATGAGGACACCCACGCCCCCACGGCCGAGGCGCTGGTCGAGGAGGTTCAGCAGCTGAGGTCCGAGGGGTACACCGCCATGAAGTTGTTTCAGTCGATTTCGGGCCGGCAGTCGGCCAATGAAACCATCAAGGCCATGCGCGAAAAGTATGAGAAGCTGCGTAGCGACGTGGGTTACGACTTCGAGCTTGGCATCGATTTCCAGGCCCGCAACTTTGAGCCGTTCCGGGCACTGTGGTATGCCGACGCCATCAAGGAATTCCGCCCCTTCTTCATTGAGGAGCCTATTCGCCCCGACAACTTTGCGCAGATGGCCGAGCTTAAAAAGAAGCTGCCCGCCCCTTTGGCCACCGGCGAGTGCCTCTACACCAAATATGAGTTCAACGACCTCATCGCGATGGACGCCGCCGATATCCTGCAGCCCGATATCATGCTCACCGGCGGTATGACCGAGGGCAAGAAAATCGCGGCCATGGCCGAGGCCAACTACAAGGTTATCGCCCCGCACAACCCGCTCAGCCCGCTCTCGACGGTGCAAAACGTCCACTTCGCGGCTTCAATCCCTAACTTCCTCATCCTCGAGCATAAATGCGACGACCGTCCCGACCGCAGGGATATCCTCAACGAATACCTGCCGGTTAAGGACGGCTACATAGAGCTGCCCACCCGGCCCGGCTGGGGGGTCGATCTCAACTACGAATATCTGGACAGCCTTTCCTATGCCCCGTGGCACCGCACTTTCGCCCTGCGCGTCGACGGGTCGATTGATATGGCGTAGCACTGATCGCATCTTAAAAGGATCATGAAATAAAATTTTGGGGGTGCTTGAAAATGAGAAAAACTTTGTCGGTTCTTTTGGTGCTTGTTCTGATTCTAAGCCTCTTTTCCGCTTGCGGCAACGGAGAGAATTCACCGGCCCCAGGTTCCTCAGGCAGTACAGTCAATACATCGTCTGCCGCCCCGCAACAGAATTCAGGAGGGGCGGGCGGCGGAGAAAATGTCGTCACGATCGGCCGCAACATTGATGCTTCCACGTTGGACCGCTTTAAGGTGACGGAGGGCCCGTCTTTCATTTATGGCATGATGATGAATGACAGCCTGATTACATTAAAAACCGATGGCTCCGGCTCCTATTCGCCCAGCCTTGCAAAATCCTGGGAAGTATCGGAGGACGGCTCGGCAATTACCTTCAAGCTCAACACCGGCGTCAAGTTCCACAATGGGGATATCCTTACTTCGGCAGATGTCAAGTATACCTTTGAACGGTTTGCCAAGGATTCGACCTCACGGTCCATTTTCGACTGGACCACGCTGAAATCTGTGGAAACCCCCGATGCCGAGACCGCGATATTGGTCTTCAACGGTCCTTTCGCCCCCGCTCTGTCGCAGGTTGCCTTTACCTATATCGTAGACAAGAAGGTGTGCGAAGAACTGGGCGACAAGGCTTGGGAAAAACCGGTCGGTTCCGGTCCGTGGAAATTTGAGTCCTGGACGCCGGGTCAGGAGATTGTCTTTACCAGAAACGATGATTATTGGAACTGGGGCAGCAACAAGTCAAATGTTGACAAGGTTGTCATTAAGATTATCTCCGATGCATCGACGTCTCTGGCCGCTATTCAGACCGGCCTCGTCGATGTGGTTGAGCCGCTCAACGTCGATCAGGTCAAGCAGTTGGAGTCCTACAAAAATGTGAAAATTGAAGACACGCTGAACTCCGGTTCGGTGTACTTCTACTTCAGAACTGTTGGAATTTTTAAGGACAAGAATGTGCGGAAAGCTTTCAGCCTTGCCATCGACCGTAAATCGATTGTCGAAACCATTGTCGGCGGCGGCAAAGCTACCGCCTGGCCCATAGACTCCGTCAGCATGGGTTACAAAGACATTGAGCCGGAATACGATCCCGATCAAGCGGCGGACCTACTTAAAAACAGCTCTTACAAGGGCGAAGAATTCAAGATTATTGCCGTGACAGGCCAGGTGCCCCGCATTACTGAGGTTCTGCAGGCGGTCTCCTCCATGCTCAACCAGGTTGGCTTCAAGTCTTCGGTCGAATTTTTGGACTATGCAGCCTTCAGCGATCGCCGCATAGCCGGAAATTATGACGTGTACTTTGCATCGGCGAGAACGTCTGCCGGCGATAACGGGTCAACGCTGATCACGCGTTGGTTGAATGACCAATTTAAATCCGGTTATGTGAACGAGGAGATAAATGCCCTCATCAAGCAGCAGGCCGTTGAAATGGATATCGAGGCCCGCAATAAGCTGTTCCAGCAGATTTTCCAGCTCGCCTATGACGAGGTTGCTCCCTGCACCAACGCATACCAGCTGAACACGATTTCCGCCTATAAGGACAATATCAGCGGCATAGTTTTCAAACCCAACTCTTATACCGACTTCAGCAGAGTCATGAAGGCTAACTAAGTGGTATAAGCAGCTCCGGGTGTGGTTGGAAAGCCCGGCCGCAAACCGGGCTTTCCGGCTCATTAAGCGGTATAAGAAGCTCCGGGTGTGCATGGCTTCAATGAAGGAGGAGCAGCGGTGCTTAAATATATTCTCAAGCGACTGGCCTATACAGTATTTGTTATTATTGGCGTTTCCTTTATCACTTTTTTCCTGCTGAAGCTGGCCCCTGGAGACCCGGCGCGGCTGATTTTGGCGGAAACGGCGACAGAGGAGCAGGTTGCGGCTATGCGCGCTCAGATGGGGCTTGATAAACCTCTGATCGTACAATATCTGACCTATATGAACAACGTGCTTCATGGTGATCTGGGTAATTCCATATACTTTGTCAGGCCCAATGCCGAACTGATTGCGGAAAGGTTCCCCGCGACGGTGCAGCTGGCATTTGCCACAATCGCGGTATCCCTGATCGTATCAATTCCGCTGGGTGTTTTGGCAGGCGTTAAAAAGGGAACGGCAGCAGACTTTTTTTCAATGCTGTTCGCATTATTTGGGCAATCTATGTCCAATGTGTGGCTCGGCATCCTTCTGATACTGATCTTTGCCGTAAAACTCAGGCTTCTTCCGGCAATGGGATACGGCAGCTGGCAGAATTTGATATTGCCCTGTGCTACACTCGGTACAGGGTATGCTGCCCTGACGACACGCCTGGTGCGTTCCGGCATGATTGATGTTCTGCAGGAGGACTACATTACTGCGACCTATGCGAAGGGCATAAGCTCTTCCAAGGTCATCTTCAAATATGCTTTTAGAAACGCTATTCTACCCACAGTTACCGTCGTCGGCATGAATATTGGAATGATGCTCGGCGGCGCGGTGGTTACCGAAAAGATTTTTGGCTGGCCCGGCCTCGGTTCCCTGACGATACAGGCAATCGCTGGACGCGATTTTGCCTTAGTGCAATCGATATTGCTCGTGATTTCCGCTTTATTTGTTCTGATCAATTTGGTCGTAGACATCATCTATACCTTTATTGATCCGCGAATGAAGCTGAGTTAGGAGGTGGGATTCTGAGCAGGCAAGAATTATTCAGGCGTATGCGAAAGAGCAAATTTTTTATCACCGGATTTATTGTTATCACCTTTATTATTGTTCTGGCGATTATTTCGCCGAATATCATTGTTCATAATCCAATAGTCGTAAATTTGAGACAGCGGCTTACCGCGCCGCAATATCTGGAAAACGGCTGGAGCGGCTACATATTGGGAACCGATCCCCTTGGCCAGGACGTTCTTACCAGACTGCTGATCGGAAGCCGCATGTCGCTTATGATCTCGGTTACGGTTGTGGTTGCAACGGCTGTAATCGGAACGATACTGGGCGTTATTGCCGGATTTTATGGCGGCGCCGTGGACATGGCCATCATGCGCATTACCGACATTCAGATGTCGGTCCCGGCCACCGTGCTTGCTATTGCGGTTATGGCGATTTTGGGCAACAGTATCCCCAATTTGATTATCGTGTTGGTCATTACGCGATGGGTACAATATGCGCGCGTAGTGCGCGGCAGCGTGATGGCGATCCGAGGCGTGGAATTTGTTCAGGCTTCCAGAGCGCTGGGGTCTTCCGATTTGAGAATCATGTTTACTCAGATTCTGCCAAACGTTGTGACGGCGCTGCTTATCCTGATGAGCCAAGGGTTCGGCCAGATCATTCTGGCCGAGGCTTCCATGAGCTTCCTTGGATTGGGCGTCCCCCTGCCGACGCCGTCATGGGGCGGTATGATTTCCGAAGGACGCGAGTATTTAACGGTTGCACCGTGGGTTGTTATTGCGCCGGGCTGTGCGCTTATGGTGGCTGTGTTGGGGTTTAACTTTCTCGGCGATGGTGTCCGGGATATTCTTGACCCGAAGAATAAGCGCTAACAGTGGACAAGGAGGAGCAGTCATGCAGCCATTATTGGAAATTAAAAATTTGTCGGTGCAGTATAGAAATGGAAATTCCATATCAAAGGCGCTCAATGGCGTAAACCTGCAAATCTCGAAGGGAGAGGCGTTGGGGCTTGTGGGGGAAACCGGCGCCGGCAAAACGACAACCGCGCTTTCAATCCTGAACCTTTTGCCAAAGCCCGCCGGTAAGATCACCGGCGGAGAAATCCTGTTTGAGGGACAACCCATATTGAATATGAATACAAAAGACCTTATGCATCTGCGCGGCAACAAAATTTCGATGATTTTTCAGAATCCGCTTACGTCCCTGAATCCGGTGTTTACCATCGGCGAGCAGATCGCTCTGGTTCTGCGCAAGCATCAGGGGATGGCCAATGCGCAGGCCACGAAGCGCGCCGGCGAGCTGCTTGAAATTGTCGGGATTCCATCCTATCGCGTCACAGAGTTTCCCAACCAGTTCAGCGGCGGCATGCGGCAACGCGTTGGCATTGCGGCGGCGCTGGCGTGCAATCCCTCCCTTTTGATCGCCGACGAGCCGACGACGGCGCTGGACGTTACAATCCAGGCGCAGATACTGGAACTTATGAAAGACCTGCAAAAGCAATTTTCCAGCTCCCTTTTGATGATTACGCACAACCTGGGCATCGTTGCCGAAATATGCCAGAAGGTTGCCGTTATGTACGCGGGCGTCATTATTGAATACGGTACGGTTGATGAAGTGTTTAACAACCCCATGCACGTCTATACCAGGGGCCTTATCGGTGCGCTGCCGAAGCTTACAGGGCCGCGTGAAGAGCTGGCGGCGATTCCCGGCAGTGTGGCAAACCCCGAAAGGCTTCCCGAGGGCTGCAAATTCCATCCCAGATGCAGCCTGGCCGGGGAAAACTGCAAGACGGAGATTCCGCCAATGATAAAGGTGAACGCCGGCCATTGCGTTGCCTGCTTTGCGTATGCGGGGGTGCAGGGGAATGAGTGAAGCGGCCAAAACTCCGTTGATTGAGGTGCACGACCTCCGAAAATACTTTGATATCAAAAACAGGGGGAAGCTGCACGCCGTCGACGATATCAGCTTTAATATCTACGCCGGTGAAACGCTTGGCCTTGTCGGGGAGAGCGGATGCGGAAAAAGCACCGTGGGCAACGTGCTGATGCGCCTTTTGCCCGCGACCGGCGGCCAGATGCTGTATCGCGGTAAAGATATCCTGTTTGCCGGCAATGCGGAAATCCTCGAATACCGGAAGAAGATACAGATTATCTTCCAGGATCCCTACTCCTCCCTGAACCCGAAGAAAACCATCCGAAGCATTTTATCCGAGGCCTATCTGATACATAAGCTTGCAAAGGGTGCGGCCCTCATGCAGCGCATAAACGAGTTGTGCGACATGACCGGCATCAGCAAGGATATGCTGGAAAAATACCCCCATGAGCTGGATGGCGGAAAACGCCAGCTTGTCGGCATTGCAAGAGCGCTGTCGCTGAATCCCGAGTTTATCGTCTGTGACGAGCCTGTGTCTGCACTGGATGTTTCGGTACAGGCCACCATCATCAACCTGTTGATGAACCTGCAGAAAAAGCTTGGGGTTGCCTATCTGTTCATTTCGCACGATTTGAGCGTTGTACGGCATATCTCACAGCGAATTGCCGTTATGTATCTCGGCCAGATAGTGGAGTCGGCTCCCACCGATGAAATGTTCGAGAATCCGTGCCATCCATATACGGTTGCACTTTTATCGGCTGTGCCTAAAATTGATACCTCCAATAAGATGTCCCGCATTGTTCTTAAGGGTGATGTGTCGAGCCCTGTGAATCCGGGACCGGGTTGCCGCTTCGCGCCCCGCTGCTGGATGGCGCGGGATATCTGCAAGGAAAAGTCGCCTAAGCTCGCGGAGCTGTCCCCTGGACATTTTGCGGCCTGCCACTTTTATCTCGAATCCCGTAAAAAAGCTCTGAAACTGGAAAGAAATGGTCGTCGGCATCTTTGTAGCCAAGACATTGTATGACCAAGGTCTTAAAATTGACGAGGTCGGCGCCGCCCTCGTTATGGGTGCCGCGCCATGAGCTTTATGTAAAACTAAGCAGATACTTACCGATTGATGATGTTTGATTTCAAGTTCATATCATTTGCTTGTCACGGGCGCGGCGCGAGATGGAGATTTTTGGTGATATCCGCCTCGATGAAAATACAACCCGAACCCGTTGACCTTCTGGATGCCATTTACAGCGTTCCCATCTGATGCTAAACCGCTAAATAAAAACCCACTTTGAAGTGTTTTTTTTATTTATACCCTCTTTAGTAAGTTCCGCGGGAGGCGGAACAAATAGCCACCCGCTAAGTGAAATGATAACCTCTAAGCAGGCAGAAAAACCACTGTTTACTTAGGGGTTATCACTTCATGAAAGGGGTGGTCTTGACTCGCTTTAAATTTATCGATGGCTGTGCTATATAAGCCGTCCATTCTTACATACTTGTGTTGGAACTAATTTATGACAACTGGAGTGCGCTTTTTAGGGCCTTGTGACGCTATAGATGGGGAATTATTATGGCTCTTTAGGGTTTTTCACTTCGGCCAGCCAGATAATCGATAGATACATCAAAATAATCGACCAGAGAAAGAAGTATATCAGACTTTCGCAATGGATACCTGCTACTGGATGAGGCAGGTTTGTATGTAGACAGATCAAAGGTTAAGCGCAGGAAAATTAGGTGCCACTTTTAGTATATTAATCAGCATTTATATCTGGTCAAAAAGTGTCTATGTAGAGCGACATATTTTTACAGATATCGATAAACGCGCTCATGGCTTTGCTTTTGTATTTATCCTTGTGGTAAGCGACGTAAAGCGGCTGATCCAAGGTGATTCCATTGAGACGAAAACCATGTAATTCGCCGGATAGACATTCATTTCTGACCATATATTTGGAAAGCAATGAAATACCACGGTTTTTGGCCACCCATTCTTTGACCAATGACGGGTTATTACAGTACCAGTTGCTTTTAATTTCCATATGATTATTTCTCATATAATTTTCAAGGACCTGTCGGGTTCCGCTGGACTCAGACTGGAGTACGAAAAGCTGGTTTTTTAGTTCTTGAGGGTCAATAACGTCGCGCCCATAAAATGGATGTTCTCTACCGCAGATAAAGCAAAATTCATCCTGAAAAAAAGGAATGGTGATGATGTCGCCGCTTTCCAGCTTGTTGCCGAGTATAGCGACATCCAGCCCGTTGTCCAGCAGCCTGCTCTCGGCAAAGGAGGCTGAGAAGGAAAATACTTTGATTATAATATCTGGAATCCTCGTGGACAGCTCCTGCACCAAAAGATCGATAAACTGGGTTGCAGCGGCACTGGAGCCTATGCGAAAAATGTACGAATGTCTAAGCTCTTTAATGTGATCTTCCATATTTTCGAACTTTGTAAGGATATCCGTCGCGTCTTTTAAGAGCTCACGGCCGATGTCTGTGATAACCAGCTTTTTGCATAACCGTTCAAACAGAATGATATTGTAATATCCTTCCAGCTCTGAAATTGCCTGACTAATTGTTGACTGGGACAAATAGAGCGTCAATGAAGCCTCGCTCATCTTTCCCTGTTTGGCAACTTCGGTAAAAATCTTCAGGTGTCGCAGCGTTGGCATAATAGACATACTATGAAGCACATTGTTCGAAACAATGTGATCATATTCTCCTTCTGTCAATATAGAGAGACCAACTGGCTGATTCACAAATTCAAAAAAATGTTAAATCCAAACTATCGATTTTTACAGATTTAATAATAGCAAATTGACCACCTCTTGTCCAGTATTTTACATGTCGTTTTACCTATAAATACGATCTGTTTTCCCGACTTTACTCTGAAAAGGCGCCGTGCTATCCTAATGATGTCAGAGATTGGTAAGCGGCTGTTTTGTTTCATAGGAAAGAGAGTGACAGACATGATATTTCACGGCAACAGGTCCAATTATGGCGAACCGATCGGTATTTTAATGAACGACACCCACTTTCCAAGGGTGCCTGGCGATATCGGGAACGCTAACACCTTCAGATTTCCGGTACGCTACAAGCTTATGAAGGGAGCATGGTACGGCACGGTAGTCGCTGATCCCGATTACAGCTTCATTCAAAAATACATCGACGCAGCGAATGAACTGGCCGATGACGGATGCAAGGCCGTTGCCACCAGCTGCGGCTTTTTGGCGCTGTTTCACAAGGAAGTTTCCAGCGCCGTGAAGGTTCCGTTTATTTCATCGAGCCTATTGCAGGTCAAATATGTTCACGATCTCTTACCAAAAGGGAAAAAGGTCGGCATAGTCACCGTTAACAGCGAAAAGCTGACGCAACGCCACTTTGAGGCCGTCGGCATCAGCGACATTCCCATGGCTGTCGCGGGGCTTCAGGGTACCTATTTGGGGGAACTGCTCGCCGTCCACCGCCCGGATCTGGACTATGATAAGGCTGAGAAAAGTATGCTGGACGTCACTGCGAAGCTTTGCACGGAAAATCCCGATATTGGCGCGCTGGTGTTCGAGTGTACCAATATGCCGCCTTATTCGCACGCCGTTCAGATGGCCTGCAAGGTGCCGGTGTTCAATATCATAACCCTCATAAACTATGTCGCCATGGCCGTTGACCAACAGCCATACAGCAATTACCAGCCATACTATGGGTTCCTTTGACATTCGAATCCTGAAAGGCTTTGCACGAAACCAAATTTTTAGAAAAGTTGAGGAATAGACGAATGAATAAGCAAGGTGAATTTTTATCCCCCAAACTTATGGACGAAATCCGTGCCCAATTCTGTTATGTGCGCGAAGATCCTGAAATCGGCAAGCGTATCTTTTTTGAAAATGCCGGCGGTTCTCTGCGCCTGAGATCGGTAGCCGAGCTGAAAGAGAATATCGAAGCGCTTCCAAACTGCCCCGATCGCTTTAACCACACCTCGCTGATCCTGAAAGGTATGCAGAAAAAAGGGATCGACGACATAATGCATGTTGTTTTCGGTGCAAAGAGCGGCGCGCTCATCAGCGAGCTGACCGCATCCCAGACGATGTTCCAGTTGGCCAGGGCTGCTGCTGAAAACACAGCCGGCACCAACTTTGTCACCACCGTCCTCGAGCATCCGTCCGCCTATGACAGCGTGAGATTTTACGCTGAAAAATTCGGGCGCGAGCTGCGCGAGATGCCCGTCGATCCGGTAACCAAGAGAATCGAAGCGGCTGATGTCTCGAAGTATGTCGATAAGAATACCGGCATCTTCAGTATGATGCTTGCCTCCAATATCACCGGTGTGGTTATGGATGCCGAGGCCATTTTCGCAGAAGTCCGCAGGATTAACCCCTCTGTTTTTATTCTCAGCGATGCTGTACAGCACGCGCCTCATGGCGCCATCGATGTTGAAAAGCTCGGCGTGGATGGCCTGGATATCGCTCCATACAAAATGTTCGGTTGCCGCGGATGCGGTTTTGCCTATGTTTCTGACCGTCTGGCCACTGTTTCCCATCACAAGGTATACGGCAAGGAAGACAACATATGGGCGCTGGGCAGTCCCTGTCCCTCCAACTTTGGCGCCATGTCGGCTGTTGTTGATTATGTGTGCTGGCTGGGTTCACAGTTCGTTGAAGGCACCGACCGCAGGGCGCTGTATGTAGAGGGTATGGAACGCATTCATCAGCATGAGCAGGCATTGCTCGAACGCATGCTTAACGGCTCACAAAATGTCCCCGGTCTGTATAACATCAAAGGCGTGCGTGTCTGCGGCCTAACTCCGCTGGCCGAAGCGCGCGACCTGATTATAGCCATTGCATTTGATAATCTCGATCCCAAATCGGCTACCGAGGAATACGAAAAGCGCAACGTGATCGTCTTCCAGCGCATGAATTCCAACCCGTTTTCCAAGCGCCCCGTGGAAGCTATCGGGGAAACCGGTGTAATTCGCGTCTCACCGCTGCACTGCCATGGGCCTGAGGATGTCGATGAGTATCTCAAAATAACTCAAGAGATTGCCAAGCTTTAGAGCCGGTCTTATTCTTGACAGTGTGAAGGCTTTTGTCGATAAGGGCCTGCCGAGCGGGCTTAAGCGGATGCCGTTAACGATTGACAAGCGGCGCCCGGTAAACATATGCCAGGGGTTTAAACGCCATGTGCCGCATCCGGGTGACGCGCTTCAGCCGACGAATATAAAACGGAGGTAAGGTATGTACAAGGTTCTTATACCGGAGGACATTGCGCAAAGCGGCAAGGATTATCTGACCCAGAGGGGATACCACCTTAAGGTGGGGGTTCCCACCGATATTGAAAGCCTCAGGCGCGAGGTGGCCGACGCAGACGCCCTGATTGTGCGCAACACGAGATATCCCAAAGAGGTGCTCGAGGCCGGAAAACGGCTTAAGGTAGTTGCGCGTCACGGCACCGGAGTGGATAACATCGACGTGGAGGCGGCCGAGGCGATGGGTATCTGGGTGGTAAACGGACCGATTGCCAATATAAACGCTGTAGCCGAGCATACGGTGGGGATGATGATGGCGCTGAGCTGCCATATACTCCGCTGCGATGAGAGAACCCGCGCCGGCGATTGGAGCTACCGCCTGAAAATGCAGAGACGGGAATTGCGCGGCCAGGTCCTCGGGCTTGTCGGCTTCGGAAGAATAGGAAGCATGGTGGCTGTAAAGGCGGCAGGCCTTGGCATGAACGTCATAGCCTATGACCTGCGGCGGCCAGACAGTCTGCCGCCGAACACCGAGATTGTGGACAGCATCGAGCTTGTAATAAAGGATGCTGATTATGTCTCGGTCCACCTGCCTTCCACCGCCGACACAAGGGGTATGTTCAATTACGGCTTCTTCTCAAGGATGAAGCCCACGGCCTGCTTTATCAACTGTGCACGCGGCGATCTGTATGTCGAGGCCGACCTTGTCCGCGCGCTCAAGGAGGGTTTGATAGCCGGCGCGGCGCTCGATGTATACGCCGCCGAGCCTCCGGGAGACACCGAGCTTTTGAAAATGGAGCAGGTCGTACTCTCGCAGCATAACGCCGGTCTTTCGCAGGAGAGTACCGCCAACATGTCGCTGTGCGCGGCAATGGGCGTAGACGAGGTTTTGTCGGGCATGCGGCCCAAATGGCCGGTTAACAATCCAAGCCGTTAAACATATTTCCCACACCGGTACCAGGATAAACGAAGGGGGGAGAACAGATGAAAACAGACTTCATAAAAGGGATTGTGGTACCGATTCTTACGCCGATCGACAAGGATGAAAAAATTGATGTAAAGGTGTTGCGCAGACAGGTTGATTTTGTCATCGATGGCGGAGTTCTTGGTATCCTCGCTTACGGGAGCAACGGAGAATTTTATGCCGTTGAGGACGATCAGTTAAAACTCGGATTAGAGGTTATACTTGACCAGGCAAACAAGAGAGTCCCTATCTATATGGGTATTGGCGCAGTCAGCACCAATAAATGTATAAAAATCGCTGAAATGGCGCAGGCGGCCGGTGCGGACGGGATCTCGGTTCTTCAGCCGATGTTTCTAAAACCCAATGAAACGGAGCTTTATGAACATTTTAAGGCAATTGCGCAGGCAGTCCCCAATATGCCGATGCTGCTTTACAATAATCCCGGCAGAGTCGGATATACGATATCGGCCGACTTGGTTGAAAGCTTGGCGAAAGAAATTGAAAACATTGTCGGCATGAAGGATTCCAGCGGGGATATGACTCAAACCGCCGAGTTTATCAGGCGTACACGGCCTTATAATTTTAAGGTGTTCGGCGGAAAAGATACCATGATTTATGCGGCACTGGCACACGGGGCGGCGGGCTGCGTAGCAACGACGGCTAACTTTGTCCCCGAGTTGGTTTGCTCGATCTATAATAAATATGTATCGGGGGACTTTTGCGGCGCCTTGGAAGCGCAATATGTATTAAACCCGATCAGACTGACGATGGATAAAGCAAGCTTTCCGGTTGGAACAAAAGATTTGGCAAATATCGTAGGACTTGATGTCGGCAACCCCTACCTGCCCAATCAGAGGACGCCGGAAGGCCCGGTTTTGGAGCAGATGAGAGCAGAGCTGCGGAAATACATGCAAAAGCAATAAAATAGACATAGAAGGGGGCATAAAACATGAAAATAGGTTTGATCGGTTTAGGTATTATGGGAAAGCCCATGGCAAAGAATATCTTAAAGCATGGCTATGATTTAACGGTAGCCGACATAAATAAAGAAGCCGTTGCGGAAGTCGCAGCGGCGGGCGCGAAATCCGCTGAAAACGGAAGGGAAATCGCAAAGCTGTGCGACGTTATTCTGACGATGCTCCCGAATTCGCCGCACGTAAAGACCGTAGTGCTCGGCGAGGGCGGCGTGATAGAAACGGTTAAACCCGGCAGCACATTCATTGACATGAGCTCCATAAACCCGATCGCATCAAAGGAGATTGCGGGGGAACTCGCCAAAAAAGGCGTAAAGATGCTGGACGCGCCCGTGAGCGGCGGGGAGCCGAAGGCGATTGACGGAACTCTGTCCATTATGGTTGGCGGAGAGCGGGAGGTATTTGAGCAGTTTAAGCCTCTTCTGGAAACGATGGGCACATCGATCGTGCTCTGCGGCAGCATCGGCGCGGGCAACACCACGAAGCTTGCAAACCAGGTTATCGTTGCGGTAAACATTGCGGCGGTCGGCGAGGCCTTTATGCTGGCGAAAAAAACCGGTGTCGATCCGCAGCTTGTTTTTGAGGCGATCAAGGGCGGTCTTGCGGGCAGTACGGTCATGAATGCGAAAGCTCCCATGATGATGGCGGCAGATTATAAACCCGGGTTTAAGATCGATTTGCATATAAAGGACCTGACAAACGCACTTGACGCCGGACATACCGTCGGGGCGCCGCTTCCTTTGTCGGCCGCCGTGATGGAGATGCTGCAGACATTAAAAGCGGACGGCTGCGGTCAGGAAGACCACAGCGCGCTTGTAAAGTATTATGAAAAAATTACCGGAATAACCATAGCCGATTGAAAACTGGAAACAAAGTGAGGAGAATTTCTTGAAATCATTCCATAGAATAAATAATGATTAAAAGGGTTGAAGGAAATTATGATCATCGGGATACCGAAGGAGATCAAGGCGCAGGAAAACCGAGTGGCGATCACGCCGGCGGGAGTGGACGCGCTTGTAAGAGAGGGGCATGCCGTATACATCGAAAACAACGCGGGCGTGGGCAGCGGCTTTTCGAATGAAGAGTATGAAAAGACCGGTGCAAAGATACTGGATACGGCGAAAGAAATATACGATACGGCGGAAATGATTATCAAAGTCAAAGAACCCCTGAAAGCGGAGTTCGGTCTGCTGCACGAAGGGCAGATTCTGTTTACATATCTTCATCTCGCGCCTGATCCGGAGCAGACGGCGGCGCTTTTGGAGAAGAAGGTGACCGGCATCGCGTATGAGACCGTGCAGCTTTCTAACGGCGCGCTGCCGCTCCTCTCACCGATGAGCGAGGTTGCGGGAAAAATGTCGATACAGGTTGGGGCGCATCTGCTCGAGTCGATAAGCGGCGGGCGCGGGATGCTGCTCGGAGGAGTATCCGGCGTGGAAAAAGCGAAGGTCGCCGTGGTCGGCGGCGGGAACGTTGGCACAAACGCCGTTAAGATGGCGGTCGGTATGGGCGCGCAGGTCACCGTGCTGGACATATCCTTTGCGCGGCTCTCCTATCTTGACGATATCTTCGACGGCCGGGTGCTGACCTTAATGTCGAATCCGCTGAACATTGAAAAGGCTGTGGAGGATGCTGATCTGGTTGTCGGAGCGGTGCTGATTCCGGGCGCGAAGGCGCCGAAGCTTGTCAAGGAATACATGGTTAAAAAAATGAGGCCGGGCTCCGTGCTAGTCGATGTGGCGATCGATCAGGGCGGCTCGATCGAGACGATCGACCGGATCACAACGCATGAGGATCCGTATTTTATCAAGTACGGGGTGGTGCATTATTCCGTGGCAAATATGCCGGGCGCGGTGCCGAGGACGTCGACCTTCGCGCTGACAAACGCGACGCTTAAGTACGCGCTTCAGATTGCGGGCAAGGGCGCCGAGCGGGCGATGAGGGACAATCCGGCGCTTCGGAAAGGCCTGAATGTTTACAAAGGAAAGCTGACTTACAGATCCGTCGCCGAGGCGCAAGCGCTCCCATATACTCCCGCGGAGGAGCTTTTTGCCCAAATGAATTAAAATAAGTAGATACCTGTTGTTACAACCGATGGCTGAAAACGGACACTAATAGTTTATCTTAACTATTGATAAATTCTGACCTGATTTTTTTTATTTTATCGTTTCTGTTCCCGGCTGTCCTCTTCGAATAAAAACAGAAAGGGCGCGTTGCAAAACGCGCCCTTTGCCCGCCTGACAGCAAGTAGAAACCGTACGGGCTCAGCCGGGCGAATTGTTGATTTGGGACGTGTTCGCCACGATATCGCCGCTGATAATATCGTATTCATATGTGCCGGATACCTCTTTCGCCCCTTCCTGAGCCGTCCAGCGATAATCGACGCGGACTGTTGTATCGTCCGGCCATTCCATGGCCTTGAAAATGGGGTCCGGGCGGTTTACAGCCGGCTGTGACGCGGCGTCGAGCTGCGCGGAGACGGTATCCATATCCGGCAGCTCGATGACCTTTCCGGTATCGGCGTCCACAATGAAGCATTCTCCCCAGGTCCTCGCTTCTCCGTATACGGCAACGTACCTGCTGCCGTTGCTCCACAGAAATTCCGCCCTGTAATACCCGCCTGCGTTCCACACCGTCGTTTCGTCCGAGCCCCGGATTACGCGCAGGCCCTCGTAGGGATACAGTCCGGCGGCGGTTATGCCTTTATTCGTACCATATGCCTCGGCCCGGTATGTTCCGTCCGGGGAATCCACGCGCAGAGTTTCATTTTCCGGTATGGAAGGACCTGTGCGGCCGGCAATGTCGGAAAGGGAAAGATCCGTCTCCTGGAGCCTATACAGTCTCAAGAGTATGTCGCCGCTGAAGTGGCCAAGCCACACCTCTGCGTCCATCTGGTAAAGCCTGTAATCGTCGCCGATATCGTATTCAATCCGCGACTGATAGCCGGAGATGTCCACAGCCTCAGTCAAGAACATGCCGTCCCATTCGTCCGTGTCCACTTCCTTGGCCTGCCAGTCGGTCAGCGAATAATTTTTTTGTATCTCTCCGGTTTCCTCGTTTGCGATTGCGAAACCGTTCGGGTCGCATAGATAAAGCTGTCCGGTGCCTTCAATGGGATAGTAGGAAGTGGCAGGGTTCACATAAAGGCACTCATCAAAGGCGTAGACCGTTGACAAGGCATAAGCGCGCCTTACCCCGCCGGAACCGGCGTATATCTTGTATACTGCGACGCTTGCGTCCCTGTCGCTTCGATATACCCCGATATACGGCTCCTCGATATAATATGTGTTCCCCTCGCCGTACAGGCATAACGTTCTTGTCTCGTTTTCAAGGATCAGTCTGACGATAAGATAATTGTTTTTTGCCGGATAATCGTTTACAGATCGCCGCAGTGTTTTCCTTGCCCCGGACAGGGAGGATAAAACGCTCTCAATATCGCTGCCGTCTGTTATAACGACAGGACCGAGACTTTCATATTCGTTGAATTGTTCCATATGCACGGACAGTACGGCGGATGCGCCGGGAAGCTCCAGTGTCTTTACCGGGTTTGCCAGCAGGAACAAAGCGGCGGCAACGCATGCGATACCCGCAACGGCGATTGCCCGGAACGCGGGCCTTTTATAGTTCAAAATGTTCCGTACGCGCCCTTTCACGCCGCTTTCGCCGAAGGCCAGCGGGCTGCCCGCGAGAATGGGCCGTCCTGTGGCGAGGCGTGCGAGCACCGCAGAGTATCCGGCTCTGCCCTCCTCGTCAAGCTCCCGGGCCACCCGCTCGTCGCAGCTCATTTCCATGTCGAGGCACATGAGCCGGAAGGAAAGCCACATGATCGGGTTAAACCAATGTACGGACAATGCGAGGAAGGCCAGAGGCTTTATAAGATAGTCCCGCCGTCCGATATGCGCGCGCTCATGCAGGAGGACATACCCGCGCTCGGCCTCCGGCAAGCCGACCGGCAGATAGATGCGGGGCTTTGCCAAGCCGCATACGAATGGAGATAGAATTGCGTCCGTCTCGAACACGTTGCCGTGGAATAAAGTCGCGTCGGATAACCGTCGCTTTAGAAGCACGTAAGAGGTTATGCTGTATACGAGCATTGCGGCAACACCGAGGAGCCATATAAAGGTGGCAATCGCCGCGGGAGCCTCCAATGGGTCGGCGACCAGCTGTTCCTCCCCCTGCGGCAGGGATCTGTTGACCGCTCCGCTTAAGTCCGGGATGACCAGATCGACCTGCGGTGATGCCGTGTGCGCGATGTTCCCGGGAATATAGGAGACTGCGCCGCTTTCTGCCGCCGGCGCGCCGATACCGCCCAGGAGGGAGAACGCCGATGAAAAGGAAAACGGGCAGACGAGCCGAAAAAGCACCACGCCCCAAAGCGCGTATGAGATCCACTTCGGCGCTTTCCTGAGCAGGAGTCGCATAATGATAACCGCTATCGCCACAAACGTTGCGGTGATGCTCATATTGAGTATTTTGAAAATCAGCGCGTACATTACGGCCTCCTTCGGTACTCTTCGAGCATTCTTTCGATCTCGCGGGTCTCCTCATTACTCACCGTTCCTCCGTCGAGAAACGCCGCGACGAACTTCGGCAGGGAGCCGTCGAAGCTGCGGTCAAGCATCTGCCGCCCTTCGGCGCGCCGCGCCTGCTCGCGGTCAATGAGCGCGGTCACGACGGTGTCTGCGCTTTTCAGATATCCTTTCTCGCATAGACGCTTGATGACGGTATAAGTCGTTGTGCGTTTCCATCCAAGTCTCGCCTCCACTAGGCGGCACAGCTCCGGCGACGCGATTGGCTGCGCATCCCACACAATATCCAGCAGACGGTAATCCGCATTGCTGAGTGTAATCTCGTTATCCATACGGGGGACCTCCAGTCGATACTTTTAGACTGAATCCAGTCTAACACATTAGACTGGCGATGTCAAATAAGAATGACAAATTGCCGGGACGGTAAGGCGGGCGGTTTCCGATCGGATTCTTTTGGGATTATTTAAATCTTTTGGATCCTCCGTTAAAAACAATTGAGGATGGTTCACTAATATATTGCATACGTATGGACTTTTTCGACCGGTTGTTATATAATACAAATAATCAGGGAATATCTTCGCTGACATTTATAAAATCACGATTTACCCTCCGGGCACGGGACTTATAATGCGGCTGCTGCCATTTACGGCGGATGAACTTGTGGGGAGGGATCTTCGCGGAGGCTTGGAAAACAATGTAATTATTGTATATTTCATATTTATATGATATAAAAAGAGATAACTAATAGTACTTTACTGCGGCTAAGTATTGCCGGTAATTGGAGCCTCGGGATCGCCTCCATTTCTCGTTAAAAAGGATAATAGATGATGACTTCAAAAGAATTGGCCAAGATGCTTGGCGTTCACCAGTCCACAATTTCAAGGGCTCTGAATGACAGCCCTCTGGTTGCAGAAAAAACCAAAAAATACATCAAGGAAAAAGCGGAAGAACAGGGCTTTGTGCTGAACAGCCAGGCACAAAGTCTTAAAACAAACAAGACCAGGATTATCGGGATCTTGTTTCCGGTCTTCTTTGAGAGCCTGAGCAAAAACTTAATGTTCACTTACATTTATGATGTCATACAGAAGGAATTGATTCAGAAGGATTACGATATCATGGTAATCTATGATTACGGAGTGGCTTCGGGGATCAATGTGTTGGAACGAATCGTAAAAAGCCAGAAGGTGGATGGTTTTGTTAATTTACGTCCGTTTCTGTCCGATAAAGAAATTGAGCTTATCGAGCAATATCAGGTTCCCTTTGTAACGATGTTTAATGCAGAGCAAAACAGCAACAAACTCCACGAGTTCATGGTAGATGAGTTCTCCGCAGGTTTCCAGGTCGGGGCTTATTTGGGAATGCAGACGGAATGGGAATATGTCTATGTTTCACTGCCGATAGATCAGAAAAACTCCCATGCCCGGTTGGAAGGGTATAAGAGAGGATTGGAAAGCGTCGGAAAGCAGTTGACGAAAATTATCACTTGTGAACTTTCGACAAAAGATGCCTACCGTGCCGTGACCGGGGAGAAAGACTGGTTTAAGACACACAAAGCGGCAAGCTATGTATATAACGATATGCTTGCGCTGGGCGTCGTGCAGGCGCTTAAAACCATGGGAATCGATATTCCGGGACAAGCCCAGATTATCGGCATGGATGATATCCCAATTACGACATGGCTTCCTCCGCACATCAGTACTATGCGTGCTCCGATTAATGCGATTGTCAGAGATGGGTGTTTGCTGCTGTGTAGGCTGATCGACGGGGAAACGGTTCCTCCGAAAACGAGAATCTACCAATCCTCGCTTGTTCACAGAGACACGACAAAAGGATAAATATAACTGAAGCAGGAAACCGCCCGATAACGCCGGGCGGTTTCTTTGGTTTTTATTTAAGAAATAGATTTGTGCAGCTTTGCCATAAAATTACAATTGAATATATACGTAATGCTGAAAAATGACTTGTAGTCTTGACATCGCACAGTAATTGTAGTAAAAAGGTATTACATACGTATGCAAATCTGTTGGCACCAGTTGCTGGATCATAGTTTTCATCGAGTAGATTTAAGACCTTCAAATTATGCCCGTAAAACGTTTCCAAGACAGGAGGGATATTGCGGCGATGGAATTTGTCGGACTGTGCAGTCAGATTACAGAGTGAATCAAATGGTGCCAAAGAACGAGAAGAGGTATCTGAATGAGAGTAATTATGGTGATGTTCGATTCACTTAACCGCAAATTTCTTTCAAGCTATGGCTGTGAACAGTCTGTAACGCCGAATTTCCAGAGACTTTCCGAGCTGACGGTCACATTTGACAACTTTTATGGGGGGAGCCTGCCTTGTATTCCCGCCCGCCGGGAGCTGCAGACGGGCAGATACAATTTTCTACATAGAAGCTGGGGACCGATGGAACCATTTGATGATTCTCTGCCGCAGATTTTGAGCAATCACGGGATCTATACACATTTAGTAACAGATCATTGCCATTACTGGCAGGAAGGCGGGAGCACCTACCATACGAGATTCTCCAGCTGCGATTTTATCCGTGGGCAGGAGGGAGATTTTTGGTACGGTGATGCAGCCGGTTTTACCAGAAATCTTGATCTGCGCCGACAAGATGCCATCAACCGGTTGTATATGCCGGAAGAGTCCGATTGTCCCCACGCGCGCACGTTCCGATCGGGACTGTGCTTCTTGGAAAAAAATGTAGAAAATCAAAATTGGTTTCTCCAACTGGAATACTTTGATCCCCATGAACCATATTTTGCGCCGCAAAGATTCAGGGAAATGTACGGGGCAAGGGAAGACGGATTGGATTGGCCATATTATGGGAAGGTTAGCGACAGAACACGAATTGAAGATGCGCGACTCCATTATATGGCACTGGTTACCATGTGCGATGAATATCTTGGAAAGATCCTGGATTTTATGGACAGCAATCATATGTGGAATGATACGATGCTGATCGTAAACACCGATCATGGTTTCCTGTTAGGTGAGCACAGCTATTTCGCCAAAAATTATATGCCATGCTACGATGAAATTGTACATATACCGTTTTTCATTTGGGATCCAAGGACGGGTAGGCGGAACGCCCGCTGCAGCAACCTTGCACAAACGATTGACATTGCACCGACAATCCTTGATTATTTCGGAATAAAGCCGACCAAGGATATGCAGGGACTCAGCCTAGGGGAGGCAGCTGCAAATGGCGGACCTGCGCGGGATTACGCTCTGTTCGGCTGTTTTGGAAAACATGTCAATATCACAGATGGGCGCTATGTTTATATGCGCAGTGCCAAGCGCGATGTGCCGCTGAACAATTATACGATCGTACCGCTTAATATTTTAACACCCTTTTCTCTTGAGGAGCTGCAGCAGTCCGAGATTACACCGCCCGATGCGTTTGGGTTTTCCAAGGGCATTCCGTTGCTGAAGATTCCAACATGCGATACAACCGCGCCCGACAATTCCATATATTCATACAGCAAGCACAAGTCTTTCGGCGATTTGCTGTTTGATCTGCAAACGGATCCGGCCCAGGAGTCCCCAATTGATGCTCCGGAGGTTGAGCAGCGCCTGATTTGTAAGATGAGAGAAATGATGGCGGAAAATGAAGCCCCGTCTGAACAGTTGGAACGGATGGGCTTATGACAAGACGGCCGCCTGAAGGCAATAGAAAAGGCTGGCACGCGCGTCTTGCGCCGATGTCGTTTCCATTATTTTATTGGGGGGGCTCCAACTCAAGAATATGTCAGAAAAAGACCTCTTTCGATCTAATTCGCTGACGAAATAAGTATATTTTGTTATTAATACCACCGCGCATATTCGATCATATGACAACAAAGCTGAAAATGAAAACCATAAGCAAACCCGCAGATTCGAGTTTGCAAGGCAACTGTCAAGCTGTTGATAAGCGCCTGAAAAATGGGGAAAAGGCTCTGCTCAATAACGGACAATGCCTGATTATAAAATATTAACGGGAGGAATAGAAATGAAAAAGTTCATCACTGTGTTACTCGCGCTGTCCATGGTAGTTTGCATGTTTGCTGGCTGCAGCGGCGAAGCCCCGTCCGAAAGCACCGCCGCTACCGCTACCACCACCGAAACGGAATCTGCGGCAGAGTCTGCAACTAAGACTGCGGCAGAAGCCAATTGGCCGACAGGCCCCGTCAGTATTTTTGTGGCTGCACAGGCCGGATCAAATCTGGACATCAAAGCCCGTCTTGTTGCAAAGTATCTGACCAATGAGCTTGGGCAATCAGTTGTCGTTGAAAACCGCAACGGCGCGGGCGGCATTACTGCCTGTACGCAGTTCCTTTCCGAAAAGCCAAATTCCAATTCAATCCAATATTTCGCCGCAGCTTACCTGTGCGTTGCGCCGATCTATAACAAAATTGAGTATAAATCGGAGGACTTTATTCCGGTGTCCGGTCTGGACACCGTTGAGAACGGCTTCTTTGTCAGCTCAAAATTGGGTATCAAGTCTCTGGATGGTCTGAAAAAATACGGACAAGGCCGCACTGTAAAATTTGCAAGTACCGGCACCGGCAGCGACACGTTCCTTCTTTCCAAAATCTTGATGGATGAACTCGGCCTGCAGTCCGACAGTATCAACGGAAATGGTTTCCCCGATTCTCTTATTAATGTCATTTCCGGCAACGCGGAGGTCTGCTACTGCGCTTTGAGCACGGCCAGCCAGTATGTGAAAGATGGCTCAATTATTCCTCTCGCCGTTTACAGCACCGATGATTACACCGGATATGCCGATATGGGTTATCCTGAGGTTAAGTCTTTGAAGAACCAGGGCTACGACATAGAGTATTCAACTATTACATGGTTTTCCCTGCGTGCGGGAACGGATGCCGCAGCCGTCGAGAAACTCGCTGGCGTACTGGAAAAGGTGTATGCAAATCCTGAGTTTCAGGCTGAACTCACTAAAGCCGGATTTTATATGATGGAGGATACTTCCACTGCCGCGGTCTCTGCGAGAGTGGATAAAATGATTACGGACTGTGCGGGATTTGCCGAACGCATAGGCTGATTCCATAGCTCATATTTTGGATCGACAATAATGGATAGCGACATGGCCTTTTCCTAACCGAAAGGGCTATGTCATCATTATTGAGGGGAAGAGGCGTATATGAAAAAAATAGCTTTGAAAAAGAATCTGACTTCAGGTATTATTGCCGTTATTTTCGGTGTTGTTTTGTGGGTTATGCTTCCCTATTGCATTAAGTCCGGCGTGAACAGTGTTACGTCGGCAGTTGGCCCGGAGTATATACCGAAGATCATCCTGGCGGTTACGACTGCCTGCGGTATCGGCCTGATTTTTACCAGTATTGTTCTGAAAAAGGATGAAACCGTTGATATTGAGCTGAAATCCGAGACCCGCGCTTTGATCTATATGGTGTTGCTCATAGTTTATGTTTTGCTTTTACCGCATATCGGCTATCTGATTTCTTCGATGGCGTTTGCAGGGGTTTCGTTGCTTGTCATGCAATGCAGGAAAGCAAGTTACTACATATTTGCGGAGATTTTGGTTGTTCTGATATTCATCGGCTTTAAATATGGCTTATCTGTTTCGCTTCCAACAATATGGTTATGAGATGCGGAGGGTAGATAAATGGGGCAGCTCATCTTAAACGGCATACGGGACACCTTTACGGTTTATAATATTCTTTTTATTTTAGCGGGCGTGTTCGTGGGAATTGTCTTTGGCGCAATTCCGGGTCTCTCCACGGACCTTGCGGTGGTTCTGTTTCTGCCGCTGACATTCAATCTGGATGTATTGCCGGGGATCCTGCTACTGCTTGGTATATACTGCGGCGGTACATACGGAGGTTCAATAAGCGCGATCCTGATTGGTACGCCGGGAACCAATACTGCCGTGGCAACCGTATTTGACGGATATCCAATGGCACAGAAGGGTCAGGCGCGAAAAGCTTTGAGCATGGCCCTATTTGCCTCGACGGTCGGCGGTCTGATAAGCGCTTTTATCCTTCTTTTTACCGCGCCGTACATCTCCGGCTTTGTTCTTAAATTCGGGCCTCCTGAATATTTTTGTCTGGCAGTCTTTGGACTCTCGATTATCGCAGGAGTCAGCGGCAACAGCCTGCTGCGCGGCTTAATTATGGGCTGTTTCGGCTTCTTTGCCTCCTGTATCGGCGTTGATGCCTCTTCGGGAGCGACGAGGTTTACATTTAATAACGTTTATATGATGAAGGGACTTGCTCTTCTGCCGGTCTTGCTGGGCGTATTCGCGCTGCCCAACATTCTCAATCAGATTTACAGCAAGGGATACCTTAAAATATTTGGGAAATCTCCTGAGATGGACAAAAAGGACGGACTGACCAGGCAGGAAAGGCTTTCATGCATGCCGGTCATTATGAGGTCGACCTTTATAGGGTGTATTATCGGAGCTATACCGGGCGCGGGCGCGGCAATTGCTGCATTCATGGCTTACAACGAAGGCAAACGGACATCCAAGCGCGGACATCTGTTCGGAACCGGTGAAATTGAAGGCGTTGCCGCACCGGAATCCGCGAATAATGCGGTTACAGGCTGTTCGCTGATCCCGCTGTTTACTCTTGGCATTCCGGGCAGTATCGTTGCGGCGCTTTTGATCGGCGCCTTTACCATGCAGGGGCTGACGCCGGGGCCGACGCTGTTTAAGACGCAGGCTCCCCTGATGTATGCGATCATGATCGGCATGATCGTATGCAATGTGGCAATGTTCATAGAGGGGAAGTACCTTCTTCATCTTTTTGCGAAAATTTCTAAAGTTCCGCAGCCGATCCTGTTTACCGGATTGGCACTCTTCTGTGTTGCCGGTTCTTACTCTTCATCAAATCTGATGTTCGACGTCTATGTCCTGCTCGTATTCGGCATAGTGATGTTCCTGATACAGCGTCTCGGCTTTCCCGGAGCTCCTTTTGTCCTGGGTCTGATTCTTGGGCCGCTGCTGGAATCCAGTCTGAAAAACTCGCTTGTCATGTCCGACGGTTCCTGGCTCATCTTTTTTTTGAGACCTATTTCCGTCGTGATACTTATCATCACAGTGGTGTTCACGGCTTATTCTATGGTAAAAACACGGCAAATCAAGAGAATAGGAGCAGTGAAGACCGGCGTGGATGAAGCGACTGCGCTTGAAGATTAAAAAACATTATTCTCCGAGGTGAAACTATGGACCGCAGAAAAAACATTCTTTTCCTTTTTTCCGATCAGCACAGAGGGGACTGGATGCCATACGATCGGGAAACATGCAATGAGCTTAAGACTGACGCATTGCCGCTCGGAATGCCGAACATCCGAAATCTGATGGACAACGGCGTTACCTTTACCCACAATGCATCTAATTCTCCGCTTTGCGTTCCGGCCAGAGCGTGTCTGGCTTCCGGTCTGCATTATGACCATTGCAGGGTTTATAACAACGATTATTGTTATCCCTTGAGTCAAAGGACCTTTTATAGTGTTCTGAAAAACGCCGGATACAACGTATGCGGCGTTGGAAAGTTTGATCTGCACAAGCCGATTTTCTTCTGGGACAAAAGCGGCTGGATTAAACAATTGTCTACTTTGGGATTTACAGACGCTATTGACAGCGAGGGCAAGTATGACTTGCTGTGGTCATCGTTTTATACACCCAGGGGGCCATACGCATATTTCCTGACAGAGAACCGGTTGTTTGAGGAACATGCAAGGGATTATGTCATTCGGTATCTCAACTCGAACGAGGTACGCCCGACACCGCTTCCCGCGTATGCGTATTCAGACAACTGGGTGGCAGACAACGCGGTTGAAAAGCTGAAAAAACTGACTGCGGATCGGAAGCCCTGGTTTCTGATGGTCAATTTTCCAGGCCCCCATAATCCATGGGATGTCACCGGGGAGATGAGGGACAGATGGAAGGATGTGAAATTCCCTATTCCCGACGACTATTTGGGCAACCCAGACGAATTGAACGCTATCAGGCAGAACTATGCCGCCATGATAGAAAATATTGACTCCAATATCGGCCTTCTCATGAAAGAGCTTGAAAAGACCGGCGAACTGGAGAACACGATTATTATTTATGCGGCTGATCACGGTGAGATGATGGGGGATCGAAACCGTTTTATGAAGTCTGTGCCCTATAGAGGCGCGGTCCACATACCGCTTGTGATCAGCGGGCCGGATGTGCTCAAAGGCGCAATCCGCAGCGAACTTGTACAGTTGCACGATATTGCGGCAACGATTGTTGACTTTGCGGGGCTGTCGATGCCGGAAGCGAAGGACTCCAAATCCCTGAGGTCTCTCGCATGCGATGCGGCGGCGGGCCCGGTACGCGATTATCAGGCGGTTATGCTGTACAACTCGTTGCGCTTTGGAAAGGAATATGAAGATTATCTGGAGTATTCTCAATATAAAAAGCTGAAATCGGATGATGAATATATTGCTGAATTCAACAAAAAGCTCGGCCTGGAGGTCACAAAAAATTCCGTTGGCCGGTTTGAGTATAAGAGCGATTGGAAATGTATCATAACAAAAAAGTATAAGTTGATCGAATTCGAAGATGCGGATTCTGAACTGTATGATCTTGAAGGCGATCCATATGAAAAGATCAACATAGCAAAAGTCTGCCCCCCTGTAATCGATGAGCTGGAACAGCTGTATCCGTTCGACGGGATTCAAAACAATTGAGTTTGCTTCGTCCGTGCATGGATAACCGGACAACTGCAGTTTATACGGTATGATTTGCCGTACGCATACTGACCACTCCCGCGCTTTTACATTTTGGTGTCCCGGAATAAACGGTTTAGCGAACAATTCATTCAGTAGCTACCAATTTCAAAGATCTTATAGGGAATTCCAACGACTGTAAAATAGGGGGAGGTAAACACGATAATGCATACGTATGTATAAATTTACGACATGATTCGCCAGTCAGCATAAACATCTTTGTAATGCTGACCGTAAGACGCAAGCGCTGGTAGAATTGAATTAAGGAGGATCATTATGCGGAAAATGAAACGGTTTTTGTCTCTTATCTGCGTTTTTACATTGATTCTTAGCCTATTCGCTGGATTCGGTACTGTGACGGTCGGCGCGACAGATCTGTTTGACGATGTCGCAAGTGACGCTTGGTATTCGGAGGGAGTCGAATATGTTTACCGGCAGGGCCTGATGAATGGTGTTGGAGAATATGATTTTAACCCCAATGGCGCTCTTAATCGAGCCATGGTGGCAACGATTTTGTACCGCATGGCCGGGTCCCCTGCCGTGACCACCGCGCCCGCCTTTGCAGATGTGGGGCAGGGGCTCTGGTACACAAACGCGATCGCATGGGCAGAGTCAAACAGTATTGTTAAAGGCTATGCTGGCGGTACGTTCAGACCTATGCAGAATATCACAAGAGAGCAGATGGCTACGCTGCTGTATCGTTATGCCGCTTATGCGGGTATTGAAACTGGAAGCTCAGCAGCGGATCTTACAGGTATTCCGGACTATACCAATATCAGTTCCTATGCGTTAGATGCCATGAAATGGTGTATCGGCGCCGGTTTGATAAATGGTGTTGCGGTAGGAGGCATAAACTACCTGCATCCGCAGGACAATGCTACAAGAGCTCAGTTCGCAGTAATTGTTATGCGTTTCTGTGAGCACATAGACGAGGAGAAGCCGTCAAACAACATTGATAATAAAAACAATGACAACAACGGCAATGGCAGCGGCAGCGACGACAGCAGCGACAGCGACGACGAGGACACGCTGCTGACTGTTAAGCAGGACGGTAAAGGCGACTACACGACGATTCAGGCCGCGGCGGACGACGCGCGGCCGGGCGATACCGTCCTGGTTTACGGCGGTACCTACCGTGAAGAGGTCGTATTACCCAGAGGCGGCACCAGTAATTACAAGATAACCCTGAAAGCCGCAAGCGGCGAAGACGTCACCATCACCGGTTCTGAGATTGTGACCGGCTGGACACGTGACGACGTTTACAGCATCGACGACGACGTTTACTGCGTCACTATCCCCAAAGACCACTTCGACGACGATGCGCGAGGCAATTATTTCAACCCGTTTGCGGAAAAATGGGCCAGTAAGAGCAGAAACCAGCCCGATTATTTTTCCTGCGGCTGCGTCTATATCAACGATACCCCATTGTCCCAGGTATGGTCCATAGAAACCAGCCCCAACTATGAAGGCCTGGTTGATAATGCAAATACATGGTATGCGGAGGTTGACGATGAAACCGGAGACACAACCGTCTACGCCAATTTCGGCGACGAGGATCCCAATGCTGCCGGAAACGTAACGGAAATCAACACCCGGAAGCAATGCATCACGGCGGCGTGGAACCAGGGCTACATCACGATTGACGGCATCACTGCCATCCATGGCTGCGGCCCCAAAACCATCAACTTTGCCGCATGGGGTTCCAAGCCAATGGAAGGCGCGATTGCCACCAACGGCGGATATTACTGGACGATAAAAAACTGCGAAGTGTACGGCAATCGCGGCGTAGCCATTGATTACGGCCTGGGGTCCCGCGGATATATGACGGAAAACGGCGGCGAGCCTGCGCTGTACGGGCACCATACAATCACTAACTGCAACGTGCACGACAACGGAACCAACGGCATCATGGCCTACCGCGGCGCCTATACCGAGATTTACGGCTGCAAGCTTGCCAACAACAATGCTCTGAACACCGGCCTTACATCCGAGGCATACATCAAAAACGTCAACACCGGATTCGGCATCAATATTCACGACAACTATTTCTACAGCGATCAGGACTACGATACATTGGCCATCTGGTACGACTGCGAAGGCGACGGCTCAAGCATTACAAACAATATCTTCTACTCGGCCGGTAATAACGGCTCGGGTTTCTCCAACATCGAACTGGAGAATGTAGCCGGCTGGTGCCTGTGCGCCAACAATATCTTTGTGAACACCGGCTGGGCATATTTTTCGGCTGACAGCAATATTTACATGGTGAACAACCTGTTCCTGGACAATACGAAGGGTTATACATATCCTTCGGGGACCAATTCCGCCGGCACAAAAGATAGATATCCCGGCGAATGGAGAGCCACTAATACATACGGCACCGGCGGCTATGCCCGCGTTCTCCGCGCCATGATACCGGGGACGCTGACCCCCATCTGCAAGGACGGCACGGACGGACAGAGCCACTGGGAGACCGTTACCCGTTTCAACAAAACTTTTAACAACATCTTCTATGGGACCGGCGTGACCTGCTCGGCCAATACGAACGAACCCAGCCCGGAGGACTATATCGATACTTACTATGAGTTCACTAATCTGGGCGACGGATATTCGTATGATCTCTGGCACGCTGTGAACATTGAAGATTATCAGCCCAACGCCACCAAGGTCTACGGAAACGAGATCGATTACAACGCCTACTGCGCCGGTGCGACCAAGGTGAACTACCAGTACGCGGCCGCGCGGGGTTATGTGGCGGATGAGCACAGTGTGGAGGACGGCGGCCCTTGCGGCTACGAGGTGACGGGTGACAGAGACTCGTTTACCCTGAGCCTGACGGTGAACGAAACCGTATTGAATATCGACGCCCCCGCAATGACCGGCGAGTTTATGGGCAAGGCGGCGCTGTACGATTACCTGGGCTACGATTTCTACGCGCCCGACGTGGACACCGACTTTTTCGGAAATTCAAGAGATATGCAAAATGCGGTTGTCGGACCGTTCACAGATCTGAAAGCCGGTGTAAACACCTATGTTTGCTGGCCGAAGCAAGTAGACTAGACCGTTTCACGAAAACAGCAGACCATTGACTAAAAGTATCAACTCAAGTGACTGCCAAAATAATATTGAGCCCGTTGTTTTTTAGCAGCGGGCTCAATATCGCAATCTGAAAAAAGGATCGTTAAGATGGAATTAACGCTTGATATCAAAAATATAAAACCGTTTCTGCATCCTGGTCAGCTGGACGGATGGTGCAAAGAGGCGGTGGACGCACTTGACACTTTGCTGTCCGGCCGCGGGAAGGGCGGAAATATGACCGGGTGGCTAAGGCTTGCGGACGAAGGCAACGCCGATGTTCTGGCCAATATTAAGGAAGCCGCGGGGCAAATCGGGTCCGATTCCGATGCATTAGTTGTCGTCGGCATCGGAGGCTCTTATTTGGGCACCCGGGCCGCGCTTGAATTTGTGAAATCTCCCAGCTACAATCAACTGCCGAAGAATACGCCGGATATCTATTTTGCCGCGAGCGGCCTGTCTTCAAGCGGCACGGCGGACATCATCAGCATGCTGGGGGATCGTGATTTTTCAATAAACGTTATCTCCAAATCCGGGACGACCATTGAGTCGGCTGTTACATTCCGGATTTTTCGGGAGCTGTTGGAAAAAAAGTACGGCGAAAATGAGGCGGCAAAACGTATTTACGTGACGACCGATAAAACCGGCGGCGCGTTGAAATTTATGGCGGATCAAGAAGGCTATAAGACCTTCGTGATCCCTGACGACGTGGGCGGCCGTTTTTCGGTGTTTACACCGGTGGGATTATTGCCGCTTGCCGTCGCGGGTGTTGACATTGATGCCACGCTGGCAGGCGCGAGATTCCTGTTTGATGCGGGGAAAAACCATAATCCCAGGGAAAATCCCGCGTTGCTGTATGCCGCGGTCCGAAACGGGATTTACAGACAGGGCAGGAAAATTGAGCTTTTTGCCGGTTTTGAGCCGGCGCTGAGATTTACCGGGGAATGGTGGAAGCAGCTGTACGGCGAGAGCGAGGGAAAGAACCGCAAGGGCTTGTTTCCCGCATCGGTGGATTTTACTGCGGATCTGCATTCCATGGGACAATACATCCAACAGGGGCCGAGGCTGCTATTGGAAACCTTCGTCAAGGTAGAGTACGGCAATGCGGATCTGAAAATACCGTTTGACGTGCGAAATGCCGATGGGTTGAATTTCCTTGCGGACAGGAAACTCACATGGGCAAACCATCAGGCTTTGGCCGCCACCGCCGTGGCGCATATGGACGGCGGCGTGCCGAACATGACCGTTGCAATCCCGCGCGCAGATGCGGAAAGCTTCGGTGAATTGGCAGCATTTTTTGAACAAGCCTGCGGTATTTCCGGATATATGCTGGATGTAAATCCCTTTGACCAGCCGGGGGTTGAGGCATATAAAATCAATATGTTCGCTCTTCTCGGAAAGCCGGGATATAAAACGGAAAGGGAAAAACTGAATTCCCGAATCAGCGGAGGGCCGGTTGAAAAAGTGAGCGAATATCATCTTGGCATTGATTTGGGGGGTACCAACATTGCCGCCGGAATTGTCGTTGCCGACGGACGTCTGGTCGGAAAAGTGAGCATCCCGACGGAGGTTGCCGCAGGACGCAGACAGGTTTGCGAAAATATCCGCAGGGCTGCCGAGCTTGTTCTTGCAGAAGTACAGATCACCATTAGACAGCTTGATTCCCTTGGTGTGGGATATCCCGGCGAAGTGGACAGAGAAAACAAATCACTGGGGAATGCCGTAAATATTCCGTGTCTGCGGGGAATCAAAATAAAGGATATATTTGCGGAAATGCCTGAATCATGCCTGTTTGTGGACAACGACGCCAATGCCGCCGCGCTGGGGGAACTGGCGTCGGGGTCGGGTACCGGCGTAAAAGATTTGGTGATGCTTACGTTAGGTACCGGCGTTGGCGGGGGTATTATTATGAACGGGAAACTTTATACCGGCTGCAACGGTGCCGCAGGGGAGATCGGGCACATGGTAATTTATGAAAACGGCAGGGCGTGCACCTGCGGGCGCCGAGGGTGTTTTGAGCAATACGCTTCCGCGACGGGATTGATCCGTACAACCATTGAGGAGATGAACCGACAGCCTGACAGTGTCATGTGGGAGCCTTGCGGCAAAGACACCGGAAAGGTTGACGGACGTACCGCATTCTGTGCTTCGGAGCGAGGAGATCCGGCGGCAAAACGAGCGGTGGAACGTTATTTAAACGATTTGGCGTGCGGTATCATCAACCTCACCAATCTATTTCAGCCGGAGATAGTGGTCATTTCAGGCGGAATTTCGAAAGAGGGCAATAAAATTCTCCTGCCGCTTAGGCAAATTTATGAAAAAGAGCAATATAAAGTGTCCGGACGATCTCCAAAACTCAGGATTGCAACATGTGCCGACGCAGGTATCATCGGCGCGGCGATGTTATATACCCAATCAAAAAATGATGTATAAAGTATAGGCTTATCTATTGTTCTTTTCAAAACTTAAAAACCCGGGCGACCTTTGAGGAGGCTCTGGCGGACGCAAAAAAGAAGTATGTGGGCTTAAGTCCGAATATCCTCGCGCTTCCGAGAACCTTCAAAACCGCCGCCGTCCATCTGTGCATGAAAACCGGACATGTCGGCGGCCATGGCGACGAATGCCTCCATCATATGTAAAATACAGTAAGTAAAGGGCGTGGGTCAAAATGAAATTCGGAAAAATAGAATCCCCATGGCTTGAAACAATAATCATGGTTTCGTCGATCGTATTGTCGTATTTCGGATTGGGAATTTTGTCGATGGTGCCGCAAACGCCTGAGAAGGGCGAAATGGCGACGTCGGTGATTACGCTCATATTGCTGGCGTTTTTTATGATCAGCGTGGCGATTGCAATGGTGTCCGTTATCGCCGGTATCGGCGGGGGAGTGATCTTTACGCCGATCATGCTCGCGTTCACAAACGTCGACAGCGTGGTGGTGCGCGGCACGGGCCTGATCGTCGCCATGTTCTCAGGGCTTATCTCCACCGGTATCTTTATTAAAAAAGGCATCGGCAACTACCGCCTGTGCCTCGTGCTCACACTGAGCCAGGGTTTTGGGGCGCTTTTCGGCGCTACGCTTGCCATCGCCGTGGCGAACAACACCGGTGTTCTGGGCGAGGGGCTCATGCGCACGGCGCTTGGGGCGATCCTCGTTTTGATCTCGATCTATTTTCTCGTCGGCGGCAAAAAGATGGAGTGGCCCGAGATAAAGCATGTCGGCAAGATAACCGAATGGCTGAAATTCGGGGCAAGTTATTTCGAGGAGTCTGAAGGCAGGGTACTCACCTACAGGGCTACAAGGGCCCCGCTGGGAATCGGGCTTGTGTTTTTAGTGGGCGTGATCGGCGGGTTCTTCGGCATGGGCGGCGGCTGGGCCATTACCCCGTCGCTGAATATGGGCATGGGCATACCGCTTAAGCTCGCGGCCGCGAATTCCGGGGTAATCCTCGGAATCGGCAGCTGCGTGTCGATCTGGCCCTACATCTTTGCGGGAGGCGTTATCCCGTTCTTCGTGCTGCCCTGGCTTTCGGGTCAGGTCATCGGCGGGTTTGTCGGCTCGTACGTCCTCGCAAGGATCAAGGTCCACGTTGTAAGGCTGATCCTCATCGGCATTATGTTTTTTACCAGCTTCGGGCTTATTACCAAGGGCTTTGAGCTGCTTGGATTTATGGGAAAGACTCCGCCGATCGTGCAGGTGGCGGTGTTCACCCTTGTCTTTATCGGAGTGATCATAGCAATCTACTACGATTACATAAGGAGGTTAAAGGGCAGTGAACGGTAATGAGGCGATAACTTCCGAAATGACCCAAAGGCAGGCGATGGAGGCCATACCGAAAAGCCACAGGATCTACGCGGAAATCATCCACTGGCTTACGATAATCTCGTCGATCGCCGCGCTGTTTGTTCCGGTATTTATCCTGGTAAACCCGAAAAATAATATCTTAAACCCCAATCTGATCTTCGGGGCGATCTTCAACGGAGCCGCACCGGCCGAAATATGGAAGCTCTCCGAAACAGGGGCCTTTCCCGGCGCGCACTACTACCTGCAATACATCACAAAGCCGGACAGCTGGGCGATGCTTGCGGTAACCCTTGGGTGCAGCGTGGGACTATGGGCGGTAATTCCGGCGGTCGTTTATCAGATATTCAAGGAAAAGGATTATTTCTGCGCGACAGCGGGAACTATCCTCGCCGCACTTATCTTTTTCTCGATGATCGGCGTGCTGAGCATGTAAGGATCAGGGGGTTATATTCGTTCGTTTAAAGACTTGCCGCGATGCGCCGCAATTGAACATGGGGAGAAATCATGCTTAACAATTACTCGAAATATTCCGACAAGATGATACTGCGCGACCAGCTCGCGCTTGACCGAACCGTCCTCGCCAATGAGCGGACGCTGCTTTCCTACATACGCACGTTTATCGGGCTTGTCGCCGCCGGCGTGGGTATTGTAAAGCTGTTTGACGGCTCGGATATCTACACCGTTTTCGGTTACCTGTTTATCGTCGTCTCGCCGATTTTTCTTGTGGCAGGCATTCGGAGATATCTACGCATACATAGCAAACTTATGACACTGGATGATAAAACCGGGGCGCAGCAAACCAAATAAACGGAAAATCATCCGGGGCACGCGAAGCGGAACTTATTTCAAGGCCTTTATCACGTCAATCCATGAGAAGGGGAATACTTATGCCGATAATTGATCAGAATCAGGGAGAACTATATCAAATAATCGTCAATATACGCTTGACCAAAAAATGATCAATCAACGATGATGGAGGACAGACGGCGATAAGCCGGATGTCCTCCCGCGCGTAAATCGGAGAAGTTCTTCCAAATAGGTATGAAGTTAAAAGCTGCCAATCCAATTGCGCGACGCCGAAAAAACCTTACCCAAATCGCGTTGCGTATGTTATTATATGAACAGTTATGTCCAATAAGGGCCAATGAGGAGGGTGCGCCATTGCCGCCGATCAGCGTAATGATAAAGCCGGCCTCGGCTTCCTGCAATCTTCGCTGCGAATACTGCTTTTACACGGACGAGATCCGGCACAGAGGGACGCCGAACTATGGAATCATGTCGAAAGACACAGCCGAAACCGTGGTGCGCAGATTCCTTACCGCGGCGGAGGGTTTCTGCACCTTCGCGTTCCAGGGCGGGGAGCCGACACTCGCGGGACTGGATTTTTTTAAGAATTTTGTTGAACTCGAAAAGAAGCATGCTGCACCGGGCGTCAGGGTGCAAAACGCGATCCAGACCAACGGCATGCTGATTGACGCCCAGTGGGCCCGATTCTTTTCCGAAAACGGGTTTCTTGTGGGGTTATCCCTTGACGGCAACAAGGAGACCCATGACCGATACCGTGTGCGGCCCGACGGAAAGGGAAGCTTTCAGACCGTTCTGCGCGCCTCGCAGCTTTTTGACGCGCACCGGGTCGACTACAATATCCTCACTGTCGTTACGGCTGCGCTCGCGGATAAAATCGGAGCGGTTTTCGGCTTTTATAAAAAGCACGGGATGTATTATCAGCAGTACATTCCCTGCATGGACCCTTTGGAAGGCGAGCGCGGCGTGGCGCAATATTCGCTGACGCCTGAAAAATATGAGGCTTTCCTGAAAACGCTTTTTGATCTTTGGTATGGAGAACTGAAACGCGGCAATTACATCTCGATCAGGTTTTTCGATAATCTCGTGCACATCCTGCGCGGCCGTCCGCCGGAGCAGTGCTCAATGCTTGGCAGATGCAGCGTCCAGTACCTGCTGGAAGCGGACGGAAGCGTTTTCCCCTGCGATTTTTACGCGATGGACGGCTTCCGGCTCGGCAACATTACGGTTGACGAAATTCCCGCTATCGACGCGCGAAGGAGAGAGATCCGCTTTATTGAAGATACCGTCCCCGTCCACTCCGAATGCGGCGCTTGCAAATGGTATCCGCTGTGCCGCAACGGATGCCGCCGCGACAGGCTGCCGGGACAAAACGGAGGGCCGGGAATCAATTACTACTGTAAGGCGTATCAGGGCTTTTTCGAGTACTCAATCGAACGATTCATGACGATAGACAGCCTTTTGGAACATTGTGAGAAGTAGTACCCTGTTGCGCCTAATCCCTGCAAATCTACTCGCACTTTTTCCGCAATACCGCGCTGCAGCCCTTGGGGGTGTCCCGGAATATACATCCATGTATTCCGGGATACCCCCTTTTTTTGCCCCGATATCACACAATCCGCCGGGGGGTAATACTATGTTAATACAGCGGGAGCAAAGCTTTTGACGGCGGCGGGCGTATCGCAAGACGAGAGATACTCCCTGAAAAATGTGTAGCGGTTTTGCGGGGAGAGGGGTTTTAAAGTTGAAAATCAGTGTGATCATGCTGACATACAACCGCGAAAAGCTTGTCGCCGACGCCGTCCGGTCGATCCTTGACCAAACCTTCGGGGATTTTGAATATATCATTGTCGATAACGGCTCCGACGACAAAAGCGGGCTGATCGTGGAGGAGTTTGCAAGGGCAGACGATAGGATCAGGGTCGTCCACATCCCGAAAAGCAATATCGGGACGGGCAGGAATACGGGCCTTAAGTCGGCGCTCGGCGATTATATCGCCTTTGTCGATGACGACGACACCGCGTCCCCCGATATGCTGGAATTTCTCTTGAAGCTGGCCGATGGCTATGACGCGGACATCTCGATCTGCGGCTCGACAAAGAAGAAAGACGGCAGGATCGTTAAAAACTACGTCTTTGACGACATCCTGGTGATGAACGCCGCCGAAGCCGTCGCGGAAATGTTAAAGCGCAAAAGGTACAACGTCGGCATGCCGACGAAGCTCTTTCGGAGACATCTGTTCGACAATATCAGGTTTTTCGAATCGGGCCGTTACGACGACATCACGGTCGGCTACAGGCTGCTCGCGGGCGCGAAAAGGGTCGTGGCGCACGGCCTTCCGAAATACTGCATCTTAAGGCACGAGGGGAACAATTCGGCCTTTACGACCTATGATAAGCTGTTAAACCCCGGGCAGCTCAACGAATATTTGGACGCCTTCCGGGAACGGACGGAATACCTTAAGAGAGTGCTTCCCGAAATCGGGGACTTCGCGTGCTACAGCGAATGGTCCTATATGATCTCGATGTGCAACAAGATCGTCCAAAATGATCTGGCGGACTGCCGGGAGCCGCTTGCCCGAATCAAAAAGGAGCTAACGGAGCACTACGGCGAGTTTTACCATTCCCCCTACATTGAGGAATTCGAGAAGGAATTCATGCGAAGATATATTGAGGCGCCGGGACATGTCTGACGAGAACAAGCTGAGAGGATTTTACTTTAACCGCCTGTGCGGGAATGTGACGCGGGAGAACGGGCGGCTCGTTCTTTATACAAACGCCGTCATGGACCTGCATCCGACGGCGAGGATAAACCTTCGCGGCGATTTTTTTGTAAATGCAAACCGCTTTGAAGGCTCCAAGGCCGAGGCGTATGTGAGGAT
Source organism: Clostridiales bacterium UBA6114 (assembly GCA_002423435.1). GTDB lineage: Bacteria > Bacillota > Clostridia > Oscillospirales > Butyricicoccaceae > UBA6114. The sequence continues at coordinate 89,890 of DIWE01000005.1, forward strand.
GCATGAAAACGCGGTGCTCAATGTAAACGGGAGCTTTCAACTTTACTTCGGCTCGACGATCCAGGTGTTTACAGACGCGTACCTGTCCCTCGGAAGGGGCTATCTCAATTCGAATTCGGTGATCGCCTGCGCAAAGGACATCTCGATCGGCGACGGGGCCGCCATCGCAAGGGGCGTTTACATCTATGACGCCGACCACCATATGCTTCAGGATGAAAACGGCCGCGTATCGAACACGCCCGCCCCCGTCAGAATCGGCGACCACGTCTGGATCGGCGCAAACGCGACGGTCTTAAAAGGCGTGAAGATCGGAAACGGCGCGGTGATCGCCGCCGGCGCGGTCGTGACAAGCGACGTGCCGCCGAACTGCCTCGCGGCGGGCGTGCCCGCCAGAGTGATCAGGAAAAATGTCCGCTGGAAGTGACGCTATGCCCGATCTGCCCAAAAAACAATGCACCGGCTGCTCGGCCTGCTTTGGTATCTGCCCGAACGGCAGCATCGGAATGATCGCCGACGGGGAGGGCTTTTTATATCCCGCCGTCGACCGCGCAAAGTGCGTCGGCTGCCGCCTCTGCGAGGACGTCTGCCCGGTGCTGAGAAAACCGGCCGCAAAAGACTGTCAGGGGACGCGCGTTTTTGCCGCGTGGTCCTTAGACGGCGAGGTGAGGCGCCGGAGCACGTCGGGCGGCATCTTTACGGAGCTTGCAAAGGCGGTGATCGGGCGGGGAGGCTATGTCGCGGGTGCCCGGTATGACGACGCGCACCTTGTCGGGCACCGCGTCATCGCCTCCGAGTGGGATATCCCGCTGCTTCGCCAGTCAAAATACGTCCAGAGCGATATGGGCGCCGTGTTCCGGGAGGTAAAAGAGCTTCTGGAGAAAGGAAGGCCTTTCCTGTTTGCCGGATGTCCCTGCCAGGTCGCGGGGCTTCTCGGCTTTCTGGGAAGAGATTACGACAATTTGCTGCTGTGCGATTTTATCTGCCGGGGAGTCAACTCCCCAAAGGCCTATAAAAAGTACCTCGAAAGCCTCGAAAAACAGTACCGGTCGAAAATCAGAAGGGTCTGGTTCAAGAACAAAACGCTCGGCTGGAACCGTTTCGGCACCAGAATCGAGTTTGAAGACGGCACGGAATACTTCGCCGACAGGGATACCGATCCGTTCATGCGCGGGTATTTAAACTATAACCTGTACCTGCGCCCATCCTGCTCGGATTGCTCCTTCAAGGGCTTTCCGAGGCATTCCGACATCACGCTCGCCGACTTTTGGGGGATAAGGCTCCGAGACGGCAGCGTGGACGAAGACGGGGGGACGTCGCTTGTCATGCTCCACACGCAAAAAGGCCGGGAGCTTTTTGAATCGATCCGGGAACGGATTTTTCAGGAGGAGCATACGCTCGGCGAGGCGCTGCCCTTTAACCAGTGCGCCGAGAGGTCGGTTTTGCCCGGGAAATACCGGGACCTCTTTTTCCGGGAGATCGACCGGAGCGATTTTTTTGAATTACTGCATCAAATTATGGAAAAGAGCGATGGAAAATGAATCAGACGCCGCAGGTGCACCTTTTGCGAAGCGGGCTTGTGATCACGCTTAGATGCACGCTTAAATGCAAGCTGTGCGGGGGGTATATCCCGTGTTATAAAAATCCGCAGGACATTCCCTTTGACGAGGTCGCCCGGACCATCGACAGCTATTTTTCCGTTGTCGACACGGTGGGCGATTTCAGCCTGACCGGAGGGGAGCCCCTGTTAAACCCCGATCTGGGCAGGATCATTGAAAAGGCAATGGAGTACGGCGACCAGATCGGCGCGCTCCTGATCCTGACAAACGGAACTCTGCTGTTTCAGGAGGACACGCTTAAAATCCTGAAGAAACACAGGCACAAATGCCAGGTGACGATCAGCGATTACGGCAAGGTGTCCCCGAAGGCGTCCCTGCTCTCCGAAATTCTTAAAGAAAACGAAATTCCCTGCCGCGTGATAAACTACAGCGGCGAGAATTTGTTCTGCGACGGCTGGGTGGACTTCGGGGACCACACGCAAAAGCACTTCACCCAGGAGGAGATCGACGAGCAGGGCAGACGGTGCGCCGTCCGCAACAGGCACTGCAACTTCTACATCCTTCACGGCGAGCTGCACAGCTGCGGCCGCGCGTACAGGCGGATGGAGCTCGGCATTATTCCGAAAAACCGCAGCGAGTACGTCGATCTGCTGGACGGGAGCATCCCGAATGAGGAGAAAAGGGAAACGGTACTAAACATCTATCACTCGGTAAGCGCCACGTCGTGCGCTTACTGCAACGGGCTTTGCGCGGATTCCCCCCGCTTTCCGCCGGCGGAGCAGCTGTAAGCTCGGGTGGGCGATATGCCGAAGGTGACGATATACACCCACGCGTACAATTCGGAGCAATATCTGCGAAGGTGCATCGAAAGCGTCCTTAATCAGACCTTTGCCGATTTTGAATACATCCTGGTCGACAACGGCTCCGACGACCTAACCGGCGAGATCATCAATGAGTACGCTAAAAAGGACAAAAGGATCAAGCCCGTTCGTTTCGAGGAAAACCGGACGGGATTCTGGCCGGGGCTTATCAGGAAAATGGCAAAAGGGGAATACCTGGCGATGCTCGACTCGGACGACTGGCTCGAACCCGAATTCATCGAGACGCTTTTTGCGTTTGCCGAGCGGGAGGGCCTTGACGTCGCGGCGGGCGGCACCTGCTTTCATTTTCTCGAGACGGGCGCCGAAGGGTACAGAAAATCCGATCTCGAGCTTACGCTGGACAAAGACGAATTTCCCGGATATTTCGGGTTTCTCTATCAGTTTTTCCGCGCCGTCTGGGGCAAGCTTTATAAAATGTCCGTTTTCAGGGCTGCGGACGATTCCGATTATCATAAAATCGTCAAATCGGCGGAATACGGCGCCGATACCGTGTTCTGCCTGGACATTTTCAGGCGTTCGGAGAGAATCGGGGTCTCGGACAAGGTCCTCCACCACTATCTGGTCCGCCCGCGGTCGGTGTCGTATCAATATCGGGAAAACCGCTTTTCTTCCGACGTTTTTCTGTTTCATAAGGGCGCGAGGCTCCTGTCCGGCTTCGGAGCGATCAGCACCAAAAACCGTCTGTTTTTATACGCGGTTTATGGGAATGCGGTCTTTGACACCATCAATGTCCTCCTAAAGGCGGAGCTTGCGCTCGACTACAAGCTTTGTGAAATCAAGAAGCTGCTGCGCGAGCCGCTGACGCGCGAGGCGCTCGAGGAGGCCGACGACGACACGGCGATAAAAAACGCCCGGAGGAGCCTTTTGAAATTTTTGATAAAGGCCGGGAGGCTGAACCCGGGAAAAGGGCCGATACCGGACCTTGTTTATGCGGACATCTGCCTCTTAAACGGGCATATCGCGCGGTATGTCCGCAAAAAAGACCTGCCGCACCACCTGAAAAACTGCGGTTTTCTGTTATCCGCGGTAAACGCAAAGCAGGATGAAATGTTTGACCTCGCGGTAGCGTCCGTAGACCGCAGGCCGATTTCCCGGCCGATCTGGGCAGCCTTAAGAGGCGTTTTCAAAAAGGACCCCATTTTAAGCGCGATTGACGACAGAGGCTTTGCGACGCGCTATCCCGAGCTGATTTCGGATATCTACGCCAAAAGGTATTCCCCGGCGCTTTCGAAAATCGTTAGGCTCCTGACGGGAAACGAGAGAATACCGTTTCAGGAGGACCTGATGCGCTTAAGCCTCGGGCTCTCGGATACGCTCGGAAATAAAGACGTGTGGATTTACGCAAAAAAGATCCTTACGCAGCTTTATATCCGGGAGCAAAGGCTCGCCGAGGCGCGCTCGGAGCTAGGCGAGCTGTTTGGCGTCTGCCCCGGCGACGCCGAGGCGCTGAAATTAAAAGGCTGGCTGGAGGCGGAGGATGGGTAAGAGGTTTTTGCTTTACGGACACGGCGGCGCCCTGAACCACGGCGCGGAGGCGATTGTAAAATGCACCGCGAAACGGATCCGGGAAAAGTGCCCGGACGCCGAAATCATCCTTTCCACCCATTTCAAGGAGCAGGACCTCCGGTTCCGGATGCCGGTCGACGGCTACTGCGAGCGCGACGCGCGTTATCCGGGGCAAAGCGGAGCCCCCGCCGGGACATATGACGAGCTTTCCTACAGGCCGACGCTCGACGCGATTACAAGGGACACGGTCTGCCTTTCGATCGGCGGCGACAACTATTGCTACCCGAACTGGCGAAAGTGGGCGATGATCCATAAAAAAGCCCTTGAGCGGGGCGCGAAAAGCGTACTTTGGTGCGCGTCGGTCGAGCCTGCGATGATCAATGGGGAGATGCTGTCGGCGCTTTCGAGCTATCCGATTATTTCCGCGAGGGAAAGCTTAAGCTGCGGCGCGCTCAAGGGCATGGGGCTTCAAAACGTGGTCTTGTGCCCGGACGCCGCGTTCCTGCTGGAGCCGAAAAAAACCGGGCTTCCCCAAAGCTTTATTGAGCGAAACACGGTCGCGGTCAACGTAAGCCCGCTCGTCGTGCGCCGGGAAAAGGAAAACGGGGCCGTCCTCAAAAATATCAAAGCCCTGATCGGGTTTATTTTAAGCTGCACCGATATGAGCGTCGCCCTTATTCCCCACGTGACAATGCCGACGGACAACGATTTCTCCCTTTTGCGGGAAATGTATCACGGCATTCCCCAAAAGGACCGGGTCTGCCTTGTTTCGGACCGGCTGGACGCCGCCGAGCTGAAATATGTGATTTCAAGCTGCCGCCTCGGCGTGTTCGCGAGGACCCACGCGGCGATCGCCGCCTACTCCTCCTGTGTGCCGTCGGTCGCGATCGGCTATTCCGCCAAAGCGGAAGGGATCGCCCGCGACCTGGGCGTTTCCGATTACGTCCTGCCGGTCGGCGGCTTTTCAGGCGAAGACAGCCTGCTCCGGCTGTTCTTAAGGCTTATGGAGGACGAGGCCAAGGTAAAAACATTGCTTTCGGAAAAGCTCCCGGCCTATCGGGAAAGCGCTTTGGGCGAGCCGGTCTTTTCGTATATCGATTCGGACTGACATCTTATTAAAACAATTTAAGGCGTGTTTTATTTTTATAAATAGAACCCCCCGGACCGGGCAGCCGCCTGTTCCGGGGGTTTTTGCGCGCCGCGGATCTTTCGTGGCCTTTAAGAAGGGGATACTTTTGCCGGATTTGCCTGGATTTACCTGAATTTTACCCAAATCTTACCTAAATTACGTTGGGGTTTATTTCGGGATTTTGTATAGTAGGAGACGGAATGGGAAGCTTCGGTCTTCCCCGAAGGGTGAAGACGGTCCACGGCTTCGGCACGGATTGAACACAGATTTTGTACATAAATGGAGGGTAGACCCCCGCTTTATGGCAGGGGATCGAAAGATGAAAAAGAACGGTTTTATTGCAGTTTTGCTGATATCGGCGCTGATACTCGCCGGCTGTTCGGGTTCTGCGGCTCCGGCCGCCACGCAGAGTACCGCTTCGGGGCCTGCGGAGGAAAAAATTACGTTAAACGGCTCTGTTTCCGCGCTTTCGCTGATGCTCGCGCTGTCCGACGGGTTCGTCGCGGCCGGAAACACCGGCGTGCGGTTTGATGTCGCGGCCTCCGGGAAAAACGCGTCGATTGACGCGCTCACATCCGGCGAAGCGGAGATGGCTATGTTTGAAGGAAAACTGTCCGACGTGCCGCCGGGCGCAATGGGAGAGACGATCGCCTACGAGGCGGCGGCGGTCATCGTAAATCCGTCCGCCGGAATAAAGGATCTGGCGGCGGAACAGATCCGGGCGATCTTCACCGGCGAGAGCGGCGACTGGGCGGACTTCGGCGGCGAAGGGAAAATAACCGTTGTCGTGCCGAAAAAAGAGGACGCGCTCCGGCAGTCCTTTGAGGAAACGTTCTCCATACGCGACTCGGTAAACGGGATATTGAAATCGCTTGTGCCCGAAACGGCGGTCGTCTCGGAGGATGTAGCGGGCGACGTGCAGAAAAATGCCGGCGCGATCGGGATATGCCCCCTCGCAAGCCTTGAAAGCGTGGAGGACGCGGCGTCGATCGACGGCGTTTCGCCCTCCGGCCGGACCTTGGAGGACGGCACATACAAAGCAAGCCGGAATATGCTTCTTGTCGCAGGTGCGGACGTGCCGGAGACCGTCGGACGGTTTTACTCCTGGTGCCTGTCCGCGGAGGGCAAAGCGCTTATGAAATCAACCGGGTTTATCCCGGTGGAATAAATAACACTAAAAGGAGTAATAAAAATGAAGCTTTCAAAACGCATTCTCAGCTTTCTCTTATGCGCGCTGCTTACCGCTGCGATGATCCCGGCCGCCGGCGCCGCCACGATCACCATTAAAATCGACGGTCAGACCGTAAGCTCGGACGTGGCCCCGGTCGTCGAGAGCGGAACGACGCTTGTCCCGGTAAGGGTGATCACCGAGTATCTCGGCGCCGACGTCGGCTGGAACAACACAGCCCGTCAGGCCACCGTCAAGACCGCCGGCTACACCGTCGTGTTCACCATCGGTTCGAGAAACTACACCGTAAACGGTGCGGCGAAAACCCTTGACGTCCCGGCGAAGATCATCGGCAGCAGGACGATGATTCCTCTGCGCGCACTGGCCGAGTCGATCGGCGCGGAGGTAAGTTACGATGCCGCTTCAAACACCGCGTTCGTCAATTACTTCACCAGGATGACAGGCTCCATTAAAATCAGCGGCTCGACCACGGTGCAGCCGATCTCCCAGGCGGCCGCCGACAAGCTCCTCTCCTTAAACAGCGGGCTTACGATCTCGGTCGCGGGCGGCGGCTCGGGTGCGGGCATCAAGGACAGCATCAACGGCGCGAACGATATCGGCGAGTCCTCCCGCGTGCTTACGGCTGAAGAATCCGCGTCGCTCAACGAGGTCGTCGTTGCAAACGACGGCATCGCGATTATCGTAAATCCCGCAAACCCCGTGAAAAACCTGACCAAAGAGCAGGCCGAGAAAATCTTCCTGGGCGAGATCACAAACTGGAAGGATGTCGGCGGGAACGACGCGCCGATCCTTGTCCAGACCCGCGAAACGGGCTCGGGCACCCTTGCCACTCTCCAGGAGCTCCTTTTGGAAAATAAACCCGTTGTTTCCACCGCCACTCCCTACGCCTCCTCTGCGCTCATAAAGCAGGGCGTCGCCGGTAATGCCAATGCCGTCGGCTTTGATTCCATCGGTTTTGTCGATTCGACCGTCAAGGTGGTTTCGGTAAACAACGTCACGCCGACGACCGAGACCGTCAAAAGCGGCTCCTATCTCTTGAGCAGAAGCCTCTATGTGTTCACCAAGGGCGCGCCCTCGGGAATATATGCAAAATTCATCGATTACCTGAAAAGTGAAGACTGCCAGAAAAACATCGTTGTAAAAGAAGGCTACATCTCGGTCAGATAAACAGCTCTACGTACTTTATGGAGGAAAAGCCGTCAATATCTGACGGCTTTTCTCCTAGCCGGAGCATAATAATCCGAACCCGTTTCTGAGGTTGCGGGCCGCCCCGGTGCGGCGTTGCCGGCCCTTGAAAGGCACCAAGCCTTCCCGCGGGCCGCCGCCTTGCCCCAAGACGGCCCAGAGCCTCGAAAATCTTCGACCTTGCGGGAGCGGATTTTTGCGTCCGGCAAGGCAGCGGACGCAGATGGGCTGTCGCCCATCAAGGACAATAACGAAGCCGGACGCAAATAAGATGCCCCGCAAGGCGGGTTCCGATTATCATGCTCCGGCTAAAAGGAAGATGGTAAATGAGTAACAGGCGAAGAAGCGATGCGTTTTTTGAAACCATGGTGCGCATGCTGTCTCTGGTAAGCGTGCTCGTGATCGCGTTCATCTTTGTGTTTGTCTTCTTAAAAGCGTGGCCGGTCATCAGGGAAAGCGGCGCGGGCCTTATCGCAAATGCCGGCTTCGACAGGCAGATCTCCGACGCATTTTATTCCGCAAAGGACGCGCCGATGCTTAAATTCGGGCTTTTAGGGCTCATCGCGGGCACCGCCGCCACCACGGGGGTATCCCTCGTCTTCGCCGCGGTCCTCGGTATCGGCGCCGCGGTCACGATCGCCGAGCTCGCCCCGAAGGGGATCGGCGGCGTCCTTACGTCCATTGTTCGGCTGCTTGCGTCGATCCCGTCGGTGATCTTCGGCCTGGTCGGGATCATCGTCATCGTTCCGTTTGTCGAAAAAACCTTTATAACGACCGAAATGCAGATCCAATACTTAACACACTTTCAGATGACGGGCCGGAATCTCCTGTCGTCCGTCATCGTTCTGACCTTCATGATCGTCCCCATGGTGATCTCCCTCTCGATCGACGCGCTCAATGCGGTCCCCGGCATTTACAGGGAAACCGGCTTTGCCTTCGGGATGTCCCATTTTCGCGTCATCTGGAAGATCGTGCTGCCGAGTGCGCGCTCGGGCATTATCGCAAGCATCATCCTCGCCGCTGGCAGAGGCATCGGGGAGGCGATCGCCGTATCGATGGTCTGCGGCGGAATCGGCAATATCCCCGATTTGTCGATGGGCTTTGTTTCCCTTCTGACGCCCGTCCTGACCCTGTCCTCCGCGATTGTAAACAAGTCGGAGGCCATGAGCGTCACAAGCGTCGAATCGGCGCTGTTTGCCTGCGGCGCCGTGCTTTTGGTATTCGGGGCCGTTTTAAGCGTTTTTGCAAGGCTGATTGAGAGGCGGTTAAGGAGGAATCTCGGATATGACGAATAGAAGCCACAAGGCCGATACGACCGCGGGATATATCTACACATGGGCGTCCATGCTTTTGATTGTCGCGGTGTGCCTGTTTATCATCCTGACGGTGGCGTATTACGGACTCGGCGTTTTGTCCGTCGGGTTTCTTGTGACCGATCCGAACCCGTCGGCGATCAATACGGAGGCCGGCGGGATACTGACTCCGATTATCGGCACGGTCCTTCTGACGGCGATCGGCACCCTGGTCGCCTACCCGTTTTCGCTCGCAACGGCGGTCTACCTTTGCTTTTATTCCCAAAAAGGAAGGATGAAAACGGCGATCAAAACGGCGGTCGACATTCTGTCCGGCGTCCCCACGGTCGTCATCGCGCTGTTTTCGCTGGCGATCTTCACAAACCCGTTGTTTACCTTTTTGAGCACGCCCGTCGGAAATTCCGGGGCGGCCTACGGCAAATCGTTTCTGGTTTCGGGGATTACGATGGCGGTTATGATCCTTCCCTTTGTCATAAAATCGATCGAGGAGGCGCTCAAGGTCGTCCCGCCAAGCTATATAGAGGGCTCCTTCGCGCTCGGCGCGTCGAAGTGGCACACCATATCAAAAATTGTCCTGCTCGCCGCAAGGCCGGGAATCACCACCGGAGTGATCCTGGGCATGGGGCGGATTATCGGTGACACCGCCATTGTGTGGCTTACCCTCGGGGGCACGCTGCGCATGACCGGGCTCTCGCCCTGGTATGCGCCCGGGCACTGGCTGTCCACCCTGAAAAACACGGGCAGCACCCTGACCTCCTATATCTACTACACGTCGCCCGCCGGAGAGGGCAACAACTACGCCGTCGCCTTCGGCGCCGCATGCGTGCTGATCTTTATCATTATCGCGCTGAACGCGCTGACCGCCGTCTTTGGCAATATAAGGAGGGTGAAATAACATGCCCTTTGTGAGCGTGAACGATGTAAACGTGTGGTACGGGAAAAATCAGGCGCTCCGGAGCATAAGCCTCGAGATCCCGAAGAACTGCATTTATGCCCTGATCGGGCCATCCGGCTGCGGAAAGACGACGCTTTTGCGCTCGATCAACCGTTTGAATGATTTTATACCGGGGTTTAAGCTCGAAGGAAAGCTGGAAATCGACGGGACCGACGCATATAAAAGAGGCGACCACGTTTTCGCGGAAAAGCTCCGCCGCAATATCGGCATGGTGTTCCAGCACACGAACCCTCTGCCGATGACGATCATGCAGAATATGCTTCTTCCCCTTAAGGAGCACTATAAGGGGGATAAGCAGAAAATGGAGGCGCTCGCGCTTGAAAAGCTCAGACAGGTCGCGATTTACGACGAGGTTCGCGACCGGCTGCATAAAAGCGCGCTGATGCTTTCGGGCGGCCAGCAGCAGCGGCTGTGCATCGCGAGGGCGCTGATGCTCGAGCCGAAGCTTCTTCTGATGGATGAGCCGTGCTCGGCGCTCGATCCCATCTCCACCTATAAAATCGAGGAGCTGCTGCAAAGCTTAAAAAAAGACTACACGATTGTGATCGTCACCCACAACATGGAGCAGGCGACGCGCATCTCGGACTATACCGCGTTTTTCTATTGCGGAGAGCTGATTGAGACGGGGGAAACCCTAGAGCTGTTTTCCCGCCCGCAAAAGGAGCTGACGCAGAATTATCTGACCGGACGGATCTGACGCGGCGTCGCAAATCAACAGGCGGCCGCGTTTTGCGCCGCTTTGCAGGGAAATGGAGATGAACCGCTTGATCTGCGGGATTATTGATTTGGGTTCAAACACTATCCGGCTGTCGATCTATCAATGCGAAAATATGGCGGCGCGGCTGCTGCTGAACAAAAAAATAACGGCCGGGCTTTCCGGTTATGTCGAGGGCGGAGAGCTGTCTCTGAAAGGGATCAATAAAGCCTGCTCGGTGCTGAGTGATTTTGAGAACATCCTGTCGAACTTCAATATACAAAACGCCCACGTTTTTGCGACGGCCTCTCTGAGGAATATCGGGAACACCGAAGAGGCGGTGAGCATCATCAGGGATAAAACGGGCTTTTCTGTGGACGTTTTGTCCGGGGAAGAGGAGGCAAGGCTTGACTATGTCGGCGCGGCGCATGCGGTGAGTCTTGAAAAAGGGCTTCTGGTCGACATCGGGGGCGGAAGCACCGAGCTCGTGACCTTTCAGAATGAGGAAATCCTGAAAGCGGTGAGCATGCCGGTCGGCTGTTTAAACCTGTTTCTGAAACACGTCCCTTTTTTGCTGCCGACGTCGGGAAGCATCAAGGAAATGAAACGGAATATACTCGCCGAGCTTAAAAAAGCGGATTTTTTTGAAGAAAAGAAACAGAGCGTCATCTGCGGCGTCGGCGGGACCATCAGGGCGGCCGGGAAGCTGTACAACGATATTTACGAGCTGTCCGGCGAAAACATGGTTATGGAATCGGACAAGCTCGGTAAGATGCTCGCTTTATACAAAAACAACGGAAAGGATATCCTGCACAGGATCCTTCAGATCGCCCCCGAGAGAATCCATACGATCCTTCCGGGGATGATGATATTAAACGCCATCGCAAAAAGCAGCAAAAGCCGCGAAATCGTCATCAGCGGCTGCGGCGTCAGGGAAGGATACTTATACGGCAGGGTGCTGAATGCATGAATGCGGTCAAGCCGGAAAAGGGCATGGAAAACGATATCAGCTACACGCAAAACAGGGAGCTCTCCTGGCTTAAGTTCAACGAGCGGGTCTTAGACGAAGCCGGGGACGATTCCGTCCCGCTTTTCGAGAGGCTCAAATTCGTGTCGATCTTCACAAGCAATCTCGACGAGTTCTTTATGATCCGGGTCGGAAGCCTGTTCGACCTTTCGCTGATGGACGGGGCGCACGCAGACAACAAATCGGGGATGACGGCGAGCGAGCAGTTAAGGGAGATCTTCAAGGCGGTAAAGCCCCTTTACAGGAAGAGGGACGAGGCGCTTTTCAAGCTCGAGGACCGGCTTTCACGGTACGACATCTCAAGGCCCGGCTTTTCCGAGCTGGAAAGCCAGGAGAAAAAATACGTCCGCAATTATTTTGAAACCTACGTGTTTCCCGTTTTGTCGCCCCAAATCGTCGACGCGCACCATCCGTTTCCCCACATCGAGAACAAATCGCTGAGCGTTTGCATGCTGCTCAAGGCAAAGAATGAGAGCCGGTTCGGGATCATCCCCGTCCCGAGGTCGATACCAAGGCTGATTTTTTTGCCGGGCGCCAACATAAGATACATGCTGCTCGAAGACGTCATCCTCGAATATGCCGAAACCGTTTTCGAAATGTACACGGTTTCGGAGAAAACGGTGATTTCGGTCACGAGAAACGCCGATATCAATCCGGACGACGAAGCCTTCGGCTTTGAGGAGGATTACCGGCTTCATATGAAAAAAATCCTCAAAAAAAGATCCCGGCTCTCGGCCGTCCGGCTGGAGACCCGGGGCGAGCCCCACCGGTACTTAAAAGACTACCTCTGCGAAAAACTGATGATCAACGGCGAGCAGGTGTTTTCCTGCGCCTCGCCCCTGGACATGTCCTATGTTGCGGCGATCGGGGAAAGGCTCTCGCCCGTCGTGAAAAGGGCGCTGATGTACAGGCCGTTCGAGCCGCGGTTTCCGGCGCGGCTCGATGTCGGCGAGTGCATATTAAAGCAGGCGCTGAAAAAAGACATCCTCCTTTGCTATCCCTATGAAAGCATGGAGCCTTTTCTGCGTCTGATAAAGGAGGCGGCGCAGGACGCCGCGGTGATTTCAGTAAAGATCACGCTGTACAGGATCGATAAAAAATCCAGGCTCGCGGAAGCGCTGATCGACGCAGCCGAACGGAACAAGGACGTGACCGTCATCATGGAGCTTCGCGCAAGGTTTGACGAGCAGAACAACATCGACTGGGCGGAACGGCTGGAGGAAGCCGGATGCAGGGTGATCTACGGCTTTGAGGAATTCAAGGTACATTCGAAAATATGCCTGATCGCGCGCCATGAGAAAAACAGGCTTCAATACATCACCCAGATCGGCACTGGAAACTATAATGAAAAGACGGCAAAGCTGTATACGGATTATTCGCTGATCACCGCAAATGAAGAAATCGGGCTCGACGCGTGCGCGTTTTTCAAGAACATGGCGATCTCCAATCCGAACGGACAGTACAGGCGCCTGCTCGTTGCGCCGTCGGGGCTGAAACAGGCCCTCCTCGCCCTGATGGACGGCGAGATCTGCAAGGCCGAAAACAAGGAACCGTCCGGCATTCTGTTCAAATTGAACTCGCTGACCGACAGGGAGATCCTAAACAAGCTCTCGGACGCGTCGAACGCCGGCGTGCCGGTCAGGCTCGTCATCCGGGGGATCTGCTGCATCACCCCGGGGATTGCGGGAAAAACGGAGAACGTGACCGTTTTAAGCATCGTCGGGCGGTATCTCGAGCATTCCAGGGTCTATTGCTTCGGCGGCGCGGACGATATGCAGGTCTATATTTCCTCCGCCGACATGATGACGCGAAACACCGAAAGAAGGATCGAAATCGCCTGTCCCGTGCTGGATGCGGACATAAAAATAAGGATTTTAAGCATGCTTAAAATCCAGCTTTCGGACAATGTGAAGGCCAGGGAGCTTCTGCCGGACGGAAATTATGCCGTCAGGGATTCCGGGGGCCGCAAGACGGTGGACAGCCAAGAATATTTTATGCAAGAGGCGGCGGTCGGCTCCAAAACGGGGACTCCGCCCGTCAAAGGCTTTCTTGGCAGGCTGAGCGTGCTTTTGGGGCAGCTGTTTCAAAGCTCGTTAAGACCGCAGTGAGTGAACCGCCGTCCGCCCGCGGCATCCGCGGCCGCGCGGAAGCGTGTTTTCACCCGGCGGTAGCCCCCAAAGCCTGATAGGACGACAGCGCTTCGGACAGGCCGCGCCCGCACGAGCAGTTTACAAGGGATACGACGGCCCCGGCGCAGGCGTAAAGCGCGTAAATGATGTCCCGGTCAAACGAAGGCTCCGAGCGGAGATATTCCGAATGCAATGCCTCAAAGCCGAGATTGATCGCCCTCTGGTCCGGGGCGAACCTGTTTTCCGGCATCAGCTTTACGTTTTTGATCATGTCCTTGATATCGACAAGATACTGATGGAGGCAGCGCTCGTACTTCATATGAAACGCCATGTTCCGCCGGTATTCGGGGCCGTTGTGAGCGTAGCAGAAAAAGTCCGAATAATAATGGCAGATGACCCCGAGGCGTTTGGAATAGATTTTTCCTACCTTTTCGGACGGAAGGCTCGTGTCCGCCAAGGCTTCGATCTCGCTTTTTACAAAGCCCAGCCTGTTTTCGATATAATGCGGCCGGGTGATAATCGAAACGTTGTAATCGGGCGCCACGTTTCCGCGCAAAAAGCTTCCCTTCTCCAGAATAATGCCGTGGTTTTCCTTTACATACTCGTATAAAAGACGGCCAAGTATCATATGAGAATATGTGTTCATGCAAATCATCCTTTCTCATCTTCACTATAGCACGGCCCCGGAATATTAAAATCAACGGACGGTAAAGCTCTTGTAAAGCTTTTGTCTTCCGGAAAAACCGGCCGCGTTCTCTGTTTGCAGCGCGTTGAGGGGACAAAAACCTCTAAAAGGCCGTTGAATCGGGCGCAAAAATGCCATATAATCGAAGCGGAACCGGGCGAGCGCTTTGGCTGCGCGATTTTGAAACGGCGGGAGGAAAGATATGGACGGACGGATTTCGGTCGTTCGGGGCGATATCACAAAATTTGCGGCGGACGCCGTCGTAAACGCCGCCAACACCTCGCTTTTGGGGGGAGGAGGCGTCGACGGCGCGATTCACCGCGCGGCGGGGCCGGAGCTTCTTTCGGAGTGCCGCACCCTTGGCGGCTGTGAAACGGGAAAGGCGAAGATCACGAAGGGCTACCGCCTGCCCGCGAAATTTGTCATCCATACCCCCGGGCCGGTCTGGAACGGGGGAGGCCGCAATGAGGCGTCCCTGCTCGAAAGCTGCTATCGGTCCTGCCTTGCGCTCGCAGCCTCATACGGCTGCAAAAGCGTCGCTTTTCCGTCGATCAGCACGGGCGTTTACCGTTATCCGCTACATCAGGCGGCGCGGATCGCGGTCCGCACGATCAGGGCGTTTTTAGAAAACGACCGCGCCGTTGAAAAAGTGACGATGGTCTGCTTTGACGACGGCACAAAGGCGGCGTATGAGCAGGCGCTTTTATCGGAGGACGGAGAGGAAATATGATTTACGAATACAATCTCAAAACGGACAAACAGGGGTTTTACGACATTACCGAAAACGTGCGCGAGACACTCCGTGCGAGTAAAGTCAACGACGGAATCTGCGTCGTGTACTGCCCCCATACGACGGCGGGGATGACGATCAACGAAAACGCGGACCCCGATGTCGTGAGGGACATGCTTTTCGCGCTTGATCAAACGTTCCCCGACCGCCCGGAATTCCGTCACGCCGAAGGCAACACCGCGGCCCACCTGAAGGCGGGGGCCTTGGGCGCAAGCGTCACGGTATTGGCCGAGGCAGGAAGGCTTTTGCTCGGCACGTGGCAGGGCATCTATTTCTGCGAGTTCGACGGGCCGAGAAGCAGGAGATTTTTCGTCAAGGTGCTGAAGGAGTAAAGGCCCGGCAGAAATATCGGATTTTCTTTAATTTTGATATTGAATATTCAATGCATGTATGCTATTATAAATTCAAATTATGAGACGGCAATGGAGCCGTTGATTGTCATGTCTTTTTTGCATGACAATCAACGGCTCTGTTTCATTTTTTTATGCCTTTTTGTCCGCGCATCGGGCGTTTCAAAGAAACGTCTTTTGCTTTTTGTGAATTTCCTTCCTGAAAACACAAATTGATACGTAAGACGGCAATGGGGCCGTTGCATGCCGCGCGCGTTAAAATGCGCGGCATGCAGCGGCCCTATGTCTTTTGGCTGCGGCTTTGGCGGGCATCCTTTTTACCGGGGATAAAAACGGCTGTTTATTCATCGGAATTTATAAATATTCGAAAAATAGCGGGTAATCTTCTGCATTTAATTTGAGGAGGGTATATAATGGACGCATTGAATTCAGGTGATATCTCATGGATGCTGACGTCGTCTGCGCTGGTACTGCTGATGACTCCCGGACTGGCGTTTTTTTACGGAGGCCTCGTAAAACGAAAAAACATTATCAACACCATCATGTCCTCGGTTTTTATTATGGGGCTCGGGTCCGTGCTGTGGGTCCTGATCGGCTATTCGCTTTCCTTCAGCGGTGATATCGGCGGCGTGATCGGCGATTTGAGCTGGTTCGGCCTTTCCGGCGTTGACTCGGCTGCGGCAGGGCCGTTTTCAGCGACGATTCCGAACCTTTGTTTTGCAGTATTTCAGATGATGTTCGCAATTATCACTCCGGCTCTGATTACCGGCGCCGTGGCCGAAAGAATTCGCTTTTCATCGCTGTTCGTCTTCGTCGCAGTATGGTCCGTTATCGTGTATTACCCCCTGGCGCATATGGTTTGGGGCGGAGGCCTCCTGCAAAAGCTCGGCGCGCTGGATTTTGCGGGCGGCAACGTCGTGCATATCAGCTCCGGCATAAGCGCCCTGGTGCTTGCGATGATCGTCGGAAAACGAAAAAACCACGATAAAGCGACGTATCATCCGCACAATATCCCCTTTGTCCTGCTTGGGGCGGCGCTCCTTTGGTTCGGCTGGTTCGGGTTTAACGCGGGCAGCGCCGGCGGGGCAAACTTCCTGGCGGTGCACGCGTTTATGACGACAAACACCGCCGCCGCGTCGGCGATGCTTTCCTGGATGCTCATTGAAAAGCTGCACGGCCGGAAGCCGACGCTGGTCGGCGCGTCCACCGGGCTTGTGATCGGGCTTGTCGCAATCACCCCCGCGGCCGGTTTTGTACCGATCTGGTCTTCCATTGTAATCGGCGCCCTTGTAAGCCCCATCTGCTATTTCTTCATCACGGTCGTAAAACCCAGATTCGGTTATGACGACGCCCTGGACGCGTTCGGCTGCCATGGCGTCGGAGGGATGTGGGGCGCTGTCGCGACCGGTATTTTCGCGAAGGCGTCCATCAATCCGGCGGCGAAATGGGACGGTCTTGCTTTCGGCGACTGGAGCTTATTTTTACGCCAGCTTGTATCGATAGCCGCCACCATCGCGGTGGCCGTCGTCGGAACGCTGATCGCTGTCTGGATTGCCAAGCTGCTTACAGGAAGCATCCGGGTGTCTGCCAGAGAGGAGAACATCGGACTTGACAATTCGGAGCATGAGGAATCCGCATACCCTGCGTTCAACGGTATGGACAACTGACCCGGCCCGCCTGAGCGGGTTATTTGATTGGGGAACGGACGGCTTATTCAGGTGAATGAAGGAGAATGCTTTTTATGAAAAAAATCGAAGCTTTTATAAGACCCGAGAAGCTTGAGGATATCAAGGAGCTCCTTTGCTCTTTGCATATCAACGGACTGAGCGTCAGCGAGATCATGGGGTGCGGAAACCAGAAGGGCTGGAAGGAATATGTCAGAGGCTCCGAGGTGGAGTATAATTTCCTGCCGAAGATCAAGCTGGAAACGGTGGTTTTGGATGAGCAGGCGGAATCGATCATTGAAAAGATATGCGAGAAAGCCTTTACCGGGGAGGTCGGCGACGGGAAAATCTTTGTATCGGACGTTCAGGACGCGATCAGGATCCGAACCAGGGAAAGAGGCATTTCCGCGTTGAAATAATAAAACGGCAGGCAAAATGGAGATTCCCGGCATTAAAAAGATAACCCGCAAGGCATATTATTTTGTTTTCGGACATATAAAGAAGAGGTCATCCTGTTTTAAAACATGACCTCTTTTTTTCTTGGAAAAATCACAATTGACATTATTCTGAAGCCGAATTATATGGGAAATAAAAGGAAATACGATATTTTTGCATGTAAATGTTATTTCGACATTAATTATTAAGCAACTTAACAATTGAGATATTTTTGTCAAATACTTAAGCAACTTAACAATTTACTTGCCCTCTTTCATTTGATCATACTGTTCAATTGCATCCTTGTTCATCTGGCAGTAGACGGCGTGGAGCTGGATAAAAAGCTTGGAAAGGCGTTTGATATCGTCGAGGGATAAGTAGCTCAGTTCATTGAGCCGCCGGTAAAACATATCGTTATCCATCTGCTCGTGAATATCGTTGACCTGTGCGCCTTTCGGAGTGAGCGAAATGATGATCTGCCGCTTATTTTCGGGTAATTTCTTCTTGGTTACAAGACCTTTTTTATACAAGCGGTTGATCATCTGCGAGTTGGCGCTCATGGTCTTATTGTTCAGGGCGGTAAGCTCAGTCACCGTGATGGTTCCCGCGCGCGCTATTTCGCCCAGCATATGAATCTCGGAGGTGAAAAGGGGCTCGTCGCAGCCGTAATAATGGGGCATGGAACGGTAAAACGAGGATTCCGAGTCGAAAAGATCGATATTGAGCATCAATTCTTTAAAAGCCTTTAATCGGTCAGCCATAAATTCCTCCAAAACGCGGGGATACATCTGCTTTTTTTACCGCCGCGGTTCCGCTTTTTCAAAAGTGTGTCTTTTATGAACATTATAAGAGAATCGTTGAGCAATGTACATATGGAATTTATTGATTTGAGTTTCAAATAGCGACATGATTGCACGGTTTCATTGGAAACGGCCTTTTGCCGGCCATGAAAATCTTATGCTTAAGGAGATGTTTTTTTGAAAAAGATCAAGTTCGCAATACTCGGAGCGGGAGCCGGCGGTCAGTCTATGGCGGCGATTCTGGTTCAGAACGGATATGGCGTGAGGCTTTATGACAACGACGCCGATAAAATCAGGCGACTGAACGAGCTCGGCAATATCGCCGTATCGGGGAAAATCGAGGCTTCGGGCTTCCCCGAGGTGGTGACGACGGACATTTCTGCCGCCATGGAGGATGCCGACGCCGTCATGGTCGTTACCACCACGGACGCGCACCGGGAAATCGCGGAAAAAGCCGCGCCCTATTTAAAAGACGGCCAGGTGATCCTTTTAAATCCGGGCCATGTCGGCGGGGCGCTGGAGTTTTCACAGCTCGTCTACGGAAAATCCGGCTTCAAGGGCAGGGTGATCATCGGAGAGACCGCGGATTTGATGTATGCCTGCCGGATTTCCGAAACGGGAAAGCCGTTTCATTCGGGGATCAAGAAAAGCATAAGCGTGGCGACCGTGCCCGCCGGCGACGTAAGCGAACTGCTCGGGGTGCTGGGGACTGCGCTTCCATGCCTTACCGCGGGGAAGAACATCCTGGAAACCGGTTTTTCGGGAGGCGGGGCGATGCTTCATCCGATTCCTTCCTTCATGAACATCAACAGAATCGACACGGGGAAGCCGTTTGACTATTACATGGAAGGAATCACCCCCGGCATCGCAAAGCTCATATCCGCGGCGGACAAAGAACGGCTCGCGGTCTGCGAAGCCTTGGGCCTTCGCGTCCCGTCGCTCGTCGAATCGCTCAAAAGCATGTATAACCTCGAATACGACGACCTTTTCGAGCTCATACAGCATAATGAACCCTATAAAGGCGTCAGATCGCCCGTCTCGACGGGGCATCGCTTCATGGTCGAGGATGTCGCGTGCGGCATCGTCCCGCTGGCCTCGATCGGGCATGAGCTTGGAGTCGAAACCCCGGTTCTTGACGCCTTTGTCGAGATTGCGTGCGTTGTCGGCGGAAGGGACTTCAAAAAGGAGGGGAGAACCGCCGAGAAGCTCGGCCTTGCGGGCAAATCGTCCGAGGAGATCCTCGGAATGATTTCTTAGGCCTTCGAATCCGGGCTTTATAAGAAAGAATTCCGCCGTTTAGGTTAACGGAATATAAAAATCTGAAAACAATGAAGGGGGAAAAGAAATGTCGAAAGTTGCAATTTTGGGTTCGGGCCACGGCGCATGCACCTATGCGGCCTATCTCGGCAAAAGGGGCCATGAGGTGCATCTGTGCGACTCAGAGCAGTTTAAGGACAATCTGACCGCCATAAAGGAAGCCGGCGGCATGGAGCTGACACATGCCGATACCGGCTTTGGCGGGATATCCATGGTCACCACGGATTTTAGCGAGGCTGTTCGGGACGTCGAGGTCATCATGATCGTTGTTCCGGGCTTCGGTCACAGCCCGATGGCCAAAGCGCTCGCTCCGCACCTGACAAAAGACCAGATCGTCGTGTTGAATCCCGGCTCGGTCTTCGGGGCGCTGGAATTTCTGAACACGCTGAGAGAATGCGGCAACGGGGAAGACGTCACAATCTGTGAAACGGCATCCAATATCTTTGCCTGCCGCAGGGTCGGGCCGACGACGGTGCGCATTTCGGCCGTGAAAAACCAGATAGAAATCGCCTCTCTGCCCGCAGATCGCATCTCGGATGCGATAAAGAAACTGGAAGTGTTTTTCCCGAAGCTGTATGTCGCCCTCCCGAATGTGATTTATTCCAGCCTCATGTATACCAATCTGATTGTTCATCCTGTCGGCGCAGCCCTTAACCTCGGGCGTATCGAGGACACCAAGGGGAATTTCGATTTTTACTGGGAGGGCTTAAGTCCGGGCGTCTGCAGAAACGCGCTCGCCGTCGACGCCGAAAGGATGGCCCTTGGAGCCGCCATGGGCTTTTCACAGATTCCTGGAATGGAGATTTTCTATCGCTATTACGGACACAGGGAACGGCCGACTTTCTATGATTTCTTCCATCACAGCGAAGTCCATGGGGGCATAGGCCCATCGGCTCCCGCAAGCCTGAATCACCGTTATATTACCGAGGACATTCCCTATGCGCTTGTGCCTTTATCGGAGGTGTCCAAGGTTTTTGGCGTCCCGACGCCTCATATGGACGCTTTGATTACGATCCTTTCCACCGCCTGCAATGAGGATTTCAGAAAAACAGGCCGCTCGCTCGAAAGGCTGGGGCTTTCGGGCCTTAGCCCGGAGGAGGTGATCCACCGCTTTACGGGGGGCAGGTAAAACTTAAAAGCAGCGTGTGTTTGGAATAAGTAACCGTTTGGAGGTATAGGCCACACGGCGGGAAAAGTGAGTCAAAGGAGTTTCGTAATGTATCGTTATATATTGAGACGCATACTGCTGATGATTCCGGTGTTACTTAGCGTAGCATTTATCGTGTTTTTAATCGTAAACCTGACGCCCGGTGATATCGCGCGCACCATTCTCGGCGGTGAGGCCCCGCAGAGCGCTGTTGATCAGCTTCGGCACGATATGTACCTTGATCAGCCTATCATCAATCGTTTTTTCATATACATAAGGGATATATTGAAGGGGGATTTCGGGATATCCTATCGCTCCGGCACGGAGGTGCTTCCGCAGGTCGCGGAGCGTTTCCCGGTATCTTTAAAGCTCTCGCTTTGCGCGATTACGTTCGCGATTATCGCAGGGGTCCCTTTGGGAATTCTCTCCGCCATCAAGCAGTATTCCATCCTGGACAATATCTGCACGGTGACAGGGCTGTTCTTCGCTGCGGTACCGCCTTTCTGGTTCGGCCTGATGCTGATTTATTTCTTTTCATTGCAATTGGGATGGCTCCCGACAGGGGGACTGAGCTCGGTCAAAAGCTATGTACTGCCCACCCTGACGGTGGGCATCCCGGCGGCAGCCGGGCTGATGAGGCTGACGCGCTCGTCCATGCTTGAGACGATCCGGGCGGATTATGTGCGCACGGCGCGCTCCAAGGGCCTCCCGGAGCGCCGGGTTATCGTGCGGCACGCGCTTAAGAATGCCTTACTCCCCATCATCACGCAGATTGGCATGACCTTTGGCATCATGTTCGGCAACTGTGCCATGAGCGAGACCGTTTATGTGATCCCCGGCTGCGGCACGCTGATCTTAAACGCGGTCAAGTCGAAGGACGTACCGCTGACAACGGGCGCGATCCTTTGGCTGTCCATGGCGTTTTGCTGCATCATGCTGGTCGTCGATCTGCTCTATGCCTTCGTTGACCCGCGCATCAAGGCAAAATACAAGGGTACGGCGCGCAATTTTGGAGGGAAAGTCTGAAAAAAGCCTTGAAGCGCAGCGGAAAGGAAGGGTTATAACAATGGGAAATTTAACGGCGGCCAAACCGATGGAACAGGATCCGACGACGGTCAGATATAAAAAGCGCAGCCAGCTTGCCTTTACCTGGAAAAAGCTCAAAAAAAGCAGGACCGCCATGTTCGGCCTTATAGTACTGACATGCTTTTTGCTTTTGATTATTTTTGCGGATGTCATTGCCGACTATAAGGGCGTCGCGCTCTATCAGGATTATAAGAACAGGCTGGCTTTCCCGAGCGCGGAGCACTGGTTCGGCACCGACAACTACGGGCGCGACATGCTGGCCCGCGTCATACACGGCACGCGTGTCTCCTACGCCATCGGCTTCGGTTCGATTGGGACCGCGGCAGTGATCGGCGTTGTGCTGGGCGCGACCGCGGCCTACTGCGGCGGTCTGATCGACAGCGTCATAACACGGATCATGGACGCTCTGATGTCCATCCCAAACCTTCTGCTTGCCTTGGCGATCATGGCGGCGTTGGGCTCCGGGGCATTTAACCTGGCGATGGCCATGTCGATATCGCAAATGCCGCAGTTTGCGCGCCTGATCCGCGCTTCGGTGCTGACGGTGGTGGATCAGGAGTATGTCATGGCGGCCAAGGCCTGCGGCACGCCCCATCTGCGCATCCTCTTTAAACACATCGTGCCCAATGCCATCGGCCCGATCATGGTCCAGGGGACCATGGCGGTCGCAACGGTCATTATCGCCGCCGCCGGTTTATCTTTCATAGGAATGGGCGTTTCGCCGCCGGTTCCCGAATGGGGTACTTTGCTCGCCGAAAACCGCGAATTCATGCGCACGAATATGTACCTCGTGGCATATCCGGGTCTCGCCATCGTGTTATCCGCGCTGTCCCTGAATCTTTTGGGCGACGGTTTGCGCGACGCGCTGGACCCCAGACTGAAGAACTAGAGGGCGGTGGAGGAACGATCATGACTGTAAATATGACCGGGGCGAATGAACTGCTCAGGATAGAGAACTTAAGCGTCGAGTACAGAACAGACGAGGCCGTCTTTCATGCGGTAAACAACATATCGCTGGAGGTCGACCGCGGAGAGACGCTCGGATTGGTGGGAGAGACGGGCGCCGGCAAGACGACGATGGCGCTGAGCATTATCGGGCTGCTGCCGAACAAGATTGGCTTTGTGACCGGGGGGGAGATCCGTCTGGACGGGCAGGATGTCTTAAGCCTGTCGGAGCTTGAGCTGCAAAGGCTGCGGGGAGCCAAGGTCTCGATGATCTTTCAGGATCCCATGACCAGCTTAAACCCTGTCATGACGGTCGAGGAGCAGATTGCCGAGGTCCTGCAGGCGCACAGCGAGATGACGAGCAAGGAAATATCGGGAAGGGTGGACGAGATCCTGGAGCTTGTCGGTATCCAAAAGAGCCGCAAGGCGGAGTATCCGCATCAGTTTTCCGGCGGAATGAAGCAGCGCGTGGTGATCGCGATGGCGCTCGCGTGTGAGCCGGAACTGCTGATCGCGGACGAACCCACGACCGCGCTCGACGTCACGATACAGGCGCAGGTGCTCGCCATGATGAACGACTTAAAACAGAAGCTGCAGACGTCCATGATCATGATCACCCATGATCTGGGCATCGTCGCAATGATCTGCGACAAGGTGGCCGTCATGTATTCCGGCGAGATCATCGAGAAGGGCACGGTCGAGGATATCTACAGCGGAAGCAAGCATCACCCCTACACGGTCGGCTTATTCGGCTCCATCCCCGATCTGACAAGGAAGACGAGCCGACTGAGCCCCATCAACGGCCTTATGCCGGACTCTGCCGACCTTCCCGCAGGCTGCAAGTTTCACGACAGATGTCCGTATGTGACGGACATCTGCAGGGAACAGGCACCCGGCGTTTGCGCGGACGGCACGCACAGCATCAAATGCCATCTGTTTGCCGACAGGGCTGCGGAAACAGAACGACAAGACTGTTTAAGGAGTCAATGAGATATGAATCAGCCGTTACTCGAAACCATAGGTTTGAAAAAGTACTACAGGACCGGCGCCGGAATGCTGCACGCCCTGGACGACGTGAGCATCCGGATCGACAAAGGCGAGACGCTGGGCGTTGTAGGCGAGTCCGGCTGCGGGAAGACCACGCTCGGCCGTACGGTGCTTCGCCTGATTGAGGCGACGGAAGGAAAGGTCCTCTTCGAGGGAAAGGACGTACTGCGGTCTTCGCCCAGGGAAATGAAAAAAATGCGCCAGGATATGCAGGTTATCTTTCAGGACCCGTATTCCAGCTTAAACCCCCGCATGACGGTCATGGAACTGATCGCCGAGCCGCTGATCGTCAACCGGGTCTGCACCGGCAAGTCCGAGATCGACGACAGGGTCTACGATATTATGAAAACCGTGGGCTTAAGCGCCCGCACGGTCAATATGTACCCTCACGAGATGGACGGCGGGCGCAGACAGCGCATCGGCATCGGCCGGGCGCTGGTGCTCGGTCCCAAATTCATCGTATGCGACGAGCCGGTTTCGGCGCTGGACGTTTCGATCCAGGCCCAGATTTTGAACCTGCTGATGGACCTGCGCGACGAACATGGGTATTCCTATATGTTTATCACACACGACCTGTCCGTTGTAAAGCATATTTCAAACCAGATTTTGGTGATGTATATGGGAAACTGCGTGGAGTCCGCGCCGTCGGAGGAGCTCTTCGAAAAGCAATATCACCCCTATACGAGAGCCCTTTTAAACGCCATTCCGAAGCCGACGCTCGCGTCCCGTAACACCCTGCCGCAAATCCTGCACGGCGAGGTATCGAGCCCCATCGAGCCTAAGCCCGGCTGCCGTTTTGCGCCGCGCTGCCCGCATGTCCGGCCGGACTGCACGGGCGAAAACATCCCGTTTATCGAGATCACTCCAAGGCATTTCGCGGCATGCCGGCTCGCCGGGAAGGCCGGGAGCATGAACTGAGAAAAGCAGCTTCATATTTTTATGAGGCGCGGGACACAAGGCCCGACCGAATTAAAAACATAAATTAAAAGGAGGAAGAATGATGAGAATGAAAAAGAGATCAACGGCAATCTGCGCGCTTTTCCTTACACTCATTATGTTTGCCGGCTGCACAGCTACGCCTAAGACGTCGGGATCCGCCGACGGCACCGGCTCAGCCGCCTCCCAGCCCGCCGGGACCGCCGCATCCGATTCCGGGAAGCGCGACAGCCTGAATGTCGTCATCCCCGTCGATATCGGATCGCTCTACCAGTGGGATACCGACGATACCTGGGCGCTATGCGTGATCTGCGAAATCGTCGACCCGCTCTGGCGCACCAGCCCCATCGACGGAAAGCTCGAAGGAATCCTTGCCGAGGAGTGGGAGCTGTCCGACGACTATAAAGAGTGCAAAGTAAAGCTCCGCGAGGGCGTGAAATTCAGCAACGGCGACCCGCTGACCACCAAGGACGTTCAATGGACCCTTGAACAAGCCAAAACGCGGCCGTGGTGCGCCCGTTGGGTGGGAAACTTTGAGGGCGTCGAAATTGTCGACGACTACAACTTCATCCTGCGCTGGAGCGCCGGAGATCCCAACGTGCTGAAATATTTCGCTCAGAACTCCATGAACATTCTGCCTGCCGATTATATTGTCAAAGTCGGCGAGGACGCTTACAAAAAGAACCCCATTGGCACCGGCCCGTTCGTCCTGGAAAGCTGGACCCGCGGCGACCGCATCATCCTGAAGTCCAACAAGGATTACTTCATGGGCGCTCCGGAATACGACACGCTCGTCATCCGTATGATCCCCGACAGCAATGCCGCCCTGATGGCGCTGGAAGCGGGCGAGGTCGACGTTGTGTGCGATTTGAAGCCCAGCTTTAAGGAAACCGTCGACAAAAACGAGAATCTCCGCTGGGAGCAGACGGCCTCGCTCATGTTCATCTACATCCAGATACAAAACCAGAAGCCCCCCTTCGACGACGTCCGAGTGAGAAAGGCGCTGAATATGGCCATAAACCGCGAGCAGCTTCAGGCCGTTGCGCTTGGCGGCGGCGGGAAGCTGACCCCCTACGGCATCTCCCCGTATGCGCCGCAATGGAGCGATCAAGATCCGCTGCCCGACTATGATGTGGAAGGCGCCAGGAAATTGCTTGCCGAGGCCGGCTTCCCGAATGGGTTTGACGTAACGCTGACCTGCCGCGAGGGCGATTATCAGAAGCCCGCTTCCGAGGTGGTGCAGGCCAACTGGGCGGAAATCGGCGTCAACTGCAAGGTGGACGTCATGGAGAAAAGCGCGCAGATGAACGACCTGATCGCCGGCAACTACCAGCTCGGCTGGCAGCAGACGACCGACGTTATCTCGGACGGCACGATCTGGGGAATGGCCAACGACAGCCACTACTGGGGCGGCAACGGCGCAAACCGCGCGTTCTACAAGAATGAGCGCTTTGACGAATTAAACAGCATGCAGAAGATCGAGCTGGACTCGGATAAACGCATGGCATATTTTGACGAGATGAAGCAGATCTACTGGAACGACTGCCCCAACATCCCCGGCTTTTTCGCCCCGATCACCTGTGTGGTCAATAAGGATTTAAAGGGCACCTACGCCGCCATGGCAAACTTCTATCGCTTCGAGTGGTTCAAATGGTAAAAAGACGCCCGCCGACGTGAGAAAATCGCGTCAGTGCCTCATAAAAGGGCGGCCCGCGCCCGGGCTGAGCCGTAAAGGCGGCCGGGGCGCGGCCGTCCCTGCGAAAAAACGCGGCGGCAGCGCCGAAGGCATTCCCGCCCTCTGCCTGCCGCTTAAAATAACATAACCCGAAAGCCGCGGCTTTCGAAAACATAAATGGAGGAAAGCATTATGGGAAAGATTGCAATCTTAGGTTCCGGCAACGGCGCCTGCACGTACGCGGCATACCTCGGCAAAAAAGGGCATGAGGTGCGCCTGTACGACCAGGAGAGGTTTAAGGATAATCTGACGGCTATTAGGGAAGCCGGCGGAATGAATCTCCTCGCCGAAGGCAATATGGTCGCGAATAAGGCGCAGGAGGAAGGCTTCGGCCCCATCTCCATGGTGACCACCGACGCCGCGGCGGCCATCGAGGGCGTGGAGGTCATCATGGTTGTGATCCCCGGCTTTGGCATCGCGCCGATTGCAAAGGCGATCGCCCCTTACCTGAAGGCCAATCAGATCGTCATGCTCAACCCCGGCCAGGTGTTCGGCGCTCTGGAATTTCTGAACACGCTGCGCCTGTGCGGCAATCACGAGGACGTCACGATCTGCGAGGCCGCGTCCAACATCTTCGCGTGCCGCCGCGTCGGGCCCACCACCTGCCGCATGTCCGCCATCAAATACGCGATGGAGGTCGCGGCGATTCCCGCGGAGCGCGTCGACTATTGCGTGAGCAAGCTGGACGAATTCTTCCCGAAGCTCTTTATCCCGTATCCCAGCACCATATATACCAGCCTGACCTATACGAATCTGGTTTTGCACCCGGGCCCCTCGATTCTGAACATGGGCCGCATCGAGTGGGGGAAGGGCAATTTCGATTTCTACTGGGAAGGCATGACCCCGGGCGTATGCCGCAACATGGAGGCGATCGATATAGAGCGCAGGGCGCTGGGCAGGGTATTAGGCTGCGACCTTGACGATTTTCTGTTCGTCAATCAACGCTATTACGGGCACCCCGAGAGAAATACGATCCATGAGTTTTTCACCAAGAGCGAAGTGCACGGCGGCACCGGCCCCTCCGCCCCGCATGATCTGCATTACCGCTATGTGTCCGAGGATATCCCTTGCGCGTTCGTCCCGATAGAGGCCGTTTCAAAGGTCCTTAAAGTGGAAACCCCCGCAATCACCGCCATCATCACGCTGGCCAGCATTGCGAATCAGGAGGACTACCGCGAGACCGGCCGGTCCCTGAAATATATGCAGCTTGAGGGGCTTGACAGAGACGGGATCGTACAGCGCTTCCTCACCGGCAAATAAAGACGATTTGCGTTTGAAAGAGCAGGCGGTGAGCTTTCCCCTAAAAACTTATAAGACAAACAGGATACGGAAGGAGCATTATCCATAATGGCGAACACACCCAGGCTTAAAAGCGAGCTCGATGACCACATGGAGTTGGACTGGCAGGGAACCAGGGCGTTTTTCTACGGCCTTGGCATCGGCGAGGAGGATCTCAAAAAGCCCCGCGTCGGCATTATGAATACCTGGAACGAAATAAACCCCGGACACATCCACCAGCTTGAGCTCGGCCAGGCGGTCCGCGCGGGCGTTCTGGAGGCCGGCGGGCTGCCCTTTATGTTCAATGGGACCAGCCTCTGCGACAGCGTGGGCGGCGGCGACTATGTGCTGCCCAGCCGCGACCTCCTGGTAAATGAAATCGAACTGAACGCGCGCGCCAACAAGCTCGACGCCATGGTCCTCATCGGAACCTGCGACAAGATCGTTCCGGGCATGCTGATGGCGGCGGGGCGCGTGGACATCCCCACCATTATCGTGACGGGCGGCTATATGAAGACCAACACGCTCAACGGGAAGTATGTCGATTTTATCGATATCGGCGCGGCCATCACCAAGGTCAAGGAGGGCCGGATGACCATGGCGGAGTTCGACGAGCTGATCTACGCGGCCTGCCCCGGCGGCGGCGCCTGCGGCATGATGGGCACGGCCAACACCATGTGCATCCTGACCGAGGTCATCGGCATGAGCCTCCCTTATAACTCCACGACGGCGGCGCGAAGCGGCGAGATGCTGCAGCTGGCCAAAAAAGCCGGCAAGCAGGTGATGAAGCTCTGGGAAAACGGGATTACGCCGAGAAAAATCATCACCGACGAGTCCATCCGTAACGCTGTCCGCGTGTGCATGGCGGTCGGCGGGTCCTCCAACACCATCATCCATATCCCGGCCGTCGCGACCGAGGCGGGACTCTCCATCGAGTGCAGCCCCGTATACGCCGACGCAAGCCGTGAGATACCGACCCTCATCGGCATCCGGCCAAACGGGGACAAATGCATGGCGGACCTTGACATAGCGGGGGGCGTGCCGGCGCTTTTAAATGAGCTGCGCGGCCTTCTCGACCTTAACGGCATTACGGTGACGGGAAGGACCCTCGGCGAGAACATAGAGGGCAAAGCGGCGAAGGATCACGACGTCATCCATACGATGCAAAATCCCTATAAGCACGACGGCGGACTGATCCTCTGCAAAGGAAACCTCGTTCCCGAGGGCGCCTTTATAAAGCAGTCCGCGGTGCCCGACAAGCTCCGGAGGTTCCGCGGCAAGGCCCGCGTCTTTTACAACAAGGACGACGCCATCCGGGCGCTCTACAACGGAGAAATCCAGGCGGGAGACGCGGTGTTCATCCTGTATCAGGGCGTAAAGGCGGGCCCGAATTCCGCTTACGCCTTCGCGACCGCCCTGAAGGGGTCTCACCTTAAAGACGATGTGTGCGCCATTACCGACGGCCGGCTTTCCGGCGCGGCGGCGGGCGCCGTGTTCGGTTACGCCTCGCCGGAGGCCGCGCTCCGCGGCCCGCTGTGCGCGGTCAAAGACGGCGACTGGATCAATTACGACATCGACAAGCGCGAGCTGAATATCGAGCTCAGTGACGAAATATTGAAAAAGAGGATGGAGGAAGCCGAGCTGCGCTTGCAGCCTAAAACCGGGTGGCTGTCCATCTATCAGCGCTGCGTGGGCTCCGTCTTAAAGGGCGCGACGCTCGTGGAAAACGTAAGTCCCAATAACAGGAAGTGAAATAAAACCGCCCCGGCAAGGGCCTGCGGACTCTTGCCGGGGCGGTCACAGATTCGCTTATTAAAAGGCGATTGCCTGACGCAGATTTTTCCGTCGGCTGTCCAATATTGGGAAAAGAGGTATCGATATGAAAATCACGGATATCAAGGCAACGCCTGTTGCCGTTCCACTTCAGGCGTCAAAGACAAAATCAAAAATGCGAAAGGGCCCGAACGTGGTTCTCGCGGTGATTGTGCAGGTCTATACGGACGAGGGCTACGTAGGGCTCGGAGAAACGCCCGCCGTGCTGGGGGCGGATATTGCCGCGGCGATCGTAAACTCGGCGAAACCGCTGCTTATCGGTCAGGACCCCGGAAATATCAACCTGCTGATAAAAAAGCTCTATGTGCAGTATAATTTGACCCATCTTCACATCCATCTGGCGAATTGGGCTTTTTCCGGTATTGAATTGGCTTTGTGGGATATCGCGGCACAGTCGGCCAATATGCCGCTGTATCGGCTTTGGGGCGGCGCCTTCCGCAAAAGGATCGAGATGCAGGGGACAATCGAGCGGCAGGAGCTCGGCGGCATGACGGAAGCCGCCGCCCAAATGGCAAAAGCCGGATATAAAACGCTTTACACCAAAATCGGCATGGACCCGGCGGACGACGTGGCCGCGGTTGCCGCCATGCGCAAGGGGGCCCCGGACCCGGCAGTCAAAATCCGTGTCGACGCAAACCAGTCATGGTCCACCGGCGTTGCGATCAGCACCATCAATAAACTGGAGCCTTACGGAATTGAATGGGTCGAGCAGCCGGTCATCATGTACAATCTCGACGCTTTACGCGACGTGAAAAACGCGGTCAGCGTCCCGATTCTGGGGCATGAGGCCAACTGGACAATGTACGACCTGATAAACGTGCTCAAGAGTAACGCCGTGGATTACATAAAGCTCGACGGCCGCTTCGACGCGGGGTATACCGGCGTGCGCATCAGCGCGGGCATGGCGGAAGCCGCCGGAATCCAGTGCGCCCACCACTCCTTTTACATATTGGGAATTGCGATGGCGGGGAGCCTTCATGTAATCGCGTCCTGCCCCAATTTTTCAATCGCGAACTCCATGTCGGAATATGCGGGCATGCTCGACGACGTGATCGTCGGCGGGCCGATGCAGATGAAGGAAATCCCCTATATGGAGGTGCCGGAGAAGCCCGGCATCGGTGTTTCGGTAGACGAGGAACGGCTCGCGAAATATCACGAATTCTATGTGAAAGAAATTTATGAGAAGGGCTTTGAACGCGAAACGGAAATGCCCTATTATTCCGCAATGTTCATGCGCACCTATTTCAAGGAGCTTTTGGACTGAACGGGGAAAGCTGAACTGCGGCGGACCCCCTCCTTACGGATTACCCAGGCCGTAAGCTTTGTCCGCGATTTTATTAAGAAGCTTCTCCAGAAGAATATATTCGTCGTCGGTCACCTCGGATTTGATCAGATCCTCCCACCGCTTCAACGCTTCATGGATATGCGGGACGACGCCGAGCGCCTTTTGCGTCAGGAAAACCTTATAGGCGCGCTTGTCGCTTATGTCGACGCTCCTTGTGACAAAGCCGCCGTCCTCCAGCCGCTTTACCGCCCTCGCGGTCGTGGTCTTGTCGATTTTCAGGCAGCTCGAAATTTTTTCCTGGCTTTCGCCGTTGTTGAAATACAGAGTCAGCAAAAAAAGCGACTGGCCTCCCGAGATCCCGTATGGCTCGAGCGTCCGCCCCAGATAGCTCATTCTGCATCTGTACAGCACGGATATCCATTTCCCGATGGAGCTTTCGCCGCCGCTCAAAAAAAATCACCCTTTCAGCGCTTTTTAAATAGTTGAATAATCAACTATTTACTTGTATAATGCAGATCTGGCAATTTGTCAATCATTTTTGCGGATTTTTATTCAAACCCAAGGACTCTCAAAAATGA
Organism: Clostridiales bacterium UBA6114; assembly: GCA_002423435.1. GTDB lineage: Bacteria > Bacillota > Clostridia > Oscillospirales > Butyricicoccaceae > UBA6114. Next base: position 121,365 of record DIWE01000005.1, read on the forward strand.
AGCGGGCTTGACGTTGGGAAAAAATGGAATATAATAGATAACAAAAGTACAACAGGGAGGAAGCTGAAATGCCGAAGCTTTTTTATCAGGGACATGGAAGCTGCCGCTTTGAAACCGACGGCGGCGCGATCATTTATCTCGATCCGTATGTGGGAAAGGGCTATGGGCTCCCGGCCGACCTTGTGCTCGTCACCCACGACCACTCCGACCACAACCGGCTGTCGCTCGTCACCCGGAAGAAGGACTGCGTCGTCATTACGCATAAGGAGGCGCTCGAGGACGGGAAATACAATTCCTTTGCGGTCGGGGACGTGCGCGTCGACTCCGTTCCGGCCTACAACAAGAATCATTCCAGAACCTGCTGCGTCGGGTATCTGCTGTCCTTCGACGGCCTTAAAATCTACGCCGCCGGCGACACCTCGGAGACGGAGGAGATGAGCACCTTGCTTCCCGGTCTTCATCTGGACTACGCGCTCCTGCCGATCGACGGCGTTTACAACATGGACGCGCGCGGCGCCGAAATCTGCGCCGAAAAGATCGGCGCGAAGCACGTCATCCCGATCCATATGAAGCCGGGCGCGCTGTTCGACCTTAAAACCGCGGAAAGCTTTCGCGCCAAAAACCGCCTGATTGTGGCGGCCGGCGAAGAAATCGAGCTTTAGACACTCTCCAGGGGGTATCCAATACCCCCTGGATATTCGGCCCGAAATCGAAGATTTCAGACCGAAATACCCCCGGTTTCGCGCCCGATTGGCGCGGGT
>DIWE01000043.1:0-247090 GCA_002423435.1 Clostridiales bacterium UBA6114
ATGAATGAAATGAATATGCCGAAGCGTGAAATGCCGATGCCGAAGATGCCGATGGAAAACATGCAAAAGCCGAACATGCCGATGCACGAGAAGATGATGGATATGGCGGGCATGGTGCTTACAATGGCGTATGTCCCGGATCAGTGCTGGGATAAAACGTACGACGGAGATACGGGGCTTTCCCGCGGCACGATTTTTCCGGAATTAGACAAACCGTTTTTGGGAAAGGGAGGGACGTATAATGACCGATAGAAAAAGCCTGCTAAAGCAGATCCACGTGCAAGATTTTGCCATTCAGGAGGTTGCGTTGTTTCTGGATACCCATCCGAGAAATGAAAAAGCGCTGGCATATTATCAAAGCTACCGCGCAATGCGTCAGAAGGCGGTTGACGAATATGAGAAGCTGTACGGGCCTCTGACCATTTTCGGCAACGAGAGCCGCTCCGAGTGGAAATGGACCGAAAGTCCGTGGCCCTGGGAAATGGAGGATTAGAATATGTGGATTTATGAGAAAAAACTGCAATATCCCGTAAATATCAAAACGCCCAATGCGGCGGCCGCCAAAGTGATTATCACACAACTCGGCGGACCGGACGGAGAGCTCGCGGCTTCCATGCGTTATTTAAACCAACGTTTCAGCATGCCTTATAAGGATGTCAAAGGTGTACTTACCGATATTGGTACCGAGGTATCGGTCTTGCGAAAAAATGCCTTCCAGCCCGCGCCGCTATATTGGGTGCAACTCAGATGCATTTGAGAAATCCGTATGATATGATCTCCCGGTGCTTTATATTTCCCTGTTTAGGACATTTCTTACTGTCAAAATATTTGTTGTAAGCAAACTGATAACCCAAAAGTTTAAAGCGAATCAAGAAAAAACAGGTGAATAATATAAAAAACACCAGACGACGCTGAAAATAACAATTGACTTCTATCAATATTGGGGTATACTATAAAGGTATTCAATATAAGTGCTTTGATCTCACATGTTTTGTAAGTCATTGTTTTTTGATGCACTGCAAGGCTTGTGAGTTGTATTTTTATATGGGTATAATTTTTTTGGGAGGTACCTTAATGAATAATGGTACGGTAAAATGGTTCAATGCTGAGAAAGGCTTTGGCTTCATATCGAACGACGAAGGCGGCGATGATGTATTTGTGCATTTTTCCGCTATTGTATCCGATGGCTACAAATCTCTGACGGAAGGTCAGAAAGTGACTTTTGATACTGAAAAGGACCCGAAGGACAGCCGCAAATTCAGGGCGATCAATGTCCGTCTTTCATAACTTAAGCAGAAATAACCATTACAAAACAGACCGGCGCGAAACAGGAATACTGTTCCGCGTCTTTTTGTTTTCTCTTCCCGCTTAGGGTTCGATTCCCCTTGCCTTTTATGCTTAAACATGGAACCTTTTCTTGAGCTCGTTCTTAAACTGCTTGTCGAAAAAGATCATCATACCGACAAGGGAAAGCAGCGAATACAAGGCTCCTACAGCGCCGGGCCATAAAGTATCCGTAAGACCGCACCAGTACAGTAAAACCGGAATAAATCCGTTGATTGCAATGATAAACTGAAACAGCATATATTCGCGCCATTTCGTTCTTTTTATATAGAGAATGATTGTCATTGCGCAGGAGGACGCGATGATCACAAACGGCGCCAAGTATCCGATCGACCATGCCCGCCAGCCGGTTACCGCGTCTACGGTAATCAAAACAATCAAAGTCGCAAGCATTTGAGCGAATAATCTCCACCCGATATTTTTTTTGCTCAGGATCATAAATCCAGCCGTTTCCCATAAAAGGAGTATGCTGGTAATTACAATCAGAGACCAGAGCATCCCACGCCAATAAAGCAGGTTGACAAGAAGGCATATAAGACCGGCGGCAATGGACAAAAACAAAAAAAGCCTTAATATCAAATTATATTTTCTCGGGCTCTCTTTCATTTTCGGATAAGCATCGCTTATATCCGCTGCATCCGTACCGGAAAGCTTTGAAAAGCAGAGCGGGCAGTATTGGTTTATGCCGAGAACAGATACATGACACGTATTGCAGTATTTCATACTTCTTCGCCTAATTTTGTTCAAGAATGATTTTAAGTCCCTGCCCGGAGAGAAAACGAAAAAAATATTTTTCCACATCCGTCTCGTAAACGGATTTCGCAAACGAAACCACCAACTGATTTTTGCAGGAACATACGGCGCAGCTCAAATGATTGATTCTCGAGTTCCCGAGCATTGCGTCAAAGCGTTCGATATATTCTGAAACCTGAGGCATGACCTTTATTTCCCCCAGGTTGGATAATGTGCACGTATAAGTTTTTTCCCCGATTTGTCTATAAATCATCCGCAAAGCGAAATTTTTTATCATCAGCGGCGTCAGTCTAGCAACTATGTTTTTCTCAGCCTGCAGATAATAGCTTACTTTCGGCGCGAAATATTCAGGCTTGGTCCTCGTAGTCATCTGCTCCGATACAAGCTGCAAAAGTTCGTCAAACGTATATCCATTTTGCTTTACCTCAATATCAATGTATATAAAAGCAAAGAAATTACGTTGGGTCTTTGATTCAAAGAATCGGCGGAGATTTATCGGAACGGACAACCGGATCGGGTGAGCGGATTTTCGGCCCGGCATCGTTTCGAGGATGGAAAAGGCCAGGACCGCAGCAAGATAGGCGGTTATAGTGACATTTTTGCTTTTAGTAAGCGCTTTGAGCGAATCGGTTTCGAGGACGCCGTGGATAACCTTGACACTGCCGAGCGGCCTGCTGGTCCCCCTGATGTGATAGGCTTTCACTCTTTTCGTTTTTTCGGCCTGTACGGATGAAAAGTAGTGCGCAAAGCTATCCTGCATGGCAGGATAGCTTTGCGTATCCTCGGTATTGTCTGAAACATCGTCAAGCGGTTTGCCGCATAGCCTTAAATAGCAGCCGGCCACCGCAATCAAAAAATTCATTGCGCCCGCGCCGTCGGACAACGCATGAAAAACGTCCAGGTTTATTTTCTTGCCGAAGTAGCTGAACCGGAAAAGATAGCCGTTGTTTGCATCCGCGTCGATCCGGTTCGTCGGATACCCTTTTTCCTCACCGACAAGAGCCTTTTCGAAATTGTGTTCGAAATAATACCAAAAAAGGCCCTGCCTTAAGCGAACCATAAACGCCGGGAAAGAGGGGAGGACAGTATTTACGGCTTTTTCGAGCAGATCGGGCGTTACCGGCTCGTTAAGCCTTAAATCGATTCTGTATACACCGGTGGTATGAGGCCCGCTGATTGCCGGAAATATTTTTGCGGTGTTGTCAAGTCCATACCAGTCATACTCGTTCATGCCCGATTCTCCCTTTTCCCCTTATCCTTTCCTGGTCCCGAAGGCCGGTGTTTTCATATAAATTATTTGCTTTTCCGCAGCGGTTTTTTCAACAATTTTCGGATAAGCTTAGCCTGACTTTCAGCGGCCAGTTTTTCTTCGTGCTTTTTTTCTTCTGCTTCTTTTTGCGCCGACTCTTTTGTCTGGATTATCTGATTTTTATATTCCTGCATTTGCTTTGCCAGTTTTTTATCTTCAGGCAACAAAAACGTTCCTATGGAAGACGGGTAAATAAATTTCTTCCTCTCATTGGCTCTCTCGAATAATACCGTTACGCAATCATCGCTGACTTCAGCGACTTGACCTCGTCCGAATACCCTGTGTGTAACAAATTCGCCACAAAGGTTCATACTCTATCTCCTTCATAAATTATACCTATCATGCCGGCAAATATTTAAAAGCCCAGGTCGGTTCATTTCGGTTTATGGGAAAGAGGGAAAGCTTGTAAATGCATTCTTGTGTTTTCCTCTTTACCTGTTTGGTAACAAAAAGGAGAAAGCATAAAAAGCTTTCTCCGTCTGCTCTTTTTATCTGTGGTACGTGTTGCTATTTTCCTGTCTCCTGAGTTTATTTGCCCTGCGGCAGTCGGGGCAGCGGTTGGGTTCGTTGTCAAACCCCTTTTCCTTGTAAAATTCCTGTTCCCTCACGGTAAACACGAATTCGATACCGCAATCTTTGCATTTTAGCGTTTTATCCTGTAACATAACAAAAAACCTCCTTATTAAAATTTGGACAAATTCTCGAACAAATTTCTCCAAATCGTTAAAAAGAGATTTAAGTTAAGAAAATTCCATTGTTTTTTGTCGATATTTTAAGTTTAACATAATCCGTTTGCATATACAACAAAAATATGTGGATTGATGTCGAATATATCCGTGAGGGAATAAAATTTTCTTATATTGAGACGATTCCCGCCTTGGTTTACATAAATAAAGTTTTATTTCCATATCAATTTAAGCGCATGTGTATTATAATTAAATCATAACTGGAAATATTCTGAAGGAAAAATGAATATTTTATTGGCGATTTCTTAAAGGATAGATCCTTCAAAACCGGGATAGACTATAAAAATATTGCCAAATTTAGGTTATGGAGGGAACCATGAAAATTCTGCTCGTCTATCCTGAATATCCTGTGACTTACTGGGGATTCCAGTACGCCCTGAATTTTATTTCCAAAAAGGCCGCCTTTCCGCCCCTCGGGCTTCTGACTGTCGCGGCGATCCTCCCGAAGCATTATGAGAAAAAACTTGTCGATATGAATGTGGATAAGCTTACGGATAACGACCTTTTATGGGCCGATTATGTTTTTTTAAGCGCCATGGTTGTCCAGAAGGATTCCGTCAGGGAAGTGATTGACCGTTGCAGGAAACTCGGCGTCAAAACGGTCGCGGGCGGCCCCTTGTTTACTTCCGAATACGAGTTGTACGACGACGTCGACCACCTTGTCCTGAACGAGGGCGAACTCACGATCCCGGCGTTTCTCGAAGATCTGGAGCATAATAGAGCGATGCATTTATATACGTCGGGGGAATGGCCGGCCCTTGATACGGTGCCCGTTCCGCAATGGGATCTCATCAATGTAAAAAAGTACGCATCACTCAACATCCAATACTCCCGTGGCTGCCCGTTTAACTGTGAATTCTGCAACATTACGTCCCTTTACGGCAATATTCCGCGCACAAAGGATGGCGCTCAGCTGCTTTGCGAGATGGACGAAATTTATGAAGCCGGCTGGAGGGGCAGCGTCTTTTTTGTCGACGACAATTTTATTGGAAATAAAAGAAAATTGACGGAAGAGGTTTTGCCCGCCGTGATAGGCTGGATGGAACGGCATAACTATCCCTTTCAGTTTCTTACGGAAGCGTCCATCAACCTTTCGGACGACGAAAACCTGATGGAAATGATGGTCAAAGCAGGGTTCAATTCCGTTTTTATTGGGATCGAGACCCCCGATGAGGACAGTCTTTTAGAGTGCAAAAAAATTCAGAATAAAGGCCGCGACCTGATCGCGTGCATCAAAAAAATCCAGCGGTTCGGCCTGGAAGTCCAGGGCGGGTTTATTGTCGGATTCGATAACGACAACGAGACTATTTTCGACCGCATGGTCAGATTCATTCAGGACAGCGGGATTGTGACGGCAATGGTCGGGCTCTTAAACGCTCCGAAAGGTACAAAGCTGTATCAGCGACTCTTGAAAGAGGGCCGGATGACGGAGGAATTCTCGGGCGACAATACAAACTTCACAATGAATTTCACCCCCAAAATGGATAAGAATCTGCTGATGAAGGGGTATCAAAGCATTGTCTCCACGATTTACTCCCCGAAATTTTACTATGAGCGAGTCAAAAATTTCCTGAAGGAATTCGATGCCGATCAACGGATCAGCATCAATGTGAATGCAGCCAACGTTTTGGCGTTTATAAAATCCATCTTTCGGCTCGGCATCCTGGGGAAGGAGCGCCTATATTACTGGAAGCTTTTTTTCTGGTCGATATTCAGGCGTCCGAAGCTGTTCCCGGCGGCCGTCCGGTTTTCCATTTACGGGTTTCATTTCAGAAAAGTTTATGAGGGCGTATCTTTGACTTGATCTTGGCTGTACTAAAATCATGCGAGATAAAACTCCGCTCATATAAGCGGAGTTTTATTTCTGGTTCCGGGAAATCGGGTTTTTCGTCGGACTCTTAAAGCTCCGAGGGTAAAAGCGGGCTGGATGTCGCCCTGTCAAAGGTGTATACTGAAGTGTACCGCTTACATGGGAATAATAAGAAGCAAACGGAATGTCGAGGTATGAATACAGATGCTGCTGTCCGCGGAAAAAATCACAAAAAGCTATAGCGAAAAAACCGTGTTAAAAGACGTCTCCCTGTATCTTGACGAGGGAGAAAAAATCGGTGTGATCGGCTTAAACGGAACGGGGAAATCCACCTTCCTCAAAATTATCGCCAGGATCGAGGAACCGGACAGCGGTACGATTACAAGAAATCCGAATGCGAGAATCGAGTTCTTGCCTCAAAATCCGGAATGGGATGATAATCTTTCTGTACTCGACCATGTATTTCTCGGAGCATCCGCCGAACTTAAGGAACTGAAAGCCTATGAAGCAAAGACGGTTTTAACAAAACTCGGCATTTCGGAATTTGACAAGAGCGTCGGTCTTTTGTCCGGCGGCCAACGAAAGCGCGTCGCGATCGCGAGCGCGCTAGTTAGGCCCTGTGAGCTTTTAATTTTGGACGAGCCCACGAATCATCTGGACAGCGGGATGGTTTTATGGCTTGAAAATTATTTGATCAGGTATACAGGCGCCATTCTTATGGTAACGCATGACCGCTATTTTTTGGACAGGGTGACAAATAAAATTGTCGAGATAGACCGCGGGAATTTATACACCTATCAAGGGAATTATTCAAAATATCTTGAACTTAAAGCGGAGCGCGAAGACATGGAACGCGCCAGCGAACGAAAAAAGCGGAGCCTTCTTCGCAAAGAGGCCGAATGGATAAAACGCGGGCCGAGGGCGCGCGGGACAAAAAGCAAGGACCGAATTGCCCGGTTTGAGGAACTCGGCGGAAGCATTGCCGACACCGAGACGGAGACACTTGCGATCGGCACATTGTCACAAAGGCTCGGAAAAAAGACGGTTGAGATTCGGGGTATCGGGAAGAGCTTTGGCGGAAGACAGATTGTAAAGGACTTCGAGCATGTGATTTCGCGCGACGCGAGGATAGGTATCGTGGGCAAAAACGGATGCGGGAAAACCACCTTATTAAACATGATAAGCGGCGCTCTCGCGTCCGACAGCGGCTCCGTCATCTTCGGAGACACGGTAAAACTCGGATATTTTTCACAGGAAGGCTTGGATATGGACCCGTCTCTCCGGGTGATCGATTATATCAAAGGGATCGCCGGGGAAGTTGAAACAAGCGACGGAACACAGAGCGCTTCGCAGATGCTTGAAAAATTCCTGTTTACACCCGATCTGCAATGGAATACAATAAACAGGCTGTCGGGCGGGGAGCGGAGAAGGCTTTACCTGCTTGGGGTCTTGATGGAAGCGCCGAACATTCTGCTTTTGGACGAGCCGACGAACGACCTTGATATCGAAACGCTTACCATTTTTGAAGAATATCTTAACCGGTTTAACGGCGCCGTCGTCGCGGTCTCTCACGACAGATATTTCCTCGACAAGGTCGTCGATACCATTTTTGAATTTCAGGATGACGGGACGATCAAAAAATGCCTCGGGGGATATTCGGAGTATCTCGCGGGAAAGACCTCCGAACCGAATTGTCAAAAAGCCTCAAAACCCAAAGCGGTATCCTATAAAAAAGAGAGCAGCAATAAAAAGCTGAAATTTTCATTTAAGGAACAGCGTGAGTTTGAAAATATCGAGCCTGAAATTGAAGCGCTGAATCTTAAGCTGAACGAGTTATTATTACAGATCGACAGGGAATCGAGCAATTACCTGAAGCTTCAGGAACTGACTTCCCGGAAAGAAGACCTTGAGAGAACGCTTGACGAAAAGATGGAACGGTGGGTTTACTTGAACGATCTTGCGGAAAAAATAGCTCAGTCCGGGCAGATAGAATAGGCAAAATGGCAACGAAAAAGAGAAAGCTTATTTAGCTTCCTCCTAACCTTAACCAACCTGAGAATATTTTCAGTTTTAGTCGGGGAAAAAAGAAAAACGCTGCCGACGGCACAAGCATCGGAAGCGCCATGAAGAGAGATGCGTGGAATTGCTTTCAGGAATTGCTTAATTCTTCAATTCTCTTCCTGATCGAAATACAGCCTTCCTTCCATTTCTCGGCGGCAGCGGAATCCTTTTTTGTGGCGGCCCGGGAGTATCCGTCGAGATAAACCTGCAATTTGCTTTTCAATAATAAAATGGTGTTTTCTTTTGTCATGAGCACACTCCAATCAATTAATAAACTAATTATATCACTTTTTGTCCTACATTGCAAAACGCGGCAAAGGCAAGTAATGCCAAATTGAGCAGTCGCGATGACGAAGCTTCTGTTTACATCCTTTCTGCAATGGAATACAATAAATAAGTTGTCCGACGGAGAAAGCTTGGTGATATTACTGCAATTTCCATGATACAGGCTGTGACGGCGTAGAAAAATAAAAGGGGTGAGCGGAAAGAAAACTGAAATAAAAGACAGATAGAAATGAGAGTATTGTGATTAAAATAAATAACAACGCAATGACGCACGGCGGAAAATTTCATGCCGACGACGTATTTTCGGCGGCACTTTTAAGAATCGTGAATCCGGACATCAAAATCATACGTGCCTTCGATGTGCCGGAGGGTTTTGACGGGATTGTTTTTGATATGGGCGGCGGTAAGTTTGACCACCACCAGCGGGACGCGGAAGTCCGGGAAAACGGCGTGCCGTACGCGGCGTTCGGCCTATTGTGGAGGGAGTTTGGGGAGTCCGTGCTTTGCGCCGCTCTCTGCCCGCCGGAGAAAGCGGCGAAAGAAGCAAGCCGCTTTGACGAGACTTTTATAGAGCCGCTGGATGCGGATGATAACTTAAATACCGGGAGTCAGCTTGCAGGCGTTATCGGCGCCTTCAACCCAAGCTGGGATTCGGCGGAATCTCCGGATCAGCGGTTTTTCGAGGCGCTGAATTTCGCCACCATTATATTGAACAGGAAAATAGACGGCATTATAAGCGTACAAAGGGCAAGAGACTTTGTCGAAGGGGCTCTTTTTAAGTCAAAGGATGGCATTGTGGTTTTGCCTAAATTTGCTCCGTGGAAAATGGTACTTTCAAAGTCCGATGCGGAATTTGTCGTTTATCCCTCGCAAAGAGGCGGATTTGCTGCGCAGGCAATTCCGGAAGACACCGATCATAAAGAGTTAAAATGCAGTTTCCCGCAGGATTGGGCGGGAAAGCCGGAGGACGAGCTTAAGAGAATTTCGGGCGTCGATACATTGAACTTTTGCCACAAGGGCCGCTTCCTGATCACGGCGGGCAGTTTGAATGATGCCGTAAAAGCTTGCAAGCTTGCAGGTCATAAAAAAAGAAAATAATAGTACTTCCGTCAACAGGGATTTATTAAAGATCGGTGTATGCCCGGAAAGATTCCCGGAAGGCCGGAGACTTAAGGAGAAAACAAATTAATGACGTTTGAAACATTAGGCATTATAGAACCCATTTTGAGGGCCTTAAAAAAAGAGGGCTATACGGTTCCTACCCCAATTCAGAAAGAGGCAATCCCGCCGCTGTTAAACCACAGAGACCTGCTCGGATGCGCGCAGACAGGTACGGGAAAAACCGCCGCTTTTGCCGTTCCGATCATACAACACCTCTATCGGGAGAGAAAAGCCGTTCATGGGATAAGACCGGTGAAAGCGCTGATACTGACTCCGACCAGAGAACTGGCCGCGCAGATCGGAAGAAGCTTTTCCGCATACGGGGCATTTTCAGGGCTTAAAAACACGGTTATTTTTGGCGGCGTTTCCCAGCTCCCGCAGGTTCAGATGCTTGATGCCGGCGTGGATATTTTGGTAGCGACGCCGGGCAGGCTTTTAGACCTGATGAATCAGAGACGCGTTGACCTCCACGACATCGCCATTTTTGTGCTCGACGAAGCAGACCGGATGCTGGATATGGGGTTTTTGCACGATGTTGAAAAAGTAATCGACCGGCTGCCTGCAAAAAGGCAAACCATGCTGTTTTCAGCGACAATGCCCGCGGAAATCGAGAAGCTGACCAAAACCATTTTGACGGACCCGGTAAAAGTCAAGGTGACTCCGGTTTCGTCGACGGTCGACAGTATTGAGCAATCGGTTTATTTTGTGGGCAAAGCGAACAAGACAAAACTGCTCATCCATCTCTTAAAGGATGAAGCGATCGTCTCGGCGCTGGTGTTTTCCAGAACAAAACACGGGGCAAACAAAATAGCGAAGATTTTATTGCAGGCGGGGATTTTATGCGACGTCATCCACTCAAACAAGGGGCAAACCGCGCGGCAGAATGCCCTTTCAAGATTCAAAGACAGACAGATAAGGGTTCTGGTGGCAACGGATATTGTGGCAAGGGGAATCGACATTGACGAGCTTTCGCATGTCGTAAATTTCGATTTGCCCGAAGTGCCGGAAGCCTATGTCCACAGGATCGGGAGAACCGGCAGGGCGGGCTTTGGCGGTACCGCCATATCTTTTTGCGATGAATCCGAAAAAAAGCTGCTTAATGAAATTGAAAAGCTTATTTCAAAAAGGATAACGGTCGTGGAGGACCATCCGTATCCGCTTGTTGCGGCAGATAGCTCCGAGCGCAAAGAAACGATCTCCAAAACACCCTCCGGAAACAGCAGTCCAAAACATGATGTAGTGAAATCCGGGATAAAGAAGAATCAGTGGAGACGCACGAAAAGCCGATAGCTCGTCTTTCCCGGCTTAATTGCATATGGTAAAATCGTAAATTTTATGGTAAAATAAAAAAATACGAAACGCCGTTCAACCTTTCCCGGCGTTTGACGGCTTTAGCTTTACTAAAATAACAGAGAGGAAAATATCAATTGAGTTCATCAAAAAAGAAGATCCTGCGAAAAGCGGAATTGATGGATGGTGAAGCCGTTCATCAAAAACCGGGCATATCCGGCAAAGGGAAACTGATGATATTGATTGCAACGGGAATCATAGCGATTCTCATCATATTCCTGGTAATGCTGAGCATGGGGGTGCTGCACCGGTCGACGACCGCACTCTCGGTCGGCCCTTTGAAAATCAGCGCGGCTGAATACAATTTCAATTATTTTTCTTCGGTGAGCAGTTATGTTTCGAATCTAACGAATTATGGAATAACAGCCGAGCAGATGCAGCTTGACGTCACGAAACCGCTCGACCAGCAGCCCTGCCCCGTCGGTGAGGAAGGCGAAACCTGGGGGGACTTTTTCCGGGAGCAGGTGGAATCCTCGCTGCGGCAGACCGGGGAGCTTTATCTTGAAGCGGAGGCGGCCGGCTATACCCTGCCTGAGGAATCCAAGAAAAGTATTGACGACAGCATAAGTCAGCTCAAAGAGTATTGCGACTCGTCGAACATCTCGCTTAACAGGTACCTGACCAAAAATTACGGAGAGGGCGTAAACGAAGCCGTCGTGCGCACCGCTTTGGAACGGATTTATCTCGTCAGCTACTACGGAACTGAAAAGAACGAGAGCTACACCTTCACAAACGACGAAGTACAGAAATATTACAATGAAAACAAATCCGACTTTGATATGGTGGATTTCCGTTCGTTTGCCATAAGCGGAACGCCCGCCGAAGATACTGCCCCCGACGCCGCTGAGGATACCGACGCCGAAAACCCGGACGACGATCAGGCATCGGCGGACGAGGACAATACCGCCGCAACGGAAAAGGCGATGGCCGAGGCAAAGCAGAAGGCGGACAAGATGCTTGCATCGGTTACGGACGAGGCGTCCTTTATAAGCCTTGCGCTTGAAAACGCGGCCGAAGACGAAAAGGAAACCTATAAAAAGCCGGAAGCGACGCTGATGACCGGCACGTATTCGTCCCAGCTAAGCGAAGATCTCTCAAAATGGCTGTTTGACGATGCCAGGAAAAAGGGAGACAAGGCCGTTATCGCGTCGGATACCGGATATACGGTGGTTTATATGCTTTCGCGCTATCGTTCGCCCAGCTCGACCGTCAATGTACGCCACATCCTGATCAAGCCCGAGGTTCCGGAAGGGACGGCTGCGACGGACGAGCAGAAGTCGGCCGCCAAAACGACAGCCGAGCAGATCTATAACGAATGGAAGGGCGGCGGCATGACGGAGGATTCGTTTGCGGAGCTTGCAAAGCAGAAATCGACCGATCCGGGCTCCGCGGAAAACGGCGGCCTGTATGAAAACGTGTACAACGGGCAGATGACGACGGAGTTTAACAACTGGTGCTTCGACACCTCCCGCAAATCGGGCGACTCCGGCATCGTGGAGACGGAGTACGGCTACCACATCATGTATTTCTCCGGCAAAGGCGACGATTATTGGACGGTGCAGGTGAGAAACACGCTGGTTTCCAATGCGTTTGACGATTATTTGGCAACCCTCGAGCAAAAATACCCGCTTAAAAAGCATAGCTTCGGCATGGACATGACGGGGAAGCTTTAAAGGGACACTAAAACAAAAGTCGATACGAATTAAGTTTTAAAACTGAATTATAAGGCCGGCTTGCTCAAACAAACAGTGCCGGCAAATGAAAAAAGAGCTTAAACCGGTCTGAGACGGCCGGATTTAGGCTCTTTTTTCGACTGTCTTCATTTATTTAATGGCCGCTGAACAAAACAAAAACTCAGTCATATTAAGTCTTTCAATCTGTTTTTGTTTTGTTCAGGTGCAAGGTTTTTGGCTGTTTCCAGCCAAAAACCTTGCACTTTGGGTTTGCGGCGTGTGTCCGCAAATCCAAGCGGACAGTCAAACAATGCATCTGAAGCGGCAAAACAGGCTTGTTTTGTCGCCCGGAAAGGTGGAAACCGCCTATCCGGCAAATGCGATTCGCAAATCGCATTTGTTCAGTGGACATTATTTAGCCGGATATACCCCGCAGCGTTCCATGGCGGCCCGCGTCGTTCGGTAAGCCTCTTCGATCACCCATTCGGCCGGCTTTGCCCAGCAGTCTTCGCGGAAAAACTCGATCGACACCATGCCATTATAGCCGGTCGCGGCAAGGCTTCGTAAAAAACCCGGAACGTCCAGCACGCCGCGGTCGCAAAAGGTGCGGTGCTTCTGGCGCAGGTCTTCGGCGGGCATATCCCGCTCAGCCCCGTTTATGTGCACGACGAAAATTTTTTCAGGGTCCAGCGCCGCAATTTCCTCAAAATGATTCAGCTTGTTATAGAGATACAGGTTGAATGCATCGAGCGTATAGCCGACGTTTGGACACGCCACGGCGTCTATGACTTCCTTCGCCTGGGACAGGGTGCGCACGGAGCATCGCGGACTGCCCACGAGCTCCAGCGCAAGACGCACACCGTACCCGCCGGCAAGCTCCGAAAGCTTTTTAAGCGTTGCCGCGAGGCGGGGCAGCGTTTCGGACCAGGGCAGCCCGAAGGGCTGATTGGCTGCTTCGGGGTTCATAGGCGGGACGACAATGATCGCGGGGGAGCCGATCTCTAGTGCGGTGGCGCAGGCAAAGCGGATTTCCTCCAAAAGGGCGCGGGTATGCTCGGGACGATCGTTTTCCAAAAGGAAGCCGTCGTACAGATAGATTCCGTTGATCGCGTGGGGTTTTAAGCGGCTGCCCGCAAAAAAACGCTTCAGATCGTCAAGGCTGCGCTTTTGGAAATATTCGCGGAGCTTTAAGAGATGCGGTTCAATATAGTCAAACCCCGCCTTTTCGCTCAGCACAAGATCCAGCGCAAGATCCGAATTTTCACGGGAGCACCCCTCGTTGTACCCGATTTTCATTTCGTTTCCCTTTCTTTAAATATAGAGCTTATTAAAAATATGCCCTCAAAAATATTGCCGGCGCATTTCCTTTAAGAAATCGACGGACTCCTTCATCTCCTCTAAGCCGTTCATGCCGTCCTCCACCGAGACCCAGCCGTTAAAACCAGACTCGGCCAGCTTTGCGAAAATGGCCGGATAGTTATTAAGCCCGCGCCCGATGACGCCGTGCTTAAGCGCAGGATGATACCCCCGCTGTCCGGCAAAGCTCAACACCTCCCTGAGATCGTAACCGGGCAGGACATATCGGTCGCTCGCATGCATCGTGACCACGCGCGCTGATACAAGCTCCAATAGTTCCAGCGGATCCTCGTCGGCCACCAGCGTATTTGACGGATCAAACTGCACTCCGAACCAGGGCGAATCGATCTGGTTGATAATCGCCATAAAAACCGCGATTTTTTGCGCAAACTCGGGGTAGTGCCAGGCGCCGTCCTTGTAATGGTTCTCCATGGCGAGCACGATGCCCTCTTCCCCGGCGCAGGGCAGACAGCGCCGGATGCAGTCGACCACCATGCGCACGCCGTCATCAATCGAGACCTCCGGCCATTTTTGCCCCGAAAGCACGCGCACAAACCTGCATCCCAGCTTTTTGGATACGCGGATCATCTCCTGCTGGCGGCGCACTTCATCCATGCGCTGTGCTTCATCGGGCAGAGTAAAGTCCGGAGAACAGCACATCATGGGAATCTCCATGCCGCACTCGGCCACGTGCGCGCGCACCTCGGCGAGATAAGTATCCTCGTGGCTGCGCAGGAACGACCCGTACAGCTCCAGCCCGTCACACTCGAGCTGCCGCGAAAGGTCGATCCATTCGTGTAAATCCATTTTTCCACTGCTGATTTCGTCAATCCAGCATTTGGGGAATGCACTGATCTTCAAAATAGTCCTCTCCCTAACAAAAATTTGTAATACAAATTTATAAATAATGATAACAGTATCACCCGGCCATGTCAAGCTTGACGGGCAATATAAAAAAGAGTATAATCATATTTGTAATGTTGTAATACAAATTGGGAGGTTATATTTTGTTCAAACAGGCAAACAGAGCTTCCATGGGAGACCATGTATGGGAACAGTTCGTTCAGCTGCTCAACAGCGGCCAATATAAGCTGGGGGAAAAGCTGCCTCCGGAGGCTGTGATGTGCGAGGAGCTGCAGGTGAGCCGGCCCGTGCTGCGGGAGGTGCTCCGCACACTGCGCTACCTGGGTTATTTGGAGACGGTGCAGGGCGGAGGCACCTATATCGCCAAAATGCCCCTAAATTCCACGCTTTCCGAGATCAAGCTGCGGCTTGCGCTGGAGAGCACCCAGCTGATGGAGGTATGGGAGCTGCGCTATATCATAGAGGTCGCGGTGGCGGGATTGGCTGCCGAGCGAGCCACGGATACCGAGATCGAAAACATCCAGCAGGCTGCCGAGCACTATGAAAAAAGCGTATTGGACGGCACGAACCCGAACGAAACAATCGAATCCACGCAGAAATTCCACAATGAGATCGCGCGGGCGGCCCATAACGCCGTACTGATGGACGTTTTGGAAGACATTTCGAACCTGCTGACGCAGTCGAGGGAGTCGAGCATTCAGGTCGAAGGCAGCAGCGAGCGCGCGACCAGCCACCACCGGCGTATCGCAAACGCGATTTCCGACCACAATGTGCCGGGCGCGAAGGAAGCCATGCGGGAGCATCTGCTGGATGTACAGCGCGATCTTTTGAGTTATATTAAGTCACACGAGCGATGAACGCCCGCCGCCATCCGGCGGGCAGACCACATAAGACTGGAGAAGATAAAACCATGAAAAGAACAATATATACGCAGGTTTCGCTGGACGTGCCCACAATAGACGAGGCTTTGGGCATGGCCGAGGGGGCGGTGCGCGCCGGAATAGACTGGATCGAGGCCGGCACGCCGCTGATTCTGGGCGAGGGCGTTCATGCGCTGCGGCGCCTGCGCGAGGCTTTCCCGGATAAACCGATCGTAGCCGACCTAAAAACGATGGACGGCGCGGGGCTGGAGGCGCAGATGATGCTGGAGGCCGGCGCGAACTACGTCGTGGTAATGAGCCAGGCGCACTGGGCGTCGGTGGCGGAAATGGTAAAAATGGCAAAGCGCTGCAACGGCTACGTGATGGCCGATGTCTTAAACGCGCCCGACAAACCCGCCGCGGCGAAGCGCATGCAGGAGCTGGGCGTCGACTGGATCATTATGCACACGGGCTTTGACGAGCGCAACCATGTGCCGGGCAGCACTCCGCTTACCGAGCTGCGGGCGGTCCTCGACGCCGTGACGATCCCCGTGCAGGCTGTGGGCGGCTTGTCCATCGACCAGGCGGTTGAATGCGTCAACATGGGCGCATCCTCGCTGGTCATCGGCGCGCCGCTGGCGATCCGTCCGGACGTGTTTGCCGCGGCGGACGAGTACGAGGCGATTCTGCGCAGCGCGGTCAAACGCGTTCGTGTGCTGGCTGAGGGCTGAGTTACCCTCCGGACAAAGGCTGCCGCTGTGTGAGCCTTTCTTTTTTTTCTTTTAATGCGGCCCGGCATGCTTTCTTTGGCAGAATACCTAAAATCATCTGTCCATATAGAAACATACTTGACAGAGGCGGGGCGGAATGCTATCATGAACTTGCAAATTTGTATTACAACATTACAAATCGGAACGGCAACCAAAGGACAATAAAATTAGGAGGAGTATTATGAAAAAGTTGACATGCCTTATGAGCCTGGCAATCGCGGGTATTCTGCTGTTTACATCCTGTAGTCAACCTGGTGCCTCCGGCACCGCTCCTGCATCGGGCAATGCCGCCCCCACAAATACCGAGGCCGCAGGCTCCGCCGCCGACGGGCCGAAAATTCATTTGAAGATCGGCACCAACGCGCAGCCCGGCAATATGGAAAACACGTGCGAAATCAAGTTTGCGGAGTTCCTGGCTGAAAAGACCGGCGGCCGCATTACCGCCGAAGTCTTCGACAGCGCAAAGCTGGGCGACCATTTGGAACGCATGGAGGGTCTGCGCAGCGGCACGCTGGAGATGACGACGACCTCGGTGGGCTATTGCGCGCAGTATGTGGAGGAGCTGGCCCTGTTCGACCTGCCCTACGTATTTGAAAGCAGAGATCATATGTTTCGCGTATTCGACGGCGAGGCCGGCGAGGTGATCGACGAATCTTTGCAGGAGCACGGCTTCAAAGTGTTGGGCTTTATGGACTTTGGCTGCCGCCAGACCGTAAACAACGTGCGTCCGGTGGCTACCCCCGCGGACATGAAGGGCCTCAAGATCCGGGTCCAGGAGACAAAAGCGAGCATAGACGGATTAAACGCCATGGGAGCTACCGCAACGCCGATGGCTTTTTCCGAGGTGTATATGGCCCTGCAGCAGAAGGTGCTCGACGGCGCCGAGAATTCTTTCCCGCCGATGGTGTCTTCAAAGTACTACGAGGTGTGCAAATATCTTTCGCTGACGAACCATCTGTACTATTCGCAGGTCATCCTGATCAGCGACAAGCTGTGGAACACATTCTCGGCCGAGGATCAGGCAATCATCCAAGAGGCGCAGAATGAGGCCGTGGCGTGGCAGCGCGATTTCAACGCCTCGGATGAGGAGAACCTGAAAAACGAGATGATTAAAAACGGCATGCAGGTAAACGAGGCCGATGTGCCCGCGTTTATGGAGGCCTGCGCTCCGTTGATCGACAAATACCTTGAGACTTACGGCGACAAAGGCAAAAAGCTGTACGACCTGGTCGTCGCGGCCAAGGGTTAAGCAAAAATCCGTTTTAGTATAAGTCTGGGGGCCGCGGGCCGGCCGGCCCGCAGCCCCGGGTTTTTCTTTTGGAAGGTGGAGTGTTATGCAGGCAAAAATAAAATTTCTGGGTATTGCGTCCTTCGAGATATACACATCCGGCGGAAAAACGGTGCTGATAGATCCCTATTTGAATGAAAGTCCCGTGAGCCCCATAAAGGCGGGCGGGATCGACCCCGTCGATCTGATCCTGGTCAGCCACGGCGCCTCGGATCATGTCGGAGATACGGCCGAGATCGCCCTTAAATATAACAGCAGGGTCATCTGCGGCAGCGAGGTCGGCATGCTGCTTTGCGAGCAGGGCGTACCGAAGGCGAACATCACCGAGACGACATGGGGCGTGATGGTGGAGCAGTGCGGCATCCGCGTGCGTCCGGTGGAAAGCCATCACCGTTCGACGGTGACGCTGAAAGACGGCCGGGTGATCAGCGGGGTGCCGCTGGGCTTTATGATCTATCTGGAGGACGGCGTGCGCATCTACAATTCCAGCGACACCGCCATTTTCAGCGACCTTAAGCTGTTCGGCGAGCTATATAAGCCGCATATCGGCTTCTTAAACGTTACCTATCCCGAGCTTGATCCCACAATTCCCGACCTGATCGGCTCGAGCCTGTCCGGGGAGATGAGCCCCTATGAAGCGGCACTGGCCGCCCAATGGCTGAATCTGGATTACGCCATTGCCTGCCATTACACCAGCAAAGACAGTCCGGATGTGCAGCAGTTTATGAAACTGCTGACGGAAATGCGCACCGAAGCGGCCCCCTTTGTAAAGCCGATCGCTCTGGCCCCGGGAGAAGAATTCGTTTACAGCCGCGCCGACCGCTGAAAGGAGGAGCTCAGATGAAGTTCTGGAAGGTGTACAACAAAATCTGGGACGGCGTGGTCATTGCGCTGGTTCTGGCCGTTTTTATCGCGGTATCGCTGCAGGTAACCATGCGCTACGTGTTTAACGCGCCGCTTGCTTGGACGGAGGAAATCTCGCGATACGCCTTCATTTGGCTCGCCTGGCTGGGCAGCGCCGTGGGCATGCGCCAGAGAAAGCTGATCTGCATCGACCTGATCGACCGTGTGAAGAACCCCGTCTTCCAAAAGTGTGTCGATATTTTCCAAAAAGCGGTTTCCACCGTTGTCTTGATTATTTTTACTTATTTCGGAATCACGCTGGTTATCCAGAACATCGGATATACGGCCATTGTGTCCCGCGTGAATATGGGCCTTATCGACATGTGCATCCCCGTAGGCTCCGTCGGAATGCTCGTGTATCTGTTGATCGCACCGAGAGAGGATGTGGAATAAATGGAGATCGTCATTATTCTGGCTGTCTTTTTGGTGCTGATGTTTCTGCGGATACCGGTGGCCTTCTCCATGGCCGCCTCGGGCGTAACTGCGCTTTTGATGCGCGGCGTGCCTCTGCAGCTGGTTCCCCAGCGTATGTTCGGTTCACTGAATTCGTTTTTGCTGCTGGCCATCCCGATTTTCATTTTCGTCGGCACAGTGATGAACACCGGGGGAGTTACAGACCGGATTTTTAATTTTGCATCGGCCTATGTGGGGCACATCCGCGGCGGCCTCGGCCACGTGAATGTGCTGGCTTCGATTATATTCGCCGGCATGACCGGCTCGGCCGTGTCCGATGCGTACGGACTCGGGCTTATTGAAATCAACGCGATGAAGGAGCGCGGCTTTGACGCCGACTTTTCCGCCGCTGTCACGGGCGCGTCCTCGATTATCGGGCCCATCATCCCGCCCAGTATTCCGCTTGTGGTCTATGCCATGGCGGCGGAGCAATCAGTGGGAAGGCTGTTTTTGGGCGGCGTGTTCCCCGGCATCCTGCTCGGCATCACCATGATGGTGCTGGTGTACTTTACCGCCTTAAAGCGAGGATATAAAACAGAACCCCGCGTCAAGTGGGCCCAACGGATCCAGGTTACGCTGCGCGCGCTGCCGGCGCTACTCGTGCCCGTTCTGATGCTCAGCGGCATCGTTTTCGGCGTCGTCACCCCGACGGAGGGCGGCATCCTCGCGGCGATCTACGCCGTCATTCTGGGCTTTTTTGTTTACAGGGAGCTCTCGCTCAAAACACTGCTCGAGACCCTTCTCAAAACCGCCGTCGATTCCGCGTCCATATTGCTCATTATCGCGAGCTCCTCGGTAATGTCCTGGGTGGTGATGTCTTCGGACATCCCGCACATCGTGCAGCAGGCGCTGTACAGCGTTTCGGGCGGAAGTACATACGTGCTTTTTGTCATCATTATACTGATTTTACTGGTGGCGGGCTGCTTTCTGGAAGGCAACGCGATCATCCTGCTGGCCGTGCCGATCTTTCTGCCGACGCTGACGGCAATGAATGTGGATCTTGTGCATTTCGGCGTTGTGCTGGTGCTGACGACGACGGCCGGCATCATTACGCCGCCGGTCGGGCTCGCACTGTTTATTACCACGCAGATCGCCAAGATCACCTTTGCGGAGAACGTCAAAGCGACGCTGCCTTTCCTGATCCCGATTCTGGCCACAATCCTGCTCAGCGCCTTTATTCCGTCACTGGTCACTTTTCTGCCGAATCTGGTCATGGGCGCGTAGATAAAACTGAAGCGACAGGAAAGGAATGGTCATCAATATGAGGTTTGGCTGCTGCGGGAGCATGGTGCGTCCCGCCGGGGACCCTATCGGCATCGAATGCCTGGAAACGCTGGAGACGCTTGGCTACGACTACATCGAGCTTTCGATCCGCGACATCATGAAGCTGTCCGACGCCGAGTTTTCCGGGCTGCGGCAGCGGATCAGCTCGTCGGCGCTGCGCTGTGAGGCCTGCAATAATTTTATGGCCGCCGGCCTGCGGGTGACCGGACCGGGAGCCGACCACGAGGCGGCGCTTGCATATGCCGGGCGCACCTTTGCGCGGGCCGCCGAAATCGGCGCCGAGGTGATCGTGTTCGGAAGTCCCTGGGCACGGGACATCGAGCTTGATTTTTCGCGCGAGCGGGCGCACGCGCAGATGGTGGACGTGCTGCAGAGAATGGGACCGCTGGCCGCGCAATACGGTATAACGATAGCCGTGGAGCATGTAAACCGGGTGGACGGAAACCTGTACACATCCGTTTCCGAAACGCTGACGCTTCTCCGAGATGTGGCGCACCCGAATATCCGATTGCTTTTGGACTTCTTTCACCTGTCCATTGAGAAGGAGCCGCTTTCCTGCATGCTGGACGCCGGCGACGCTCTGCGGCACATCCATTTTGCCCGGCTTTATCAGCGGCGGTTCCCGCAGGACATGCGCGAGGACATAAATTACGAGCCGTTTTTTGCAAATTTGAAGAAGCTGGGTTATGCGCATAGGCTCAGTATAGAGGCGGCCCCCCGCAATTTCCGCGAGGACGCCAAAAAAGCCCTCGGGTTTTTAAAG
The DNA here is from genome assembly GCA_002423435.1 of Clostridiales bacterium UBA6114. Classification (GTDB taxonomy): domain Bacteria; phylum Bacillota; class Clostridia; order Oscillospirales; family Butyricicoccaceae; genus UBA6114. The sequence continues at coordinate 21,034 of DIWE01000043.1, forward strand.
ACTTTCCAGGAATGATCCGGGTTAAAGTTTAGCCTTGTCCTCCATACAAAAAATGCCGGCCAGAGCTTGTCTGCCGGCATTTTTTATGCCCGTTTTCAATACGTTTGTAAGGGGGCGAGGCTGTGAAGAAGAGACGGCAAATCTATATCATCGAATCCGAACCGGAGCCGCAAGGCTTTGAACCTGATCAGGCGTTTATAGAAAACTTTCAAACTGCCGTTTTATTGTCTCTTCTGGAGGACAAACGGCTTACGAGACGGCAGTTTGACTTATGTATTGAGGAACTTAAAAAGCAGCGCAAAAACATATCAGCATTAAAATGAACTGCCCGGACGCTCAGGCATCCGGGCAGTTCATTTTTCGTTCCGGCGGCAGCTTTCAATGCCGCAAAGTCGTAAAAGCGTCGTTTCAGCTGTGCATAAGGCTGCTTCTACACAATGGATACTTATCTATAATATAATACTTGTGTTCAGTGCGAAAACCATACCTGTAAGAATATCCGAGCCGGAGCCGCTCCCAACCTTCATTAAGGCGGAGGCGGCGGCGTCAATATCCGGCGCATTTCCTTCCGCCAGAGCGGAAAGCACCCTGTCCAGAAGCTCAAAGCTTTCGCCGCGGGAAACGGCGCGCAGATAAGCTACGCTGGCAAAGGAGGTCCGCCCGGGGCTCAGCGCCGGTATAAGGCGGGAGAGCTTTCCCGAGACGGAGGGACAAGCGGAGGACCTTTGCAGGGTATACAGAAATCCCAAAAGCCAATCGTCCATAGAGGGCGTCAGGCCCGAGCCGAGACCGAGAAGTCCCTGGAGGCATTTTGAGAGCTCTTGCTCATCTCCGTTTTGCAGACAGGCCCGGAGCAGCCTGCACACAGGCTTTCGGGCTGCGGCCGCAAAGGGATTTCCGCCGAACGTCTCAGGCGGCGTCAGGTCTCCGATATCGAGCCCGGGGAGCAGGACGAGGAGATCCCTGGCGGCGCCCCGGTCCGTGCTGTGCAGATATGCCGTGAGCCGGGGGATACCGCTTCGGCAGAGCGCCCGGGAGGGAAAGACAGGAGATCCGGGCGGACGGACGCAGCCGGAAATGAGTACCGTGACACCCGGGAAATGAAGCTTTCTGGGAGCGGCCCGAAACCGTGCCCCGGCAAAAAGCCCGAGCGCCAGAAATTCCTGCGGGTCAGGAAGGCCGATCGCGAAGGACAAGGCGCCATACCGCCGGTCGCAGAGCAGCAGATATTCCCCGCTGTCGGTCTCAAGATAGCAGGAGTCGTGGAAACGGGCCGCGAGCTGTCCCTGCGAACAGGCCTCCAGCACCTCGGCAGCCCTGCTGCCGATCACGGCGTCTTTCAGAAGGCAGACAACCCCGCTCATTGAATGCCCATCTCCTTGAGCTTTTTCAGAAGCGTGGGACGGCTGATCCCCAGGATCCGGGCGGTGGTGCTCTTGTTGCCGCCGGTCTCCTGCATGACCTTCGTGATCAGCTCGTACTCTGTTCCCTGGAGAAGATTGCTGCTTACCTTTTCCGGCTTCTGCGCGGGGACGATCTCACCGTTGAATGCGCTGAAGATCGTTTCCTTTTTTATTGTGGAGGACCCGGTCATGACGACAAGGCGCTCCGCAATATTTTTAAGCTCCCGGATGTTGCCCGGCCATTCGTGCAGTTTCAAAAGCTCCATCCCATCCTGCTCGATGGTAAGCGGCTCGCGATGGTAATTGACTGCAAGCTGGGCCATGAGGCTCTGCACCAGCACAGGGATGTCGCTTTTCCGGTCGCGCAGGGGCGGCAGCCCAAGCGCCAGGACGTTTAAGCGGTAATAGAGGTCCTTGCGGAAGGCACCTTTCTCCACCATGGCCCGCAAATCCTTGTTGGTGGCGGCGATCACCCGGATATTGACGGAGATGAGCCGGCTGTCGCCGACGCGTATGATCTGATGCTCTTCCAGCACGCGCAAAAGCCGCGCCTGGAGCGGCAGGGGCATTTCACTGATCTCATCGAGAAAGATGGTACCGTTGTGCGCAAGCTCGAACAGACCGATCTTTCCGCCTCGGCGGGCGCCGGTGAACGCGCCCTCCGTATAACCGAAGAGCTCGGATTCCAGCAGGTTTGGAGGGATCGTGGCACAGTTGACGGGTACGAAGGCTTCATTGCGGCGCGGGCTCTGGTTATGGATACTCTGGGCAAAGATTTCCTTGCCGGTGCCGCTCTCGCCGATAATGAGGACGTTTGAATTGAACTGGCTGAACTGCCGCGCCTTTCGGATCGCCTCCAGGATGGCGGGGCTTTCCCCCAGAATGTCATAAAAATGCCGGGTGGCAACCATGCCGTTTAAAGGCGTATTCCGGCGCAGCTTGCGCTCGGCATTATGAACATATTCCGATTCCTGCAGCACGATCAGCACCTGCGTTACAGAGCTGTCCTCCTGAATGGGCCGCATGTTGTAGATGAACCGGTAAAAGTCATTGCTGAAGAACTCATCCTCGACGACCTCCCCTCCCGCAAGGACGCCGCGCACCTTCTGGCGCAGCACCTTGTCCGAAAGCAGATCCCCGGACTTGAGCGGGTGGCTTGTGCTGAAATAGCGGACGGCCACGTCGTTTATCTGAGTAATCACGCCGTTGGGATCGACCACGATGATGCCCTCGTGCACGGAGTTTAACATTGTGCGCAGCATCTGGGCCTGGAGATTCTTCTGCTCTAACTGCCGGATGAACTTGAGCGCCTCGTTGAGGGCCATGACCATCTCCTGCTCCCGTGCCCTGTTTAAGAAAACGCGCAGTCCTTCCACTTCCCCAAAACGGCAGGCGTCGTATCCGCCGATAATAGCGGTGTAGCCCATTTTTTTCGCGGCGGCGGCATAGACGGCGAAATCGGCCCATTCCTTGACGAGAAAACAGCGAATTTCCACGGGAATCACAAAATTGTAGTTTTTGATGAAGTCAATAAAAACGGCGCTGCCGATAGCGGCAACATTTCCGCAGGTCTTATAGGCATCCAGAATGATTTTGACGATCTCGTCCGCCATGGTGGGAATCTCAACCACAGGCAGGGGGATGTCGGCCTCCCGGATCTTGGAGCAATACCCCCCGCGGGCAAGCAATACCTGGGCGCCGCTTTCCTCCAGCTCCCGCGCACACTGAACGCACTCCTTATAATCGTTGGCCGTGACAATGGTGACGAGGTCCACGTAATTTCGCGCGATCTGAAGCGCTGTTTCGTAAATGCCGCGACTGTTGGCAATGATGCCTATCTTGCCCATGGTATTCACAACTCTTTCTGCGGCAGCCATCGTTATTTAAGATTCTGAATACAGCGGTAAGTTTCGAAGGCCACGCCGGCCTCCTCGTTGGCGGGGATGACCCACACGTCAACAGGCGAAGCCGGCTCGGAGATGCACGCTTCGCCGCGGGCATTCCGGTTTGCCTCGCTATGAAGCCGAATGCCCATATGGCGGAGTTTATTGCAAACCGCCTCGCGGACAACATCGGAGTTTTCGCCGATCCCGCCGGTGAATACCAGATGATTTAGTCCGCCGAGCTCCGCGTAAAAGGAACCGATATAGCGCACGATGGATAAGACAAATACATCCAGCGCAAGCATGGCGCGCTCATTGCCGGCTGCCGCGGCCTCCTCGATGGGCCGCAGGTCGTTGCTTATGCCGGAAATGCCCAGCATGCCGCTTTTTTTACTGAGGCCGTCAAGGATTTCGTCCATGCCGAGGCCTTCGCTGAGCAGGAAAGGGATCAGGTATGGGTCGGCATCGCCGACACGGTTTGCGTGAGGAATGCCGCTCTGCAGGGAGAAGCCGAAGCTCGTGTCCACGCTCTTGCCGTCCTCAATGGCGCATAAAGAGCAGCTGCCGCCCAGATGGCAGGAGATGAGCCGCCCGGTTTTGCCGAACTTTTTCTCGGCCTGCCGGGCAATGTAGCCGTGGGATGCGCCGTGGTAGCCCATCTTCATAAGACCGAACCGCTCGTACCATTCATAAGGAATGGCATACATCCGGTTCGCCAGAGGAATGGTCGTGTGGAAGGCGGTCTCGAACACGCCGATCATTTTGACCTGCGGCAGCAATTCGCGGAACACGCCGATCGCCTCGAGATAGGGACGGTTGTGGGCGGGCGCCACATTGAGGCGCGCGCGCATGGCCTCCAGCACCTCGCCGGTGAGCTCGTGGACGCCGTAGAAGCCCTTGGCCAGCACGGTCTTGAAGCCGATCCCGCCGATTTCGTCCATGCCGGATATGACCCCCTTTTCCGCGCTTAAGAGGTCTGCCAAAAAGAGGCGGATCCCGTCGGCGTAGCCGGGGATACACAGGTTCTCCCGGCGGAGGGAAATGCCCTTGGCCGGATTGCGGTAGGAGTAGATCGCATCCTTAAGACTGCCGATACGCTCGACCTTTACGTCACAGAGCGACTGCTCCGGAGCCATGCTGAAAAGCTTGAATTTTAATGAGGTACTACCAACATTGCACACTAATATCTTCATTTTATCAAGTGCCTTTCCTTTGGATTTGGCCGGCTGAATTTTGTCAGCCGGCGAATATTTTTCCGGAAAGTTTGGTTGGTGGTTGTGTTTGTCGTAACAAGTGTACATCATGAAACGTGGGGATATCAAGTGCTCCAAAAAAAATATTATAAAAAAATTTTACGATTTTTCTTGCTTGTGGAAAAATAATTTACAAATACCGAAAACCATAAAATTGAGCGACAAGAAAAATATAGGGAATATTAAGGAATTATGAGATTTCGATTAACGGTTTTGCACAAAAATCATCACTTCTAGCTATTGCAAAATGTAAAAGAAGACAAAGATTTAAAATTATTTATAAAATCACACGGGTTGGCGCGAAAATTGCTTTTATTAAGAATAGATAAACTTTTGAGTCGGGCGCTGATTCTTTTACACAGAAATGAACAAACGGAAAAGAAAGGGATATAAAATTGGTGAAGACGATTCCCGTCGAAGAAAAGCTGCGGCTGCTACATAACTCCGGCCTTTCGGAAAAAGTGGATTCTGCCAACGCCGAGGCGCTTTTACGCCTGCAGGCTGCCGAGGCCCATTGGATCGGCATGGAACGGGTCTTGGATGCGGTCCCCGGAATGAAGCCCAACATGATTCTGCATGCCGGCCCGCCTATCGCCTTTAAGGATATGCTCCCCGTCATGCAAAACGGGATCATCGGCGGCGTGCTGCACGAGAGGCTGGCAAAGACCCCGGAGGAAGCCAAAGGCATGATACTGGAAGGGGAGATCGAGTACAAATCCGCAAACGACCTGTTCTGCGTGGGCCCCGGCGTGGGCATTACGACTCCTTCTATGGTTACGAATGTATGCGTGGACGTAAAAACCGGGCTCAAGGGTTATACCATCCCGTTTGAGGGCCGCGTCGGACTGGGCTGCTGGGGTGTTTACAACCGGGAGGTTGACGATTATCTGCGGGTTTTGGAGCAGGAGTTCGCCCTCGCGGTGGACCGGGTGCTGAAGATGAGCGGCGGTATCAACGTAAGCGAGATTTTAGCGCAGGGCATGGAGATGGGCGATGAGAGCCATACGCGGCAGACGGCTTGCGGGCTCATACTGGTGAGCAGGATCGTTCCCATGCTGCAGGATTCCGATCTCGACCGCAAGACGATCCGGCTCGCGACAAATATCCTGATAAACACCGCCCGGTGGTTCCATCCGCTCGGCATGGCGGCTTCCATGTGCGGCATCCGCGCTGTTAAGGGGATGCCCTACTGCACGATCGCGACTACGATCTGCCAGAACGGCTGCCAGACCGGCCTTAAGATAGCGGACTCGGGAGAAACCTGGTTTTTGGCTCCCTCTCCACGGTTTGTGGGCACCTGCCTTTCCAGCCGGTTTACGATGGACGATGCCGCTCCCTATCTCGGGGACAGCACGATGACGGAGGTCATGGGCATGGGCGGCTTTGCGGCGGCGGCCGCGCCCACGGTACTTAAGCTCCGAAACGGCGGCTGGCGGGAGGCCAAGGCCCAGTCCGAGGAGATGCGGCGCATTTGTGTCGGACAGAATATAAATTATCACATTCCTCTTCTCGATTTCACCGGAAGCGGGCTCGGCATTGACATGTGCCGCGTGCTGGAGAGCGGGATCACCCCCTTCTGCCACGGCGGCATCATTATGAGAGACGGCGGCCAGATCGGCGCGGGGGGCGCCCGCTTTCCGATTGCAAACTATGAAGCCGCGCTGGATGCATTCCTTATAAAGTACGGCGTGCTGTAAAAACGAAGGCCGCAGCAATAAATCGGATAACGACCCGCGCAGTTCGTGCGCGAAACCAGGGGTACCCTATACCCCTGGACAGTGTCGACAAAGTAGGCACTTTCGTCTTTTTTAAAAAAATGCGTTGCGCTTCGCGTGACCATTTTTTCAAAAAACCGAATCAATTTGTTTTTTGGGCAATTCATTTGCCGAAAAAACACCTCGACCCGCGCCAAACGGGCGCGAAACCGGGGGTATTTCAGCCTGAAATCGAAGATTTCAGGCTGAATATCCAGGGGGTATTGGATACCCCCTGGACAGAATTATAGTTAAAGGGGATGATCGATTGAAAGAGAAAACATTTCAATGTGACGTACTGGTGGTGGGCGTAGGACTGGCCGGCAGCCGTGCCGCGAATGAGGCTGCCCGCGGGGGCGCCGGCGTCATCATCGTGGGCAAGAGCGGCGCGGTGGCCTCGACAGAGGTCATGGGTTTTAATATTGCAGTCCGCCCAGAGGACAGCGCCCAAACCTATTATGAGGACCTTCTGCGCGGCGGCAACTACATCAACAACAAAGAGCTTGCCTGGGTACAGGCGGAGGAGAGCCGGGGGCAGGTCCCGTATCTCGAATCCCTTGGCTTCGAGTTTGACAAATGCGAGGACGGTACTTATCACGCGCAGCACCCCATCGGAAGCACATGCCCGCGCCTTATCCACCAGAAGGCGATTTCAGGCATAAAAGCGTTGAGCCTCATTCGAAAGGACAACGCGGAGCGAGGCGTTATGGAGCACATGGACGTGATGATCACCGACCTCATCAGGATCGACGGCCGTGTAGTCGGCGCCGTGGGCCTGGACCTTGTAGACGGCGCGTTCGTGACCTATCAGGCCGGCGCGGTGGTGCTCTCCACGGGCGGCTGCGGCAGGATGTATCCGGTTTCCACGTATCCGGAGGGAATCGTGGGCGACGGCTACGCGATCGCGTACCGTGCGGGCGCGGAGCTCGTTGACATGGAGTTTCTGCAGTACGAGCCCTGCTGCTTCGTCTGTCCCGAAAAGATCATGGGCATGCCGATTCCCACCACCATGATGATGAAGGGCGCTAAGCTTTTGAATGGGGAGGGCAACACGTTCATCGAGAACTATGGTCTTAGCGAAGAAAACGTACAGAAGGGCGAGCTTTCCCGCGCCATGGCGGCGGAGATTGCCGCGGGGCGCGGCCTTGCGCATGGCGGCGTGCTGTATGATCTGAGGATGCTGCCGGAAGACATGGTGAAGATCGAGCACTGCATCTTCTATGATCCCGCGCTGGCCGCCGGCATCGATATCTGGAAGGAGCCGCCGGAAGTGGCGCCCGCGGCGCACAGCTGCCTGGGCGGCGTGCGGATAGGAACACGCGCGCAGAGCACGGTGCCCGGTCTGTACGCAAGCGGCGAGGCGGCGGGCGGCGTGCACGGCGCAAACCGACTGGGCGGTTCCTCCGGCGCGGAGGTCCTGACGTTCGGCGCGATTTCCGGGCGAAATGCGGTGCGATGGGCAAAGCGGGAAGCCGAGGCGGTTTCGGACGAGGCGTTTACACAGGCCGTGGAGGCGAAAAAGCAGCGCTGCGGGGAATTAAGCGGCCTAAACGGCGCCATACCCGTCTCCGAGCTTACGGATAGGCTCAGGCTGCTCGTCCATGAAAAGGTCGGTATCCTGCGCTGCGAAAAGGATCTGAGGGACGCGTCCGCGGAGCTTAACAAGGTGGAGGCTGCGATGAGGGATGCGCGCGTCAATTGCACGGCGGATCTTAAGGATATATTCCAATTGGAGAATATGATCTTAAACGCGAGGATGCAGGTTATGTGTTCTCTGCTGCGGGAAGAAAGCCGCGGCGTGTTCTACCGTACGGATTATCCGGAGCGGGACGACGCCCAGTGGATCAAAAACAACATCGTATCCTGCACGGAAGGAACTATGACTGTTAAAACGGTCCCCTGTCAGTGAAGAGTCAGGAGAAAATCCTGTTCTTTATAGGAAAAATTTGGTTGGTGTTTGTCAAAACGGAGTTTCAGCCAAAAGAAAGGACGATGATGTAAGAGATTATGTGAGAAAGGATAGAATCGGCGGGGAAAGAAGAAAAGGCAAAAGGCAAAATTAAATAAAAACGAAGGAGAAAGAGCAAATGAAAAAATACGTAGCACGAATCCTTGTTCTGGTTCTGGTATTCTCCATGGCAGGCTGCAGTTCCACTACCCCCCCTGCCACCACCGCCACTACCACGGCCGCCGCCACCCCCGGCACCACCGCCACCGCCGTGCCCGAAACCGTCGAGTTCCCGAAGTTTCTCACTGTCGGCGGCGGCTCCACCGGCGGCGTGTTCTTCAGTGCCGCGGCCGGCATTGCTCAGATGATCACGAACAACACCGGATGCACCGCTACTGCTCAGACTACCACCGGCGGTGGCCAAAACATTCTCCTTATGCACGACGGTGAAATGGAACTCGCGATCGCCGACAACTACGTCGTACAGCAAGCTTATAACGGCGAGGGTGACTTCGCAGGCTTAAAGCACGAAAATCTCCGCGCCATCGGCATGGTCTACACCTCCTACTTTCAGCAGGCCGTCACCAATGCTTCCGGCATCAAGTCCTTGAAAGACGTCGCCGGCAAGACCATGGTCGTCGGCGGCCCGTCCTCCGGCACCGAGATCGCGAACTTTTCCGTTTTTGCCGCCCATGGCATGGACTATCATGCCGACAAGAATCTTCTCCAGGCTGAGTGGCTGGGTGTTTCCAGCGGCATCGAGCTCATCCAGAACGGCCAGGCCGACGGCATCTCCTCCATTTCTCCTCCGCCGTTCTCCAGCTTTGTCGAGCTGTTCATGACCGTTCCCTGCCAGCTGATTTCCCTTGACGACGATGCGATCGAGAACCTGACCGCCGGCGATTCCCCCTATCAGAAAGGCGTTATCCCCGCCGGCACCTATGAAGGCCAGAAGGAAGACGTCAATACCATTTACATGTCCGTCCTGCTTGTCTGCGACGAAAGCCTCGACGACGACGTTGTCTACGAGATCACCAAGATGATGTACGAGAAGAAGGATTACCTTATAAGCCAGCACACCTGCTTTAACGAGGTCAACCTTGAGATCGGCTCCCATGGCATCACCATCCCGCTCCATCCCGGCGCAGAGCGTTACTACTCTGAGCAGAACGTCCTTGAGTAATCTCTGAGGGACCTTTATAAAACATAGACTTCCCGTTGGTCTGCGGATGCAGACCAACGGGAAACCTGGGCGTGAGAGGAGAGAGACCTGTTTGAAAGATCCCAAACTTTTTCGAGCGGAAGAGGTTCCTGCCGAAGAGAAAGCACCAAAGCATGACGCCATTAATATAAACGACGTGGCGGAGATCGACGAAAGCATCCGGCAGAAAATGATGGACAAGTACGACACGGATTCCGCCACCCGTACGCTGACCGGCGTTCCCCATCTGATTGTTAAATACGTGGCCATCTGCATGGCGTGCTACCATATTTACACCGCCATGTTCGGCATGCCGGAGACTCTGGTCCACCGCGCGATCCATATCGCGTTCATCTTTCCCCTGTTGTTTCTGCTTTACGCGGAAACCAAGGAGGGGAAGAGGAAAAACCCTGTCATTATCGACTATATCTTTGCCGTTATGGGCGCCGCTCCCTGTATCTACCTCGTTATCAACTACCGTGAAATCTGCAAGCGCGGAATTGCAAACCAGATGGACGTGATCATGGCCGTCATCCTTTGCGTGGCAATTCTGCTCGCGACCCGGCGCGCCGTCGGCTGGCAGCTTGTCATAGTAGCCTGCGTATTCCTCGCCTACTGTTACTTCGGCAAGTACATGCCGGGAATCTTTATGCATAAGGGCGCTACGCTCAAGCGTATGACCGCCCACATGTTCCTGATCCCCGAAGGCTTTTTCAGCGTCGCCGTCGGTACATCGGCAACATATATCACATTGTTCGTGATATTCGCCGCGTTCCTGGAGCGAAGCGGCATGTCCGGTTTTATTAAGGACATCGCCATCGCATTGGCGGGCGGTGCGGTCGGCGGCCCCGCCAAGGTGTCCGTCGTCTCCAGCGCGGCGTTCGGCACCATCAGCGGCAGCGCGGCGGCGAACGTCGTTACCACCGGCGCTTTTACCATTCCGCTTATGAAGTCTACCGGCTATGAACCGGAATTTGCCGGCGCGGTCGAGGCGGTCGCCTCTACCGGGGGCCAGCTGATGCCGCCGATCATGGGTTCCGCCGCGTTCATCATGGCGGACTATCTGGGGATTTCGTACTTTACGATCATCAAAGCGGCGCTGATCCCGGTCTTCCTCTATTACCTGTCCGTTTTCATCATGGTCGACCTGCGCGCGCGAAAGCTGGGCCTCAAGGGCATTTCCAGGGAGAACCTTCCCAGCGCGAAGAAGGTGCTTAAGGAGCGGGGCCACCTGATGATCCCGTTCATTCTGGTCATTTTGCTGCTTGTCATGGGCCGTACGCCGATGTTTTGCGGCACCGCCGGAATCATCGCCACGGTAATATGCGCGGCCCTTCGGAAGGAGACCCGCATGGGCTTTAAGGACATTGTCTGGTCCCTTGAGAACGGCGCCAAGCGCTGTATCAGCGTCGCGATGTCCTGCGCCGTTGTAGGCTGCGTCATCGGCGTCTGCACGCTGACCGGAATCAGCACCATCCTCGGCAACTACATTCTCCAGATCTCCGCCGGCAATCTGATTCTGACCCTGATCCTGGTCGCGATTATCGCAATCATCATGGGTATGGGTATTCCGACGGTAGCCGTGTACATTTTGCTGACCTCCGTCGCAGTCCCGATACTGATCGCGATGGAGATTCCGGCCCTGTGCGCGCACTTCTTCGTATTCTACTTCGGAATTATCGCAAACGTCACGCCGCCCGTCGCGATACCCGCCTATGCCGCGGCCGGCCTTGCAAACTCCAACCCGAGCAAGACGGGATGGGCGGCCTTCAAAATCGCTCTGCCCAGCTTTCTGATCCCGTTTTTGTTTATCTATTCCCCGCACATGCTTATGGTAGATGCTACGATTATCCAGTGGCTCTATTCCGCGCTGAGCCCTACTATCGGCGTCGTCTGCATTTGTTTTGCCGTGGAAGGCTATATGCTCGGCAAGATAGCGGTCTGGAAGCGTGTCCTGCTCCTGGCGAGCGGTTGCCTGCTGATCAAGTACGGCATCGTTACCGACCTGATCGGCCTGGGTTCCTTTGCCCTGGTCTTCCTGCTCCAGAGGAGAAAAGAGACGAAGGTTAGTGTGAAATCACACTAACAAAAATTAATAAAGGCGAGCCGCTCGCCGAAAAGCGGCAACCGCGGCACATGCCATGAACCTCCATTCGCTGTGAGGTTTAATCATAGACTTGTCGCGGAAGCGAATGGAGGTTAGTGTGAAATCACACTAACAAAATTAATAAAGGCGTGCCGCTCGCCGAAAAGCGGCAACCGCGGCACATGCCATGAACCTCCATTCGCCTGAGAGGTTTGATCATGGATTTGTCACGGAAGCGAATGGAGGTTCATATGAGCAAAAAGAAACTGCGTAGCGATTTGGAGTTCGGCGTTGTCTGGGCCGAGCGTCGGGCCCTGCTCAAAGGCTTGGGCAAAACGGATGAGGATCTGCGCAAGCCGCAGATTGCCGTCATCGATTCCTGGAGCGATATCAACAATGGCCATGTTCATCTCGGTGAGCTGGCCGAAAGAGCCGTCCAGGGCGTCAAGGATGCCGGTGGCACACCCTACCGTTTTCATACCATCGGCCTCTGCGATGGCGTAGCGTTCGTGGGTTCGGAGTACATCCTGCCAAGCCGCGACCTGATTGCCTGCGAAGTGGAAACCATCATCCAGGCTTACCGCATGGATGCCATGGTGCTTTTTGCAACCTGCGATAAGATCGTCCCGGCATACCTTATGGCGGCTGCCCGTCTGGATATCCCCGCGATCATCGTCACCGGCGGCTATATGGTCACCGGTTACAACAGGGGAGAAAAAGTAAACTTCGTAAACGTCGGCCGTGCGGCCGGCGCCGTGAGTGCCGGCAGGATGACCCGCGACGAGTGCGAGACCATCATCGACGCGGCCTGCCCGGGCCCGGGCGCCTGTCCGCTTATGGGCACCGCCAATACCATGTGTATCGTCTGTGAGACCTTAGGGCTGAGTCTGCCCGGCAATTCCACGCTCTGCGCCCGCTCCGGGGAGCTGCGCGATATGGCCTATGAGGCCGGCAAGACCGTTATGAATCTATGGGAGAAGGGCATCACCGCCCGCCGGATTATCACGCGAAGCTCCATGGAGAATGCGATCCGCGTCTGCATGGCGGTGGGCGGTTCCAGTAACTCCCTAATCCATATCCCCGCCGTTGCCACGGAAGCCGAGCTCGACTTTAACTGCATCGACTTCTTCGACAAGGCCAGCCATGAGACCCCGCTGCTCGTCGGCATCACGCCGAACGGCCCTCACGTCATGGAAGATTTCGACCGTGCCGGCGGCCTCGGAGCCCTGTGCAATGAGATGAAGGATCAGCTCTGTCTCGGCACCCTCACCGTAACGGGCAAGACCTTCGGTGAGAATATTGCCGGCAAGGCCGTGACTGATTACAGCGTCATCTACAGCAAGGATGAACCGAGTAGCAGCGAGGGCGCGCTCGCCGTTTTGAAGGGCAATATCTGCCCGGACGGCGCGCTCGTAAAGCAGTCCGCCGTTCCCAAAAACCTCATGGCGTTTCGCGGTCCGGCAAAGGTCTACCACACCAATGAGGAGGGTATCAGGGCGATCCAGACCGGCGAGATCGAGGACGGCGATATCGTCGTGTTGTCCATGATGGGCGCCCGCGGCGGTCCCGGCGTCGTGTCCGCATTCCCCTTCACCTCCGAGCTTGCCGGCAGCAGGCTTTCCAAAACGGTCGCCATGATTACCGACGGACGCTTTTCCGGCGCGACCGAAGGTGCCTGCATCGGCTACATGTCCCCGGAGGCGGCCATGTACGGCCCGCTGCTCGCGGTGAAAGACGGCGATATCATCTCTTACGACATCAATGCGCGTCAGCTGAACGTGGAGCTCTCCGACGAGGAGATCGCCCGCCGCCTGAGCGGCATTAAGCTTGACATCCATTATCAGAAGGGATATCTGGGCATCTATCAGAAGACGGCCGGTTCCCTGACCAAGGGCTGTGTGCTTGCCGGCCGGCCCGAATAAAAAGGAATGGTCATAACGATGGAGAAAAAGACGCCGAAGCTGAGAAGCGATCTTCCGGTCAGCGTAGCCTGGGGCGACCGGTGTGCGCTGATGCGCGGACTTGGCTTTTCCAATGAGGACCTGAAGAAGCCGCATATCGGCATCATCAACACTTACAGCAGCATGAACCCGGGCCACGTGCACTTAAACCGTCTGGCTGCGGCCGTGACCGAGGGTGTCCGCGAGGCGGGCGGCCTTCCACTGCAGTTTAACGCTCTGAACCTTTGCGACGGGATCGTCGCTCCGCGCAGCGAATATACGCTGCCCAGCCGCGACCTGCTGGTTAACGAGGTCGAGGTCATTGTCGAGGCCAACCTTTTAGACGGAATGGTTCTGCTCGGCACCTGCGACAAAATAATCCCCGGCCTCTTGATGGCCGCCGCCCGCCTGGATCTCCCCGCTATTATGGTGACGGGCGGTTACATGGGCCAGGGCTACGCCGACGGGAAGCCGATAAACTACATTGATATCGGAGCCTCGGTAAGCGAGATGCTGGAAGGCCGCCGATCCATGCAGAGTGTAATGGCCGTGATCGACGGGGCGTGCCCCGCCCCCGGCGCCTGCGACATGATGGGCACGGCCAACACGATGGCTCTGGTCAGCGAAGCGCTGGGTATGAGCCTGCCCGGAAACGGGTCCATCGCCGCAAGTAGTCTGCCTCTCGACGAAATGGCGCGCGAGGCCGGCCGCCGGATCATGGAGCTCTGGAGAGACGGAGTGACGGCCCGGCAGGTTATCACGCGAAAGTCCATAAAAAACGCCGTCAAGGTCTGTATGGCGGTGGGCGGCTCAACAAACTCCCTTGTTCATATCCCCGCCATCGCGGACGAGGCGGAGATAGACCTGGATGTGCCGGATGTGTTCGACCAGGCCAGCTTCAATATCCCGCTTCTGGTCCGCGTGCGCCCCAACGGCCCCCACAGCATCTGTCAGATGGAGAATGCCGGAGGCCTGCGGGCAGTCATGAACGAGCTGCGCGACCATCTGGATCTCGACTGCCTCACGGTGAACCTGCACACGACAGGTGAAAACATCGAGGGCCACGCCATACGGGATACCGAGGTCATTCGCCCGATAGAAAACAGCTATCAGTCCCAGGGCGGCATTGCCATTCTGCGCGGAAACATCTGTCCGCAGGGAGCCGCCGTAAAGCAGTCCGCCGTTCCCGAGAGCCTCATGTCGTTTCGCGGTCCGGCCCGCATCTTTTACCATGAGCAGGCGGCCTGCGAGGCGCTGACAAGCGGCGCTATCAGGCCCGGCGACGCGGTCGTCATCCTGTTTCAGGGCGCAAAGGCGGGCCCCGGGCTTGCCTCCACCGCAAACTTTACGTTCCAGCTTGCCGGCAGCGAGCTTTCGGAATCCATCTGCATGATTACCGACGGACGCTTCTCCGGCGCTTCCCGCGGTGCGGCGATCGGCTACGTGTCGCCGGAGGCGGCCATGCACGGCCCGATCGCGGCTGTTCGGGACGGCGATATCATCGCCTATGATATCCAAAAGCGCACTCTGAACGCAGAGCTCTCCGGCGAGGAGATCTCCCGCCGTCTGCGTGAGCCGCTGCATGAGATAAAATACCGCAAGGGCTATCTCGGCATCTATCAGCGCTGCGTGACCTCGCTCTTAAAGGGCGCAATCGTAAGAGGCGATCCGACGGACGAAAAGCGTGAAGCTTTTAAGGTAGAACCGGCCGGCAACAATAAAGTCACAGGGAGGTAAACAAGGGTGATTACAGCGATCATCATCAACGGAATCTATATGGACTCCACGTTCCTGATGCGCCTTTCAAGGGACATCAAGGGGATCGGGGGAGTGAACAGGGCGACCGCCGTCATGGGTACGGAAATGAACAAGACAGTGCTCGACGAGTTCGGAGCCCTTGATGAAAAGACTCAAAAGGCGGGTCCGAACGATCTTGTGATTGCGCTGGACATCGAGGACCTCGGGCTATGCGGCAAAGTGACGGAATTTGTCAGGGAGGTCATGAGTAAGCAGAATGAGCCGGCGGTAGGAGAGGAAGGTCCCAGGAGCTATCCCTCCATTGAGGCGGCCTGCGGGGCGGAAAAGCCGAATCTCGCGATAATATCGCTCCCCGGCGAGTTTGCCGCGGAAGAGGGCATCAACGCGCTCGAGAACGGCATGCACGTCTTCATGTTCAGCGACAACGTACTTCTTAAGGATGAAATGGAAATGAAGCGCATCGGCCGCGAGAAGGGTCTGCTGGTGATGGGCCCCGGCGCCGGTACCGCGATCCTGGACGGCATCTCCGTCGGAATTATGAGCAAGGTGCGCCCCGGCCCCGTCGGTATTGTCGCAGCCAGCGGCAGCGGCCTGCAGGAGGTCGCGATGCTGGTGCACCGGTACGGGCTGGGCGTGACCCAAGCCATCGGCACCGGCGGACGCGATCTCTCGAAGGACGTGGGCGGCAGCACGATGCTTATGGGCATCCGGATGCTGAAGGAAGACCCTGACGTCGGCGTGATCGTCCTCATATCCAAACCTCCTCATCCCGATACCATGGAAAAGATCTTCGCGGAAGTGAAGAAATGCCAAAAACCCGTCGTCATCTTCTTTTTGGGCGGAGACCGTGAAACCGTGAAGAAATCCGGCGCCTTTTATGCAGCGACGCTGGAGGAAGCGGCCCTCATGGCGGTCACGATTGCCCGCGGCGGGAAGCCGGCCGAGACCGACTACGTGGCCGAGTGCAAAGCGGAGCTCGAGAAAATGGCAAGGGCGGAGAAGGCAAAGCTTCGTCCGGGGCAGAAGTATCTGCGCGGCTTGTTTTGCGGCGGCACGCACAGCGAGGAAGCCGTCGTGCTGATGCAGAACTTTGTACCCGATCTGCATTCCAATATCAAGTTCGGCAGGACGGAGTTTCTTAAAAACCGTCACATAAGCCTTAAAAACTCCCTTGTGGACATGGGCGATGAGGAGTTTACCAAAGGACGCCCGCATCCTGTCATCGACCCGTCGATCATGAACGACCGCCTGCTTCAGGAAGGCAGGGACCCCGCCGTCGGCGTCATCCTGTTCGACCTGCTGCTCGGCTATGCGGTCCACGAAAATCCCGCGGGCACCATCGCGGAGACGATCAGGCAGATCCGCGAGGAGAGCGAGGCGGAAGGCCGATACATCAGCATGGTGGCCTCCGTCTGCGGCACGGATCTCGACCCTCAGGGCTTTGATGCGCAGAAGCGCTGCCTTGAGAGACTGGGCGTACACGTGCTGGAGAGTAATGGCAGAGCCGCCCTGCTGGCAGGCATGATCGTATCCGAAGGAGGAAAAAAATGAGTCAGATTATCGGAAAGATCTCTGCAATTAATCTTGGCACGACGAACTTTGCCGAGGGCCTGCGTCAGCAGGGTGTTCACACCTCCCAGATCAGCTGGAAGCCCCCGGTCGACGCAGCTTTACTGCGCCGTCTTAAGAAGCTGGAGGATAACGGCCTTCTGGAAAAGATCGAGGCGGCGAACGAGCTTGCGCTCTCACGCATGCTCGATTGTGAACCGTACTTCATCGGCATCCGCCGGGTACTGGACGTCGTCCCCGGCATGAAGCCCAACATGGTCCTCCATTCGGGCCCTCCGATCGAGTGGAATGAGATGGTCCCCGCCCAGCAAAACGGCGTTATTGGCGCCGTGCTGCATGAGAAGCTGGCCAAGACGGGGGAAGAGGCGCGCGGCATGATCGAAGCGGGCGAGATCCTGGTCGAGTCCGCAAACGACCATTACTGCGTGGGTGCCGGCATCGGCATTATTTCCCCGAGCATGGTGATCAATGTTTCCCGCGACCGCAAGACCGGCCTCGAGGGCTACTGCATCCCGTTCGAGGGACGCGTCGGCCTGGGAGTTTGGGGTGTCTACAACGAAGAAGTCGAAAAGAACCTGCAGTACATCGAAAACGAATTCGCACCTGCGGTCACCGCGGCCTTGGAGAAGTTCGGGGGGATCAACGTGCGCAGCATCATTGCCAAGGGCCTGCAGATGGGAGACGACATGCACACCCGTCAGACCGCGGGAGGGCTTCTGCTCGTAAACGATATCGTGCCGATGATGCTGGGGGCCGGCATCGACAGCGAGATCACCATGCGCTGCATCGAGCAGTTTACCGCAACGGAGAGGTGGTTCCACCCGGTGTGCCTTTCCGCGTCGATGGCGATTGCACGCTGCCCCATGGGTATTCCTCACTGCACGATCGTCACGAACAGCGTGCAAAACGGCGTCAAGACCGCGATCAAGGTGGCAGGTCTTGGCGACAAGTGGTACTACGCGGACGCGCCCACGTTGAACGGCTCCTACTTCTCCTCGGAATGGGGGCCCGAGACCGCGATCCCATATATCGGCGACAGCACCGTAAGCGAACTTTGCGGCAGCGGCGGCTTTTCCGCCGCGGCGTCACCCGTGGTGCTTTTGCTTCGCAACGGCGGCTACCGCGAAGCAATTGCGCAGAGCGAGGAAATGAAGCTGATTTGCGCGGGTATTAACCGCAATTATCCGATTCCTTTGCTGGGATTTACCGGCCCGGGTCTCGGAATCGATATCCGCAAGGTTGTTCGATCGGGGATTACTCCCATTATGCACGGCGGTATCATCTCCCGCCAGGGCGGCCAAATCGGCGCCGGCGCGGCCCGGTTCCCGATGGGCCACTATGTTGATGCCCTGCGCGACTTTGCGGCAAAGGGGGAAGCGGAGAACTGAATCAGAAATAAGTAAAACAGGGAAAAGCACGGAAAGGATGTTTCGGCGCTTTAAGGGAGAGATCGTCGAGCTTTCCCGAAAAGGCGGCTGGGAAAAAACAACAGATTGCCTCTTATGAAAATAAAAGCGAAAACAAAAATGCTGAAGGAGAAAATGAACATGAAAAGATTTTTGGCACTGATTCTGGCTATGGTCATTGTACTGTCTCTGGCGGCTTGCGCTGGCAATTCCGGAAACCAACCCGCCGCCTCCGGCAGCGGCTCAGAAACCCAATCCGCCGCCGGCTCCAATACCGCTTCCGCCCCTCAGAAAACCATGAAGCTTGGCGGCATTTTTGCAGCGGATACTGCCGGCGGCATTGCGGCTCTGGAATTCTGCGATCTCGTTGAAAAATACACCAACGGTGAAATTCATGTGGATTACTATCCCTCCGAGCAGTTGGGCACAGAGCAGGAAATGGTTGAATCCGTCAATATGGGCGCTCTCGACTTTACTTTCCCGTCCGCTTCGGTTTGCGGTCTGTTTTCAAAGGAACTTTTGATTTTCCCCCTTCCTTTTGTCGTGGACGACTGGGATCACTTGGATCGCATCATGAAAGGCGATATCGGAGACGAGCTTCTGTCCGGCATTGAAAGCAGCACCGATCTGAAGGTCGTGGCCGCGAACTGGTATCGTGAGCCGCGCTATCTGTATGCGAATAAGCCGGTGAAAACGCTGGATGATCTCAAAGGCGTTCGCATTCGTGTCCCGGAAAACGTTACCTATGTTAAGGGCTGGGGCCGGCTGGGAGCTTCGCCCACCCCGATGGCTCTGAGTGAAGTATATACCGCGATTCAGACCGGCGCTCTGGACGCGGCGGAAACCACAATCGGTACTTATATGACACAGGGCACTTACGCGGTTGCGCCTTACCTGATGATGACCGAACACGTTTATGAATCGAACCTTCTCCTCACCAACAAGAATCTGTTTGACGGCCTCACAGAGTCTCAACAGGAAGCGATTATGAAGGCCGGCGAAGAAGCCGGAGTTAAGCACCAGGAAGCTGTCAAATCAATTCTCGAAGACGAGCTTAAATTCCTGCAGGATAACGGCGTTACCGTTGTTGACGTTGACCGCGAGGACTGGGTTGCCCGCATGGACGGCCTGGCCGATGAAATCTGGGACGTATGGGGAAATGAAACTCTGTACGGCAGAATGCGCGCTCTCGCATAACCGCAGGCCCCCTGATTGTTTCGTTTTGCGGCTTTTATCAGGAAGAACGGCGTACGCCGTTCTTCCTGATAAAGTTGCCTATACATTTTAGGAGGTTTAGATATGAAATTGGTGAATATATTGTTAAGGATTAAGAAGGGAATAGAAAAAATTTTTCTGTGGCTGTCGATATTCCTGCTCTTTACCATTTTTATTCTGATGCTTTTGCAGGTGTTTCGCAGATATGTGCTGAACGACGCGTATTTCTGGGTGGAGGAGGTTTGCCGGCTGGCCCAAATCTGGATTGTGTTTCTTGCATCGCCCCTGGTGCTTAAGCGCGCCGAACATCCGAGCTTCGGAGGCGTTCCCGCCTGCCTCAATAACAAGGGCAAGAAATTGATTTGGATTCTGAGCATGCTACTGGTCATTATGACCGGCTGGTGGATCGGTTATTACGGCATCCAGCTGATGTACACCTCCACTTACGAAAGCGCGAATGGGATTCCACGCTGGATGGCGATTCTTCCCGCCGTCATCGGGGGATGCTGGACCGTTGTGGAAGCGGTTTATAAAATTATAACAATCATCCGGCTGAATCCCGAGGAGGTAAAGAAATGGAAAGTGTAATTGCGATTTCAATCCTTCTGATTCTGATTATTATAGGAGTTCCCATCGCTTACAGCCTAGCCGCATCATCTCTGATTTACGTGATTATGCTGCCCGGCATTTCAAACCAGGTTATCGTGCAGCGCTTTGTCCGCGGACCGGATTCCTATGAAATGCTGGCCATTCCCATGTTCATCCTGGCTGCCGCCGTCATGAATATGACGGGATCAACTGACAGCCTGATGCGCTTTGCCACTGCGCTGGTGGGACATATTCATGGCGGTCTGGCTCACGCAAACGTTCTGGCATCCATGATTTTTGCCGGCATGTCCGGCTCCGCCAACGCAGACGTAGCCGGCATCGGCCGTATTGAGATCAAAATGATGAAGGAAGACGGCTATGATCCCGCTTTTTCCGCCGCCGTAACGGCTTCCTCATCATGTATCGGGCCGATTATTCCCCCCAGCACAACTCTGATTGTTTACGGCGCCATCGCCGGCGCCCCCGTTGCCTCCCTGCTGATTGCGGGTACTTTTCCCGGTATCATCATGGGCATTTGCATGATGATCGTGATTTATTTTATTTCCAAGAAGAGGAGCTTCCCCAGACACGACACTTTTTCCTGGAAAGAGGTCTGGCTGTGCGTAAAGGAAAGCTGGGCCGTATTACTCACTCCCGTTATTATCGTCGGGGGTGTTCTGTCCGGTGTTTTTACCGCGACGGAAGCTGGAGTTGTGGCTACCGCATACGCAATCATTGTGGGAATCGTCAAATATCACAGTTTCCACATTCGTGATTTCCTGAAAGTCCTGGAAGACTGTGTATATAACATTTCAATGGTTATGTTCCTGATGTCAACCGGTTTGGCTTTCAGCTGGATATTGAGCTCCGAGCGTCTTCCCGCCCGGCTGATCGAATGGATGTCCGGCACCCATGTCTCCGCGATTGTCATGCTGCTGATGGTTTCTGTTCTGTATATTGTACTGGGGTGTTTTTTCTCCGTAACCACAAACCTTATTATGACCGTTCCGATTCTGGCCCCCCTGATGGTAAGCTACAATATAAGCCTCGTTCAGTTCGGCGTAATCACCGTCTTAGCGTTGACCATCGGCTGCGTTACGCCTCCGGTCGGGGCGCCCATGTATCTTGCATGCCAATTTGCAAATGTCTCTATCGGCGAGTTTTTTAAGGCGAATAAATGGTTTTATGTCGCGCTTATTTTCGCGTTGCTGCTCACCGTACTTATTCCTGAGCTTACCCTGTTTTTGCCGAGCCTGATGTAATGTTTCACTACTTGCTATCTTAGGTAAAAGGAGAGTTTCAATATGATCAAGACTGTAATCAGATACGATTCGGATGATAACGTTGTCTCAGCACTTCAGGATGTAGAGCCCGGAGACCGGATTTACATCGGTGGGGAAGATACCGGCATCGTTGCCGGGGACCACATTCCCTCCGGTCACAAAATTGCATACAGACCGATCAAAAAGGGCGATTTTATATCAAAGCTGAGCCACTATATCGGCACGGCCAAGGCGGATATACCCGCCGGCGGGTATGTGCATGTTCACAATGTGGCGGATCTGGTCGGCGACTGGAAAAACCAATACAAGCATCCTTACGACCCGAACGGCGTCAAGGAGATCGACGACAAATTCATCATTAAAAATCCCCCGAAGCTGTATGGATATCGGCGTCCGGGCGGCCTTGTCGGCTTCCGCAACCACGTATTGGTGCTTTCCACCTGTGCATGCGCCAATCAGATGGTTCAGGATCTCGGCAGCAAGTACAGGGATATTATCGCCATCACGAATCCCACCGGATGTGTTATTCTTCCCAACGAGACTCAGAATATGGTAAATCTGCTGCTCGGATTGGCCCGCAATCCCAACGTGGGCGCGGTGATATTCTATGGTCTCGGCTGCGAAAACGTTGAGGCGGAATACCTGTACGACCAAATAAAGGATGAAAAGCGCGCCGCCTTTGTGCGGGCGCAGACGGAGGGCTCGACGCCCGCATCTTTTGAAAAATTGGAAAAAATCGCTCTTGAAATGCGTGACGAACTCGCCGGGCAGGAGCGCGAAGAGGTGTCCGTCGCGGATATCCGGCTCGGCACCAAGTGCGGCGCTTCCGACTGGACGACAACCATTGTGGCCAATCCGTCCATCGGCTATGCTTCCGACCTTGTCGTTAAAAACGGCGGGATCTCGTTGCTGGGGGAAACCATCGGCTGGTTCGGCGGCGAGCAGATGCTGGTCAGTCAGTCCCGCACGCAGGAAGTGGCGGACAGGATTATCAGCATGCTGACCAACTATTACAATAACGCCCTGGCCGCCGGCCGTCATATTGAGGAGGCCAACCCCTCTCCCGGCAACTTTGCCGGCGGCATCACGACGCTTAACGAAAAGGCTCTGGGCAATGTCAAAAAGGGCGGCACCGCTCCCGTCGAAGGCGTTCTGGAGGTCGGGGAGTATCCCGGCAGGCATGGCTTTTATGTGACAAACAACGGTGCGTTTGACCCGATTTCCCTGCTTGGCCTGACCGCTTCCTCGGCCAATATTATCCTGTTCAGCACCGGACGCGGAACCCCCACCGGTACGCCGATCGCCCCTGCTATTAAGCTGACGGGTTCTCCTACCGCCAGCGATGCTTTTCATGCACATCTGGATGCGGACCTTTCGCCTGTTGTAAAGGGTAAAATGACGATGGACGAAGCGGGCTGGCTGCTTTTCAATGAAATGATCGAGGTGGCCAACGGCAAGCTGACGATAGCTGAAAAGCTCGGGCACCGCGAATATGCTTTCCCCATGCTGATGGGCTCGCTGTGATATTAGCTCAAATTATCGGATTAAAGAGAGACGGCAAATATGTTTTATCTTATAATTGCGGCATTGCCCATACTGATCACGATCTTTCTTATGCTCGCCTTCAATTTCTCGTCCATACGCGCACTTTTTATCGCATGGGCAGTATGTACTGTTTCCGCATTTACCGTCTGGAAAATGGAGCTTACCGATATTGCCGGATACTCCATTTACGGAGGGTATAAAAGCCTTGAGGTCATATGCACTATTTTTGGCGCTATTCTGATCCTCAATACATTGAAGGCCACCGGGGCCATGGGGGTTATCAACAACACTTTTAAAAACATCTCGACAGACCGAAGAATTCAGACCATTATTATTGCATGGTTCTTCGGGGCCTTTATCGAAGGAGCCGCGGGTTTTGGGACGCCGGCCGCTTTGGCGGCGCCCCTGCTGGTCGGGCTCGGCTTTCCCGCCTTTGCCGCTGTTATCGTCTCGCTTATCGCAAATTCCACCCCTGTTACATTCGGTGTCGTCGGTCTGCCGACAATGACGGCTGTTTCAACCGTACAGTCGAACGTACAGGATATCGGGCTTAGCTACAGTCAATTCGGCATTCAGGTCTACAGCCGGGTAGCCTTCGTTAACGGCATCTGCGGCACCTTTGTTCCTCTTATGATTATTGCGATTCTGACGTTTCATTACGACCGTAAGCATTGGCTTGGAAAAACCGCGGAGATAGCGCCTCTCTGCCTGATTTCCGGGCTCTCTTTTACAATTCCTTATTGGCTGATCGCCACATTCATCGGCCCGGAACTCGCGTCTCTGCTGGGATCTGCGATCGGCATGGCGGTTACGCTGGCCTTCGTTCGCTCCGGAGCCTTTGTTCCGAAAGAGACCTGGGATTTTCCGGTGCAAACAGATGCCGCCTGCGCGATACAGTGTGATAACGAGGATGTTTTGTTCCGGCACAGCAAATTGATTGCCTGGTGCCCCTATATTGCAATTGCGGCAATCCTGATCCTCACGCGCGTTTACCAGTTCGGACTGCGCGGTGTTTTTGAAGACGTAAGGATTCCGCTGCCGACGCTGTTCGGCATTCATAAGGATTACGCGCTGCAAGTGTTGTGGCTTCCCGGGATTATCCCTTTTATGCTTGTCGCGCTGGTGACTCAGGTATTCTTACATACGGATCGTTCCTGCATAAAAAACATCTGGGGAAAAACCTTCCGGCAAACCGCGCAGCCGGCTGTCGCAATGATCTTTGGCGTAGCGTTGGTGCAGCTGATGCTGAATTCTTCCGTAAACCCGTTGGGCCTCGACAGCATGCTCACCGTTATTGCAAAAGGCTTGTCCGGCCTTTTCGGAAATGCCTATGTGGTTATCGCGCCATTTATCGGCGTTCTGGGCGCCTTTATTTCCGGTTCAAATACGGTATCGAATATTTTGTTTGCCTCCCTGCAGTTCGAAGCCGCAACCATGCTGAGCCTGTCGCAGGTTACAATCGTTTCCCTGCAGGCAATTGGCGGAGCGATCGGAAACATGATCTGCATCAATAATATTGTCGCGGCCTGTGCCACCGTCGGCTTGGTAAAATCGGAAGCCCGTATATTAAAATGCAATGCAGTGCCTATGCTTATTTACGGTTTATTTGCCGTAAGCATCGTATTGATTTTCGGGTTCCTCTGATGACTTAATGAAATATAACAAATTTGAAATCTGCCGGCCAGAGCTTGTCTGCCGGCATTTTTCATGCCCGGATTTAATACGCTTGTATGAGGGGGGAGGCTGTGGAGAGACGGCAAATCTGCTCATCGGACGCCAATGCCCTGTATGAAAGCTGCGGCAAAGAGGCCGAGGGGGGCGCATGATGGATGAAGCGGGTAGCCGCGTACTGCCGGGTTTCAACGGAGCACGAGGATCAGGCAAACTCTCTTTTAAGCCAGAAGAAATACTTTTCCGAGTACATCGAACGAAACCCTCTGTGGGAGCTGTCCGAGGTGTATGTGGACGAAGGCATCACGGGCACCTCCACCAAGAAGCGCCGCTCCTTCAACCGCATGATCGCCGACGCGCAGGTCCATTGTTTCGACCTGATCGTTACAAAAGAAATCAGCCGTTTTGCCAGAAACACGCTGGACAGCATTTTCTATACCCGCAAGCTCAAGGAGCTCGGCATCGGCGTCATCTTTATGAACGACAACATCAACACGCTTGATCCGGACGCGGAGCTGCGCCTTACCATCATGTCGTCCATCGCGCAGGAGGAGAGCCGCAAGACGTCCGACCGCGTGAAATGGGGCCAGAAGCGCCGCATGGAGCAGGGCGTGGTTTTCGGACGGGATATGCTGGGCTACGACTTAAAGGACGGCAAACTGTTTATCAACGAAGACGGGGCTGAAATTGTTCGGCTGATTTTTCATAAATTCGTCAACGAGGATAAGGGCACCCATGTGATCGCCCGCGAGCTCAGGGAAGCCGGAATACCCACCGCCACCTATATGAAAAAGTGGACGAATACGGTGATTCTCCGCATTCTTCGCAATGAGAAATACTGCGGGGATCTGATCCAGAAAAAAACCTTTACGCCGAGCTATTTGAACCATGAGAAGAAATATAACCGCGGCGAGGAGGAATTCGTGGTCCTCCGCGACCACCACGAGCCGATCATCGACCGCGAGATGTTTGATAAAGCACAGCGCGAACTTAAACGGCGCTCCCCAGTCGAAGAGCAGAAAGCCAAGCACTCCAACCGCTATTGCTTTTCCGGCAAGATCAAATGCGGCGTCTGCTCACGCACCTTTGTCTCCCGCACAAAGAAGCGGGAGGACGGCAGCCTCTATAAGGCCTGGCGGTGCTATGAAGGCGCCAACCATGGCGGCCGGCACACCGACAAGGCGGGAAACGAGATCGGCTGCGACAACCGTTCCGTGAATGACAACGACATGAAACTGGTCATGCAGCAGGTGGTAAAAAACCTGCCGATGGATAAGGAAGCGGTCATCGACAACCTTTGCAAAGTGGTAGGATCAGTGTTAAAAACAGATGCCAAGGACGACCGTCCTGGGAAACTGCAGGCCAGGATCGATACGCTGGGTCAGAAAAAACGCTCGCTCATTGAACTGTATCTGAACAAGGATATCGGAAAGTCGGATTTTCAGCAGATGTCGGAAAAGTACGATGCCGAAATTGAAGCCGCAGAGGAAGAGCGGGCGACCTTAAGCGAATATAAGGGGCTCTGTCAGGAACAGGACCAGCTTTTAAGGCAGACGGCGGATACGATCCGCGCTCTTACCTGCGGGGACATATGGGACGATACTTTTTACCGCCATATCCTCGACAAAATCGTCGTCCATGAGAACAATGTGCTCGACGTACATCTGCATATGCTGCCTGATAAGCCGTTAAAGTTCATAAACTATTTTGACAAATAGTAAAAATTGAAATGATTTGTTCAATGATGATGGCATCCCCCTAACTTTGCTTAAAAAATAGCTGCCGTCGGTTTTACCGGCAGCAGTCTGCGCCTTGAAAACTAATGCTTTCAAGGCTTTTTCTATTCTGGAATGCTTTTAATCCCGGATCTGCTCCATGAACATCCCCTTGCGGCAAGAAGGCTCGCGCAGGTATACCGGAGATATGCCGCGGGCCGTCCTGCCAAAAGCCCAGCTGAAATGCGATGAGAAAAATGTCGAATGTTAGCGGTTTCGTTGGCGGTCGGCATACTATAATATACTAAACCGGAATCCAGAAGCTTTCCTTGGGTGTATAAAAAAAAGAAGCTTTCAGTTAAGCGCCAAAGGTGTGCGATATGACGCCGGGGCTGGCCGGATCCGGATAAGCGAACAATCAACTTTACGGTTTTCGATTACAGGGGGGCGTATCATTGGACCGTCATAAACAGATTGGGCCGTCGGGCGATGCACCGACCCGGCCCGACGCCTGCTCCGAAGGAAGCGGACGGGAGGGCTGCGATGTGGGAAACGGGCAGTTTCCGAAGGACGGGACATGTTGCGTAAAAAATTGTTCCATAACCGGTACGGTCTATACGAAGCTTTGTCCTATGTGCAGCATATGGACATCCCCGCCCAACGGCGCGGACCTTGCGGTCGCGCACATCATTGAGTGCGTTTTGCAGGGTTATTGCAGACGTATCCGATAAAAGGGATATTGAAGATCAATCCGCTCGGAATCTCAAAGAGTGGGTATTTCGGCAAAAGGAGCCGGAACCATGAAATACAGAATGTTAAAGATATATATGAGAGGCGGGGTTTTGTGAAAAGGTTCAAACGGATTACGGCGTTTATTCTGACGGTCGTCATGCTCTGGGCGATGCTGCCTGTTCAGGTGCTGGCGGCGGAGGCAGAGGATGAGGTTAAGCTCAGGCAGGCATTAAGAGAGGCTGTGGACGAGACGAAATATCCAAACGGCCTGTTTGAATTTCTGGCGACACGCATGAATACCTCGGAAGACCTCCCTTATGTGGAGATCGCCGTCGTGCGAAAGGGCGGAACATCCGGGGAGGCGAGCGTCACCTTAAAGGCGATCGACGTGACGGCAAAATACGGCGAGGACTATACGTTAAGCACCCCCCGGGGGCTTTTCTCCGGAACTCTGCCGGCAAACGAGGGCGGGAAGACCCTGATGGACAGCCTTGCAGACGGGGACAGTGAGGAAGGTACATACGCCGTCCGGGAAGATACGGAGATTAAAACGGACAGCCTTATAAACGGGGAGGGAACGGCTGACGGGGAAGGAGACGCGTACGTCATCCGGGAGGATACGGAAATTAAAACGGGCGGCCTGCAGGCGGCCCGGGATGCAGCGCTGGGGCAGACGTCCAACCGGAAGAGCTGGCGGGAGGCCGGGGGGGTGGAAAAAGAAGAGGCTCTCGATCTGCACAACGAGCTGTACGAGGGGATGGAAGGGATCACGTATACCTTCCGTTTCGCAGACGGCGAGTATATGAAAAAGATCCGCTTTAACACCATCGACGACGATATCTCGGAGGACGAGGAGCAGGTCCTCTTCGCCCTGATCGATCCCCAGGGCGGCGCCACCGGGGATTCACTCAGCGCGTTTATGAACATAGAGGACAATGAGGAGAAGGAAAAGGTCCGGTTTGCAATGGAGTTGGGCGACATGCGGGCCGACCCGTCGCTTCACTATGCCGAGGTCGTCGTAAAGCGGACGGCCGGGATTTATCGGTACGGTTCCGTGTCCGTGAGCACGGCGGCCGTGTCGGCAGTGCCGGATATAGATTATGAGCCCATCGTGACCGAGCTGCGTTTCGTACCCGGTCAGGAGTCGCAAACGGTTCGGGTGCCGCTTTTGAAAGAGACCCCGGAGGAGGGGATGCAGTTTTATGTGAGGCTCGATCCGGAGAGCCCCAACCTTTCCGAAGACGGGCCGAATGAGACACTTGTCACCATCGGGACCGCCGAGAGGGCCGTACTACAGTCGCGCGCGCTTGCCTACGACGGCTACGGCGCGGACGCGGGTGGAACCTGGTACAGGACCAAGACGCTGACACCCTACGACATCACCGACGGCCGCGGATATCAGCGGATCCCCTACAACGGCAGCTACGGCTGGACCTATATCCCTGTCAGCGGGCAGAGGAACACCATGAACTGGATCTATTACGCCGCCGACCTGAGCATGATCGAAAAAATCAGGATCGACTGGTCGAACCCCAGCGACGGAACGAGGTATTTATGGTGGGCCCAGTGGAAATACAATACCGATTTCTACTCCCGCGTGTACCTTGGGAGCTTATTCAATGTGCCGCGGCTGGATAGACACGGGCAGTTTAATTCCACTCTGGACTGGATCAGTCTGAACGACAGCGACCGGCAGCAGCAATACATATATTGTACGACTCAGACGTCGGGAGACTGCGCCGACACGGGGATGAACGTGGGCAACCTCACCCTCTACTACAAGCCCATCAAGGTCACCCTTAGGACGAACTCCGAGGACCCGGACGCGCGCGTCGTCCCCAAAACCTGGACCTCCCCCACCACTTCGACGAACGGCACCAGCAGGCTCGTGGGCGGGCTTTCCTTCGCGGGCGACACCGGCAATTTGACGTCCCAGACCTATTTCGA
This sequence comes from Clostridiales bacterium UBA6114, assembly GCA_002423435.1. Classification (GTDB taxonomy): domain Bacteria; phylum Bacillota; class Clostridia; order Oscillospirales; family Butyricicoccaceae; genus UBA6114. Next base: position 49,931 of record DIWE01000043.1, read on the forward strand.
CGGGGACACGGTGTACCTCGCCCCCAAATTTGACCCCGCGAGCCCCGACACGTCCAAGGTCTACCTCTGGGGTTACAAGATCGAGCGGATCGGGACCAACGGCTATTATTACGTCAAAGGTACAACCCTCAATATCCGCGACGTCTACATGGGCAATATGAAGGACTCGGTCACCAGGGAGGCGATTCTCCGCGGCCAGATCATGATGTCGGGAGGCACCGAGATCGTTTTGCACCCCGTCTACAGGCAGAAAAACGCCTTTGTGCGCGTAAGTTTCGATCCGCAAAAGGGCGGCATGGACCAAAACCGCTTCCAAAACGGCGACGTTCTGAAGGTCGGCATGCTGGACACCATACATTTCAACGCCTACGCCAGGGCGGGCTACAGCGTTTCGGGCTACGGAAACGGAAATATCAATTTCTATGAGCGCGAGATCAGCAGCGTCCCCGACGAATGGTATCTGGAATCGCTCAACACGCAGACGGGCGGCACCGTCCTTGCGGACTATTTACAGGCGCTAAACGGCGCTACGGGAAAGATCGACTACTCCCGCACGCACGCATGGTTTATAAAACCCGTGTCCGGTATTAAGATCAACGCGGCAACGCCCGGCATCCTGGATTTTTCTCCGGAAAGGGGTTTTACCGACCTGACCGTACAGTATTCCCTTCCTTACCTCAAGGCAAAGGTCGATCCCCAAAGCGGGGATCAGGATAAGGGCAGCATCTTCTACCACCCGGAAGAGGGAGCGGATCTTACAGGAAACAGCCGCACGCCGCTGATCCTTTCCCCGATCGAGCGGGGGAAAGCCTATAACCTCGCCGGCGTGCCAAACGACGGGTACCGGGTCGTATGGAAAAACTGGACGGGAGACACAAACGAGGACGGCATCATCAGCGAGGCGGAGGCCAAGGCAATCGAGGATTACGAGGACCTGTTCGAGCGCAAGGCGGTAAACGGCAGCATTTACAGCTACAAGGTAAGTTACGACAGGCCGCTGATCCTATACAGCTTTGAGCGCAAGCCCACGCAGGGAAACCCGGGGCTTATACACGGGCAGGCCGTCCTCCAGGGCGGGACCGTGCTGCAAAATTCGGGAGACGGAACGGCCGACAAAAGCGTCTCCGTTCCGCTTCGGGGCGCGCAGGTGATTATCAACGGGCATCAGACGGCGACGGACGACGAGGGCAATTTCAGCCTGAGGGACAAGGATTTCACCACAAACGAATACCATTCCCTCATCGTGCATTACAAGGACAGCGACTATATCGGCTATATCGATGTAAACGCCTGGGAGAAAATTAAGATCGACGCCTACGAGGACTTTGTGCCCTATAATTTCAAGGGCTACGAGATTGTGCGGACCACGGGGACAGGCGAAACGCTGGAAACCCGCAAAGCGCTCAGCAACCTTGCGGCGATCGAAAACAAAGACGCCGATATGGCCTTTCAGTTTAACGTCAAATCAAACCAGCCCGGGCTTTCCGCCGGCAGCGCGGTCATCCGGCTTTATACGAAGGAGGGCAGCCAAAAGGGCGAACCCATCACGGTGACGCCACAAAACGGCCTGTTCACCTTTACGCTAAACCCGGCCACATTGGGAATCGTGCCCGGCGACACCATGACGCTCCAGATTCTCGACCAGAACGACAAGGCGGGAATCGAGCATCAGGTGGGACTCGGCTTTATCAAGTACTTAGACTCCTTTTCCCTGCTGACCTCCTTTAAGTCGCCAGCCACCGGCTTTATCGATACGGTGGGCGCCATCGACACCGCGTTTGACCTGGGGCTCGCGGGCAAGGCCGATAAGTACATGCAAAAGGGTGATGAGGAATGGATCATCGCCTTCGGCTTCAACAAGGACTGGGAGAAGAGCCTCCTCGACGGCAGCGGAAAGGAGGAGGAGCTTAAAGACGCGGCAAAGTCTGCCGATTCGGCAAAGACCAAGGAGACCACGGACAAAGCGGTGGACGAGGGCAATAAGGAAAAGAAGGGCGCGAGCCTGACGGCGGACATGAAGTTCGGCCTCTCCACATCCCTCTATCTGCGCATGACGGTAAACAAGGACCCGACGAGCGAAAATTACGGCTACGCGTATTTCAACGAAATGATCATCTCCGCCAAGGTTTCGGGCAGCTTCAACACCAAAGTGGAGATCCAGACGCCCATCGGCGTGACCGTGTTTGTGGGGCTGGAGCTCGGCGGAGACGTCACGGCCATAATGGTCGTGGAGAAATACCAGGATCATTACAAATATTTTGACGCAAACGGGGAGATCGACTTCTCGAATGCCGACGACGACGACCCCAACCGGGACTTCACCATCTACGGAAAGTTTATGGTCAACCCGTATCTCTGCATCACGGTGGGGGCGAAAATCCCCTTCGCGGAAGTCTCCATCAACGGGCGAGCAGACTTTAATATGAATTTCACCACGCTGGGCACGGGCAGCGGAGCGGTGACGCTGACCTCGGAGCTGGCGCTCACGGTGGCCTGCTTTGAATTTAAGTGGCAGGTGGCGAACCAAACGTACGATCTGTTCAGCTACGGCAGAATGTCCGCCCTCAGCGCCGGCGATCTCTTCGGCGACGACAGCTATCTCTACGACAGTACCTCGGGCGCGGAGCCCCTGTCGCGGGACTATCTCGAAAACCGGGGAACCTGGCAGGGCGGCGGAGGAAGGCGTTTAAGAGCCATGGCCGCAGGAAGCGGGGCCTCAAACGAGCAGACGCTGCTCGAGGGCGTCTACCCCTATCCCTACACGCTCCTCTCGGACCTTGGGGCGGGCCGGCAGCTGCTCATATTCCTGGACGACGACGGCTCCCAGGACGACAGAAACCGCACACAGCTCTACTATTCCATTTATGAAGGCGGCGAATGGAGCGAGCCCTTTAAGGTCGACGACGACGACACGCCGGACGGCATCCCCTGCGTGTACGACATCGGGGACCGGGTGCTCGTGGCGTGGTCCAGCGCCTACGATATGATTCATGAAGAGGACGACGTGCTGACGGCGCTCAACAAGAACAACATCAAGGCACGGTTCTTCGATAAGGATGACCTGACGTTCGGTTTAGTACAGGAGGTGACCCGGCAGACGGAGGACGACACCTATTCCGATTCCTATCCCTACGTCGCCTACTGGAAGGACGGGGAACATGACGAGGAGCACCTGATGATCGTCTACACCAAATCCGATTACCAGGCGTCGAATCCGGAGCAGGGCGCCGTGGTGGGGGACGTTCTGAATCCGTATACCACGCTCGCCTACCGCTTCTACGACTTCGAGAATGATTGCTGGCTGGAGAGCGGCGGCATTCCGAATTATTATGGACAGAATTTCCTCGACGCCTCCCGGTGCGCGCAGGTAGACGAAAGCGACATCCTGATCGGCGAAGGTGATGAGGATTACTTAAACCAGGCGGGCTGCTGGAAAAGGGTTCCGACAGCAGGCGAGATATCGATCGAGGAGCTTGGCGATCCGCTGATTGTGGACAGCGACGCCATCGGCTACGAGAGCTATGCGGTGATCGCCTATACAATAGACGACGACGGCTTTACGGACACGACGCAGGACAGGGAACTGTTCATCCAGCTTTACGACTTTAAAAATAATGTGTTTTTCCCGCCCATCCGGTACACGGACGCGGGCGAGGGACTTAATAACCTGGTGTTCGACCAGAATAACGACGACGTCTATCTGTATTACCTGAGCGCCGGGGACATCCGATGCATCGATATCGGATACCTGATCAATCAAAACCTGCTGTACTATGAGGATGCGGACGATGAGGGTACGGATGTCTTCGTGGTCAACAAGCTGGCGGGGCTGTACAGGGGTCCCGAGGTCATCGTCCGGCATCCGTACGACATCGGCCTCGACGCGGACGGCAACCAGGTCCGGCAAAACGAGAAGCCCATCGACGAATTCATGGTGGATTCGGACGAAAACAACGTTTACCTCGTGTGGGGAGAAAACGACATCACCTACCGGGACGGAATAGACCCCCGCTCGGAGGAGGCCGCGCTGCCCGAGAATTATTTCCGCGAGCACCAGATTTACGCCGTCCGGCAAGTGATCGGCGCACAGACGACCCAGCAGCTCTATGACGAGGACGGCGAGCCGGCTACATATCCCACGGGAGTAGACTACGGCACCACCCCGGATATCAACGACGAGGTGGGTATGGTCGAAGCCGGCGACCCGATTATCCGAAAATACAGGCCCACCGAGTGGTCCCAGCCGGTAAAGCTCATGGACGAGCAGGGCGCCAATTTTAACGACCTGGATTTCGTGATCCTGCCGGATGGAAGCCTCCGGGTGGTCTTTGTAAAAGGCCGGTCCACGGTCCAACGCGTAGCAGGCGGGGACGGCAGGGATATGTCGGTGGAGGATGTGAACAACAGAACACTGATGACGGCCGACTTCGACATTCATACCCGAAAGGCAAATATCGGGATCGAGCCGTTGGCCGCGCCGGATCCGGGCGAGCTCATGCCCGTTTCCGTCAACTTCAAGAATCTGGCGCTCACAGCACTCGAGGGTGCCGAGGTAGAGCTCTTGCAGATTTCAAACGGCCAGAGCGAGACAGTGGACACGCGGGACGGCATCACGCTGAAGGGCGGAGAGGAAGCGAAGCTGAACTTTTCCTGGCAGGCGCCGGAGGTCCCCTACGGCATCAGCCTGCGGGCCGTCGTCAGGGCGGACGGAGAGGTCCTGTGCAGCGCGGAGACCGCCGTCAAGGCGGAAAGCGCGGTAGATGTCACGGGCGTGGAAACACAATTCGTCGGCAGAAACCAAATCTATATCCGGGGCACGGCGACAAACAATGGAAACCTCGCGGCAGAGGACGCGGTGGTCCGCGCCAAGGCCAGCAGCGTCGAGATCGGCTCGCTCAGCCTTGGGGCAATGGCGGTGGGAGAGACGCGCCCCTTCGAGTTCTACGGCGACTTAAGCGGCGTGCAGTTTGAGAGCACCCGAAACACCGACGGCTCGGCCGCCGACAAAATCCCGCTGAGCGTGTATTCGGACGGGACGGGCGAGAGCATCACCTGCGAGCGCAGCGCAAACGCGGAGGAAATGGCGCTGATGGGCAACATTTCAAGCTTTTCGCTTGAGACCGGCGGCCGGGCCATATCCGATTCGATTTCGATAGAAAGGGGAAGCTCGGCGGTCATCGAGCCTGTCCTTACATACGGGAATGCGGAACTGCCCACACCACGGGTGGTGTATGTTTCCGGCAACGAGGTGGTGGCCGATTTTGGCGGCGATCAAATGACGCTACGGGCCAAGGGCACCGGCAACACCACCATTAAAGCCTATGTGCTGCCCCCGAAGAGCACGATGACCCTGTCGCAGGACGGCCCGGCCTGGGAGGATAATCTGAGCACGCTGCCGGACGAGGCTGTGATGGTAAAGACCTTTATCGTCCATGTAACCGAGCCGGGTTACGACGACGGGGGATCGGACGAAACGCCTCCGTCTTCCGGCCAGCAGAGCGGCACCCCGGCTCAGACGGTAACCGCAAATACGGTGGCGACGATTACCGGCAGCGGCGGCAGCATTACGGCGTCTATAAGCGCCGATCAGATCCGCAGCGCGGTCAGCGAAGCCCTCAGGCAGGCCACGGATCAGAACGGGAAATCGCCTGTGAAGCTTCAGATTCGTGTGGAAGCACCCGACGGTACCAATGCGATCGAGACCTCAGTTCCGAAAGCCGCCTTAAGCGCCGCTCAGGAAAACGGCGTTACGTCGCTGACGCTCTCGACAACGCTAGGTACGATTGCTTTTGATCAGAACGCCTTTTCAACCCTCTGCAGCCAGGCAGAGGAGGACCTCAAGCTTGCGATCTCCAAGGTCGAGCCCGCTGCCCTTTCCGAGGAGGCACGGCGGACGGTGGGCGACAGGTCGGTCTTCGATTTCAGCGTGACGAGCGGCGGCCGGACCATATCCCGGTTTGCCGGGGACGTGACGGTATCCGTCCCCTACTCTCCGGCCGAGGGCGAGGACTTAAACGCCATTATCGTCTACTACGTGGGTGACGACGGTACGCTCAAAACAGTGACGAGCGGCCGGTATGACACCGCAACGGGCCGCGTGGTCTTTGTCACCGACCACTTCTCCCGGTATGCGATCGGATACAATAAGGTGAGCTTCTTTGATGTGAAGACGGGAGACTGGTATTACGACGCGGTGTCCTTCCTAGCCGCCCGCGGCATCACCACGGGCGTGGACGGAGGCTTCAATCCGGGCGCGAATCTCACCCGAGGACAGTTTTTAACCATGCTGCTGCGGGCCTACGGCATCGAGCCGGATGAAAAGTCCTCCGACAACTTTGCCGATGCGGGAGACACTTACTACACCGGATATCTCGCGGCGGCCAAGCGGCTCTCCATCGCCGACGGCGTGGGAGGAAACCTGTTTAAGCCGGAGAGCGCCATCACCCGGCAGGAGATGTTCAAGCTCTTGTACAGTGCGCTCGAGGCCTTCGGCAGGCTGCCGGAGGGTGCGTCCGGCAGGACGCTTGCCGATTTCTCCGACAGCGGAGAGATTGCCGACTGGGCGAGGAAGTCCATGGCGGCGCTGGTGCAGTCGGGGAGCATCAGCGGCAGCGGCGGCAGGCTCAATCCGATCGGCACGACCACCAGAGCCGAAATGGCGCAGGTACTTTTTAACCTGATGAACAATTAGGTGATCCGAAATACTTCGGGGCCGCCCGCATATCTATGCGAGGCGGCCCTGAAATTGTTCGGAGGCGATTGTGTTCCGAGCGGTCTCTTGTGTCATGCGTCCGGATTTGAGAGGGCTTCCGCCGCTTCCCGGTAAGCGTTGTGATAGGCAATGCGCTTTCGCATGGCCCAATGGGCCTCAAAGACCGAAAGGTACTCCCCGCCATACAGGGCGACGACCTTTCGCGCCGAAGCGGCGCTTTTTTGCAGCTTAAACTGTGCAACGGCTTCCTCAAAAAGCTCTGTGTCCGCCCTAAGCTCGTCCCTGCGTATGCTGTAGCGCTTCTCAAGACTGAGGATCGAGTCGGAGACCCCCATCGCGGCAAGGTCTTTTTTGATCTGGGAGAGGTTTACGCCGATCAGCTTTTTGACGTCATTGGACTCGGATTCGTGCCAGAGGGCGTCAAAGATCTGCTCCTTGGTCACGCCCCCGGGGCCTGCGTCAAGGAGAAACGCCAGAAGCTCCCGTTCCTTTTTGGTGCGCATTTTCAGCGTGGCCCGCCTGTCATCATAAGAAAAAACCGCAAAATCTCCCAGCATCCGGATGTAGGCCTTTTTGGGGCGATAACCCACAAATTCCATCATTTGCTTCGCAAAACCGGGCTCAATGCCACTGTCATAAGCAAACTGCAGGATAGGGTCGTAAGCGCTGCGCATCCTGAAATACTCATAGATGCCGTTTTCTTCACACAGACGGAGAAAACGATGTGTCAAAGCGGAGGCTTTTTCGCTCTCTTTCTCCGCAAGGGCTATCCTTGCCAAAAAACCATAGGCCATGGTCGCCACCATCATGGTGTTCGACCGTTCGCCGATCTCGATGGAGCGCCGGGCGCACTCTGCCGCCCTCTCAAAATCGGATATGCTGCCGAAATAGTTGTAGAGCCTGCCGTACGCGACGGTCTTAAAGTGGTCGCTGACCTTGGGAATGCTTTCAAAAATCTCGCAGATAAGCCCTTCCTTATTGCCGTCTGTAAACATCAGCCCGTAGATGCTGCGTTGGAGCTTTGCCCAGATCATCTGAAACTCGGCCTTACGGTAAAGCGGCGCGTATTCATCGGCCAAAGTGAAGTATTTGACAGTGGTTTCATAGCTCTGACTGCCGCCATTCATCCTGTCTATCGTAGTATTCTGATAGTGGATCTCAGCGGCGAAGAGATATCCGAGCCACAGTTCCTCGTAACGCCCGGAGCTTCGGAGCCTTTGCAGGCCGGATGTTACAAGCTCCACCGCCCTGTCGCGGCGGCCCAGCATCTGATAGGACTTCGCCACATAGATATCGACGCTGTGCAGCTCGAGCTGTATGCGTTCGCTTTCCGGGATTTCCAGAGATTTCTCGTAGCAGCGCACGGAGTCCTTCATGCGCCCCGCTACGTAATGGATCACGCTCAGGTAGCGTTCATACCACGCCCGGACCCTCATGCTGCCGGATTTCGCGCAGGCCTCCATCATGCGGCAAGAGAGGTCGTATGCCTCGTTAAGCTGCGAGTTCCAGCAAAGATTATAGATCTTCTCAATAACGACGTGGTAGGACTGTTCCGACTCCGGATGCTCAAGGCCCGCGATGAGCCCGTCCAGCAGAGCGTTCGACGCCTCAAAAGAGACAAAATTACGCAGTACCCGCGCTTTATGTACCATCCCCTCTATATACAGGTCTGTTTTTTGATCCGTCAGCATGGGCAAGGCCCTGTCGAGACAGATTTTTGCCTCGGTAAAATTGCCGATGCTGGACAGGAGCGCGCCTTTGGCAATCAAAAGCTCCAGATCAGCTTCCGTGTCGTCTGAAAGCGCGCCGAACCACGTCCTCAGCTCATGGAAGGAACCGTTTTGTATATAGCTCCTGTAACCTGCAAGGATAATCTTCCGAAGCAGCTGACTGTTCCCGGATGTGATCGCGTATGCGGCGGCATTTGTATACTGTCCGGTGCTAAAATAATATTCCGCCGCCCGACGATGCATGATGTTCGCCCTGCCGAGGCCCTCCAGGCTCAGCAGATACTCCCTGAAAAGCGGATGATAGCGGTAATACCCCCCCTCGGTTTTGATCGTGAAGATACCCCGCGCAATCAGGCTTTCCAGCATAAGCCTTGAATTTCTCCCGGCCAGAACGGCGTCAAGCATCTTGGGGTCCAGTTCCTCAAAGCACGCGGTGTCCTTTAAAAATGCCATTATCTCCGGGGAAAGATGGCTTAAGCACTCGCAAAACAGGTAGGAATGAAGCGTCTCGTTCCCATGCGTCGAAAGCTCGGTCTCGGATAAACCGTTCTCCATCAGCACCTTAAAGGAAGCGACCGCGATGGGCCAGCCCTCGGTGATCCGATAAATATGCTCATCTTCAAAGCCTATGAGCTCCATCGCCTCTTCCTTTGTAAAGGCCAGCTCGCTCTGCGTGATCTCCAGCAGGCTTCCCCTTAACTTAAAAGACGCCAACTCCGGCCATGTGGCTTCGCGGCTGCTTAAAAAGAAGCGTGCCCCGTCCGGACAGTATTTCATGATGCAGACGATCAGCCTTCTGACCTGCTCGTCTTTAAGAGTATGCAGGTCGTCCAGGACAATCAGAAGCTCGTTTGTATTTTTTTCAATGTTGCTGACAAAGGCGTTTGCCAGCATGGAAATAAAGTTCGGCGCTTCCTCAAACGGAAGATATTCGGATGCGTAAAAACAAAAATCCGGAAATGTCCTTTTGAGCGCCTCGCTCACAATATCCAAAATGGCAAAAACATCGCTTTCTCCGTCAAACGTGACCCAAACGGCATTTCTCGATAAGCACGCGATCTGCGAAAGCAGCGTTGTCTTGCCGTAGCCTGCGCCCCCGCGCACATAAATGAACTTCTGCGGACTTTCATGAACGGCTTTTATAAGCATATCGCGCCTGATTTCACCTTTGGCCGCTCTGGGGACGGACAGTCTGGCGCTCGATACGGAAATCACGTCGTCACCACCCCGAATAAAATTTCATTAGTGATTTTATTTTATTGTATAATTGCTAACACTTCAATAATTAATGTCCACTGAATCAATGCGATTTGCGAATCGCATTTACAAAAAGGGAAAAACTTGCTCTTTTGGCTTTCAAACAAAAGCGACTCGTGGTTGACCCGGTCGATTTGCCGACCTGGTTTATTCTCCGTTTACATTGCTGATATAATATAAACAATAGATAGAAAGCCGAAGGGAGGGCGTATCCATGGCCACCGTTTTAGTCATCGACGACGACCCGTATATTCGGGAGCTGGTCGGCACTTTGTTACAAAATGAAGGCTTCCCGGTACAGGAAGCCCGGAATGGGCGGGAAGCGCTGCAAAAACTGAATGAAACGAAAATCGATCTGTGCGTCCTCGACCTGATGATGCCCGAAATGGACGGCTTCGAGTTCTGCCGCCACGCGCGGCGGTATTACGAGGATCTGCCCATCCTTATGCTGACGGCAAAAGGCGAGATCAGTCAAAAGGCGAAGGGCTTTGAGCTCGGGACGGACGATTACCTGACAAAACCGTTTGAAGGCGCGGAGCTTTTAATGCGCGTCAAAGCGCTGCTCAGACGATATAAGATCGCAGCAATGCAGGCCGTGGAGATCGGCGCGCTGACGCTCGACAAAAACAGCTACACCGTGTCCTGCGACGGAGAACAAAGCGACATTCCCATGAAGGAGTTTGAGCTTTTGTTCAAGCTGGGTTCCTCTCCCGGAAAGACCTTCACGCGCGATCAGCTGATCGAGGATGTGTGGGGCTACGATTTCGAGGGGAACGAGCGGACGCTCGACGTGCATGTAAACCGCCTGCGCGAGCGCTTTCCGGCGGACCGGTACCGGTTTAAGATTGCGACCGTCCGCGGGCTCGGCTATCGGCTGGAGGTGCAAAAATGAGACATGCAGACCATAAAAGGCGCAGATGGAGATGGATCTCTCGCATAATGCTTTCGGTTTTCCTGTTTGCGGCCTGTTTTGCCGCAGGATATGGGCTCGCGGAACTGATTTTCCGCTTTACCGGCCGCCCCGCCGCGATTTGGACGCACGTTATTACGGGGCTTTCCGGCCTGTGCGTTTTCGCGCTCGGAGCGAAGGTCTTCGTAGGAATGCACATAAGGGCACATCGAAGAAACGGACGCGGGCGTTGGGATACAGTCCGAAACGAATTCTTAGACGACACCATCAAAGCCATAGAACGCATCGCGCGCGGGGATTTCAGCGTGCTGATACCGGTGAACGAGCTAAACCCTTTTTCCGAGGTTGCCGAAAGCGTCAACAAAATGGCGAGGGAGCTTGGCTCGATGGAGAACCTGCGGCAGGATTTTATTTCGAACGTATCCCACGAGATACAGTCTCCGCTGACCTCGATCGGCGGGTTCGCCTCTCTTTTGAAAAACGACGCGCTTACGCCTTCGCAGCGCGCGCATTATATCGATGTGATCGAAACCGAAGCGGGGAGGCTCTCCAAATTAAGCGACAATCTGCTGAAGCTGTCGTCCCTCGAGAGTAACGCGCAGCCGCTTACCGTAACGTCGTTTTCACTGGATAAGCAGCTTCAAAACGCCGTTTTAGTGCTCGAGCCGCAGTGGGCTGAAAAGGACATCGATCTTTCCCTCATCCTTGAAAAAATCACTTACAGCGGCGACGAGGGTCTGCTCACCCAGGTCTGGATCAACCTGATCCACAACGCGATCAAATTCACGCCCGAAAAAGGAGAAATCGGCGTCACACTGACAAACGGCGGGGAGACGGCGGTTTGCCGGATATCCGACACCGGCGCCGGAATCTGTGATGAGGACAGGATGCATATTTTCGAGCGTTTTTACAAGGCCGACAAAGCCCGTGACCGCGCTTTGGGCGGCAGCGGGCTCGGGTTGTCGCTCGTAAAAAAAATCGTGGAGCTTCACGGCGGCACGGTTACCGTGGAAAGCCAGATCGGAAAGGGAAGCACATTTACCGTAACGCTGCCTCTGAAAGAATAAGATCGTTCGTTTACACTCCGTTTAACTCGGATTTATCCTCCGTTTAATTTGCGGCCGTAGAATAAGACCGTAGATTAAACGGAGGTGTTTTTATGTTTTCAATAATTGTACTGCTGTGCCGCGCGATCGGGCGCATGATCAAGGCGTTTCCGACGCGGGGCGCCGATGCATCCGGCATATCGCATTTTGCGTATGAAGCGGGGGGAATCGCATGAGTTCGATTATTTGTGTAGACGGGCTTGTCAAGCAATATTCCAAGGCAAAGGAGCCCGCGGTAAAAGGCGTAAGCTTCGATGTGAACGAGGGGGACTTTTTCGCGTTTCTGGGCCCCAACGGCGCGGGCAAGACGACGACGATCTCGATCCTGACGACCATGCTTTCAAAGACGTCCGGCGGTGTGACGATTGCCGGATACGACGTGGAAAAGGAGGCGCAGCGCGTGCGGGAAAAGGTGGGAATCATCTTTCAGCAGCCGAGCCTCGACCCGCAGCTCTCGGCGGAGGAAAACATCCGCTTTCACGCCTGCCTGTACGGTATGTACGGCTACCGCCCCAGCTTTAAGCTGATGCCCGCCGAATACCGGAGCCGCGTAACGGAGCTTGCCGAAATCGTCGGCATCGAAGAGGCACTGTCGAGGCCCGTCAAGAAGCTCTCCGGCGGGATGCAGCGCAAGCTGGAAATCATCCGCAGCCTGATCCACACGCCGAAAATCCTGTTTCTCGACGAGCCGACGCAGGGGCTTGACGCGGTCAGCCGTCGGAGCTTGTGGAATTACATCGACGGCGTCCGTAAAGAAAACGGCACGACGGTCTTTCTCACCACCCACTACATCGACGAGGCGGAGCACGTCGACCGCGTCTGCATCATTAACCACGGGAAGATCGCCATTACCGGCTCGCCGAGCGAGATGAAGGCGAGCATATTAAAACAGGAGCTTATTTTGGACGCATTGGACAGGGAAGGGCTGATCCGTGAAATCGCGGATATGAACTTAAGTTACTGCGTCGAGGATCATGTCGTCGTTCCGTATCAGGGCATGGAGGCGCAGAAGATCATCGCGCGGCTCGAGACAAGGCTTTCGGTGCTGAAGATTCAGGAACCGTCCCTCGAGGACGCTTATGTAGAATATCTGATGAGAGGGGAAGGTGAAGCGGCGTGAGCGAGCTTGTACTGGGACAGCCAAAAATGAAGTCGAAGATTATGCGGGAACTAAATGCCATAGTCACCATCGCGGCAAGAGACATAACCCTGTTTTTCAAGTCGCCGGGAATGATCATCATGAGCCTCGCCATGCCGCTTTTCATGATGGGCATGCTGGGCGGCAGCCTTGCGCAGAACATGGCGGGCGGCCTCGGCTTCGATTATGGGGAATTCATGCTGATCGGGATGCTGGTCAATATGCTGTTCATGACGACGACGACCGGCATTACCTCGCTTGTCGAGGACCACTTCACCGATTTCACCCAGGAGATGATGATTTCGCCCGTCTCCCGTTATTCCATCGTGATCGGCAAAATCGCCGGCTCGTCCTTCGGGGCGATCGTCAGCATGATCGGCACTCTTATTGTCGGCCTCGTCATGGGGATCACGCTGCCCGTATCGCAGATGCTGGCCGTCCTCGCTTTGTCGCCGCTCATGTGCCTGTCGGCGGGCGCGCTCGCCATGATTGTGATCGGGCTTATAAAGAGCAACAAAATGGCCAATATGGCCGTGATGCTGATCACGATGCCGCAGATGTTCCTGTCCGGCGCGATTATCCCTATTAATCACTCGAGCGGCGTGCTGTTTGTTTTAAGCCGTATGATGCCGATGACCTACTGCCTCGATCTTGTGCGCGCGGTGGTTTACGCCGGGACGCCGGAATATGATAGCGTGGTGCTGTTCAACCCGGCCGTCACGTGTGCCGCCATTATCGCGATTACGGTCGTCTGCCTGATCGTCGGCACCTTCTTCTTCGCCAGAAGCGAGAAAAACAAATAAGCATAAATTAAGAAATTAACAGGAGGATTTTCATCATGAACAACAAGGATTTTACTTTAGCCGAACAGTTTTCACACATTACCCGGCTGCTCTTTAAGGAACGGCTCCGCAGCTTTAAGACGAGCGGCGGGCCGGATGCCTGGCGCAAAAGGCTGCTGGGGCTTGTAAAGGCGCACCCGGGCATGACATTAAAAAAGTTGTCCGGAATGCTGAACCACCGTATGCCGGCGGGGGAAGAGCTGCTGCTGGGACTTGAAAAGAAGGGGTATGTCGCGATGAAGCCCGTCGACGGCTCCGAAGACAAGGTTTTAGAGCTGACCGAACTTGGGCAAAAAGAGGCGGCCGAATACCCGGACTTAAACGGCGTGTTCGACGTCCTGAGCGATGAGGAAAAAGCGGCCATGAGCGGCTTTCTGACTCGTATAACCGAAGAACTAAAGAAAAAAGCCGGCACGGACGAAAATTCCGGCGCCGACCCGGATGAAGAATGGTTTGCAGGCATCCATGGCATGTGCGGCATCGCCGGGTTTAACCATATGCGTAAGCTGCATGAGTATTTCCTGTCCCGAAAAGGCCCGCGCGGGCGTTTTTGGGGAGGCCCCGATTCCCACGGCGCATTCGGAGGCTGCAACTTCTGGAACGAAGAAATCTGAGCCATTACAGCACGATTTTCACCCGTTCCTCCAAACGGATTTCATTCGGGGAAACCCGGCAGTCAAATGCGAGCAGGCGCACACCGGATTTCAGCGCGGTCTCCATCGCCTCTCCAAACGCGGGATGCGTCCGCCGGTTCGGAGTGAGATGCCGGACATTTTTCATCTGAACTACAAACACAAGAAAGGCAAGATAGCCCTCCTCCGCGGCGCGGCACAACTCATGGATATGTTTCACGCCGCGTTTTGTCGGCGCGTCCGGGAAAAGGACGATACCGTTCTCCTCGAGGGTGACGCCTTTTACTTCGACAAAAGCCTTTTGCGAGCTGTTTTCCATGTAAAAATCAAAACGCGAATCGCCGTAGCGCGCTTCCGGTTTCAGAAATGTATGGGGCCCGTCAAAACCGGGCAGCTCTATGGTTTCGTTTTCCATCGCCTCGCGAAAGACTTTATTAGGTGCGAGCGAGTCGATATTGATCAGCCTGCCCGATTTTCGGACGCCGACGAGGGTATATCGGGTTTTCCTGCCGGGCCGGAGATCTTCTTCCAGGTAGACGGTGCAGCCCGGAACCAGCAGTTCCCGGCACCGCCCCGTATTCCTTACATGGGCCGTTACTTTTTTACTTAAAAGCTCACATTCGGCAATAAACCGGTTGGGCCTTAGCCGGAACACGGCTTTTTGCGCGTTATCGTATTTCATGTCACTCAATCCTTATAGTCGCGGTCATGTTCTAAATATAACACGGTAAGGGATCAGGATAAATTGCCGATTGACTTTTTCTCATAAAAAATGCTATAATCTCAGCGAACTCGGATCGCTTGTGATTCGAGAGAAGTCATCGGAGGGCTTGTAATCGTAATTACGATGCCGGATAAGATGTCGGGTGCGCCCGGTGTTTTACCCGGTATTTTTTGTATTCCGAAGGATGCGAAAGGAAACGGCTCATGAATTCAAAAAGGACCAATTTAATCATATCGCTTATGCTGGCCATGTTTTTGGCGGCGGTCGAGGGAACGATCGTCACGATGGCCACGCCCACCATCGCAAAGGAGTTACAAGGGTTCGAGCTGATCAGCCTGGTCTTTTCGGTATACCTGCTGACCTCCGCCATCTCCACGCCGATTTACGGCAAGCTCGCGGACTTATACGGCAGAAAAAACGTGCTTTCCATCGGCATCCTTCTGTTTTTGGCCGGGAGCTCCTTATGCGGGCTGTCGCAGAGCATAGTCATGCTGATCGCCTTTCGTGCGGTACAGGGGCTTGGCGCAGGCGGCATCTTCACGGTCTCCTTCACCATTATCGGGGATGAGTTTCCGCTCGCGGAGAGGTCGAAGATTCAGGGGGGCTTAAGCACGGTGTGGGGAATCGCGACGCTCGTGGGCCCGTTTCTCGGGGGCTTTTTAATCGATACGCTTTCCTGGCACTGGATCTTTTTCATCAACATCCCGTTCGGGCTGCTGTCGATTCTGTTGCTGCAAAAATCCCTGAAAGAGACTTTTCATAAGAAAAAACACGGCATCGATTTTGCCGGAATTATTACGCTGTCCCTGGCCGTAATGGCGCTTTTGAGTATTTTTATCTTCGACCAGGGGTCGGATTCGAGCCGGTATGCCATCTTTGTCGCGGCAGTGGCCATGATAACGGTTTTGCTTTTGGTTGCGTTTTATATCATAGAGAGAAAGGCAAAAGAGCCGATCATACCCTTTGACATCTTCACAAGAACAACCGCAATCGTCAATGTACTCTCGTTTTTCGTTTACGCCGTGTTGATGGGCATCGACGTTTATATGCCGTTATACTTACAGAACATTCTTGGGTACCGTCCCACCGTATCGGGCCTTGTCATGCTGCCCATGTCGGTGTCCTGGCTGATCGTTTCGTTCATCCTTGGAAAATTATTGGTGAAGTACGGCGGGAAGGCTGTCATTGTGACGGCGGGCACCGTCATACTCGCCGGCACGTTACTGCTGTTCACGCTGGGCATCGACTCCCCGATGCTGTCGGCGCTGATTTTTAATTTCGTCATGGGCATTGGATTCGGCGGGGCGGCCACTACTTTAACCGTCATTGTCCAGGACTCGGTGGAATACAACAAAAGGGGAGTTGCGGTTGCGGCCAACACGCTGCTTCGGACGCTGGGACAGACCATTGGCATCAGCATATTCGGGAATATCTTCAACGTGCATATAACAAGATATTTCATGAATCAAGGAATTTCGGGCATCGATTCCGGCAACTTATATCAGTCCGCCGCCCTTTCCGCAGAGCAGGTCAAGCTGGCGCTTTTAAGCTCCATGCATGCGCTGTTTATCGCCTTTATCCTGATCTCCCTCTTATCCGTCGTTTTTGCGGCGGCAATGCCCGGAAGAAAGGGGCGGGGGCGGAGCAAAAGCGTATAATGCCTCTTATGCTTAAGACTTCATGCGCTGAGGCGCGCCAGAAACGCAAAACTTAGGGCGCATGAAGTTTTTGCGCATGCGGCGAGGTTGCCGCCCCTGGCGGCGGGCGCCACGCACTTAAATTTGTTTTTTGCATAGCAAAAAGCCGCCGTTTCGTTTATGAAGCGGCGGCGCAGCAATTGATCGCCTCCGGGATACGAAAGCACACCCTTCAAGGTACACGTGGCATTATTTTTCCGGCTGGGGAAAGACGACGATCAGAAACATCTTGAATTGTTCCGCGGCAAAAACGGCATGAGGCGTGTTTCGCGGCATAACAATTGTTTCGCCCGCATGCACCGTATAGGATTTGTCGCCGATCGTGATCAGACCGGCGCCGTCTAAAGCAATCACCATTGCATCCCCGCTTGATTCATGGGAGCTGATTTCTTCATCCTTGTCAAATGCAAAGAGGGTTAAGCTTAAAGATTTATTTTGCGCCAATGTTTTGCTGACGACCTGGCCTTTTTGATAGGAAACCAGATCTTTCAAAGTAAGCGCGGTTGCAAAGTCAATGTTTTTTATCAGATTTTTCATTCTCACCATCCTATTACCTCATCCACGACATTCATTATTATCTTTTCCCCATCCATGCGTGCACATCCTTCTTATTATAAATTTCATTCAGCCAGCCTAATGAAATATGCTATACTGATTTCAGCTATACTTTATAAGGCTGTATTAATCTTGAGGAGAAGCAAAAATGGGTCAGCTGCAAGGCCTGCCGAACATCGGAAAGGAACTGGAGCGCCAGCTCCATGAGGCCGGAATCGACACGATAGAAGAATTGAAGCGAGCAGGAAGCCATGAGGCGTGGCTTCGCATTCTGGTTTTCGACCCGTCCGCCTGCATCATGCGCCTGTCGGCGCTGGAGGGCGCGATCCGGGGTGTGCGCTGGCATAATCTCGACCCGGAGGTAAAGGCTAAGCTCAAAGCTTTTTATCATCAGCACAAGTAGGAGGAAATAGTATGCTGTTTATCTGTTATCCGAAATGCACCACTTGTCAAAAGGCACGGGCGTGGCTCGACCAAAACGGCGTCAGCTATACGTTCCGCGACATCAAACCGGACAATCCGTCGGAGGCGGAGCTGCGGCAGTGGCATAAGGTAAGCGGCCTGCCGCTCAGGCGCTTTTTTAACACCAGCGGTTTGCAATACAAGGCTTTGAGCCTTCGGGACAAGCTCCCCGGCATGAGCGAGGACGAGCAGTTTCAGCTGCTCGCCACAGACGGGATGCTGGTCAAACGCCCCATCCTTGTGGGCGACGGCTTCGTGCTGGTCGGCTTTAAGCAGGACGAGTGGGAGGCGAAACTCAGGTGACCCGCAGGGAGCTTACAGACTACTGCCTTACCTATCCCGACGCTTACGAGGACTACCCCTTCGACGACGGTCCGGATTCGGACGGGGCCTGGGCCGTCATGCGCCATCGCTTAAACAAAAAGAGCTTTGCGCTTATCTATGAGCGGAACGGCCTGTGCATAAACCTCAAGTGCGAGCCGCTGCGCGCGGATTTTCTCCGCCGGGCCTACGCGGGAGTAATACCGGCTTATCATATGAACAAGGAGCACTGGAACACGGTGCTGATCGGGTCCGATGTGCCGGAGGATGAGTTGCGCGCCATGATTGAGCACAGCCACCGGCTGACCATGCCGAAGGGGCGAAAAGAAAAAAGTCTCTCTGATGCAGAGCTGCATCGTGTCAGAGATATTTGATTATTTATGCCCAGCTGCTTTGAAGGCTGGCAGGAAGCGCCATTTTGATGCCTCGCAGGGTACTGAGGAGCTTGCGCATCTGGAAATCGTCGGTGCGATTGTGTTTCAGCTTACACGGGATCTCTCCATTGAGGAAATTAAAAAGAGCGGCCTGGATACCTATTTTGTAGACCATACCACAGGGATATATCCCCAGGCGGCATCCGGCACCCCGTTTACGGCGGCCGTGCTCCAATCCAAAGGGGACGCGATCACCGATCTGTTTGAGGACATGGCGGCCGAGCAGAAAGCGCGCACTACTTATGACAACCTGATCCGTTTGACGGATGATCCGGACGTTTCCGACCCGCTTAGGTTCTTGAGGGAGAGGGAAATTGTGCATTTCCAGCGCTTCGGAGAGGCGCTGCGCGTCGTCCGGGACAATTTGAATTCGAAGAACTTTTATGCGTTTAATCCCGAATTCGACCGTATGAAATAGTGAAAGAACTAATGAAAAGGGCGGCTCTGAAAGTTTTCAGAGCCGCTCCGCTTGTGTTAGAGGTTTCTGCAGCTTACAGGCTCCTTTTATTCCGCTTCGATATCCTCAAGCTCGGAAAGCCACAGAGCGGCCGAGGCGTCGCTCGGCATCCGCCAATCGCCGCGCGGCGACAGACATACGGACCCGACCTTTACCCCGTCGGGCAGGCAGGAACGCTTGAACTGCTGCGAAAAGAAGCGGCGGTAAAAAACCTTCAGCCAGCGCAGGATTGTGCCGCTGTCGTAGACGCCCTCAAAGGCGGCGCAGGCGAGGAAATGGATTTTTTTAGGGGAGAAGCCGTTTCGGAGCATGTGGAAGAGGAAAAAGTCGTGCAGCTCGTAGTCGCCGACAATGTCCTCGGTTCTCTGAGCGATGGAGCCGTCCGGATCGGGGGGGAGCAGCTCGGGGCTTACCGGGGTGTTCAGGATATCGATGAGCGTATCGCGCGCGCGGCCCTCGGCGACCATGTCGGCGTAATACCCGACAAGATACCGCACAAGGGTTTTGGGCACGCTCGCGTTGACGGCGTACATCGACATGTGGTCGCCGTTGNNTGTCCATCAGGATCTGGGTGCGCTCCCGGGCTTGTACGTTTTCATACGTAACGTCAAGGACCGCGGGGTCGTGGCCGATATCCCGGAAATGCGTCAGACAGGCATCCTTGATCGGGATCTCCCGGACCGTGACGCCGAGCTCGCGCATCAGCGCGAGGCTGTTTTGGTACGTCCTGCCCGTCGTCCCGAAACCGGGCATCGTTATGCCGATGACGTTTTCCGGGGGAAGCCCAAGCGATCTGACCGCCTGCGCCGTGACGAGAAGGGCGAGAGTCGAGTCAAGCCCGCCCGAAATCCCGACGACGGCCCGTTTGATGCCGGTTTTTTTCATCCTCTGTGAAAGTCCCGTCGATTGCAGCTTTAAGATCTCGCGGCACCTAAGCTCCCGCTCCTCTTTTTCGCCGGGTACGAACGGCCTGGGATCGATAGGCCGCGCGGACCGTTTCGCGCAGGCGGATTCCAGAGAAAAGGAGATCCTATGATAAGGCCTTTCATCGGGGCGTGCCATAAAACTGTTGAATTTCCGGCGGTCGTTTTGCAGTTTTTCCAGGTCGATGTCGCCGACTAAAAGGGAGGAGCCGTCCGGGAAACGGGACTGCGCGAGAATCGCGCCGTTTTCGGCGATCATCGCGTGGCCGCCGAAAACCACGTCGGTCGTCGATTCCCCCTCTCCCGCCGAGGCGTAGACATAACCCGCGTAAAGGCGCGCCGACTGCTGCCGTACAAGCTCACGCCGGTACTCCGACTTACCCACAAGCTCGTTGCTCGCCGACAGATTCAAAATCAGGTTGGCGCCATTTAATGCGTGTATCGAGCTCGGCGGAACCGGTACCCAAAGGTCCTCGCAAAGCTCGACGCCGATGCAAAGCGCAGAGGTATCGTCCGAAAACAGCAGGTTTTCCCCAAAGGGCACGGTCTGACCGCAGAGGGTGACATCGTTGCTCGTCCTGGTGACCGACGAGGCAAACCAGCGCTTTTCGTAGAATTCGTTGTAGTTCGGAATAAAGGTTTTCGGCACCACGCCCAAAATCCGGCCCCTGTAAATCAGCGCGGCGCAGTTGAAAAGTTGGTTGTCCGACGCGACCGGAAGGCCGACGGCGGCCAAAACGGGGATGTTTTCGGTGTTTTTCAGAAGAAAGTGAAGCGCCGCCTCCGCTTGTCTTAAAAGCACGGTCTGGTGAAACAGGTCGGCGCAGGTGTAGCCCGTCAAAGAAAGCTCGGGAAATACGACCACGCCCGCAAGCTGTTTATTTGCCTGCCCGATCAGGCGCAGAATTTCCGTTTTGTTTTCGGCGGGATTGCCGACCGTGACAGGGGGCACGACGGCGGCAACGCGCAAAAACCCGTAGCTTTTTAAGTCCAGCATTGATTGCATCTCCCAGCTTTGCATTTAGGTAGTAAGCCAATCATAGCATGAATGCGGCGCGATGTAAATCCGTTGGGTAAAATGCCTCTCCCTAGCTGGCAGCGGGGAACCATGCGCTTTTCAGGAGGCCGACGGCCCGCTCGATATCACATTGCTTCATCGCCGCGTAGCCGAGAAGTATGGCGGGCACATCCGGGCCTTTCCCGTCGAACAGATACCGTGACAGTCCATATACCCTGACGCCCAAAGCGCGGGCAGCCCCGATCAGTTCCTTTTCGCTCATCCCGTTTTCGATCTCAACGAGGAGATGCAGCCCCGCGTTCGCGCCCAGAATCCGCACGCCGGGCAGAAGTTGGCGCACCGCCGTTACCAGAGTCTCTCTCTTTTTCCGGTAAATATTCCTCATCCTGTTCAAATGCCGCTCAAAGTGCCCGTCTTCCATAAACCGGCAAAGCGTCTTCTGCTCAATCGCAGGTACAGGGCAGATGTAAAAGTTCAATTTCTCACGGTAGACTTTCAGGAGCCGCTCGGGCAAAACAGCGTAGCTGACCCGGACGGACGGGGCGAGCGATTTTGAGAAAGCGCCGATGTAGATGACCTTTTCGCCGGTGTCGAGCCCCTGCAAAGACGGGATCGGCCTGCCGCTGTACTTAAACTCGCTGTCGTAGTCGTCCTCGACGATATAGCGCTCCGCTTTTTCGTTTGCCCAGTTTAGGAGGCGGATGCGCCTTGCGACCGGCATGATGCGCCCGGTCGGGAACTGATGGGAGGGGGNNGACGCAGGCGACATCGGCCCGGCTTTTGACCAGCTCTTCGGGGATCATCCCATCCTCGTCCAACGGGATGCCTGCAAAAAGGGCGCGATTGCTATTAAAAATCAGGTTCAGCTTCTCATAGCCCGGATTTTCGAGCGCGTAGACGCACCTCTCGTCAAACAGCTGGATCAGAAGCTGCAGCAGAAATTCCGTACCGGAGCTTACGACGATCTGTTCGGGTGAACACCTGACCCCCCTGGACTGGCGGAGGTAGCCCGCGATGCTCGCGCGCAGGCGGTAATCCCCCTGGGAATTGCCGGGCTTTAACAGCTCGGGGTCGTACTCGCTGATCACTTCCCTTGTGAGCTTCCGCCACACGGAATACGGAAAGCTCTCCGCGTCCACGCCCTGATGGGAAAAATCATAGCGGCACAAGGGCGCGGCGTCCTGATTTTTCGCCGGCGTGACGGTTTGCGCATCCATTTTTAAGATCCCGTCGAGCTTTGAGACAAAAAAACCGCTTTTTGCACTTGACGTGATGTAGCCCTCGGCAATCAGCTGGCTGTAAGCGTTCTGTACGGTATTCAGACTGCACTGCAGATGGTCGGCAAGCCGCCTTTTGGACGGAAGTCTGGTCCGATACGGATATGTGCCGTTTTGGATCTCCGATTTCATGTGCAGGTAAAGCTGCTCGTAAAGCGGGATTTTGCTTTTCTTTTCCAGAGTCAATGTGATCATGCGGAATGTGCCTCCAAACTGGTACCATTAAATTATCATAATGTGAGCCTTTTTATAGGGTCAGACTGTCGCTATAATAATAACAAAATTCAGTAAGGGCTGCAAGGCGGCACTTAAAAAAGGAAGGCAGACAGATGAATAACCACTATGAACTGAACAAAAATCTGGCGCAGATGTTAAAAGGCGGGGTCATTATGGACGTGACGACCCCGGAACAGGCGAAAATCGCCGAGGAGGCGGGCGCGTGCGCCGTGATGGCTCTGGAGAAGATTCCCGCCGACATTCGCTTATCCGGCGGCGTCGCCCGGATGAGCGACCCCAAAATGATAAAGGAGATCCAGGACGCGGTGTCCATACCCGTAATGGCCAAGGTCCGGATCGGACATTTTGTGGAGGCACAGATTCTGCAGGCGATCGAGATCGACTACATCGACGAGAGCGAGGTGCTGTCTCCCGCCGACGACAAATACCATATCGACAAAACGAAATTCGATGTCCCGTTTGTCTGCGGCGCGAGGGATCTGGGCGAGGCGCTGCGCAGGATCGCCGAGGGCGCGTCCATGATCCGCACGAAAGGGGAGCCCGGCACGGGCGATATCGTCCAGGCCGTGACGCATATGCGGCTTGTAAACCGGGGGATCGGCGAGCTTAAAGGCATGCGCGAGGATGAGCTCTACCACGCGGCCAAGGAGCTCGAGGTGCCGTATGCGCTTGTGCAGTATGTGCATGAAAACGGGAGGCTGCCGGTCGTGAACTTCGCGGCGGGCGGTATCGCGACACCGGCCGACGCGGCGCTGATGATGCAGCTCGGCGCGGAGGGCGTCTTTGTCGGATCGGGTATTTTTAAATCAGGAGACCCCGGAAAACGCGCACAGGCGGTCGTCAAGGCTGTGACCAACTTTAACGACGCAAAAATGATCGCCGCGCTTTCCGAGGACCTGGGCGAGGCAATGGTCGGAACAAACGAGCAGGAAATCAAGCTCCTGATGGCGGAGCGGGGAAAGTAAAATGATCGGCGTTTTAGCTATACAGGGAGGATTTATTGAGCATATCAATACTCTTGGGAAAATCGGAGCCCCCGCATTTGAGATCAGGCAAAAGGAAGATCTTCTGAAAAACAGAATCGACGGCCTGATTTTTCCGGGCGGGGAAAGCACCGTAATCGGAAAACTGATTCGGGAGCTCGGGCTGTTCGACCCGCTGGACGCTCTGATCCGGGGCGGTACCCCGGTGCTTGGAACCTGCGCCGGAGCGATTCTGCTCGCACAGGAGATCGCCGGCAATGAAAACGCATACTTCGGGGCGATCGACATAAGGGTGAAACGAAACGCCTTCGGCAGGCAGCTTTCGAGCTTTCACACGGCCGGGGAGTTCGCGGGGCTCGGGGAGATTCCGATGACCTTTATCCGCGCCCCGATTATTGAGGAGGCGGGGGAGGAAGCGGAGGTTTTGGCAAGGGTAAATGGCCGGATTGTGGCGGCGAGACAGAAAAACGTGCTGGTGACGGCCTTTCATCCCGAGCTTACAAAAGACCTGAGGGTCCACCGCTTTTTCTTCGAAAACATAAAATGACAAAAACGGCGGTTTTGTCCGCACCTGGAGGAACACCCCAAGCGATCATGATCGCTTGGGGTGTTCCTCCAGGTGGAATTGGGTTCCCTCTCGAAAGGCTGTCGAATTTTTAGACAGCCTCACCACCCCTTTCAGGGGTGGCCTTGACTGTTTTATGGATTTGATCGAAATATATGTAATCTCAATTATTATTCGTCAGTCTCCGGAAGATTCATAAGCTCGGTAACTTTATTAAGCTGATCACAATATTCGTTTATTTGAATTTGATCTTTGAGTTCAGATACATTAATATTAAGACTGTTAATATCGGCTATTAATTCATTAATGTTTATATTAAAATCATCAAGAACAAATAGATTTTTATTTTCCGACAAATTTAAACGCACATATTTCAAAAATTTATTCTCTGCTGCAAAAAAAGAACCCAATGGGTCATTTATTTCCTCTGGAATTACTTTAACTTCTAAATTGCGTTGTCCGGTAAAAGTTGAATGACTATAGAATGGACTATAAGCTAATAAGTGATCAATATATCCCATTAAGTAAATAGATTCATTTTCGGAATTTGCTGATGTATCATTCAGCCCTTCCAACACCTGTGTAAAGCTCCATAAATCCATAGAATAATAATAATTAAATGAACTCGCTAAAGTAGCGTATAGTTGATTTGTATGATTATCTTTTTCAATTTTAGTTGAACACGAACTCAAAACAAGAATAGAAGAAAGAATGATCAATAGTACTAAATGAATTTTTTTTCGCATAAGTTTTATCTCCTTCAGTTATCCGCTAACGTAAATTTACTGGCGGATAATATTATATAATAGGGGGCTGTTGATATATATGTCAACAGCCCCTCGTTTGTGGACATTAGATTCTAACGGCGTTTAAATCTGCTATGGACCATTCAACATGATTAGGCGAGACTGTAACACTACACCCAATTGAACCTCCAACAAGACCAGTACCTCCAAATTTAAGTGATGTTGTGAAGGTACCTGATACCTCATATTCAGTATAAGTATGCACAAAATCTGCGCCATAATCTAACCACTGGCCGCTCGTACCTGATTTAGGAGTTACATAAACGGCACTATAAGAATAATTTGTGAAGGCTATGTCGTCATAAAAATTAAATGCAAGAGTACCAGAAGTTGCATATTGACCTGATCTTAGTGAAGAATATCTACTTTCAGCGTTGTAATCGTAATACGTTGCTTTTGTAGAATCATAATATAGAATAATGACATCAGCTGATTTAGGAAAGGGTTCAACCGTACTCAGACTATACTCTGCAAATAATCTATAATATGAATCTGTAACCCTCTTATTAGAATAAACCACTATGTTTCCGTCATATGGAGGTATACGTTGGATCGAATTTTGATCGTTTAGCTCTTTTGGATCTGACAGTTCAACCCCTACTTTTTCCAGCGTCTTCTGTAAGGATTTATAATCAGAAGTTGTCCATACAAGTTCTGCAATTAAGCCGTCATAAGTCTTATCGTCTAAGTTCATTATTTGATTTTTTAATGATGTGATTTGAAAATCCGAAAGATTTTCGCTACTAATGGATGCTAAATCTTTTAAATCTGGTACATCAGCATTAATGGCCAGACCAGCTTGTGATATAAATAAACAACATATAATTGCCAACGACGTTGTCTTGCCCTACTAAAGCTATAATTAAAAAAAGCAGCAATAGCAAGGCGTACATTTGAACGGCGGACTCATAACGACATCTCCTTTCGTTTATTCGAGGTTTTATCTGCCTCTACTATATAAACGTCAGCAGGTATCATTTTGTAACACTTAAATAAAAATTTGTCATAGTCAACAACGATGATCGGGCGAGAAAAGAATTGAACACAGAAAATATGTTAACATGCAGACGGAAGATAAAGTTTTCTATGCTTTTACCGATTTAATTTCCTTAGTGCCAATAATTTCAGACTGTCGAAAAACCCCTTGCCAAGCACAGAAATGGCAAGGGTTAGTTTTAAGCTTTTCAATATGCAAAACCCGAGTTTTGCTTTCGCTTAACTCGGGTTTTTCGACAAACTGAAACGGCGGCCGAGCGGCCGCCGTTTTATTATGGTCGCTTCCGCGATGAACTGATTTCGGCGTCAGATCAAGCGGAGCCTTTTTAACCCCTCGTAAACGCCCTCGCCTTTGACGTCCGCCGTGATAAGGCCGGCCGAGGCATCGAGCATGGGCGAGTGGGTTTTCATCAGCACTCCGGTCCCGACAAGCTCAAGCATCTCCCGGTCGTTCGGCGAATCGCCGAAGGCGTAAGTGTCTTTCACATCGAGGCGCAGATAATCGACGGCCGCTTTGACGCCGTGCGCCTTCGTAATACCCTTTTTCGTAACGTCGCAGGAGCTGTTGAAGCGGTGCATATAAATTTCAAGCCGGTCCTGAAACCGTCTTATAAATTTTTCGAATCTGCGCCTGTCGTCGAAGGTGGCCATAAAGATATTGATATTTTCGAGATCGGCGTGCACCATGGAATCGAGGATTTCCGCCGGAAGCGCGAGCGCCTTTACAAGGCCGATGTAGTTTTTCTCGCTTTTGTCCTTGCAGTAGCATCTTTTCTGGCTTTCCAGGATATAGTTGAAGTTTTCCCCGTCGAGATAGTCAAGAGCTTCCCTCAGGACAGTAAGCCCGATCCGCTCGTTGTCGATTTCCCTGCCGTTTAACATGGTGTAAGCGCCGTTTGCAAGTACATAGCAGTCAAAATCAAAAAAGGGAGGGGGCAGGCTGCAAATCACCCGCCCGGTTGCGAGGCCGACCAGGAATCCGTTTTCCCTCAGCGCGTTCAGCGCCTCGACCGTTTTGGCCGTCGGCGCAGATATCCCCGCGCTCTCATCGACCAGCGTCCCGTCATAGTCGAAGAATACGGCGCCCTCATATTTTTTTTCCATTGAACTCCCCCAAAGCTGCGCAGGATATAAAAGCTGGCTGCCGGCACCGGTGAAAGCCGTGATGGGCTCAGTCGATGTTAGAAAAACCGCTTTGACCCGAATCCGATATCAAGCTAACGAATATAGTTACAATCCCGGCGTCAAATTGCGTACCGGCATTTTGTAGGAGCTCCCGGACCGCCCGCTCCTTCGAAACGGCTTCCCTGTAAGGCCTGTCGCTGATCATCGCGTCAAAGGAATCGGCAACGGACAGGATCCTCGTCATCAAAGGGATCTCGTTTCCTTTCAGGCCGTTCGGATAGCCCGTTCCGTCCAGCCTCTCGTGGTGCATTAGGACATATCCCGCAAGCTCCGACATCTCGCTCGCCGAATTTAAGATCCGGTATCCGATCTCGGGGTGGCGTCTGATTTCCTCCCATTCCCTTGGGGTAAGCGCTGAGGCCTTGTCCAGTATATTTTCTTTAAGCGCAATTTTACCGATGTCATGGACAAGTCCGATAACTTTCAGTTTATTCAGTTCAAACTCCGACAGGTCCATTTCCCTTCCGATTTTATGGCAAAGCTCGCTTACCCGTCTCGAGTGCTGCTCCTCCCGCGGGTTTTTCTCGAACAGCGTGCTTAAAATCGTATCGATCGCCCGGCCTCTCATGCTTGGCGTTTCAAACAGCTTGTTCCGATACATGTTGTCTTCCGCATTTTTGATAACGATGGACAGATCCTCGTCCGCGCTTGTTTTTGTACATGACCCGAGGGAGATTGAAATGCTCATCGAATTTACGCTGGTGCCCGAGCATTTCCGGCCGATCGCCCCGACGACTTTTTCCGCCTCGATTGAATCGGTATCCGGCATCAGGATGAAAAATTCATCCCCGCCCCAGCGTGCGATGATATCATCCGGACGGCATGCACTTTTAATGACCGACGCAACCTGCCGCAGGATGCGATCGCCCGCCTGATGTCCAAACGCGTCGTTTATCAGCTTTAAACCGTTTACGTCCCCCGCGATCACGGAAACCGGAACAGCCCCCCGGGCGTTTAGCTTCTCGATTTGTTCATCGAAAAAACGGCGGTTGTACAAATCGGTCAGGCTGTCGTGATGGCTGTTATAAAGAATCGTCTCCTCGCTTTTCTTGCGGTCGGTGATGTCGGTGATAACCCCGCAGACCAGCGCCGCCTCGCCCGCCTCGTTCATCACAAGATTGGCTTTCGAATATAAAAAGCGGATTTCCGAATCGTTTTTTCGCCGGATTTTAAACTCTACATCGTATTTATCCTGCCCTGCAATCAATCCGTTAAGCGTCTCATCCAGCATTTGCCGGTATTCGGGCATGGCGAGCTTCTGCACCTCGTCAAGGGGAAGCCGATCCGGAAAAGGCTCGATTCCATAGATCCTGTATGCCTCGCCGGACGCCCAAACCATTCCGGTGGCCGGATCAAGCTCCCAGTTGCCGACGTGGGCGATGGCCTGCGCCATGCAGGAACGGGCCTCGCTTTGCATCAGGCGGTCTCTCTCATCCACAATTTTGCCGAGCATTTTATTGAAGGCGCCGCACAATACGGAAAACTCGTCGTTTCCCGCAGCGGGCAGTCTTAAAACATCATTGCTTTCCAGATCGATCCGATCGATCCGGCTTGCAATGCTGATGATCGGTTCCGATATGTAATTGTTTAAAAGGCGGTAAACCGCCAGGAATAAAAGCAAAATCAGTATTGAAAATATTCCGTAGAGCATTGGAAGCTGCTTTATGCCGGACAGATAGATGTTCATCTGTTTTGTTATGGTTACATTAACCGGCTCGGTAGATTGATCCTGCTCCAACAAAACGGTTGCGGCAATCCTCGTGTCTTTCTTATTTATCGTTATATTCGCCGCGGGATTAGCTTTGTTATTCGCTACCGTCTTGAGATAGTTGCCGCTTTCCCCGGAAAAAGAGGAAAACGACAGCTCTCCGCCGATCAATCGTTCCAGCCTGGCAGTCATTGTGCCGTCAATAACTTTTCCTACTACAATGCTTCCGTTATCTTCCTCTTTATAAAGCGAGTCGGTAATTTTCGCAGCCGCGACAATGTAAAAACGGTCGTTGTATTTGATGATGCGGACGGAATCGTCCCCGTCCTGATGGAGGAGCGCGCTTTCAATTTTGGATACCAAACCCCGATCGAGCGCGGCAAAGGTATTTCGATCGGGGTCAAAATATGTATCGTTGATGATTTCCCCGTTGTTATTATAAAAAACCATCAGACTGATGTCGAGGATCTTAAAATTTTCTCTTGTAAGGTTACGATGGAGATACAGAGGGGCGCAGGAATCGGCAAATTCATTGGTTTCGTTTCGGTAACCCCAGTCTTTTGCAATACCCTGATATTTTGCTTTTTTTTGGTCGAAATAGGAAGAAACGTTGATGATATGGTTCACCATCTGTTTTTTTTCCTGGTCAACTAAAAAATTTACAAATAAAAATCTGAATAATAAGTTCCCGAGGATAACTAAAATGATTGAGCCCGCAGTCAATATGATAGTTAGCTTATGGCTGATTTTCAAAGCATTCCCTCCGTCAGGAAAGTATTGAATCAGTGCCTTACATTTCGCCGTCAAATAATCATATATTGAGTTTTTATACATCAATATAATAACAGTTTTTGTCGAAAAAACAAGTATTTCCCAAATAATCAAGCATTTGGAAAACCGCACAATCATATTAAATCCGAGCTGATTGCGAATCTGTTTTGCGCAATGATGCGATTCGTGCCGCAAAAATAGAGCCTGAAACTCCTCTGTATGGTTTCAGGCTTTATCCCGTTCGGGAACCTAAGTCCGGATTCGATTCTTAAAAAAGTATCGTTTAAACCGTTAGTCCGACTGAAATTCTCCGTATTTTTTCTGATCTTCAATCATCAGTTCAATTTTTTCTTTTGGAAGATCTATTCCGTAAAAGCGAAACAGCAGTTTATGAATGATGTGCCACTCCCATCCGTATTCGATCCATCTGTTTATATTCTCTTTGATTTCCGGCGTTAATCGGTGCATCGGCGAAAAAACTCCATTTATTGTATGTCGTATTATTTAGAATTATAGCAAATTTTGTCGAATTGTCTAGACTGAACATTTATTTTGGCTGGATATTTTCTTCAGAAAACTTTATGCGCCGGGGGCGCGCCACAAGGAACGCAGACTTAAGGCGTATGAAGTTTTTGTGCATGTGGCGAGCGCCACGCACTTAAATTTGTTTTTGCATAGCAAAACAGCCTGAAACTCTTGGAAAAACAAGATGTTTCAGGCTGTTTCCGATTGGAGCGGGTGAAGGGAATCGAACCCTCGTATTCAGCTTGGGAAGCTGATGTTCTGCCATTGAACTACACCCGCAGACGGTAACTTTAATTATACTGATTTATTGTCAGATTTCAAGTGTTTTTTTGCAAATCCCGTTACCGGAAAATGCGGATCAATTCGATGACGCCCATCAGCATCGGCTGGTGCAGAAGATAGATCCAAAGGGTCTTTCGGCCGGCAGCCGCCAGAAAGGGGAACTTGAACTCGTAGAACCAGCCGGGAAGCTTTCTTGCAAGGACAGCCTTTCCGAACCGGATGCCGAAAAAGTAAATAAAAATCCATGGAAAGATCGGAAAATAATCCGACGATACAAAACTTCTCGCATAAATACCCAGGACCCAGAGATGTTCAATCGGATAGGAATGATTCAAAAAGGACCTGAAGACAAAAAACAGAACGATAAAAAAGACGGGGTGTACTTTTGAAACAAGCCGGTCGATCTGTGTGTAAAACAGCGCATAAAGAAGGGCGGATACACCCAGAAAGTGCAATATTCCAAACCGGACGAACTCCGACGGATCAAAAAGCCAGGTGACAACGCTTACGGCCAGAGCCGCAAGGAGCATTTTGACGGCGCGTTTTAAGTTGTTTCTGGAAAACTGGGTGGACGCGCCCGACATCAGAATAAAGAGGGAAGCGAAAAGAACCTGCAGAGAGTTTACGAGCGGATTGAAGAGCACATGAGCGGGGAAGGAGCAAAAGGCCACAAGGTCGTAAAAGAGGTGATAGAGGACCATGAGCAATATGGAAAGGCCCCGGGCTGCGTCTATGATGTCGATACGGTCGCGGCGCTCCATGCTTCATTCCCCCAATCTCATTTTACACATTAAACCGGAATAAAACAACGTCGCCGTCGCGCATGACATAGTCCTTGCCCTCGGAGCGTACAAGGCCCTTTTCCTTGGCCGACGCCATGGACCCGCAGGCGATGAGGTCGTCGAAATGGATGACCTCGGCGCGGATAAAGCCTCTTTCAAAATCCGAGTGGATTTTTCCGGCGGCCTGGGGGGCTTTCGTGCCCGATTTGATCGTCCACGCGCGCACCTCGGGCGCGCCCGCGGTCAGAAAGGAGATCAGCCCCAGAAGGGTATAGCAGGCGCCGATCAAGCGGTCGAGCCCGGATTCGGGAAGCCCGAGCTCCGATAAAAACAGCGTTTTTTCCTCGTCCTCCATGCCGGAGATCTCCTCCTCCATGCGCGCGCAGATCGGAATCAGCCGGGAACGCTCCCCCTCGGCAATCTCGCTTACGGCCTTGTACCGGGGATTTAAGTGGTAATCTCCCGCAAAGCCGCTTTCGTCCATATTGGCGGCATAAATGACCGGCTTCGCGGAAAGGAGGTCGAGCGACAGGAGAAATTCCCGCTCCTCCTCCAAGCATTCCGCGGTGCGGGCGGGAAGACCCTTTTCAAGGTGTTCCTTTAAGCGCTCGAGAAACTGGATTTCCAAAAGATATTTCTTATCGCCCTTTGCGAGCTTTGCCGTTTTATCGATACGCCGGTCCAGGATTTCGAGATCGGAAAGAATCAGCTCGAGATTTACCGTTTCAATGTCCCGCCCGGGGTCGATGCTTCCCTCCACATGGATGATGTTGTCGTTTTCAAAACACCGCACAACGTGCACGACGGCGTCGACCTGTCTGATGTGGGACAGAAACTTGTTTCCCAGCCCCTCGCCCTTCGACGCGCCGCGGACTAAGCCCGCGATATCGACAAATTCGACGACGGCGGGCGTTACTTTTTTTGGGTGGTACATCTCGGAAAGCGCATCGAGCCTTTTATCGGGTACCGGGACGATGCCCACGTTCGGATCGATTGTGCAAAACGGATAATTGGCCGCCTCCGCGCCCGCGTTGGTGATGGCGTTAAACAGGGTGCTTTTGCCGACATTCGGCAAACCGACGATTCCGAGCTTCATTGCTGATTACCTCCGAAAGAAATGCGTTGGGGCGCAATCAAATATGGGCAGCGTTCAACTACCCTTGCCTCTTTTGCCTAACCAAATTATTATACATGAAAGGGCCGGACGGGTAAAGCGGATAAAAGGGTCTTTTTGCATATATTCGGAGAATTTAAAGATTTTTCATTTCTTTGTTCGGATTTTCGTTTATAATAAGGTCGGATATCCTTATAATGCAGAGAGGGGATAAGTTATGTCGAAGAAGATTCTGATTGTGGAGGACGACACGAACATCAGGGAACTACTGAGGCTTTATTTAGAGCGCGAAGGCTATTCGACCATCCTCGCCGGGGACGGCGCCGAAGGCTTGAAGGCGTTTCGGCAGAATAAGCCGGACCTTATCCTGCTCGATATCATGATGCCCGTGATGGACGGCTGGCAGGTATGCCGCGAAATCCGGCTGGAGAGCAAAACCCCGGTGATCATGCTGACGGCCAAGGGCGAAACGTTTGACAAGGTCACGGGGCTCGAAATGGGCGCCGACGATTATATCGTAAAGCCGCTCGAGATGCGGGAGGTCATTGCGAGGATCCGCGCGGTGCTGCGCCGGTACGAGCCGGAGGACATGCCGAAGATACTGACGTTTGACAACCTCGTGATCGACAAGCAGGCGTACGAACTGATTGTCAACAACAAGCAGGTCGACGCGCCGCCAAAGGAGATCGAGCTTCTCTATTTTCTCGCATCGTCGCCGAACAGGGTGTTTACGCGCGCGCAGCTATTGGACGACGTCTGGGGCTTTGATTATTTCGGGGATACGCGGACGGTGGACGTGCATATCAAGAGGCTCCGCGAAAAGCTCGAGGGCGTCAGCAGTCAGTGGGAGCTCAAAACGGTCTGGGGCGTCGGCTATAAATTCGAGCTCAAGGAAGCGCAGTAACTAGAACGTTTCACACTACCGCTCGGGTAGTTTGAACACGCTCTAAGGGTGAAGGGGATCCTGGGTGAATAAACGAAGAAGTCTTTTTTTCAAAAACTTTGCGACATACGCAACGGTCATCCTTTCCGGGTTTATTGTGCTTGCCGTTTCGTTTGTCGTAATCGCCGACCGGTATTCGTCGGACGAGCAAAAGCGCGCACTCGACAAGGTGGCGCAGCGCGCCGCCAACACGGCGACAATCATGATTGAAAATTACTCCCCTTCCTTAGACCGCCTGTTCCAGCTGACGCTTGCGCAGATGGCGGGCGATGCCGACGCGACCATTATCCTCTGCGACGGAACGGGAAAAATCGCGTATGTCGCGGACTCGAGCGGATGTTACGCCCAGGAATTTTTGGCACTGTATCCGTCGGCCGTCGATGAGCTCTGGAAAAGCGGGAGGTATTCCGAGACGGGGAACTTCGGCGGCTTTTTTTCCGAGGTGCGCAATATCGTCGGCCTTCCGATTGTGGGCTTGAGTTCGAATAAATATGAGGGTGCGGTATTTGCCGCAGCCCCCGCGTCATCCAACCTGAACCTGCTCCAGGACGTGATCGGGGCTTTCAGCGTGGCGCTGATGACGGTGCTTCTCATAACGCTGGTTCTGTCATATCTGATTACGGCAAGGCTGATTCGCCCGCTGAGAATCATGGCCAACGCGGCGAAAAGCTTCGGCAGAGGCGATTTTTCCATGCGCGTCCCGGAGGTCACGAGAAACGACGAGGTGGGCGAGCTTGCCATCAGCTTCAACAACATGGCGGCGTCCATGCAGAGCCTGGAGGAGCAGAGGCGCGATTTTATCGCCAACGTCTCCCATGACCTGAAAACGCCGATGACGACAATCGCGGGGTTTGTCGACGGCATGCTCGACGGAACGGTGCCGGAGGAAAAATTCAACGAATATCTGGAAGTGATTTCGGAGGAGGTCAAAAGGCTTTCCCGCATGGCCAACAGGATGCTCGACATGGCAAAATTCGAGTCGGGCGCGATCGTGATCAGCAAGACGACGTTCGACGTCTGCGAAATGGCGAGCCGGATTATTTTAAGCTTCGAACAGGTATTAAACGCCAGGGGCATCGAGGTCATCGTGAACATGCCGTCCGAGCTCAAGGTCACGGCGGACAAGGATCAGCTTGCTCAGGTGATTTACAACCTTGTCGACAACGCGGTCAAGTTTGTCGACGACAAAGGTAAATTGTCGATGTCGATCGCCTCAATCGGCGGAAAAATGCATTTTAAGATATCAAACACCGGCGCCGAAATCCCGATGGCCGACCAGCAGCAGATTTTCGAGCGGTTTTACAAGGTCGACCGCTCGCGCAACTTAAACCGCCAGGGCTCCGGACTTGGTCTCTATATCGTGAAAACGATTATAAACCTGCACGGCGGGGATATTAAAGTCAAAAGCGGAAATAATGAGACTGAATTTTATTTTACCCTTCCGCTTGGACCGTAATACAATACAGCCTATTCAAAAAAAATTTACAGAGTTTCACAATTTATTCACATGAATATTAAAAATTGTACATTTTTTTTAGCAATAATGATCCTGTAATCAAAATTTAATACGGAGTGAAGGATATGGAGAATAACAGCTTTGGTTTTGGGCCCGATCAGGGGGACCAGACGAATTCATACGGCGAAAAACCACGGGAGACCGCGAATTATTCGGAAAGCCAGACGGGGGGGGACGACCACCGCAAACGGACAAAAAGGCGCGGGCTTATTGTCTTTGCCTCCATTGTGATCGCCGCAGCCCTCCTTTTTACGGGAGCCGTAACCGGCGTCACAATCGTCGACTATTACCGAAACAGCGCGGTAAAGGACAACCCGGCGCAGCAGGGCGGCGCGGATAACATCCAGGAATTGCCCGAGAACAGCGTCAAGCTCCAGATCAACGACGAGCCGACAGACGCCGTCAAATCGACAAGCACAAGTACTGAGCCGGCGGGACTGGAAACTTCGGATATTGCCGATAAGGTAAAACCGTCGGTTGTCGGGGTTGTGAGCGAAAACACCTCAAATCCTACGGCATCCGCTCAGGGCTCGGGAATCATTATGACAAAGGACGGCTACATTATTACGAACAACCACGTGATCGAAGGCGCGAATAAGCTGACGGTCATTCTGGAAGACGGCAATAAATATGACGCGAAGGTCGTCGGCAAGGACGCAAAAACCGATCTCGCCGTGCTGAAGATTACCGCAACCAATCTTTCTCCCGCTGAGTTCGGCAACTCCGATCAGCTCAAGGTGGGCGACAAGGCCGTTGCAGTCGGCAATCCCATGGGCCTCGAGCTGCAGGGCACGGTGACGCAGGGGATCATATCGGCAATCAACCGCGATATCATGGTTGAAGACCGCGTCATGACCCTTTTGCAGACGGACGCATCGATCAATCCCGGCAACTCCGGAGGCCCGCTTGTCAATAAATATGGCCAGGTCATCGGCATCAACACGGTGAAAATAGCGATTTCGAACTATGAGGGCCTGGGCTTTGCAATCCCGATGAATACCGCTAAACCGATCATCGACGAGCTGATTGCCTACGGGTATGTAAAGGGCCGGCCGGCAATCGGCATCAGCGGCAGAAACATGACCGAGCGCGCGGCAAACTACTACGGCGTGCCGATGGGCGTGCTGGTCGATGCGGTTGATCCGGCAAGCGACGCCTATGCGCAGGGCCTGATGGCGCAGGATATCATCTATGGCGTCAACGGGAAGACCATCACGTCGATGGAAGAGATCCAGAAGGTAAAAGACGGGCTGAAGGTCGGAGAGGCGATGACCTTAAACGTATACCGCGCGGGAAAGAAATTTGACATCTCCGTCAAGCTGGTCGATGAAGCGACCTTGAGCGGCTCGTCCCAGCAGATCCAGATCGATCCGGATATCTTCCCGCAACTTCCTTAAACCGCAATCCGCGTTTTTAATAGAACGAGCAGCCATTAATCTGGCGGCTGCTCCCAGAATGTCAAAAAAGCATGTTCCGGGAATTGGGCTGCAGCCCCTTAACAGGGGACAAGTCCGCCACACTGCTGAATTTTGCCTTGTCGGACGCCAAACCCTTGCAGCAGGCTGAAACGCTTGCGCTGCAAGGGTTTTTTCGCCTTTTTTCGGCGCTGCACAGATAGTAATGGAATTGCCTGCTTTTGGAGATTTTGGGACACAATGACATCTTTGAATCATGGGGACACAGTTTTCACACAGAATTGTACATTGGTTTATTCGGTCAAAGCAAAAGATAAAGACATCGCCGTATAAATATAGTAAACTTATAGACAGGCGAATCATGAATTCGCTGAACAGAATTGGTCAGCAAGCTGATTGAATTGTCAGAGCGGAAAAGGATAA
The DNA here is from genome assembly GCA_002423435.1 of Clostridiales bacterium UBA6114. GTDB lineage: Bacteria > Bacillota > Clostridia > Oscillospirales > Butyricicoccaceae > UBA6114. The sequence goes on from DIWE01000043.1 coordinate 86,377, forward strand.
ACGATAATGCTATTCGAGCCGTCTGTTCAAAATCAGCGGGAAGTACGTATGAAAACCGGGAGTAAATACTTATGAAGCAAAACCAACAGAATAAGTGGAAGCGGGATTTCCTCACCATTGCCGCGGGGCAGACGGTATCGCTCATCGGCAGCGCCGCCGTGCAGTTTTCCCTGATCTGGTGGCTGGCCAGTGAAACGGCATCGCCTATTATAATGTCCATCGCGGGCTTGTTTGCGTTTTTGCCTCAGCTGATCCTTGGCCCCTTTGCGGGCGTGTGGGTCGACCGTCTTCACCGGAAGACCGTCATCATCGCAGCAGACCTTTTCATTGGCCTGGTTGCCCTTGGTTTCGCCTTGTTCTTCCTATCCGGCAATCCGCCGTATTGGTCGGTTTGTATGGTGCTGGGCATCCGGGCGGTGGGCAATGTGTTTCACACCCCGGCCATTCAGGCCGCAATACCCATGCTGGTGCCGCAGCAGGAGCTGGTGCGCGCCAACGGCTGGAGCCAGTTTATGCAGTCAGGCGCCTTTCTGCTGGGGCCCGTATTGGGCGCGGCCATGTATGCCGCACTGCCCTTTTGGATCATATTGCTGTCCGATTTGGCAGGCGCGCTCGTCGCCTGCGCCACGGTGGTGCTTGTCAAAATACCCGACCCGGAGCGGCAGGCAAGCGGGAGACAGCACCTTTTCTATGAAATGAAAGAAGGAGCGGCGGCTATCTGCCAGGACAGGAAGCTGTTTATCGTGACGGCGGCCACGCTCATAAGCATGGTGTTTTATGCGCCTTTGTCCACCTATTATCCGCTCATGACCAGCGACTATTTCCGCGCCGACGCCTTAAATGCCAGCATGGTGAATCTCGGCTATGCGGGGGGCATGATGCTCTGCGCCATATCTCTCGGAAAATTCGGCGCCATCAAAAGCAAGTTCCCGGTCATCCATATGGGGCTTCTGGGGATGGGAACATCTTCATTGTTATGCGGTTTGCTGCCTCGGGAGATGGCCTGGTTCTGGGTTTTCGCGGTATTGTGTACGCTGCTCGGAGCCAGCAGCAATCTGTATAACATCCCCTATATCGCCTATTTGCAGGAAACCATCGCCCCGGAGAAAATGGGGCGTGTCTTTTCCCTGATCGGCAGCCTCAGCGCAGCGACGATGCCTTTGGGGCTGCTTATAGCCGGCCCGATTGCCGAAAGCCGGGGAGTATCGTTGTGGTTTTTTGTGTCCGGGATCGCAATGCTGCTGCTTACATTAGTCAGCGCCCTGCTCGTCCTTCCTCAAAAGGGGGATAAAGTAGGATAGAGAGCAAGCCCGACCCAAGATGGTCGACAAAGTCGACAGCCTTTTTGTCATCCGACGTACCTTTTCAGCAGATCCGGCTTAAGAAGAGTATAGCTTTTCCGGTCGTAATTGATCAGCCCCTCCGCTCTCATGCGGGACAGCTCGCGGGACATTGCGGAGCGGTCGGCATTCAGGAAGAAGGAGAGGCTTGTCTTATTAAGGGATGCCGGAAATGTGCTTTTGCCGTGCTCCTCCGACTCCTTTGTGAGATAGAGCGCGAGCTTGGACCGAACGCTTTTTTTGATCAAAAATCCGATCCGCGCATTCAGGACGAAGTATTTGTCGGCCAGCACCCGGAGCAGGTTCTGGATGATCCTTTGATGCCCGGGGCAGCCGTTTTGGCAACATGCGGACAGCCGCGCATAGTTAAGAAAGAGGACCTTCGTATTGGTAAGCGCGGTGACTGTGACCGGGCTTTTGCGGTCGGAAGAGCAGGCGAGCACCTCCCCGAACATTTCGGGAAAGCTCAAATGGCTGATGATAATCCGGTCCCCGGAAAAATCCTCCTGCGACGCCTCGATCTCGCCGGACAGGATGATGCCGAATTCGCGCACCGGAAAGCCCGCCATCAGGATCGTTTCCCCCTTCAGATAAGCGGCGACGCGGGAGTTTACACAGGATAAGAAACGGCCCAGATCGATTTCGTTCAAGCCTTCAAACAGGCTTGACGTCAGAAGCTTGTCAAAATACTCCTTCATATTTTCCTCATTTGCCTTTCTTTGTTGCAATGGCAACAGACATTGTTCCATTACTATAGTACTATTGGAATGTCAAAAGATCAACGATCATTTTCGGAGGGATCATGATGGATAAAAACAAAATCCTTTGGATTACCAGAACGGCACTTTTTCTGGCGCTTCTAATCATTTTTCAGTTTATCAGCAAAAATATGGGGCAGTTTGTGACCGGTTCGCTTGTCAATCTGGTGCTTGTCGAGTCGGCGGTCGCGGTGGGGATATATTCGGGGCTTACCGTTGCGGTTCTCTCTCCCTTTTTTGCGTTCTTTCTTGGCATCGGGCCCGCTTTTCCGCAGCTTTTGCCGCTGATCGCGCTGGGAAACGCCGTGATTGTGCTCGTGACCTGGCTGTTCATAAACAAATGGAATCAGGGGCTTTTGTCCGGCGTTTTGGGGGTCGCCGTCGGCGCCGTGTCAAAATTTCTCGTTTTGTGGATCGGGATCGTAAAGATTCTGCTGCCGCTGATCCCCGCCTTAAAACCGCAGCAGGTCCAGGTTTTAAGCGCGTCGTTTTCGTGGCCGCAGCTTGTCACGGCGCTGATCGGCGCAACCCTTGCGGTTTTGATCGCGCCGTCGCTTCGCAAAGCGATGCGGAATAAGACGTAAGCGGCTCAAAAGAATAAAAGAATAACATAAAAAAACACGCCGGCATATACTGTATGCCGGCGTGTTTTTTTGTTTAAGTGAACTTCTCTTTTCAGATAAAATTGGTCGTTACCGAAGTGATGCTCCTGTAATAAATATATTCATATGTGCATTTTTCAAACGGATGCTTAGCTTTTCCGGCGGGGAACAGAAGAAAAAGCTTGATTCCGTCACGAAGCGTTGCGACCAGTACGCCGGTGTGCATGGCACCGCAGGTGAGCCCGACCGTAATCACTTTTCCGATAAAATCGTCGTAAAAACGCTTTTCTTTTTCGTATGTAAGCGCGGCAAGGGAATTTTTATCGTATTTTTTAATATACAGCACTAAAATCCCCCCTTACATGAATTGTATGCTTCACATGGAAAAAAGGTTATTCGGCATTGGAACGTTGCGGGAAGATTGTCATAATATGTAGTGAGCGTTATTGTATTTCGCAAAACCGAAGGACTTATCAAATACAATAAACAAATAAACATTTGTGTTTCATCACTATGTGCTAATTGGAGGATCAACCTATGTCATTTGATCACGACGACGACTTCAACGGCGGTTTTGACTGCATTGAAGATGCTATAGAAAGAAATATCGGCCGTATTGTTATCGTCTTTACTACTTGCGGCGGCGCGGCTGGCTCCGGTTTTACCGGGCTTCTGGCCGCTTGTGAAAGGGACTGCATAAAGCTTGTCACGACCCTTCCCGCACCTCCTCCGCATCCGTTCCCGGCCTGCAATTGCGGCGCCGGTGCCAATATCTGCGGCGTAAACGACAGATCTGACGGATTCGATGGTTTCGACGGTTTCGACGATGGATTTGGATTCGGAGGCCGGTTCTTTGGCGGACGTAGATCCAGAAGAGGCTGCGGTTGCGGCTGTGGCTGCCGTCGCAGAGAGTTCAGAGGCTGCTGCAATCCTTTCGGAAGCGTCATCAGGATTCCGATCTGCCAGATCGTTTCAATCGTTTCTGCAGAGCCATAAAAGACAAATAAAACAGGGGGCACCCCTTAGGCATATACCCATAGGTACGAAAAAAGAAGGCAGACGGCAGTTTTGCTGTCTGCCTTTGCCTTTGGCTGTTTTTGCGCCTCCTCTATAAAAATGCCGAAGCTGCCAATATCGATCCAGGGATTATGATGGCAAATGATACAAAAAATATCTATCATTATATTGCGTTATTGACAAAAGTACAAAAGCGCTTAATCATTTTATTGACATTCTAGAATGTTAGCCTTATGATTGGTTTAGTCTCAAGAACATAAAGCGGGGTGCAATATATGCAAATGATCAAAAAAGGTGTCCGGGAGCAAGTCTATGAACAAATGAAAGAAGAAATTATTTCTCTGAAGCTGGAACCCGGGACAATGGTCAGTGAAAACGAATTGGCGGTGCACTTTGGTGTATCCAGAATGCCGGTGCATGATTCTTTATTGGCCTTGAGCCAGAATCACCTGATTGACATTTATCCGCAGCGTGGCAGTCTGATCTCGTTGATTGATTTGAAATGGGTCGATGAAGCCCGTTTTATACGACAGACATTGGAGACTGCCGTAACACTGGAATTGTTCGGAGAGATTACGCAGGAGCAAATCGGACAGCTGAAACAATCGATTGAAATCCAGAAGGACTATATGGGAAATGGCCGACTGTCGGAATTCGTTCAGGAAGACACCCGTTTCCATAAAATGCTTTATCTGTTTGCCAAGCGGGAGGAGTCCTACCGCATCGTCAGCGACATCATGGTCCACTTTGACCGAATCAGGACAATGACAGTCAACGCGCAGCCTCATCAGTCCCTGGTGCAGGAGCATGAAGAATGGGTGAATGTCATACAGGAAAAGGATTCAAAGACTGCCGCGGCGTTAATTGCCAGCCATTTGGATAAATACCGTGAGAATATGGGCGCGACGCTGCATCAGTATTCTTCTTTCTTCAAAACATGAAACTGCCGTGAGGAAAGATCTTGTATTTGCATAATTCTAAATTTGGAGGAGACATATGAAAGCGGCATTCCGTTGGTATGGAGAAAATTATGATAGTGTAACGCTCCGGCAGATCAGACAAATCCCCGGCTGCACGGTAATTGTCGGGGTGTTGGATGCAAAGGCGGCCGGTGATATCTGGACTGCCCAGGAGATTCGGGCTTACCGGGAAAATATTGAGTCTTACGGCCTGCGGCTCGAAGTGATCGAAAGCGTCAACATACACGAGGATATTAAGCTGGGCCTTCCAACACGCGATCAGTATATCGGCAATTTCAATAAGACGATCGAAAACCTGGGCCGGCAGGGAATTCGGGTTGTCTGCTATAATTTTATGCCCGCTATCGACTTTGTACGCACTGATTTGGCCATGGAAATGCCGGATGGTTCCACGGCTCTGTATTTCGACCAGGCGGTTTTGGACGGCATGACGCCCGACGAATTGGCAGATACCACATTTCGGCAAGCGGGAGGCTTCACACTTCCGGGCTGGGAGCCGGAACGGCTGCAGAAGCTGGAAAAGACCATAGAGCAGTATCGGAACCTCACAAAGGAGGAACTGAGAAAGAATTACCGCTACTTCTTAAAAGCCGTTATCCCGACCTGCGAAAAATATGATGTCCGGCTGGCTGTGCATCCGGATGATCCGGGGTGGGATATTTTCGGGCTTCCGCGCGTAGCGCACAGTTTGGAGGATTTTCAGGAAATCATGGAGCTGCACGATAGCCCCTGCAACGGGATCACGCTGTGCACCGGGTCTCTCGGTTCGAATCCCGCAAATGATCTCCCTTTGATTATCAAGCATTTTTGCGGGATGGGCCGTGTTCCGTTTGCCCATGTGCGAAACGTAAAATTTTTGGGGGAAAAGAAATTTATAGAGTGCGGGCACCTGTCCGCGTGCGGCTCCCTGGACATGTTCGAGATCATGCGGGCGCTGCATGATAGCGGTTTTGATGGTTATATCCGCCCCGATCACGGGAGGACGATATGGGGAGAAAAATGCCGTCCGGGGTACGGACTGTATGACCGGGCCCTTGGCCTTGCCTATCTCAACGGCCTTTGGGAAGCTCTGGAAAAAGGTTCCCGCCTGCATTAGGTTTTCATTTCGCATTAAGCATTTAGAAAACAAAAAAATTGGAGGTTGGAAAATGAAAAAAGCAATGTCGTTTCTTTTTGCGCTGCTTATGGTGTCGTCTTTGACCGCATGCGGGCAGAAACCGGCTCCTAACGCAAGCATATCCGGCAGTGTAACCGGGGCATCCGGATCATCCGGCGCAGCAGACTCCTATGATATTACAATGGCATCTGCCAGTGCAACCGGCTGTGTCGGCAATCTCTGCGGTGAAAAGTTTGTCCAGTTGGTAGAGGATGCAACTGACGGTCGTATCAAGATCTCTTTCTATCAGGACGCGACCTTGGGCACTGAAATTGACAATATCCAGCAGATCAAGACCGGTGAGATCCAGATCGGCGTTTTTGGCGATAATTTTGGCAGCCAGATGGCGACCGGTATTGACCCGACGCTTATTCCCTTCATCTTCGGCAGCGTGGATGACGTCAAGGCTGTCTACAGCGACGCGACTCTGGGCAAGGCAATCGCAGATACTGTCAAGAAAAACGCCAACGCCTATTTGATTGGTGTTTCCAATCGCAGCCCCCGACTTCTGACCGCAAGCAAGGAGATCAAAACCCCCGGCGAGCTGAAGGGCGTTAAACTCCGCTTACCGGAAATCAAAGCCCATGTGACAGTCTGGAACAGCATGGGGGCAATCAGCACGGTTGTTGCTCTGCCTGAGACCTATTCCGCACTTCAGACCGGTGTCGTGGATGCGCAGGAGAACCCGATTGATAACATTTTTACGAACAAGTTCTACGAAGTGAACAAGTACATCATGAAGACCGAGCATCTGCAGAGCCTTTATCACTGGTGCATTAATGCCGACTTTTTTGATTCCATGAGCGAGGATGATCAGAAGATTCTGACCGACTGCCTATCCGAGGCGGCCGAGTGGTCCAATGCCGAGCTGGAAAAGCAGGACAAGGAATACTGGGAAAAGGTCACCGCTGATGGAACTGTCACGGTCGTCGATGTGGACAAGAACGTATGGAGGGATGCGGCCGCAGATGGCATTAATCAAGCGTTGGCGGACATGGATGAAACTGCCCGGAAGTACGTGTCTGATTACATGGGAAAATAACCGGAAATTTCTATTATGTGCGGAAGGACTGCCCGGCTGTGCTGCGGCAGTTCCCTCCCCGCAGATCTCTCAAAGCATATCAGAAGGAGAGTTTATTGTGAAGAAGCTGGAAAAAACAGTTGAATCAGGGGCTGTGATATTCCTGTTTGCAATGCTGATCTGCTGCACCTTGCAGGTTGTATTCCGCTATATTCTGAAAGCATCGTTTTCTTTTCCGGATGAGTTTGCACGGATGTTTTATATCTGGATGGTATTCTTGATGCTGCCTGTACTGGAGTCGAGAAACGAACAGATCAAGGTCGTGTTCTTCTTTGACAAGTTTCCATATCGTTTCCGTGTCGTACTCTATTGGGCAATCACCGTTCTTTATACGGTCGTTCTGGCGATTCTGTGCTATGGAAGCTGGACGATGATGCTGACTTCTACGACAGTAATGTTCAGTTCAACCCCATGGCTGATTATGAGTTTTCAGTACATTCCATTGATTATCGGGAGCGTATTTGGGCTTACCTTTGTCATCTATCGCGCCTTCCGTATAAAGCAGGTGATGAAAGAAGCCGAAGACGAGTACACCGTATGAAAGTGGGTACATATTCATGTTGATCGCAATTTTCGTGGGTTTGCTGCTAATCCTCTTCCTGCTGGGTGTCGCCGTTCCGTATGCATTGGCCGTTACGGCCATTATTGGCATGATTTATGCCGGAAACTTTGGCATTGCTCAATTTGGTGCTGTGCCCATGAAACTGGCCGCCGGAGTGAACAGCTTCACTCTGCTGGCAATCCCCTTCTTCCTGCTGGCCGGAAAATTAATGAACGTCGGCGGCATTACCCGCCGTATTTTCAAGTTCTGCAATGCGCTGGTCGGCTGGATCCCCGGAGGGCTGGGACAGGTCAATATCCTTGCCAGCGTGGTTTTTGCGGGTATGAGCGGCTCCGCAGTGGCCGATGCTGCAGGGTTGGGCACAATTGAAATCAAAGCAATGGAGGACGAGGGGTTTGATACGGAGTTCTCGGCTGGCATTACGGCCGCGTCTTCCACGATTGGACCGATTATTCCGCCGAGCATCCCTCTGGTTATGTTTGGCTGCACGGGCGGCGTTTCCATTTCGCAGCTGCTCGTGGGTGGGATTGTCCCCGGACTTACCTGCGCGATTGCGCTTGGAATCATGGTGGCGATCATGGCACTCCGGCGCAACTATCCCAGACGGCATTTCCCAACAGGGAAAGAACTCTGGATGCTCTTCAGGCAGGCATTTCTCTCTCTGATGACGCCTGTGATCCTGATCGGCGGAATCCTTGGCGGCGTTTTTACGGCTACGGAAGCTGCCGCTGTCGCATCGCTTTACGCACTTTTTCTGATGACCGTCGTTTACCATGAAGTGTCTTGGAAGGACCTTGTTCAGACGGGGCGGGAGGTCTGTCGTGAAACGGCTGCCATTATGCTGGTCGTCGCAGCATCTACCCTCTATGGATATTTAATCACGAAGTTCAAAATTCCGACAATGGTTTTGGATTTCTTCCTAACCGTCAGCAGCAGCAAATATATGTTTCTGCTGCTTATCAATCTCTTTTTGCTGTTTGTGGGATGCTTCATGGATTCGACCGCTGCAATTCTGATTTTGACGCCGATCATTCTTCCTGCAGCCACTGCATTTAATATCAATCCGGTCCATTTTGGCATGATAATGGTTTTTAACCTGATGATCGGTTTGCTGACGCCGCCTGTGGGTATGTGCCTGTACGCTACAGCACGGGTATCTAAATTATCATTTGAACGGGTGACAAAAGGTGTGGTACCCTTCTATATCCCCCTGATGATCACACTGATTTTAATCATTCTGTTCCCGAAATTGACTTTGTGCCTAACCGGAGCCTGACGCTGCTTAAATCCGCAGCAAATATAGGAGCAAAATAATATCCGAAAGATTTCAGCAGTATCTTGTACAAAAATGTAAGGTCTTGTTTTATAAAGCACGGCGCTTATGTGACCATATTTTCAAAAACCGAATCAACTTGTTTTTTTTATTTCATTTGCCGAAAAGAGCGTGGAAGCACATGTGCTTCCACGCTCTCGCCAATTTTCGTTATCCACTTTGCCATTGTCGATTTGCGCGTTGGCTGTCCTTGTCTCAGGCGCCGCTGACGCCGTCCCTTGCGAGCGCCTGCTGCCTTGCCTGCTCGAGCATCATATCCTTGACCTTCATCAGGCGGGTCAGATTGCCGCGCTCGTTTTCCTGAAGCCTGATCACGATATACGAAATCGTTTCCTCAAGCTGCGGGATCATGACGTATTCGAGTGCGTTGACGCGCCGTCTGGTCTTTTCGATCTCCTGTGCGAGAAGCTGGACGGTCTTTTCGATTTCAGCGAGCCTCAGCATATCGTTTAAGACCTTTGAAAGGAAAAAGACCGCGTCGTCAAGCTCGCCGGACGTCTGGGCAAAGCCGTAGGGGTAAATTTCGGACGGATCGTCGTTTTTGGTGCGGAACTGAAACTGAGGAACATTGACCGACATTACGTTTTTATAGCTTAAGTCGAGGGAAACGCTCTGCTTCGGATAAAGAAGCGCCTCTTCCAGGATTTCCGGAGACATCACTGCGGACGCGACCGCGAAGCTCTTGTAAGCGCGCGCCAGTGAATCTTCAACCTCCGCCCGCAGATCCCGGTTTTGACGGATGATATTCAAAAACTGCTTCATAAGCTCATCGCGTTTGTCTTTTAAGAGTTTATGACCGCGGCGGGCGGTGACAAGCCTCTTTTTCAGGCGCGTAAGCTCCATTCTGGTGGGATTCACCATCAGTCGGGCCAAAGAAACCCCTCCTTACGGGACTAAACAAAAGTCCGCTTATTTCTCGCTGGATTCCGGATAATATTTTTCGATCAGCTCCGGCTTGATGCGTTTTAATTCGTTCTTCGGCAGGATGGACAAAAGCTCCCAGCCGAGGTTTAAGGTTTCCTCGATCGGGCGGTTTGTCTCGTAGCCCTGGGACACATAGCGCTTTTCAAACTCGTCGGCGAATTTGGCGTAGAGCAGATCGGTTTTAGTAAGCGCCGCCTCGCCGAGGATGGTCATCAGTTCCTTTGCGTCCTTGCCTCTGGCATATGCCGCGAAAAGCTGGTTCATCGTGTTCGCATGATCCTCGCGCGTTTTGCCGACGCCGATGCCCTTGTCCTTTAAGCGGGACAGCGACGGAAGCACGTCGACGGGGGGGCGCAGGCCCTTTCGGTAAAGCTCGCGGGAAAGGATGATCTGGCCCTCGGTGATATAGCCCGTGAGGTCGGGGATCGGATGGGTCTTGTCGTCCTCGGGCATGGTGAGGATCGGGATCATTGTAATGGAACCCTCATGGTCGAGGCGCCGCCCGGCTCTCTCGTACATGGTCGCGAGGTCGGTGTAAAGATATCCCGGGTATCCGCGGCGTCCGGGGACCTCCTTGCGCGCGGCCGATACCTCGCGGAGGGCCTCGGCGTAGTTTGTGATATCGGTGATAATGACAAGGACATGCATATTCTTTTCAAACGCGAGATACTCGGCGACCGTCAGCGCCATACGCGGCGTTGCGATACGCTCGATGGCGGGGTCGTTGGCGAGATTCATGAAAAGGACGGTGCGGTCGATCGCGCCCGTGCGCTTAAAGTCGCTGACAAAGAAGTCGGCTTCTTCAAACGTGATGCCGACGGCCGCGAACACGACGGCGAATTTCTCTGAAGCGCCCAGAACGCGCGACTGCCTTGCGATCTGCGCCGCAAGCTGCGCGTGGGGAAGGCCGGAGCCGGAGAAGATCGGGAGCTTCTGCCCGCGCACCAGGGTGTTCAAGCCGTCGATCGAGGAGACGCCGGTCTGAATGAACTCGGAGGGGTAGTCCCGCGACGCCGGGTTCATCGGGACGCCGCTGATATCGATGTATTTTTCAGCGAGGATCTGAGGGCCGCCGTCGATCGGCGTTCCGAGGCCGTCGAAAACACGGCCGAGCATGTCGGAGGACACGCCGAGCTCAATGCTTTTTCCCAGGAAACGGACCTTTGACTGGGCCAGATTAATCCCGGCCGAGCTTTCGAAAAGCTGGACCAGAGCGTTTTTTCCGTTGATCTCCAAAACGCGGCAGCGCCGTATTTCTCCGTTTTGCAGCTCGATCTCGCCGAGTTCGTCGTAGGTCACGTTTTCAACGTCGCGGATCAGCATAAGAGGGCCGGCGACTTCCTGTATGGTGCGGTATTCACGGATCATTCCGCGTCACCTCCTTCCTGAATCAGAGCGTCGAACTGTGCGGTAAGCTCTTTCAGGATGTTTTCGTACTGCATTTTGTATTGATCCTCCGGAATGTCCTTTGCGCGGGCAATCCGGTCTCTCGCGGAAACGTTCAGGACTGCGTCCAAGGGAACATTCGATTTGACGGATTTAAGCGCCTGGTCGTAGTAAGCCATGATAAGCCCCAAAAGGCCGTACTGTTTGTCGTAGCTCGTATAGGAATCCGTATCGGTAAAGGCGTTTTGCTGGAGAAAATCCTCGCGGATTATGCGCGCGGCCTCCATCGTCACCCGGTCCGTCGGAGAGAGGGCATCGATGCCGACAAGGCGTACGATTTCGTCCAGCTCGTTTTCGTTCTGAAGAATCCGCATGGTCTTTTCGCGCATTTCCATGAAGCCGCGGCCCATCTTTTCGTCATACCAGTCGGACAGGCGGTCGAGATAGAGGGAATAGCTCTGCAGCCAGTTGATGGCGGGGAAGTGACGCCGGTAGGCAAGGGACGAATCGAGTCCCCAGTACACCTTGACGATGCGGAGCGTCGCCTGGGAAACCGGCTCGGAAATGTCGCCGCCCGGAGGGGAAACGGCGCCGACGGCAGAAAGCGAACCCTCGCGGCCGTCGCTGCCAAGGCAGATGACGCGGCCCGCGCGCTCGTAAAACTGCGCCATGCGAGAGGACAGGTAGGCGGGATAGCCCTCTTCGCCCGGCATTTCCTCAAGCCGTCCGGACATTTCGCGAAGCGCCTCGGCCCAGCGCGAGGTGGAGTCGGCGATTACGGCGACGGCATATCCCATATCCCTGAAATATTCCGCGATCGTGATGCCGGTGTAAACCGACGCCTCGCGCGCCGCAACCGGCATATCCGATGTGTTTGCGATTAAAACGGTGCGTTTCATAAGCGATTCGCCGGTTCGCGGATCCTTAAGCTCCGGGAACTCGCGCAAAACGTCGGTCATTTCGTTGCCGCGCTCGCCGCACCCGATATAAATAACGATGTCGACGTCCGCCCATTTTGCGAGCTGATGCTGGACGACGGTCTTGCCTGAGCCGAACGGTCCGGGAACCGCCGCGGTGCCGCCCTTTGCAATCGGGAAAAGGGTGTCGATGATGCGCTGGCCCGTCATGATCGGGATGGTCGGCGGAAGCTTTTCCTTGTAGGGGCGCTCGCGCCGCACCGGCCATTTCTGCATCATGGTAAGCGGGACGATATTGCCGTCGTCGGTCTTGATCTTGGCGATCTCTTCCGTAACGGTAAATTCGCCGCCCCTGATTTCTTCCAAAACACCCGAGATCCCGTTCGGGACCATGATCTTGTGGTCGACGACGACCGTTTCCCGGACTTCGCCCAGGAAATCGCCCGCCTGCACCCGCGCACCTTTTTCGGCGATCGGTTCAAACTTCCATTTTTTATCGCGGGAAAGGGAGGGCACCTCGATGCCCCTCGTGATGCAGGACCCGGCAATCGCGCGGATCGCCTCCAGGGGGCGCTGGATGCCGTCATAAATCGTTTCAATCAGGCCGGGGCCGAGCTCGACGGAAAGAGGCGCGCCGGTGGTTTCCACCGCGTCGCCCGGGCCGATGCCCGCGGTCTCCTCGTAAACCTGAATTGAAGCCTTGTCGCCGCGCATTTCGATGATTTCGCCGATCAGACGTCTTCTGCCGACGCGGACGACGTCAAACATATTGGCATCCTGCAAGCCTTCGGCAACGATCAGCGGGCCCGCAACCTTGACAATCCTTCCTGTATCCATTTTTCGTTTACCAGCCTTTCTTAAGCGGGATCAAGTCATACATGGCAAGCTCCGCCATGCATGTTGGAAATATCCGCATGGGGGAATGCGCCGCTTCGGCGAAATATCGCCCGCGGGCAACAAAAGAATTCCCGGAGTCAGTTCCCGAAAATATCCGCGCCGACCGCCCGCTCGACAGCCTTGTGCACCGCTTCCATGCCGAGGCCCAGAGAGCCTTCCTTGCCGGGGATCAGGATGATGGCGGGGGTTGGCGAATCCTTGTAGTGCGCGATTTCGGCTTTCATCTCCGACGCAAACTGCTCAGTCAGATAGATGACCGCGTAATCCTCCTTCGCAAGGCGGGTCAGAGCGGCCTTTGCAGTCTGCGTATCGTCGGCAAAGACGACGTCAAGGCCCAGAGCCTTGAAACCGAGCACGCTGTCGCGGTCTCCTATGACTGCTATTTTATACATAGGTATCCCTCAAACTTTCCATGACCGTTTCGGGCGAAAGCCCGGCGAGCCTGCCCGTCAGCACGATGCGCACGGCGGTAAGCTCCGTTTCCTTGGCGGCAAGATAGGCCGCGAGCGGAGACTCTCCGAACGCAACGTATTTCGCGCTCTTCAGATAGGATAAAAGCGCGTTGTCGCATTCGAGATCCAAAAAGGAAAGGCCCAGGTCGCCCTTCAAGGCGGCAATGCCCGCCTCGGCCGCCTTTTGCAGAGCGGTGTGCGCGTAAATGTTCCCGAGAAGCTCGGGCGTGATTTCGGCGGACAGCTTGGAAACGGATACATTCCCTCCGGGAATATAAGCCCGGCGCAGGTATTCAAAGGAACGCCCCATGCGCTTTAACCGGACACAGGCGCGCAGATTGACCGAATCGATCAAAAGCCGCACGTAACCTTTTATGACCTCATTTCCGATTTCGGTCGCAACCGACAGCATTTCCTGATAGCAGGCCTTGTCGAGAATAATATCGGAGGTCTGCGGATCCGAGGTGCACGAAAGGACCTCGCGCGCTTCCGAAACGGCGGCGCCCATGGCTGGGGGCATTTCATGGTAATTCGATTCCAGAAGCATCACTTTCATGGCTTTTGTTCGAATCCTGCCCGCGTCTATGAGCGAAGAGTCGTAATCGGCCCCCTTTGCCTCGCCCTTTATAATCGCTTTCAAGTTGTGGTAATCATACTTGATTAAAAAAAGGTCGACGATACGGCGGTCGGGGGACATCCTGAGCGTCTCGTCAAACAGCTTTAAACGCTCTTTGGCAAGCATTTTCTCTATTTCCGAAAGGGAAAGGGAGGAAACGGAGGGGTATCCGCATTCCGACAGCACCTTAACTGCATCCTCGTCGGTTTTGGCCTCCAGGATGCGCTCAAGGCGTTCGCGCGTAAGCAGATTTTTTTCGAGCGCTCGCACGCGCGCGGTCGCGTATGCGTAATCAATATCCCGAAGCTTCTCTTTCAAAGCCCACACTCCTTATACGCATCTGTTGAAAAAGTCGTCAAAATTTGCTTTCTTCAGCCAAAAAGCACCTTCGCGACTTCAAACGAGAGATCTTCCTTGATTAAACGAACGATCGTATCCAAAGTGCAGTTTAATTCCACGTCTTTGTTTTTCAGCACCAGCCCGCCCTTTAACGGTCTGATTTCCTCCGAGAGGGTAAGGCCGGCGTTTTTTTGCTGATCCGAAAGCAGTTTGTTTGCACCGATAACGATCTGTTTGCCGAAGCGGGAACGGTCCTGCGCCGAAAGAATAATCTCTTCCGTTCCGCTCGATGACGCGTTTGCCGCAAGCCGGCACAAAAAGTCGATGTATTCATTGTCCGGAAACTTCAAAAGGCGTTCATAGGCAAGGTCAAAGGCGCGGGAGATAAGCTCCTGCTTTTTTGCAAGCAGTGCTTTCTTCGCCTCGAGCTCGGAAACCGAGCGCGCGCGTTTTATGCGCTCCGACGCCTGTTCCTCGGCGCGGGATATCAGATCGCGCTGATAGCTCTGCGCCTTTTGTGCAAAGGAGGCTGCCACCGATGAAGCGTCGGCCCTTGCTTTGCCAAGAATGCCGGATATTTCGGCCTCGGCATCACCGTTGATTTTTCCGGTGATTTTATCAATACCGTTCATTCGGGCACTCCTTAAAAAATTATTTTATGTTGATGATCATCAAAATGGAAATAAGCAGCGAGAGCACCGCATAGGTCTCAACCATCGCGGGGTAAAGCATGGCTTTCGCAAGGTCTTCCGGTTTTTTCGCGATGATGCCCATGGAAGCGGCAGACGCGCGGCCCTGCGCGATGGCGGAAACATAGCCGCCGATCGCCATCGGGAGTGCGGCCGCGATATACATGAGGCCCTGCGCGGATCCCAGCTCGATGTGCCCTGCGAAAACGCCGATGTTGTTCAGTATGATAAACGCGACCAGAAGGCCGTAAATGCCCTGTGTGCCGGGGAGAGCCTGGAGAAGAAGCGTCTGGCCGAATTTATTGGAGTCCTCGGTTAAAACACCGGCGGCGGCCTCGCCGGCAATGCCGACACCCTTGGCGCTTCCGGCGCCGGCCAAACCCGCGGCAAGAGCCGCGCCCAAAAGTGCTAAAAACGGGCCGTTAAAAATTACGTTAAGCCAATCCATTTAATTTTCCTCCTTAATGACTGCGACATATTTTGTTTTATTGAATAACGGAACAAAGGGGCGCCCCGCGCCTTCAAAGAACTTGCCGAAGAACTCGACGTAATGCAGGCGGCAGGTATGTACGAACGCGCCCAGCAGATTGACGGCGATATTGAACGTGTGTCCCAGAATAAAAACAAATATAAAAAGAATCCAGCCGACAGGCGTGCTTCCGCCGAGCGAGCCCATCGTGTTTATGACGCTTGCGACAACCCCTGTCGACAGGCCGAGCGCCATAAGGCGCGAATAGGAAAGGATATCGGACAGGTAGGAGGTGACGCCGTAAAGCGCGCCGAGGCCTCCCGTGATTTTTCCGAAAATGGATTTTTTCGCACGGCCGGCCGTTAAAAAGACGCCCAATGCGCCGGCGGCCGCGACGTAAATCCCGCCGGAAAGACCGGTAAGCGTTGCGATAAGCCCGCCGATGATCAGGTACCAGAAGCCGACGTCAAACAAAGCGTCGAGCGGATGTCCCTGTTTGATCATTCTCCAGCCGGAAAGCCCCATTCCGACGAAAAGATGCACGACCCCGAGCCCGAGGGCAAGCATCAATACGACGATCGGGTCGGCGAGGGGATCGATCAGAAACGGAACCGTCACTCGTTTTCCCGTAAGGAGCATGCTGATGGCCGGAACGGCGTCGCCGAACCAGCTTCCGAAGACGGCTCCCCAAAGGAACGCGGAAAAGCCGACCGCGGCCGCGACCTGCATGAATTTTTTGAAGGTCCCGGAGGGCCTGGCTTTTTTAAGTACAAACAACGCGCCGAGCGCAAGGATCAGTCCGTAGGCCGCGTCGGACAGCATCATGCCGAAAAACAGGAAAAAGAATACCGCGACGAACGGGTTCGGATCGATTACGGTGTTATAGCCCGGAAGGCTGTAAAGCTCGGTGATCGTACCGAAGGGGGTGACGGCGGGGCCGTTTGCCAGCACGACCGGCGGCTCCTCGTCGTCCGACGGGTCGGAAAACACATAAGCGCATTCGCTCGCCTCTAAAACCTTTGAAACGTCGGCCTCCGCGTCGCGGGGCACCCAGCCCTCCATAAAAACCGTGGTTTTTGTGGTGCCGAGCCTTGAGAGCATCTCGTCTCGCTGCGCTTCAAGGTTCAAAAGATCGTATACCTGCTCGATTAAGGGACGCTGGGGAGCAAATTCTGCGATTTCCCCCTCCAGGGCGGCGCGCTCCTTCGAAATTTCATCGAGGCGCAGACGCAGCTCGTGGAGCATATCGGAAGCCGTACCGGATGCATCCTTAAAGATGACCCGTGAAAAACCGCTTTTCTTTAAGGAATCGAGAGAGGGCTCCAGCGCATCCCGGTGGCAGATCAGGCAAAAATAATGCTGCTCCTTATCCGAAGAGATAAGCTCGAGTTCGGATTCGGGAGCCGCTTGCGCGAGATCCTGCATGATCGCGTCCGCATCTGAAACGGAGGGACATGTCCCGAACAGCACATGGAAGCATTTCCCGCCGGCATAATTCAGATCGACCGGCATGGACTCCCAGGGCTTTAGGGTGGCCGCCTTTGCGGTCAGGCGGTTTTCTTCCGCGTAAAGCGAGGTGATTTTTTCAGAGCAGGCGTTTAACTTCGAAGCGATGCCGAGCGCCTTTTCTTTTGAGGTCTCGCTTTCAAATTCCCTTTCGGAGACTTCGCGCCGGGGCGAAAACAAGCCGGATTTTATAGGTGCGTATTTGGAAAGGATCGAAAGCGCGGAGCTCAAGGCTAAGAACTTTTGCCG
The DNA here is from genome assembly GCA_002423435.1 of Clostridiales bacterium UBA6114. Taxonomy (GTDB): domain Bacteria; phylum Bacillota; class Clostridia; order Oscillospirales; family Butyricicoccaceae; genus UBA6114. Next base: position 103,650 of record DIWE01000043.1, read on the forward strand.
GGCATCCCCGATTTCCTCGGAACGCTTTAGTACGCTGCACCACTCGGGCTTTGCAAGCTTTTCAAGAGAACTCTCGATTTCGACGCAACCCAAACGGCTCAAGTCGTGCATCAAACGCCGCCGCGCGCTGCCCAGTGCGATCACGTGCAGACGTTTCATCCTGACAATTGCCATCAGCCGTTCACGATCCTTTCGACAATGATTGAGACCGCCTTTTCCATCTGAGCCGAAGCATTTTTCTCAAGCACTTCGCATTGGAGCAGGGCCTCGTCGGAAATTTTCCGGGCCTCGGCCTGCGCATTTGCGTCGGACGCCTTAAAAATCTCCGCGATTTTCTCCTCGGCCTCGGCCGCCGCCTTTTTCAGAGTCTCTTTTCCCGCCTCTTCCGCTGATGCAAGGATCTTTTTAGCCTCAAGCAACGCGTCTGAACGCTTTTTTTCCGCTTCTTCCTCCGCAGCGGAAATCTGCCTTATCGCATCAAGCGACATCTTCTCACCGCCTTTTTGCCCGGAGCAAAAGAAAAACCTGCGTTTTTGCCCCGGTCTATATTTCATTTGTTGCAATAAAATAGGGCCCAAATTTGCGTACAAGTCCTTATTCTATGATAGCAGACGATAGGTTATTTTGCAACCCTTTAATTGATAAAATTTAAACAAAAGATTGAAGGGCCTGTCAAAATTTCATTTTCCTGTAAGAATCTGACTTCCGGGCGGGGTCTTCCTCCGGCCGTTTCTGAAATACCCGAGATAAAAAATCAAGGCGCCCATGGCCCAGAAATACGAAACCATGTAGGGTACTTCAAAAATATTTTCAAAATAGCAGTGGACAAGCACGCCGCACATGCCGGCGAGCATCGCCTGCCCCAAAAAGGCGGTCCGGTCGCCCTTTATGCGGCCGACCGAGCGGATCGACCACAAAAGAAGGCCAAACAGAAGCAGAAGAAAGCAGATAAGGCCGAGGATTCCCATTTCCACCTCTGTTTTCAAATAGTAATTGTCGATATAGAAATACTTGAACGTGTCGGTTTCCTCGAGGAGCTTGTTCTGCATCGCGACCGCTCCGCCGAACCGGCCGAGTCCGAAGCCGAGGACGGGGTTCGAATCGAAAAGAAGCTGCCTTGCCGTGTCCCAGCGCACCATCCGCCCGCCCGTCATCGACGCAGTCACATAGTCCGCCGTAAAAAGGTAGGTGATTCGATTTGCAATCGACGGGACAAACAGCAGAGCGAGGCTCGCGCCCGCCATCATCAGGGCGATCAGGCGCCGGTCGATAAAAACGGCGAAAACCAGCACGGCGACCGCCATGCCGATCCATGCGCCGCGCGAAAAAGTGAAAAGAAGGGCGAGGCACATCAGAAAAACCGCGCACCAGCAGCCGATTTTCAGGCGGATATCCTTAAAATAATAGGCAAGGCCCGCCGCCATCGGCGCCGTCAGCACGAAAAACGAGCCCAGGATATTGGGGCTTCCGATGATCGAAAAGACCCTTGTGCGCACGCCGGCCTCGGTTTGGGAGACCCAGCCCGCGGGAATCGGCACGGCTACGATGTACTGATAAATCCCGTGCAAAGCCATGAGGAGCGACAAAAGTACCATGGCGCCGTAAAAGGCCATCACGTCGCCGTCGTTGTCGATCAGCCGTACGACAAGGAAAAACCAGACCATGTATTCGACGACTGCGCGGTAGCCGGCGAAAGCGACGCCGGGGTAGGGGGAGACCACGCACATCAGGAAAAAGCCGACGCCGATAAACAAAAGCAGATAAGAATCGACCGGCGTGGTCCGGCAGGGCTTCGGCAGACGGCTTGAGGCGCGGCGGTAAATCACATACGAAAGGGCCGCGAGAATCAAAGCCTCGTCCCAGGCCGACGCAATCACGGTGACGGTGATCACATTCCGGAAAAAGTAATCGACGCAGACGGAGAGAACGAGCGAAAGCAGGATGAGCCGGCGGATCGTGCAGACCTTCGCAAGAAAAGCCAGTCTTGAGTTTTGAACCAGGCGGGTTATAAAGGACAAAAGCGCCCGCAAAAGCCGAAAGACGATGCTTCCGGAAACGGCGGGAGCAAGCATTGAGATCCTTGCCGAAACCCGCGAGCAGATGCGGCCGTAAACCGAGCCGTGCGCCCGGTTCGGCACCTCGCAGAAGCGGGCGAAGATCGTCTTTGTCAGCGAGCGCGAGTAGCTCCGCTTAAAAAAAGCGGACAGGGAATGAAGGACGCTTTTCTCGGCCCACGACCGAAGCTGCGCGGCCGCTTTCCATAGAAAGCTGTTTTTTAAGATGCCGATCATTCGAACCTCACCGATTCTATAATCGGGGTGCTCTCAAAATCCTGCGTTTTCAGCGTAAAGGTGCGGCCCGCGCGGACCTCCTGGTTCGCCATGGTCGGAACGGGGGTATCCTTTGGGACGTATGCCTCGACGGTGACCATAATGTCCTTTTTGGAAGGGTCGAGCGCGTCCACGATGCGCCCGTCGGCCGTCGTCACCTGTTGGATATACGGAACGATTTCCACGTTTGTGACCACAGCGTCGGTATAGCTGTTTCCGGCGACCAGCTTTTTGCCGGTCTGCGGGTTTGCGTTAACCTCGCTCACGAGAAAGGGCGTGGCCCCGCGGACGCGCATGACGGTGATCATCTTCACCTGGGGTGCGACCACGTTTTGGACCGCGGGCGAAAAAAGCTTCCATACAATACCGCCGACAACGAGCAGGGCGGCTGCGAGCACAATAAGGTCGACAATGTTGATGACCTTGAACAGACGGCCTTTTTCATCAATAATTTTCATAGCATTCTCCAATCATCTTCTTCGTTGCTTTTTGCAAAACGGCTTTTTATAATTTCGGGGTTTTCAGATGCGCTTTCAGAGCGCTGATCTCGCCGCCGATTTCCCCGGACAAAAAGATGGCGGCAAAATAGACGGCGGCGCCCGTAAAGACCGCGCCTGCAAGGGCGGCGACCCGCGGGACGGGCATTAGGGTTACGGCAAAGGCCGCGAGCGCGCAAAGGAGGGAGCTTACCGTGATGTTTAAGACGCGGCGCGTTCCCAGATAAAACAGAAAGATTCTTTTCGCGCGCAGGGCGGCGAGGGAAAAATACAATAAAAAGGCGAATAAGGTGCCGTACGCCGCGCCCGAGATGCCGAAAACGGGAATCAGCAACAGGGATGCGACCACTTTCAAAACCGCGGCGCAGGCCGCGTTCTGCAAAACCGGGATCGTGTTCTTCGTAAGCTCCCAGGGCTTGTTCGCATATTCCGTAAGGCCCATGAAAAACATGGCGCACGCAGTAATCCCGATGACGGGTGCGCCCGTGTGATACTCCGGGCGCACAAACAGGACGCGGGACAAAAGCGGGCCGACGGCGGTAAGGCCGGCGGCGCAAGGGAGCGCGATCAGGACATAAAGGCGCGCGCCCGCATCAAGAAGGGGCTTCGCCGAGGCCTGTCCGCCCTCGCGCCAGGCGCCGAGCACCGCGGGGTATACCCCGCGCATGACGGCGACCGTCAGCATCGTAAAAATGCCCGAGCTGATCGCGTAGTTTGCCGAATAGACGGCAAACGGCGCTTTCCCCATCGTAAAAACCACGATATACCGGTCGATCATATTCAAAAGGCCGATGCTGACGCTCACGCCGATCAGGGGAAAGCCGTATTTCATCAGGCTTGAAAAAAGAGGCCTTGAAAACCGCTTTAAGCTCATTGCGGACGGGATCCCAAGGGCGAGCAGGGCACCGACCGACGCGATAAAGTCGCCGGTCATCGACGCGAAGACGGCGGGAAACGGAGTTTTCACGCCGGATGGAAGGAGGTTCACATAGAGGTAGGCGGAGGCGAGCTTTAACGTCACCGACAAAAGCGAGAGGACAATGCTCCACCTGATGAGTCCCGTCTGTACGAGCATGCCGTTTAGGATCATAAAAAGGCTGTAGGCTGCAAACATGAAAGCGCCCGCCGGCCAGACAGGATCGCCCTGAAACAAATAAACGATCAGGCATACGGCGCAGACGAGGCCTGAAATATAGAGATAGGACGTGACGAGCGTCGAATAAAACTCTTTCCCCGAATCCTTTTTCAGTTCGTCGCCGATGTAGCGTACCGCCGCGTTTGCGAGCCAGGAAGCGGAAATAAGGTAAGCGACCAGCATGGTTGTGTTGATGATCTGGAACGAGCCGTAGGCTTCCGGCAGAAAAAGCTTGGTGTAGAAGGCCGTTGTGAGCATCACAATTACGCCCTCGGCCACCTTTGCCGGAAGGAAAAGAAGCGTGTCCTTCGCCATGCGTCCTTTGCCCAAGATAAAAGCATCCCCCAAACGGTTGTTTCAAAAAAACCGTATCGATTGACCTTACAGAAAGGTTATACTATAATGTATATATTACCATCCCAGTCGAAGATTGTGAATAATGGTAAATTCAGAAAATATGAGTCCATTATATATCGGATTTTGTATGAGCGCCACTCTTTTTAAACCTGAAAAACGGAATCCGTAAGCAGAAAAATTTTGTTCGGCGCGCCGCCCGCGCGATAAAGCGGCGTCCGCGCGCCCGTTTTTCCTATCAAGCCCCGCAAAAAAGGGGCGTTTTTGCCGCGGTTTTTCGCCGCGGCGCAGGAGTGTCAGATGAGAATCATGCATCTTGCCGGCGGCGGCGATACCGGCGGCGCCAAAACGCATATTATCACGCTTTTGAAGGAGCTCTCGAAGGAGCACGAGGTCATGCTGGTGAGCTTTCGGAGCGGACCGTTTGCGCGCGCGGCGGAGGACGAGGGGATCAAAACGGTCGTTATTTCGAAGCCTGTCGTCAGCGCATCCTTATTCACGCTTTTCCGGGCGGTCCGGGGGTTTTCACCGGACGTGCTGCACTGCCACGGCGCGAAAGCGAACATGATGGGCACGATCATGAAGTTTTTCTGCAAGGTCCCCGTTGTGACGACCGTCCATTCGGACTACCGGCTCGACTATATGCACAGCCGCATAAAGCAGCTGACCTTCGGAACCATCAACGCGATTGCCCTCCGGTTCATCGATTATTACACGGCGGTCGCCTCGCGCACGGCCGACATGCTGATTTCGCGCGGGTTCGACCCCGAGCGCATTTTCATTATTTATAACTGCATCGATTTCTCAAAGCCCAGGGCAACGGTCGACAAAAAGGAGTACCTCCGGGAAAAGGGCCTCCAATATGAAGACGGCGACGTGGTTCTGGCCGTCGCGGCGCGCTTAAATCCGGTCAAGGATTTGGGTACGCTTTTGCGCGCCTTAAAAATCGCGTCCGGGAAAAATCCGAGGATCAAGCTGATCATCGCGGGCGAGGGAGACGACAAGAAGAAATTAAAAGAGCTTGCGAAAACCCTCCGGATTGAGGACCGCGTCTGTTTTGCCGGCTGGGTGCCCGATATCGACACCTTTTTCGCCGCGAGCGACATCACCGTGATCTCGTCTCTGTCGGAGACCTTCCCGTACTCGATCACCGAAGGGGTCCGGGAGGGCTGCGCCGCGATCTCGTCGGACGTCGGCGGCATGCCCGACCTGATCGAGCACAACAGGGGCGGCTTTATTTTTAAGCCCGGGGATGTCGACGCACTTGCGGAATACATTTATGTGATGTGCACCGACGACGCGCTCCGGGAACGGTTTGCGAAGCATCTCTACGAAAAAGCGTCCAGGGAGTTTTCGATCGGGCGCATGAAGGACACCCAGATCGAAATCTACGAGACGCTTTTAAGGCGGGACAGGATGCGCCGGGGCAAAAAGCGCTACGGGGCGATCGTCTGCGGCGCTTACGGCCGCGGCAACGCCGGCGACGACGCGATCCTGAAAGCGATCGTCGGCACCCTGCGGAGCTTAGACCCCGATATGCCGATTTATGTGATGTCGAGAAACCCGGAGGAAACAAGGCTTGTAAACCGCGTCAATTCGTTTTATATTTTTCATATTGCGACCTTTTTCAGAAAGCTCCGCCGCAGCAGGCTTTTCATAAACGGCGGCGGAAGCCTGATCCAGGACGTCACATCGACGCGGTCGCTCTACTATTACCTTTTTACGCTGTTCATGGCGAAGCTGTTTTCCTGCCGCGTCCTCATGTACGGGTGCGGCATCGGGCCGGTTATGAAGACCTCCAACCGCGCTCTTGCGGCAAGCGTGCTAAACCGCTCGGTCGATATCATCACGCTTCGCGACGACCTGTCCCAAAACGAGCTTGAAAGCCTCGGCGTAAAAAGGCCGAAGATTTTTCTCGCAGCCGACTCCGCGATGAACTTAAAGTCCGCGGACCCCGGGGAGACCAACACGTATCTCGCCTCCGAGGGGATCCCGAAGGACGGGCGCTATATCTGCTTTGCACTCCGGGACTGGAAGCACTTCGACCGCTCGGCGGAGCTCGCGAGAGCCGCCGACTACGCCTATGAAAAATACGGCCTCGTGCCGCTTTTTCTGCCCGCCGAGTTCCCGAAGGATATCGCGCCGTCGGAGCGGGTGGCCGGGAAAATGAAGGCGCCTTTTTATATTTTAAGGAAGCCGAGGTCGGTGGAGCTTACGATTGCGGTGCTGCGGCGCATGGAGCTCGTCTGCGCGATGCGGCTGCACGCGCTGGTCTTCTCCGCCTCCTCCGAAATTCCGGTGATCGCCGTGTCCTATGACGTCAAGGTATCGGGTTTTATGAAATATATCGGTTCCGACCTCTTTCTCCCCTTTGAGACGCTTTGCGCCGAAAAGCTGTGCGAAATGATCGACCGGGCTAAGTCCGGCGATTTTTCCGAACAGGTCAGAAAAAGCGCCGGAATGCTCAAAGAGCGCGAAAAGATCAACGAGCAGGCGGCGAGAGAACTCCTGAACCTGCCGCAAAGCAAAAAGGAGACCGTTTAATGAACCAGATCGTTTGCCTGTCCACCTCGAATTACAACCCCTTCCCGACGAGAAAGCAGAATGTGATGAAGCGCCTTAAAGATTCAAAGGTCCTGTATTTCGACCCTCCGGTCACGATTCTCGCGCCCCTTAAGGACCGCTCTGCGCTGAAAAGGCTTTTCGCGTTTCGGAAAGAGGGGGAAAAGGTCACCGATTCGGTCACGGTTTACGCCATGCCGCCGGTTTTGCCATTTTACAACAGGGTCCGGCTTGTAAACCGGATAAACCAGCGGATCCTTTCGAGCTATGTCAGGGGAAAAATGAAGCTGCACGGTTTTTCGGAGCCGGTTTTGTGGTGCTACTCCCCGTCGAGCTGCGACATCGTTTCCGAAATCCCGAAGCGCGCCCTCGTCTACGACTGCGTCGACCGCCACTCGGCGTACAAGGGCATGATCAATCCTTCCGTCGTCGACCGGATGGAGCGGGACCTCGCAAAGGGTGCCGACCTTGTGTTCTCAACGGCCGCCGGGCTCCATGAAACGCTGTCCGGCTATAATAGAAATTCCGTCCTGGTGCCGAACGGCGCCGCTTACGAGCTCTTTTCAAAGGCGGCGGAGGGCGGACTTAAAGTCCCGGAGGAGCTTTCCGGGATCGAGGGTAAAATTTTCGGTTTTGTCGGGATGCTTCAGGAATGCATCAATTACGAATGGCTCGAGGCGCTGGCGAAAAAGTGCCCCGGTTCGCATCTTGTCTTTATCGGGCGGAAGCTGCCGGGCGTGGATCTTTCGCGGCTCGGGAATTATAAGAACGTCCATTTTCTGGGCCTTAAAAAACAGGAAGAGCTTCCGAAATATTTATCGAGATTTGACGTCTGCTTAAACCCGTTTCGCCCCGGCAGCCTTTCAAAGGACGTAAGTCCGCTGAAATTCTACGAATACCTCGCGACGGGAAAGCCGGTCGTGACGGCGCCCGAGCCTCTCCAGGTGCTCGATTACAAGGATGTCGTGTATCTCGCGGAAAGCGAGGACGAGTTTATCGGGCAGTGTTTGCGCGCGTCAGGTGAAAACGACCCCGCGCTTCGGACAAGGCGAATGCGTTACGCAAAGGAATGCTCCTGGGACGCAAGAGTCTCCCGCATGGAGGAAGAACTCAAAAAACGGGGCATTTTTGGGGCAGGGGGATAAACAGTAATGGAGCTTTATACGAAGGGCCGGGAGGTCGAGCCGGAAATCAAGGCGCAGTTTAAGCGGATGCTGCCGTCCGTGTTTGCCGACCAGTTTTCTGTAATCTGTCTGGGCGTCGTGAACGTCATTATGGCGGGAAATGTTTCGGGCGTGGTGCTCGCCGGCGTCGGGCAGGTCGACGCGATCAACATGATTCTCGTTTACGTGTTCAATTCCTTTGCGACGGCCGGAACGGTGATTATTGCCCAGCACATCGGAAGAAACGACCGGGCGCAGGCCGAGGAAAGCATGCTGCAGACGCTCGTGGCGGGCACGCTGTTTTTAACGCTTCTGTCGGTTGCGCTTGTCCTTGTGCGCACCCCCGTTTTGCACCTTCTTTATCCGAAGGTGGAAAGCGCGGTCATGTTAAAGTCGCTGGATTACATGATCTGGTCGGTGCCGTCGCTGCCGCTGACCTTTATTTTCTCCCAGTGCGCAGGCGCGCTGCGCTCGGCGGATTCGATGAGAATGCCGATGCTCGCGAGCATCGTGATGAATCTGGTCAATATTCTGCTGGGCTTTATTCTGATTATCGGGGTCGGGAACTTCGAAGGCTACGGGGCGTTCGGCGCGGGGGTCGCCATCTTTACCTCGCGTTTGATCGGGGCGACGCTTCTGGTTTTGTTCACGCTCGGCGGGCATGCGCCGATCAGGCTTCATTTAAGCCTGAAATTCCGTTTTAAACCCGCCATCATAAAAGAGCTCCTCGACATCGGCATCCCGATCGCACTCGAGACTTTTTTATTTCATTCGGGAAGGCTTATGGTTCAGGTAATTGTCGCCACAATGGGGACCGTGATGATTTCGGCCAATCAGGTTGCGATGTCCTGCCTCAATATCTTCAGCGTCTGCACAAATTCGTATCAGTTTATCATCGTGACGCTCGTCGCCCAGAGGGTCGGCGCGAAAAGCCGCCAAAGAAGCGACGCGGCGCTGCGCTATGTCGCGAGCATGGGGGAGATTACGAATTTCTTTGTCGGCCTGACGGCGTTTTTCAGCGCCCCGTACCTTTGCGGCATCTTTTCCTCCGATCCGGAAATCATCCGGGTCGCGGCGCTTTCGATCCGGATCATGAGCCCGTTTTTCCTGCTCCATACCTCTTCCTTTACGATACCGATGGGCTTTCGAGGCGCGGGGGACGTCCGCTATCCTCTCGTCATATCTGTGTTCAGCATGTGGATTTTCCGTGTGGCGTTCGGTTATTTTCTCGGCGTCACAATGAAATTTTTCGTTTACGGCGTGATCGTGGCGATGGGCCTCGACTGGGTGTTTCGAGGGACTTTGTATTCCCGTAGGATGCGGCGCGAGGAGTGGATGGAAAAAATCCCCCGGTAGAAGTCGTAAAATTAAACATTTTTTTGCTCATAGGGACGTTTTTTTTCGTCTGAATGCCAAATTTGCTTGTTTTTTGATTTGGAAACTTGTAAAAAAAACGACGGTGTATTACAATAAATATGTATTTTTGCGCGAGGGGAGGTACGGCGGATGAAAACGTGGGCTCGTTGTTGCAAACCTTTCGGCGGCTCGATTTTTTGCGCCGGAGTTGTGCCTTGCGGGCAAGCAGGAGAATAAGTATATCAATGAGGGGCATCCATGCGGGTGCCCTTTCCATTTTTTGCTGGAGGTTTTTACAATATGCTCAAAGTAGCGGTTGTCATGGGATCAAACTCAGACTTAAAGGTGCTGGAAGGGGCGTTCGACATCCTTTCCGAATTTGAAATCCCCTACGAGGTGCGGGTGATTTCCGCCCATCGGACGCCGGGCAAAGCGGCCGACTTCGCAAAAAACGCGAAGAAAAACAACTTCGGCGTGATCATTGCCGCCGCGGGAAAGGCGGCGCATCTCGGCGGGGTGCTCGCGTCATACACAACGCTTCCGGTGATCGGCCTGCCGGTCAAATCCTCGACGCTCGACGGGCTCGACAGCTTGCTTTCGACGGTGCAGATGCCGAAGGGCATTCCTGTTGCTTGCGTCGCGATCGACGGCTCGCAAAACGCGGCCATTCTGGCGGCGCAGATCCTGGCGCTTACCGACGGCGCGCTTTCGGAAAAGCTCGACGCGTTCAAGGAAAAAATGGAAAAAGACATCACAAAAATCGACGAGGCCGTAAACACGGAGTATTCAAGGCTGTAAAAACCGGCGGCCTTCAAACCATAAATAACGGAGGGGCGTAAAATGAAAAAGCTTGGTCAGATTTACGAGGGAAAGGCAAAGAAAGTTTTTAAGACCGACCTTGACGACACGTACATTGTCGAATACAAGGACGACGCGACGGCATTCAACGGCCTGAAAAAGGGAACGATAACGGGAAAGGGCGTCATCAACAACCGCGTCACAAACCATCTGATGCAGCTTCTGGAAAAGAACGGGATCCCGACCCATTTTGTCAAAGAGCTTTCGGAGCGGGAGACGGCGGTCAAAAAGGTCGTGATCGTGCCGATCGAGGTGATCGTGCGCAATATCGCCGCGGGGTCGCTGTCAAAGCGCCTCGGCATCCCCGAGGGCACAAAGATGAAGTCGACCGTTCTGGAATATTCCTATAAAAACGACGAGCTCGGAGATCCCATGATCAACGAGTACCACGCGCTTGCGATGGAGCTCGCGACCAAAGAGGAGCTGCGCGTGATCGATCAGTACGCGTTCCGGGTCAATGAGATCCTCGGCGCATATTTAAAGGACCTCGGTATCGAGCTTATCGACTTTAAGCTTGAGTTCGGAAGACTTTCTGACGGCACGATCGTGCTCGCCGATGAAATAAGCCCGGATACCTGCAGGTTCTGGGATGTGAAAACAAGGGAAAAGCTCGACAAGGACCGTTTCCGCCGCGATATGGGGCATGTAGAGGACGCCTATCGGGAGATTCTCCGCCGCCTTCTCGGCGAGTGATCCGATTTGAAAAAAAGATACGATTTCATTGAAGCTCTTATCATACCCTCGCTGCGCGTGATAGGAGCGTCCATCTCATTATTGTTTTGCCGGCGGGCGGCAGAATGGAGCCTTTTATGAAACAGTGCGCAAACTGTAACGTTTGCTCCGGCTTTGGAAAAGTGCATGAGGAGTGCGGGATATTCGGCATCGCGGTAGCCGAGCAGGACGGATTTAATCCCGCCTACGAGACCTATACCGCGCTTTACGCCCTGCAGCACAGGGGCCAGGAGGCGTGCGGTATCGCGGTAAACGACAAGGGCGTCATCGATCTGCAAAAGGACGTCGGGCTGGTGCCCGACGTGTTCGATGAAAACGACCTGATGGCGCTTTCGGGGCAGTCGGCGATCGGCCATGTCCGCTACTCGACGCTCGGCAAAAACACGCGGGAAAACGCGCAGCCGATCGTGATCTCCCATATCAAGGGCAATCTCGCGATCGCGCACAACGGTTCGCTTACAAACGCCTACGAGCTGCGCGAAAAATTTGAAATGGCCGGCGGTATTTTCCATACTTCCAACGATTCGGAGGTGATCGCCTACGCGATCGTCCACGAGCGCCTAAAGGCGGATTCGATCGAGGAAGCGATCAAAAACGCGATGCGGAAGCTTCGGGGGGCGTATTCGCTCGTCATCATGAGCCCGAGAAAGCTGATCGCCGTGCGCGACCCGTCGGGGTTCCGCCCGCTGTGCATCGGCAGGCTCGGGAGCTCCTATGTGTTCGCGTCGGAAAGCTGCGCGTTCGACGCAATCGGCGCGACCTTCCTGCGCGACGTCGAGCCGGGTGAAATCGTCGTCTGCCTCGACGGAACGCTGACCTCGATCAAAAGCGGGATTTCGGCAAAAGAGGGCCTGTGCGTTTTTGAGTTTGTGTATTTCGCGAGGCCGGACAGCGTGATAGACTCCCTCTCTGTAAATTCAGCGCGGCTTGAAATGGGGCGGTGTCTTGCAAGAACCTATCCGGTCGACGCCGACCTTGTGTTCGGCGTGCCCGATTCCGGCCTTGTGGCGGCGCTCGGCTACGCGGAGGAGTCGGGAATTCCCTACGGCACCGGCCTGATTAAAAACCGGTATGTCGGGCGCACCTTTATCCAGCCGTCGCAGACGCAGCGCGAGCGCTCGGTCAGCATCAAGTTAAACGCCCTGGCCTCCGCCGTGAAAGGAAAGCGGGTCGTCATGGTCGACGACTCGATCGTGAGGGGGACGACCTCGGCAAATATCGTCAACATGCTGCGCGAGGCGGGCGCAAGGGAGGTCCATATGCTGCTGTCCTCGCCGCCCTTTAAGAATCCTTGCTATTTCGGTACCGACGTGCCCGACCGGGACCTTTTGATCGCCCACAGGCTGAGCGTCCCGGAAATCGGCCGGAAGATCGGAGTCGACAGCATCGGCTTTCTGCCGGTTGAAGCGTTTCACAAAATCGAAAAGCAGTGCGCCCGGAAGTTCTGTGTCGGATGCTTTACGGGCCGGTACCCGGAAAAGGAACCCGACGTCAGCAAAAAGAACATTTTTGAACGGAGGATCGGCGAATGAACGATTCGAGCAGCGAAAGCTATAAAAAGGCCGGAGTTGACATCACCGCCGGTTATAACGCGGTGCGCCTGATGCGTTCCGAGGTGGAGAAGACCTTTGTAAAGGGCGTTATGGGCACGATCGGAGGCTTTAGCGGCCTCTTTGAGCCCGATTTTTCGGGAATGCAGAGGCCGGTTCTGGTCTCCGGGACCGACGGCGTCGGAACGAAGCTGAAAATCGCCTTTTTGATGGACAAGCATGACACCGTCGGAATCGACTGTGTCGCGATGTGCGTAAACGATATCCTATGTTCCGGCGCGTCCCCTCTGTTTTTTCTCGATTATATCGCTTTGGGGAAGCTGAACGCGCAGAAGGTGGCGAGCATTGTAAAAGGGGTCGCCGACGGCTGCGTCGCCGCCGGCTGCGCGCTGATCGGCGGCGAAACCGCCGAAATGCCGGGCTTTTACCCGGAAAACGAATACGACCTCGCCGGCTTTGCGGTCGGCATGGCCGACCATAAGAACTTAATCGACGGGGCGGATGTTAAACCGGGCGACGCGCTGATCGCGATCGCGTCTTCGGGCGTCCACTCAAACGGGTTTTCCCTTGTACGGAGGGTGCTCGAGGTCAATGAAAAAACGCTTTCCCGCTACGAGCCGGAGCTTAAAAAGACGCTCGGGGAAGAGCTTTTGACGCCGACGAGGATCTACGCCGACGCAATCTCCGCCCTGCGTGCGGCGGTAAAGGTCAAGGCGCTTTCCCACATCACGGGCGGCGGATTTTACGAGAATATTCCGCGGATGCTCAAAGAGGACGTATGCGCGAAAATCGAGAAAAAGGCGCTACCGCGTTCGCCCGTCTTCGATCTGATCATGCAAAAGGGGAATATCTCCGAGCACGACATGTACAACACCTTCAACATGGGTGCCGGCATCGTCGCCGTCGTCTCCTCGGACGACGCGTCGCGCGCAGTCCTCGCGCTCAATGCGGTGGGCGAGCGCGCGCACATCATCGGCGAGTGCGTAAAAGGGGAAAAAGGCGTTGAACTGTACTGATCGGAAAGAGAGAGGGCGGCTTTGATGGAACGGGTAAAAATCGCCGTTTTGGTATCGGGAGGCGGCACTAATCTGCAGGCGCTGATCGACGCCGAAGCCGCGGGAAAAATCAGAAACGGCGCTCTTTGCGCCGTGATTTCGTCGAACAGAGACGCTTACGCGCTGAAAAGGGCGGAGGCCGCGGGGATCCCGTCCTATATCGTATCGAAGCGGGATTATCCGGCAAAAGAGGAATATGACGGGGCGCTTTTGCGGTTATTAAAAGAAATCGGAGCGGACCTTATCGTTCTGGCCGGGTTTATGGTGGTGCTGGGCCCCGAGGTTTGCAGACGGTTTCGAAACCGGATCATAAACGTCCATCCGTCGCTGATCCCGTCGTTCTGCGGAAACGGCTTTTACGGCCTTCGCGTGCATGAGGCGGCGCTTTGCTGCGGGGTGAAGGTGACCGGGGCGACGGTCCATTTTGTCGACGAGGTCACGGACGGAGGCGCGATCATCCTGCAAAAAGCGGTGGAGGTAAAAGAGGACGACACGCCCGAAAGCCTCCAGAAACGGGTGATGAAAGAGGCGGAATGGGAGCTTCTGCCGTCGGCGGTTTCGCTTTTTTGCGAAGGAAGGCTCCGGGTAGAGGGGCGGACCGTCCATATCGTCGGATTATAAAATTTAACATATGAGGTGGAGAGCATGAAAAAGCGCGCGCTGATAAGTGTGTCCGACAAAACCGGCGTCGTCGAATTTGCAAAAGCGCTCGTCGAGCTGGATTTTGAAATTGTCTCGACCGGCGGCACTTCGGGGGCGCTCCTGAAGGCGGGCATCCCCGTGACCGGAATTTCGGAGATCACGGGTTTTCCGGAGTGCCTGGACGGAAGGGTCAAGACGCTTCATCCGATGGTGCATGCCGGCATTCTTGCGATTCGCGAAAACCCCGAGCACATGCAGCAGCTGGGGGAGTTAAACGTCACGCCGATCGATCTCGTCGCGATCAACCTGTACCCGTTTAAGCAAACGATCCAAAAGCCCGGGGTAACCCTGCCCGAGGCGATCGAGAACATCGACATCGGCGGCCCGACGATGATCCGAGCGGCGGCGAAAAACTGGCAGGACGTCTGTGTGATCGTCGACCCTATGGACTATGACGCCGTGCTGTCGGAGCTCCGGGAGGGCGGCGTGAAAAAAGAGACGAAGTTTAAGCTCGCCCAAAAGGTGTTTGAGCACACGGCGCACTACGACGCCCTGATCGCGTCCTACCTGCGCAGGCAGGCGGGAATCGACTTCCCCGAGACCATCACGTTTACCTATGAGAAGGCGCAGGATCTGCGCTATGGCGAGAATCCGCACCAGAAGGCCGTTTTCTATAAGGAAGTCGGGGATTTCAGCGGGACCCTTACGGCGGCGGAGCAGCTCTGGGGCAAGGAGCTTTCCTATAACAACATTAACGACGCAAACGGTGCGCTCGACACATTAAAGGAGTTCGGCGACCTGCCGTGCGCCGTCGCGGTGAAGCACGCGAACCCCTGCGGCGTCGGCGTCGGCAAAACCATACTGGACGCGTACCAAAACGCGTACGAGGCCGATCCGGTATCCATTTACGGCGGGATCGTGGCGTTAAACCGCTGCTGCGAACATATGACGGCAGCCGAAATCTCCAAGATCTTTCTCGAGATCGTCATCGCGCCGAGCTACACCGACGAGGCGCTCGAAATATTGAAACAGAAGAAAAACCTGAGGATTCTGCGCCTGCCCGAGATCATGCGCCCGAACGAAAGCTCCATGCGCGACTTTAAAAAGGTCGCGGGCGGGCTTTTGGTTCAGGATTTAAACTGCAGAGTGCTCGATGAAGCGGAGCTTAAGGTTGTGACCGAGAGGCAGCCGACTAAGGAAGAGCTGGAAACCATGCGGTTTGCCTGGCGCGTGGTCAAGCACGTCAAATCGAACGGAATCGTGCTCGCGAAGGCGGACCGCACGACGGGCGTCGGCCCCGGGCAGACCAACCGGATCACGGCGCTCGAGCTTGCGATCAAATACGCGGGGGAGCAGGCGAAGGGTTCGGTCATGGCGTCGGACGCCTTCTTTCCGTTCGACGACTGCGTGAAGGCGGCGCATGAAGCGGGCATCACCGCGATCATCCAGCCGGGCGGCTCCGTCCGCGACCAGGATTCGATCAGCGCCTGCAACCGGTTCGGCATTGCGATGGTCTTCACGGGAATGCGCCATTTCAAACACTAAGTACTTCAAAGGGGGTACCCGGTACCCCCTTTGACCCACCCCAAGCGATTATAATCGCTTGGGGACCCCGGAAACCCCCGGTTTCGCGCCCGATTGGCGCGGGTTAAGGGCTATTCAGGGGAAATGAATTCCCCTGAATAGGGATATAAATTGTTTTTTTGAAAAAATGGTCACGCAGGGCGCAACGCATTTTTTCAAAAAAGACGGGAAAACAATTTTGTATATGGAGTTTAATGCGATGAAAGTCTTGATTATCGGCGGCGGCGGACGCGAACACGCCATCGCCTGGAAGCTCAGACAGAGCCCGAAGGTTGAAAAGCTCTGGTGCGCGCCGGGAAACGGCGGCATCTCGGAGCTTGCCGAGTGCGTCGGCTTTAAGGCGACCGACCTCGGCGCGGCGCTCTCGTTTTGCCGGGAACACCGCCCGGACCTCGTCGTCGTCGCGCCCGACGACCCGCTTGTGCTCGGCATGGTCGACCTGCTGACGGAAAACGGGTTTCGCGCGTTCGGCCCGGGCAAAAACGCCGCGATCATTGAGGGCTCGAAGTCCTTCGCCAAAGAGCTGATGAAAAAGTACAACATCCCGACGGCGCGTTACGAGGTGTTCGACGACAGGGAAAAGGCGCTCGCGTATATCCGTCAAAACGGCGCGCCGATCGTCGTAAAGGCGGACGGGCTGGCGCTCGGCAAGGGCGTCACGGTCGCCATGACCGTCGCGGAGGCTGAAAAAGCCGTGACGGCCGCGATGGAGGACAAAGTATTCGGAAATGCCGGCGCGAAGGTCGTCATCGAGGAGTACCTTCAAGGTCCCGAGGTGTCGGTCCTTTGCTTTACCGACGGGCAAACCCTGCGGCTGATGCCGTCGGCCCAGGACCATAAGCGGGTAAACGACAACGACCTCGGCCCAAACACCGGAGGGATGGGCGCGTTTTCGCCGAGCCGGAATTTTACGAAGGAAATCGAGGCACAGTGCCTTGAGACGATATTCCTGCCGACCATCCGGGCGATGCGGGAAGAGGGCAGGCCGTTTCGCGGCGTCTTATATTTCGGCCTGATGCTGACAAAGGACGGACCGAAGGTCATCGAATACAACGCGCGCTTCGGCGACCCGGAGACGCAGGCCGTACTTATGCGGATGACGAGCGATTTGTGCGACGCGATGAACGCGGTGATCGACGGGACGCTTTCGGAAACGGAGCTTTCGTTCTCCAGTGACGCTGCCTGCTGCGTCGTCATGGCGTCGGGCGGGTATCCGCTGAAATACGAAACGGGTTTTCCGGTCTCGGGGCTCGACGCGGCGCGGGAAACCGGCGCCGTCGTGTTCCACGCCGGGACGAAAAAGGAAGACGGCATTTATAAAACCGCCGGCGGGCGGGTGCTCGGCGTGACCGCAAAGGGCGAAACGGCGGCGCAGGCCGCGCGCAGGGCGTACGAGGCGGTTTCGAAAATCAGTTTTCAGAACATGCACTATCGCCGCGATATCGGGTAATATATGCAAAACAGAGAGGGGCCGTCCTAAAGCTTTTAGGATGGCTCCTTTAATTTTTAAACAATCGGCAGCGTTTTTTGGGGTGGGAGATCGAAAATGACAATAGTCCATAACAACCTGCCCATAAATTACCAAGACAGAAACTTCCTTTTAGGGTTGATTTTTTGTAACTCTTTTGTTACCATTTAGCCAAGTTAAGATTAAAGTCTTAACAATTTTTTTTTGGAGGATGAAAAAGATGAAAGCTCAGAGAAGTAGGTTACTGAGGACCTTTGCCGGAGTGATGGGCAGTGTCGTCATTGCCGCCGCACTGTGGCTCCCGGCGAGCGCGGCATCAAGTTGCCAAAACTATGGGTCTTCATTCACACCCTCGAGTGTATGCAATAATAATTCAGAATGTAAGACCAACGGAACATGCAGCACGTCTGCCTGCAAGTCGGCTGGCTGCACATCGGCAAATTGCACCGCGGCGATATGCAATACAGGAAGCTGCCAAACGGCGGGTTGCAATACAGCAAACAGCAATACGACGGGCTCGAACACAAGTCTGTCAAAGGTTTTGGCATCCCTCTCCGGGAGCGATGCGGCTAAAGTCCAGCAGATGCTGAAAAGCGGCAATATAGATGTAAACCAGCTTTATAACCTGTTCTGCGGAAAAAAGACGCAGACCCCGACAACCCCGTCGACCGGCACGAAGCCGACCACACCGACAAAGCCGACAACCCCCACAAAGCCGACCACCCCGACGACCCCCACAAAGCCGACAACTCCGACGACCCCGACAACTCCCACAACCCCGACAGAGCCGACGACACCGACCACGCCGGCGACCGGCGTCAGCGCACTTGAGCAGCAGATGGTCGATCTCGTCAACAGCGAGCGTGCAAAAGCCGGGCTCAGCGCCTTAAAGGTCGACGCGAATCTGACACATGTCGCGGAGGTAAAAGCGCAGGACATGATCGACAACAACTATTTCTCCCATACGTCCCCGACTTACGGCAGCCCGTTTGATATGATGAAATCCTTCGGGATCAGCTACCGGACAGCCGGAGAGAACATCGCGATCAACCAGTCGGTCCAGGCTGCGCATACTGCGTTTATGAATTCCTCGGGCCACCGCGCGAATATCTTAAACTCAGCCTTCACCACCGTCGGAATCGGAATCGTAAAGGACAGCCAGGGAAATCTCTACATTTCGCAGATGTTTATCGGAAAATAAATCAAAAAGCACTGATGACTAAGCCCCCCGCCGCTTGAAAAACGGCAGGGGGCTTTTGCATGATATGCGCGGAATGACAAAAGATAAAAATGGAACTAACCGGCGGCTGAAAAAGTTGACAAAACCCGAAAAGCGGAGTAGATTAAAAATAGACAGCACCCCCACGGGGTGGGGGAGATGGGAGGGCTCAAAATGCCGGAGAAAAAATTCAATGTGACCGGGATGACTTGTTCCGCCTGCTCGGCGCATGTGGAAAAAAGCGTGCGCAAGGTCGCCGGGGTGGAGGACGTCGCCGTCAACCTGTTAAAAAACAGCATGACGGTCCGGTATGACGATAAAAAAACCAACGACGCCCAAATCGAAAAGGCCGTCCGCGACGCGGGGTATGACGCGTTTCCCGTGCAAAAGGAGCGCGGGGGCGGCGAAAAAAGCGCGCCGCAGGCGGCCGACCCGGCGCAGGAGGAGCAAAAGCGCGTCAAAGCGCGCCTGATCGTCTCGATTATTTTTACCGTTCCGCTTTTTTATATCGCCATGGGGCATATGTTTTCCTGGCCGCTGCCCGATTTCTTCCACGGGCATGAAAACGCGCTGACCTTCGCCTTTTCGCAGTTTCTGCTGATACTTCCGGTGGTTGCCGCGAACAACCGCTACTATCGGGTCGGCTTTAAGATGCTTTATAAGCGCTCGCCCAATATGGACTCGCTGATCGCGATCGGCTCGGCCGCCGCCGTGGTTTACGGGGTCTTCGCCATTTTCAGGATCGGCTACGGCCTCGGGCATATGGACATGGACCTCGTTTCGCGCTATTCCATGGACCTGTATTTCGAATCGGCCGCCGTGATCCTGACGCTGATCACGCTCGGGAAATACCTCGAGGCGCGCGCGAAGGGGCGCACGTCCGACGCGATCCGGAAGCTTATCGACCTGGCGCCCAAAACCGCGCTTGTCGTCCGGGATGGCGCGGAGCTTGAAATCCCCGTCGAGGACGTCGTAAAAGGGGATCTCGTCGTTGTAAAGCCGGGGCAGAGCGTCCCGGTCGACGGCGTTTTGATAAGCGGCGGGTCCTTTGTCGACGAGTCGGCGCTGACCGGCGAGAGCATCCCCGCTGAGAAAAAACCGGGCGACACGGTGATCGGGGCGAGCATCAACAAGGCGGGCGCCTTTACCTTCGAGGCGCGCAAGGTGGGCGACGACACGACCCTTGCGCAGATCATCAGACTGGTCGACGAGGCGAGCTCCTCAAAAGCCCCGATTTCGAAGCTGGCCGACCGGATAAGCGGCGTTTTCGTGCCGATTGTGATTTTGATCGCGGTTGCCGCCGCCGCGACCTGGCTTATTTTGGGCTATCCCTTTGAATTCGCGTTTTCCATCGGGATCGCCGTGCTCGTGATTTCCTGCCCCTGCGCGCTGGGTCTCGCGACGCCGACCGCGATCATGGTCGGAACGGGCAAGGGCGCCGAAAACGGCATCCTGATCAAATCGGCGGAAGCCCTTGAGATCTGCCATAAGACGGATACCGTCGTGCTCGACAAAACGGGCACGATCACCGAGGGCAAACCGCGCGTGACCGATATTGTCGCCGCGCCCGGTATTTCGGAAGAGGAGCTTTTAAGAACGGCCGCGTCGGTTGAAAAGTCGTCGGAGCATCCCCTGGCCGCCGCCGTCATGGAAGAGGCGGAGGAAAGGGGACTTTCGCCCGCCCCGATCAGCGGCTTTTCCGCGCTGCCGGGGCTCGGCGTGGAGGCGGAGCTCGAGGGAAGGCGCGTCTACGCGGGCAACGCGAGGCTGATGGCCGACAGGAAGATCCCCATGGAGGATTTTGCCCCGGTATTTGACCGGCTGTCCGAGGAGGGGAAAACGCCGCTGTACTTTGCCGACGGCTCCCGGCTTTTAGGCGTGATCGGCGTCGCCGACGTCGTAAAGCCGACGAGCAAGGGCGCGATCGAGGCGTTTTTGAGCATGGGCCTCGACGTCGTCATGCTGACCGGCGACAACCGGAGGACGGCGGAGGCGATCCGGCGCGAGCTCGGGATCACCCGCGCGGTCGCGGAGGTGCTGCCCCAGGACAAGGAGCGGGAGATCAGAGCCCTCCAGAGCGCCGGAAAAAAGGTTGCGATGATCGGCGACGGCATCAACGACGCGCCGGCGCTGACCAGGGCCGACGTCGGGATCGCGATCGGCGCGGGAACCGACATCGCGATCGAGTCCGCCGATATCGTACTGATAAAGGGCGATCTGTTCGACGCGGTCTCCGCGATCGAGCTAAGCCGCGCGGTCGTGCGCAATATCAAGGAAAACCTGTTCTGGGCGCTGTTTTACAACAGCCTCGGCATCCCGCTCGCCGCCGGCGTTTTCTATACCTTCCTCGACTGGAAGTTAAATCCGATGTTCGGCGCGGCGGCGATGAGCCTAAGCTCGATATTCGTGGTGTCGAACGCGCTCCGGCTGAGATTCTTCAAACCGCGCCGCGCAAAAGCATCAAAACCGGACGACATAATCATTGAAAATAATAAAGGAGAGACTGAAATGACCAAAATCATGACAATCGACGGAATGAGCTGCTCCCACTGTTCCTCCCGCGTCGAAAAAGCATTAAACGCGCTGCCCGGCGTCAAAGCCGAGGTCGATCTCGAGAAAAAAACCGCGACGATCACGAAAACGGACGAGGTCGGCGACGACGCGCTCAAAAAAGCGGTCGAGGACGCCGGATACACCGTGGTCGGGCTGAAATAGGGGAGAAAGACACGGGATGAAAGCGGACAGGGAGCAGATCACCCGTCTTTTAAAAACGGCCCGGGGGCAGCTCGACGGTATCCTGCGGATGGTCGGGGAGGACCGGTACTGCATCGATATCTCAAACCAGATCCTCGCGACCGAATCCGTCCTGCGCAGGGCGAACAGAGAGATTATCCGCGCCCATATGGCAAACTGCGTCAAGGACGCCTTCCGCTCGGGCGAGGAGGATCAGAAAATCGAAGAGATCCTTGCCGTCATGGATAAGATGGCAAGGGGATAAGGACGATAAAAAAATGGAGGCGCCGCCGCAAGGCCGCGCCTCTTTTTCAGTTCCGCAGGGCTCAGTTATTGAACGGATAATTGCCGTTTGACAGAATCAGCTCGGTAATGGCGGCGAGGTCGTTGTCGTCGATGATTCCGTCCGCGTTTACGTCGGCGTCGTATTTCGTCGAATCGGTTTCGGAGGCGTCCATGCCGTGGTACCAGGCGTCAATTCCGAGGTCCAATAAGGTAAATTCCCCGCTTCGGTTGACGTCGTTTACGCCCTCAACCGTGATCGCGGCCTCGCCGCAGTTTGACTCGTCGATATCCATTTCGAGCGTCGCGTTGTCCGCGATGCGGCACTTCGTCACGTCGACTATGCCTTCCCCCGCGCGTTTCGCCCGAAAGCTCAGGGTGATCAGGTCCTTGTCGCCGGTCGCGGCGTTATCCTGCCCCAAAGAGGCGACGATAAAGCGGAGCGCGCCGGGCGCCGAGCCGTCCTCTTTAAAGAGTTGCAAGCCCGGCTGCGCCGAGGCACCGATATATTCAAAGAGGTCGGAGTCGAACTCGACCTTAATATCCTCCGCGCAGATGTTCGTCACGTTGTGGATCGCGATCGTCGTCGTAAACTGCGCGCCGACGTTTACCGTGTCGGCCGAGGGGGTAACGGTGACGGTGGGGTCGAGTGTCGACATCGAATATTCCTCTACAGATGATAGAGATGATATAGAAGAATTACTCTCTCTGCCGCCAATCGCATAGATTTTACCATTGATTGTTTCTGCCATGAAGCCAGATCTTGGAACCGACATGGAAGCCGTTTGCGTCCACATATCAGTAGTTGGGTCGTATATTTCTGCGGAAGGAGTCGCCATGCTACTAGAGAGGCCGCCGATGGCATAGATCTTTTGGTCAATGACTTCGGTCTGAAATTCATTCCGCGGGACCGACATGGAAGCTTTTTGCGTCCAGGTATTACGGGCTGGATCATATACCTCTATCGAAGATTGAATATCGTCACCGCGGCCACCGATGGCATAGATTTTTCCGTCAATGACCTCGGTTTGAAAACTAGTCCTTATAGTCGACATGGAAGTCCTGGCTGTCCAGGTATTGGTTGAAGGGCTATACACTTCTACTGAAGATTTGGTCCCACTGCCGCTATAAGTACCTCCAATGGCATAGATTTTTCCGTCAATAACTTCGGTTTGAAATACACTTCTTGAAGCAGACATGGGAGCTTTTGTAGTCCATGTATCTGTTACAGGGTCGTACATTTCTACTTTAGATCCGTTGCCAGTCCCTCCCATGACATAGATTTTACCATCAACGACTTCAGCTTGAGAATTATACCTTGGGGTCGGCATTGACGCTTTTGTTGTCCAGGTATCGGTGGCAGGGTTATACACTTCTACTGAAGATAAGGTGTTTTCA
The DNA here is from genome assembly GCA_002423435.1 of Clostridiales bacterium UBA6114. Classification (GTDB taxonomy): domain Bacteria; phylum Bacillota; class Clostridia; order Oscillospirales; family Butyricicoccaceae; genus UBA6114. Next base: position 126,568 of record DIWE01000043.1, read on the forward strand.
TCAAAGGAACCTCCGATAGCATAGATTTTCCCGTCGACGACAACGGTTTGAAATGTTCGTCTTGGAGTGGACATGGGAGCTTTTGTTGTCCAAGTATCGGTAGCCGGGTCATATACTTCCACTAAACTCAAATAACCGTCTTGGTTATAGCCCCCTATGGCATAAATTTTTCCGTCAACGACTTCGGTCTGAAAATAAAATCTTGCCGTCGACATCGGCGCTTTGGTTGTCCAGATACCCACTTCGGCCCCAAGCGCTATGGGCGCGGCCGCAAAAAGCAGCGCGACGATCAAAGTCAGAATAAGTCCTTGTTTTTTCAGTTTCGTCATAATTTCTCCTTTTCAGGTTCGTTGTGTATTCCCGCGGTCGGGCGGGTGAAAAAGTGGCCACAATGATCCTATCGGCCATGAATTTACAGAATTTAACTGTTGAGCTGAAATATTGCCGGATTCGCCGTTTTCCGTTGTGAAGTGGCGGCATTTGTGCTATACTGCCGATGGCGGAAAATACATAATGTAAACGGGGACAGGCAAATGATCGGAACGGGGACAATCGTAAACACCGCGGCCATCGTCGCGGGCGGGCTTTTAGGCGGCTTTTTCAAAAACGGGATACCGGAAAAATACAAGGAAATTATTATTCAGGGCGTCGGGCTCTCGGTGATGATCATCGGGATTTCGGGCGCGCTCCAGGGGATATTCGTAGTCGGGCCGGACGGCGCGATTTCGCGCTGTTGTATCATGACTATGATTTTCAGTCTGCTGATCGGCGGGGTGATCGGGGAGCTTTTCAATATCGAGGGCAGGCTCGAACAGGCGGGGCTCTGGCTCCAGGGTAGGTTCCGGGGCGGCGGCAGCGTAGCGGAAGGCTTTGTCGTGGCCACTCTGCTTTTTTGCGTCGGCGCGATGAGCATCGTCGGGTCGATCGAGGACGGGCTTACCGGAAACGCGTCGACCCTGTATGCAAAATCCATTCTCGACTGCGTTCTGGCGGCTGTGCTGTCGTCTACGATGGGATACGGCGTTTTGTTTTCGGCGGTCTCCGTCTTCCTTTACCAGGGGGCGTTTACGCTGCTCGCGGGGGTGGTAAAGCCCTGGCTCACCGACGCCGTGATTTCCCAGGTCTCGGTGGTCGGCAGCGTGTTGATCCTCGGGATCGGCATCAACATGCTCGGGATCAAAAAAATAAAGACGGGAAACCTCGTCCCCGCGACGTTCATCCCGTTTGTTTATTACCTGATCTTAAAGCTCATCGAAAAATAGGCCTTGTTTGCAAATTACCGGCGTGATCATTAACAGCTTTCGGCGGTGTATGCCGGATGATAGAGGAGGCAATCCTCAGTCAGCTTCGCTGACAGCTCCTTTCAAAAGGAGCCTTTGAGAGGCGGGGGTGTCGTTTTTGTCTGGAGTGTCCTCTGGCCGGGCTCCTTTTGAAAGGAGCTGTCGCCGCAGGCGACTGAGGATTGTTCGCCGAAAGCATGAAAGGAGACAATATGGAATGTGAGTTCCTGCCGCGAAACAAGAAGCTGAGCCCATACTCCCGCGATTTGCGCCGAAACGCGACAAAACAGGAAAATCATCTATGGTATGACTTTCTCAAAAAGCATCCGTTGCGATTTAACCGTCAGCGTATCATAGGCGAATATATAGTAGACTTTCACTGCCCAAAAGCGAATCTGGTAATCGAGCTCGACGGATCGGGACATTATGAGGATGACGCGATTGAATATGATAAACGGAGGACCGCTTATCTCGAGAGTTTGGGTCTTACGGTAATCCGCTTCACCAATACGGACATCGACCGCAATTTCGACGGTGTATGTCAAATGATAGAGGAGGCAATCCTCAGTCAGCTTCGCTGACAGCTCCTTTCAAAAGGAGCCTTGACATACGGGGACGGGCAAAACTATCGGTTTTGTCCAGAGTGTCCTCCGGCCTCTTAACAATTCCCCAAATATTCTTTTTCGGCACCCTAGGCTCCTTTTGAAAGGAGCTGTCGCCGCAGGCGACTGAGGATTGTGCGTCGACAAATACGGACGTCGATCGCAAATTGGGCGGTGTATGCCGGATGATAGAGGAAACAATCCTCAGTCAGCTTCGCTGACAGCTCCTTTCAAAAGGAGCCTTGACATACGGGGACGGGTAAAACTGTGGTTTTGTCCAGAGTGTCCTCCGGCCTCTTATCAATTCTCTAAAATATGCTTTTTCGGCACCCTGGGCTCCTTTTGAAAGGAGCTGTCGCCGCAGGCGACTGAGGATTGTGCGTCGACAAATACGGATGTCGATCGCAATTTCGACGGTGTATGCCGGATGATAGAGGAAACAATCCTCAGTCAGCTTCGCTGACAGCTCCTTTCAAAAGGAGCCTTTGAGTTAACAGAACGGACGCGGGCGAAAAGCCCGCGTCCGTTCTGTTTTGCTGTGCACTGTATGTCAAACAAAGAAGGGAAGCAATTATTGCAGGAGCTGGAGCACGCCCTGCGGCTGGGTGTTCGCCTGCGCGAGCATCGCCTGCGCCGCCTGGCTGAGAATGTTGTTCTTCGTGAGCTCGACCATCTCGGCCGCCATGTCGACGTCGCGGATGCGGCTTTCGGCGGAGGTCAGGTTTTCGCTCGTGGTGCCTAAGTTATTGACGGTGTGCTCTAAGCGATTCTGCAGAGCGCCGAGATCGGCTCTCGTGCCGGAAACCGTGTTGATCGCGTTGTCGATCGTGTCGATCGCGGCGTTCGCGCTCGACTGGGACAGAATATCGAGGCCGTCGACGCCGAGTCCTTTTGAGCTCATATCGTCGATGTTTAAGGAAACGATCTGATCGGAGTATCCGTTCGCGCCGATCTGGAAAGTGATGCCGGTCTCCGGCATTACCGCGGGGGTCGGGCCTGCGCTTACGCCGTCCGCGGAGGTGTAGGTCGTCTTGACAGCGGTTTTCAGCGCCGCCTCGGTCATGGACGAATCCTTCGCCTCGAAGGTCAGGTAGCCTTCCGCGTCGGAGACGGGGGTGTTGAAGAGGAAGTCCGTGGTGTTTCTGTTCAGCGCGTCGATCAGGGCCTGGTTGGTGCCCGCGCCGTCGCCCGTGATCAGGATCTGGCCCTTTGCGGTGTCCACGTCGGAGCTGAGCTCCGTTACGGCGGTAAGCTCGACATCGCCGATCTTCAATTTGTCTCCGACATTGATCTGGGACCAGTCGATCTTCAGCTTGGCTTTGACGTTTACAGGAGCGGTTGCGGAGCCAGCGCTGGCACCCTGGGTGTTGACGACGTTTGTAAGCGTGCCCGTGCCGCTGACGCTCGGGTCGGAGAGGGCGGCGGTGGTGCTGCCCGCGTTGGTTGCGGTGATAGTGACCGAGGCGCCGTCGGCAACGGCGTTTTCGTAGCCGGAAAGGGCGGCGGCAGCAGTGCCCGCCGCCAAAGCAGGGTCACTACCTCCGGCAGAGAGCGCTGCGGCGATCGCCGCGGCCTGCTCGTCGGCGGTGTCCGCGATGCCGAGCCGGATGGTGTAGTCGAAGCCGTCCACGTCGTTCGTGACATCGGTACCGTCGGCAAACACGAATGTTTTTCCGCCGACTGTGAGCGTGTCGCCGTTCTTAAACGCGGTATCGATCGTAAAGCTCAGCTCGGATTTCGTTTCAGCGGGCACGACGGATTCGCCGTTTACGACGACCGGGGTGGAGATGTCGCCGCCGCTGACGGACTGGCCTGTGATGCCGATGTTGGAGGTGTCAATGTCGTTGGCGTCCAGCTGGCCCTTGGTCTGCGCCGTTAAGGTCAGTACTGTTCCGGAAACCGAGCCCTTGTAGTGTACGTTGCCGATTAGCACGCCCTCGCCGGCGTTGATGTCAGTCAGAGCCGCGGTAAGGTCGCTTTCCGTAACCGCATCACCATCATTCTTGCTTGCGCCGTCAATTTCGAAGTTGTCGGTGCCCGCTCCGATGTCAAGAATGATATCGGCAGTGGTGCCCGCGAATTGTACGCTGCTAAAATCAATCGTAATGGTGGCCGCGGTGGATTCCGCACCAACGGTGCCCGTTACCTTCGGGGTGGTCGTAATGTCGCTGACAATCGGGGTGGTTGTAGTGGCTTCGGCGGCCTGGGAGCCGTCGAGAAGATTGATTTTGTTGAACGCCGTGGAAGAGGCGATGCGGTCGATTTCCTCTTTGAGCGCCTGGACTTCCTTATCGAGGTTTTCGCGGTCGACTTCGTCCTGATAGGTGCCGTTTGACGACTGCACCGCGAGCTCGCGCATTCTCTGGAGTATCGAATGGGTCTCGTTTAAGCCGCCCTCAGCGGTCTGGATCAGCGAGATGCCGTCCTGCGCGTTGTTCGAAGCCTGGTTTAAGCCGCGGATCTGGCCGCGCATTTTTTCGGAAATCGCAAGGCCCGCCGCGTCGTCGCCGGCGCGGTTGATGCGGTAACCGGACGAGAGCTTCTCAATGTTTTTGCTGATCGCGTTGTTGTTCGTGTTGTACTGGCGGGATGCGTTTAGGGCGCTGATGTTGTGTTGGATACGCATAAAAAATTCCTCCTGAATTTTTTGTCCGCGCGGCGGATACGCCGGCGGCATAATGTAAAGAGAATCCGTTCTCTTTTCGAAAGCCTCAAAACCGCTCTTTTTCTCCCCGGCGGGCCCCGGCCGGGGGAAAAGCGACGATTTATTTTCGGTTTCGACAATATTATCGGCACCGCCTGCGCGGGACTTTAGGGACGGGCGCAAAATTATTTTAATGAGGTCCCGGAGAGCCCCCCGCAAAGGGCTCTATATTTTACAAAAGTTTTTATTGACAGGGGAGAGAAATAATGGCATTATTGAATCAGCAATTATGTAATATATACGAAACGAAATGGAATAATTTGGCAAACTTGCCGAAAGGCAGGGGCGCGGAGCCTCCTTTCCGCCCGTATATTATAATTGAATATTTCGGCAAACTTATCGAAAGGTAAGGACGCAAAGCTCAGGGTCTAAGGGGAAACCTATGACAGCCAGTTGCAATTTGAGGTGGGACGGGCGCGAAGGCGCTTGGCTCTCCTTATGTAGCGGCTGTCGAAACGGCCGCGCTTTTATTTTCCGGCGCATTTTACAAAAACTTCAAAATTTCATATTTCGGCAAACTTATCGAAAGGTAAGGACGCAAAGCTTAGGGTCTAAGGGGAAACCTACGACTGCCAGTTGCAATTTGAGGATGAGACGGATGCGACAGTATTTGGTCCTCATCTTACGGCAGTTGTCCCGGGACAACTGCTTTTTTTATTTCCAAATTTTTGCAAAAAATGTAGAATAATCTGTTAATGTGTAAAAAAATGTAAAATGGAGGCGTTGTTATGCAGTGGCTGAACAGCCTGTCGATGAACTTGTTAAACAAAGATTTAGACGGCCTCTGGGCGAGACAGCAGGCGATCTCCGATAATCTCGCGAACTTCGAGACCCCCGGCTACAAGCCGAAAACCGTTTCGTTTGAAGATCAGCTAAGGGCTATGCTTTCGTCGTCCGCCGAAAAGGAGAGCGAGCTTGTAAAAAAGGTCGGAGACGTAAGCCCCGTGATGACGACGCAGGACGATCTGACCTTGCGCTTAGACGGAAACGGCGTCGACTTTGAAAAAGAGAACGTGGAGTTTTTGCGTACGGAGTTTAACTACGACACTTCGCTTCGGCTGCTATCCGACACGTTTTCCCGGCTGCGCACGGTGATCAACGCGGGAAAGTAGCTTAAAAAGAGAAAACGAGCGGCTTTTTGGCCGCAATGAGGAGGATTTCAATGTCGTTTTTGAGTTCGCTCAACATCAGCGCGTCCGCGTTGACCGCGAGCCGCCTGAGAATGGATATCATATCGGAAAATGTTGCAAACGCGTCTACGACAAGAACGGAGGAGGGCGGCCCCTACCGCAGAAAAATGGTGGTTTACGAGCCCGCCGGCGACGGCGGCTTCCGGTCGATGCTCCGGTCGAGCCTCGCCTCGGCGCAGTCTGAGCCCAAAGGCGTCCGGGTGGCGCAGATCGTGGAGGACCCGTCTGAATTTACCCCTGTTTACGACCCGGAGCACCCCGACGCGGACGGGGACGGGTACGTCCTGATGCCGAACGTCGACCCCGTAAAGGAAGTCCTCGACATGATGTCGGTCACAAGGGCTTACGAAGCCAACATCACCGCGCTGAATGCCGTGAAGAGCATGGCCGCGAAAGCGCTTGAGATAGGGAAGTAGGGAAGATGTTTATTACACCGATTGTAAAGATAGATTCCATTGAGCAGGCGGCTTCAAAGGCCGCCCAGCCCGCCGTCGGTTCCGTTTTGACGGATAATCCGTTTCGGTCGATGTTCAACGACGCGATCAACAGCGTCAGGGAAACGGAGGGGGCTCTGAACGATGAGATATATAAGGTGGCGACCGGACAAACCGACGACCTGCATAACGCGATGATCGCCTCGACGAAGGCGAACCTGTCAATCGAGCTTTTGGTGCAGATCCGAAATCAGGCGCTTGACGCGTATAAGGAAATCATGAATACCAGTGTTTGACATTGATACGGAATGCGGGTTTTTTAATGAACGATACATTAAAAAAATATATTGACCCGGTGATAAAGCTCTGGGGCAGGCAGACGAAAAGGAACAAGGTGATCTTCGGCTCCGTCCTGGGCGCGGTCGTCGCCGTCGCCTTTATCATATCCCTTTTCCTGAACCGCACGCAGTATACCGTGCTGTATCCCGGCTTAGACAGAGGCGAGGTCATCGAGATTGCGGACGAGCTCAATAAGCGCGAGGTAAGCTACCGGGAAAAAGACGGGACGATCTACGTGCCGAAGGAGGAGGAAGCGTCCCTTCGGATGGAGTTTGCGAACATGGGCTATCCGAAGACGACGATGAACTACGATTACTTCACCAACAATGTCGATATCATGTCGACCGACTACGAGAAGAAGGTCATTGAAAAATATCAGCTTAATCAAAGGCTTGAAGCCGTCGTTGAAACGCTCGAACCGATCAAGAACGCGACCGTGATCATCAGCATTCCGGATGACGGCGGCTATGCCTGGGATGAAAACAGGGCCGAGCCGTCGGCGTCTGTAGCCGTCGAAATCGCACCGGGCAAGTCGCTCGAGCCAAACCAGGTAAACGGGATCAAACAGCTGGTCGCGAAAAGCGTGCCGAGCTTAAAGCCGGAGGAGGTCGTGGTAATCGACACCGCAACCGGGGACGAGCTCCAGTCGTCCGACTCGGTGACCCAGACGAACGTCTCAAAATTCAAGCTCGAAATCGAGCAGCAGTATGAAAGCGACATCCGGAAAAAGGTCCTTAATATGCTGGCGCCGATTTACGGCGAAAAAAACGTAAACGTCGCGGTCAAGGCCATCATGGACATCGACAAAAAGATCCGGGAGATCACGACCTACGAGCCCTCCCAGGACAACAGGGGCGTCGTCAGCGAGGAAACCCAGTCGCACGAGCAGCAGCAGGGCGGAGAAAACGCGGGCGGCGTCGCCGGGGCGGAAACAAACGCGGACGTGACGAACTATCCGGGCATTACGGTGGACGAAAACACCATTTATGTAAAGGACGACAATTCCTATAAATATCTCGTAAACGAAATCAAGCAGCAGATCCAGGGGGACGCCGCGAGCGTCTCCGACATGACGATCGCCGTCGCAATAAACCGCGATAGCATCGACGACGGGAACAAGGAGGAGCTCCGCAATCTGATCGCCTCGGCCGCGGCGGTCACCCCGGATAAGGTGGCGATCTACGCCGGCGCGTTTTACGAGCCGGAGCAGGAGAGCGCGGGCGAAAATCCGTCGGAGAACCCGGCGCTTTCGACGGTCCAGCTCCTGATTGCCGCGGGCGCTGTATTTATATTCCTTTTGCTCCTTCTGATCATTTTGAGAAGGCGGAGAAGAAAAAAGAAGGCCGCGGGCGCATCTGACGCGGCGCTTACCGAGAATCCGGACGCGGCTTTCGGCTTTGGCCCGAAAAACGGACAGCTTGACGCCGAGTTTATAAACTCCCTCAAAAACGCGGAAGCGACGAAGGAAGAAAAGCTGAAACAGGAGATCCAGGAGTTTTCGTCCGGTAATCCGGAAATATCCGCGCAGTTGATCCGAAGCTGGCTGAAGGGGGAAGACTTAAATGCCTAGTCAGCAGCTCACAAGTCAGCAGAAAGCGGCCGCCGTGATCGTCGCGCTCGGCGCAGATATTTCCTCGAAAATCTATAAATTCCTGAAAGAGGACGAGCTCGAGCAGCTCACCTTTGAGGTCGCCCGGCTGTCGACGCTTCCGTCGCAGGAGATGGAAACGATCCTGGAGGATTTTTTCAAGCTCTGCCTGACCCAGAAGGTCATCACGGAAGGCGGCATCGAATACGCCAGAAACGTCCTGGAAAAAGCGTACGGCACGCAGATGGCGAACAATCTCCTCGAACGGATCACAAAGTCGCTGCGCACAAAGGCGTTCGAGTTTATTACAAAGGTGGATTACAAAAACCTGCTCGCCGTGATACAAAACGAGCACCCCCAGACGATCTCCCTGATCCTGTCCTACGCGCGCGCCGACCAGGCGGCGGCAGTCATCGCCGAGCTTTCGAAGGACAAGCGGATTGACGTGGTCGAGCGCATCGCGAACATGGACCGCACCTCGCCGGAGGTCATCAAGATTGTCGAGCGGAATCTGGAGCTCAAATTCTCCTCCATCATGTCGATGGACTTCATGGAATTCGGCGGCGTCAATTATATCGCAAACATCATGAACCATATGGACCGCGCAAACGAGAAGTATATCTTCGACGAGTTGAGCCGCAAGGACGCAAGCCTCGCCGAGGAAATCCGGAAAAAGATGTTCGTTTTCGAGGACATCACGATCCTCGACGACATGTCGATCCAGCGCTTCCTGCGCGAGGTCGATTCCAGGGATCTTGTCTACGCGCTCAAGGGAGCAAACCAGGAGGTGGCCGACGTTATCTTCAAGAATATGTCCACGCGCTCGGCGGATACGATCCGGTCCGATCTCGAATATACGCACAATGTCAGGGTCAGCGACGTCGAAGAGGCGCAGCAGCGCGTTGTCGGCGTGATCAGGCGCCTCGAAAGCGAAGGAGAGCTTGTCATCGTGAAGGGCGGAAAGGATGAGATTATCGAATAATGAGCAGTGTGATCAAACTTTCGCAGTATAAAGAGGTTTCAGTAGCGCCCGAACGTCGGGCCATAACCGTAGCCGCGGCGAGCACGGATTCGGCGGCCCGGGACGAGTCGGTCGCAGTCGTGGACGAAGCGATGGAAAAGGCGAAAAAGATCATGGAATCGGCCAACGAATACAGTCTTCGCCGGATCAAGGAAACAAAGGATCAGCTCGACGCGGAAAGCAAAAAAATAAAACAGCAGAGCTATGACGAGGGCTTTGCGCGGGGAATGGCGGAAGGCAAAAAGGCCGGAACCGACGCGGGTTACAAGGACGGGTATGAAAAAGGTCTTTCGGACGCCTCCGAGGAAAGCCGCAGGCTTTTGGGCGAGCTTTCCCGGATGATACAGACGGTCGAGACGGACAAGGCGCAGATTCTGCAGACCTTTGAAAACGACCTTTTGCGCCTTTCGCTGTCGATTGCGGAAAAGGTGATTAAAAAGGAGCTGAGCCTCGACCGGAAGATCATGGCCCTCATGATCAAAAGCGCGATGGATTCCTACCGGGACCAGTCGTGGGTCCGCATAACCGTGCCGCCGGATACGGCGGAAGAGCTCTTAAAGGCCGACAACAATATCATCGAGGCGCTGGCCTCCGTCTCCGAAAACGTAAAGGTCATCCCAAATCCGGCCATGGAGGATACCGAATGCTTGATCGAGCTTCCGGAACAGATCGTCGATCCGGGGGTCGACACACAGCTTGAAAACATTCGGTCGGCGATCGACGCCGCGCTGCAAAAATAAAGGGAGCCGCAGCTCCGGGGTATGGTGAAAACCAATGGACTTTCAGGCCGCGTTCGACGTCCTGTACAAGATGGATTCTCTCTGCTACAGAGGAAAAGTAAAGAATATCGTCGGGATGATGATCGAAGCGACCGGCATGGATGCGAAAGTCGGAGACATCTGCACCATTGAGGACACCTCCAGGGGCGGGCGGAAAATCACGGCCGAGGTTGTGGGATTCCGCGACGGAAACCTTCTTCTGATGGCTTACGGCGACATCAAGGGAATCGGATCGGGGAGCGTTGTCGAGTGCACCAACCACAAGCTGAAGGTTCCGGTCGGCGATTTTCTGATCGGAAGGACCGTCGACGCGAGAGGCTGCCCGATGGACGGGCTCGGGCCCTTTGAAAACGTTTCGTACTATGACGTCGACGCCTCCTGCACAAACCCCTTGGACCGGCCGAGGATCTTAAAACCGCTGAGCTACGGCATCAAGGCGATCGACGGCCTGCTGACGATCGGGAAAGGCCAGAGAATCGGCATTTTCGCGGGCAGCGGGGTCGGCAAAAGCACGCTGATGGGCATGATCGCGAGAAACGTGACGGCGGACTTAAACGTGATTGCGCTGGTCGGGGAAAGAGGACGCGAGGTCAAGGAGTTTATTGAAAAAAGCCTCGGCGAAGAGGGGCTTCGGCGGTCGGTGCTTGTCGTCGCGACTTCCGATCAGCCGGCGATGTTCCGCATCAAGTGCGCCTTTGCCGCGACAACGATCGCAGAGTATTTCCGCGACCAGGGAAAGGACGTTCTTCTTATGATGGATTCGCTGACCCGGTTTGCCATGGCGCAGCGGGAGGTCGGTCTCTCCGCCGGGGAGCCGCCGATCGCGAGAGGCTACACGCCGTCCATTTACGCGGAGCTTCCGAAGCTTTTAGAGCGCAGCGGAAATTTCAAGAAGGGCTCCATCACCGGCATCTACACGGTGCTGGTCGAGGGGGACGACACGAACGAGCCGATCTCCGACACCGTCAGAGGCATCCTCGACGGGCATATCGTATTATCACGCACGCTCGCCCACAAAAACCACTACCCGGCAATCGACATCAACGCGAGCATTTCAAGGCTGATGACCGACATTGTGTCGAACGAGCATAAAAGGGCGGCCGCCAAAATACGCGAGCTTCTTTCCGTTTACGAGCAGAACGCCGATCTGATCTCGATCGGGGCCTATAAGCCCGGAATGAATCTTAAGCTCGACGAGGCGGTCAAGAAAATGGACGCGATCAACGGATTTTTAACCCAGAGGGTCGACGAAAAGGTTTCGTTTGCGGAAACCGTACACATGATGCAGGAATTGTAAGGCGGGCGGTTATGAAAAAATTTGTCTTTACCCTGGACAAGGTACTTACATTTAAAGAAGAAACCCTCAATGTGAAAAAAAGCGAGTTAAAGAAGCTGATGCAGCGCCTTGAGGAACTCGACAGGAGAATCGACGCCTTAAACGGCCAGTTTGAGGAAACCCGCTGCGAGATGTCGGGAAGGCTCGTGACGGGGCTTACCACGGTTGAGCTCGCGGTCTATAAAGTGTATTTGAATGAACTCGGCCGGAAAACGAAGGAGCTTTTGGAGACAAGGCAAAACCTTCTGGGCGTGATCGAACAGAAAAAGACAGCCGTCATCGCGTTAAAAGGCGAGATCTCCGGACTGGAGCACTTAAAGGACAGGCAGTCGAAGGAATACCTGAGACTGGAGCAGAAAGAATTCGAACGCTCCATCGAGGAATTCTTGGTAAGGTCCCGCTGCGCGGGATAATCTGCGAAAAGACGAACAGAGCGTTTCTTAATGAAGGGAGGTGATAATGTGAATATGGTATTGAAAACAAGCGCGCTTCCGGCGCAGCCGTTCTTCTCCGTCAAGGGAGCTTCCGCCTCTGAGCAAAATGGGACAGGGCAGGTCGATTTCAAGTCCATGCTTAAAGCGCTTGCGCAGGCGTCCGGTACCGGTGGGCGGTCTTCTCACATCCCGGCAAAACCCGGTTTGGGGCTTGAAAAACGGCGCAGGCCGGGGGAGGAAGAGACGGCTTTAGCCGCTTTTGGGCAGGCCGGGACGATTCCGGTCGATCCGGGAACGGTTCTTGCCGACGCGGATGAGTCCCGGCTACTGCCCGAGACGGCCTTGGAAAAACCGGCTTTAACGGGAGTCCCGACGGCCGCGCCGCCGGAGGGAAATCGGTCGCTTCCGGTCGATTTTCTGAAAGCGGAGGAGAGTTCTAAGGCATCGGAGCCGCTATTCGGGCAGGCCGCGGGCCTTAACCGGGCGGAAGAAGGCGCATCGCCGCAGATAGATGAAACGGCCGCGCTGGAGCTTGACGCGGCGGTATTTGAGGCTTTGGCCGAACCGCTTATAACGACGGCACAGGCGGGAACGGGCCCGCAGCGGGGGAGTCCCGCGCTGTCTTCGGCCCCGGAGCCGAAGGATGACGGCAGCCTCAGGAATGCGGGGCCGGTCTATGTCGGAGAAAAGCCTTTGGAGTCCGGAGAGAAACGTTCCGATTTCCCCGGGAATATTTCCGTGGAAAACGAAAAAGCCCGGACCACCGTGAAGACGGCGCCCGAAAGCTCGGAACCGGCCGAAGCCGGGAAAACGACAGAGGGTTTCGCCAAAAAGGCCCCGGCGCCCGACCTCGGAAAGTCGGAGGCATCGGACGGTGTTTATATCAGCCATGACCATGGCGCGCCCGCGGCGCAGCTTGTCCGCGAGGATGCCGTTTCAAAAGCCGAAGCCCCCGACGGCACGCACAAAGACGTCTCGGTGCTCGCGCAGGTGACGGACAGGATTCTCGAACAGAGCAAAACGGGAAAAGAGGAATTTGCAATCGAGCTTTACCCGAAGGACCGCGGGAAGGTGTCGGTCAGGCTGTCGGCGGAAGACGGCGTGCTGACCGTCGACATCAGGGCTGAGAACCCGAAAACGCAAAGCCTGATCCTTTCGGGGGCCGACGAGATCAAATCCCTTCTGCAGCACGCGCTCAAGGAGCCGGTGCGGGTCGTGGACACATCCGGCGCGGAAGTCTGGTATCGGGATGACGGCGGCTTTTCGCAGCAGCAGTCGCAAAGTCAGGATCAGGACGGCGAGCCGGAAAAACGGAGAAAACGCGTCGAAGTGATCGGCGGGGATCCAAACGGTATGAACACCCGCGATTTTCTGTCCGTGATGACGCAGCTTTACGCCGCCGCCAACGGCTTATAACCCGAACGGGAAGGAAAGGATTGGTCATAATATGGCGACATCGGGCATCAGCACTTACGGCACAAATACATATGACCTGAGTAACCAGCTGCAAAAAAGCAGCGCGGCGTCGATGAATATCCAGGACTTTCTGAATCTCCTGGTCGCGCAGCTTGCAAACCAGGACGTCATGAACCCCGTAAACGATACCGAGTTTGTCTCCCAGATGGCGCAGTTTACAAGCCTGCAGGCGATGGAGCAGCTGAACCAGCTCTCGACGATGCAGTACGGCGCGTCGCTGATCGGGAAAACGGTCATTGTTGCGAAGTACGACGAAACGGGGAAATATGTCCAGGACGAGGGCTTGATCGAAAGGGTCAACTTCTCGGGGGATGAAATCACCTTAACGATAAACGGCAGCGCCTACCCCCTCTCCTCCGTCATGGAGGTCGTAACAGCCTCCGAGAGCGGGGACGAGGAAGACGCCGGCGCGGCGTCCGTTTAAGATTTCATTCGGCAAGGAGCGTTTATGAACGGCATTGAGTTTCAGAAAAATTATTCCGCCTTCATAGGAAACAGCGGGGCGGTCACCACCGGACAGGCGAATGCGCAGCGCGCGCAAAAGGCGGACGGAAACGGCGGCGATTTTGCAAGCCTGTTTCGGGAAAAGCTCGGGGAACATGGGGAACTGACTTTTTCCAAGCACGCGCTGAAGAGGATCGACGCCCGGCAGATCCCGGTCACGGAAAAGCTGATCGAGCGCTTAAGCGGGGCGGTCGAAAAGGCGAGGGACAAGGGTGTCAAAGACGCGCTGGTACTCAGCGGACAGTCGGCCTTTCTTATAAACATCCCGAGCAGCACGGTCATCACCGCCTTGAGCGGCCGCGAGATGGAAGAGAGTGTTTTTACAAATATTGACGGCGCCGTAATCCTATAACCGGACCTTTTTAAGGAGGTTATCGGGCTTTGAACGACAGAGAAGCCCGGGCGCTCCCCTCAATATTTTCGTCGGCGTTTCGATAATTTTCGGGGTACCTTTACAAATTTTTCTTGATTTTCAGATATGAAAGGGAGAAATCGTTATGATGAGATCACTTTACTCCGGCGTCGCCGGATTAAAAGCGCACCAGACGGAAATGGACGTTATCGGCAACAATATCGCAAACGTAAACACCTACGGGTTTAAGATGTCAAGAGTCACCTTCCGCGACGTATACTATCAGACGCTCGCCGGCGCGTCCGCCGGAAACGGCGTCCTCGGCGGAAGCAATCCGACCCAGATCGGCTACGGCTCGAACATCGCGTCGGTCGACGTAATCAACTCGCAGTCGGGCATGGCGACGACGGGGCAGTCCTCCGACCTGTATATAGACGGCGAAGGCTATTTCGTTATTCAGGACGGGGTCGACACGGACGGGAACAGCACATATCTCTACACCCGCGTCGGCTCGCTGAGCTTTGACGGCGAGGGCAACCTTGTCGACGGAAACAAGCGGATCGTGTGCGGCGGAAACGCGGATTCCTCCGGAGAAGTCACAATAGATCCGGAAAATCCCGAGCCGATCAAGATCGAGGACGACCTTGTCGGAAAGCTGGGGAGCTTTGAGTTCAGCGCCGACGGCACGATCACCGGCGTCAATTCGGAGGACGGAACGGTTGTTACGATCGGCAAGATTGCGTTGGCCGACATCCCGAACCCCCAGGGACTGACACAGATCGGCGGGTCGTATTACAAGGCGATGAACAATACGGGCGTGATTAGCTGTTACGCACCCGGCGAAGGTACGGTCGGCAGTCTTGTACCCGGTTCTCTGGAAACGTCGAACGTCGACCTTGCAAACGAATTCGCACAGATGATCATTACGCAGAGGGGCTTTCAGGCGAATTCCAAAATCATTACGGTCAGTGATGAAATGTTGGAGACGCTTGTCGGCATGAAACGATAATTCCTGATATTTCGGGCTCCGCCCCCAAAAACATCTCTTTTTGAGGGCGGAGCAACCCCCCATTTTTCAGGAGGTGTGAAAGTGATCGAGCTTACTTATTTAAACGGCACCCCCTTTGTGCTAAACAGCAATTTGATCGAGACGGTGGAGAGCATACCGGAATCAAAAATCACGCTGACAACGGGTAAATACTTTCTGGTTCTCGAATCGAAATCGGAAATTGTTGAGCGGGTTGTCACCTATAATCAAAGGATTTTCTCAAACCGGATCGTCTCCCAAAAACAGGTAAAGGGAAAAACCTGAACACGAGGAAGTGCAGCGCATGGATTTCTCAGTTTTGATCGGCCTTTTGGCGGGGCTGGGGCTCGTATATTTCGGTATTACCGACGGCGGGATATTAAACAGCTTTATCGACAGAGCCAGTATGGCCATTACCTTTGGCGGCACGATCGCGTCGACCGTGATCGCGTTTCCGTTTTCCTTTTTTAAAAAGATCCCGAGCCACCTCCGAATTGTTTTCCGGAGAAAGAAATACAACCCGCGCCAATATATCGACACAATCGTGGAATTTGCGCAGGAGGCCAGGAAAAGAGGGCTTTTGTCGCTGGAGGAAAAGGCGAACCAGGTGACCGATCCGTTTTTGCGCGAAAGCGTGATGCTGATCGTGGATGCGATCGATCCGGAAAAGGTAAAGGCTCTTTTGCAAAACGAGATGGACTGTATTGAGGAACGCCATGCGTCGGGCTGGCAGTTTTATGAAAAGGCGTCGTCCTTCGCACCGGCCTTCGGCATGATCGGCACCCTGATCGGGTTGATCAATATGCTGGCAAACCTCGACATGAATTCGGAGGAAGGCACAAAGCTCCTTGCAAACGGCATGTCGGTCGCGCTTGTCACGACGTTTTACGGGTCGATGCTTGCTAATCTCGTGCTGACCCCAATCGGGCACAGGCTTCATATGATCCACGAGGAAGAGATGATCTGCAAACAGATCATCGTGGAGGGCGTGATTTCCATTCAGGCGGGGGACAACCCGAAGCACATCGAGGAGCGCCTCAGCGCGTTTTTGCGCCAGAAGGAGCGCGCAGAAGAAAAAGACCCCAAAAAACAGGAGAAAACGCCCAGGGGGAAAAAGGTGAAAGACGCAAAAAAAGCATAGCTTGCGTCTCCGATGCGAAACTGATGAGACGACCGGGGTGAAAAAATGCAGCGGAAGAAAAAGGAATATCAGTTTGTCGGCGGGAGCTGGCTCGACACGTATGCGGACATGGTTACGTTACTCCTTACCTTTTTTGTCCTATTGTTCTCCATGTCGACGATAGATTCGGAAAAATGGAAGGTCCTCGTGCAGGCCTTTATGGCCAGGGGCGGGGCGAACCAACAGATACAGCTTGCCGAGGGGGATCAGAAGGGCTCCGAGACGGAGGATATCTCCCTGCCGGACAGCCCGGCGGTCGTCACCGAGGCATCGCCGCCCGAAGATATCACGGAAGTCGAGGATTTCGACCAGCTTTACTGGTACTTGAAACAGTACGTCGAGGCGAACAATCTTCAGGGCAGCGTGAAGCTTTACAAAGGCGACGGATATACCTTTCTGACGTTTACGAACAACATATTTTTCGACGGCAACAGCGCCGTACTTCGCCCGGAGGGCAAAAGAATCCTTGATTTTCTGTGCGACGCGGTGAAGAATATTCCCGGTCAGATAGAAGAGCTCCGATTTTTCGGTCACACCGCGAAGGATTCGATCGTCACGACGGAAGAAACCCAGATCTTTGACAGGGAGCTTTCGATGGACCGCGCGAAGAACGTTTTGCTGTATGTGCAGCTTAGAAATGTGATCGAGCCGAAAAAGCTTGTGGGGGAAGGCTATGGCAGCTTCAGGCCGGTCGTCCCGTTCGACGGCACCGAAGAGACGCGCGTCAAAAACAGAAGGGTGGAGATCTATATATCGAAAACCGGAACCGCCACGGTCTCGCTCGACGAGATTTACAGCGATATGAACAAAAACGCTGCGGACGGGCAGCAATAAAAAACGAAGGGCAAAGCGAAAATTGGGCCTTTTGACGCGGCTGATTTTACTGATTTGCGGGGGATAGTGAGGACTTATGGCAGAAGTATTGTCGCAGCAGCAAATCGACGAACTGTTGGGAAAACTTCAAAGCGGAGATGTCGATTTCAAGGAGATTGAAGAACAGTCCTCGGGAAAAAGAGTAAAAGAATACGATTTTCTGTCTCCCAAAAAGTTTTCGAGAGACCAGCTGAAATTACTTAACAATATTTTCGACAGCTTCGCGCGCTTAATCGGGCTTCATTTATCCAACCTCTTGCGGGTGTCCTGCGAGGCTGAGGTCATACAGGTGGAGGAGGAGGAATACAGGGAATTCAACAACGCGTTAAACGACTCCGTTTTAGTCGGCGTTTTGAGAATGCAAAACAAAGAGAACAATATCGACGACAAAAGGATCCTTCTGGAAATGTCCCGCCCGGTTTCGTTTTCGATACTGGACCGTTTACTCGGGGGCAGCGCGAACGCCGAGCAGGCCGACCGGGATT
Source organism: Clostridiales bacterium UBA6114 (assembly GCA_002423435.1). Taxonomy (GTDB): domain Bacteria; phylum Bacillota; class Clostridia; order Oscillospirales; family Butyricicoccaceae; genus UBA6114. The sequence continues at coordinate 144,172 of DIWE01000043.1, forward strand.
ATACGGATATCGAGGTTTCGCTTTTTGAATACCTGTTCCGGCAGTTTGCGGCCGTTCTCAAAAACGCCTGGGGCAATTACATCGACGTCGAGCACTTCCTCGATATGATTGAAACCAACTCACGGCTTATCCAGTTCATACAGCAGGACGAATCGGTCGCGATCGTCGTCATGAATCTGTCGGTGGACGAGGCAAAAGGCACCCTGAACATCTGCCTGCCAGCCAGCACCTTGGACGACTTCTTCAAGATATTTGATTCAAAGTATGTAAAGATGCAGAGAAAAAGCAATGTCGAACAGGAGAAGCTGAGGAAGGATAGCATTATGAGCACGATTTCGGAATCCTCCCTGACCGTTTCGGCGATGTTGGGGAAAACGGAAATCACCCTGGAAGAATTACTCGGACTGCAAATAGGCGACGTTCTGCCGCTCGACACGCCCGCGTCCGATAGTTCCGTTTTGATTGACGTGGAAGACCAACACTGGTTTACGGGAGCGATCGGGATAAAAAAGAAAAATTACGCGGTCAAGATCGAGAAAAACCTTCAATAAAGTCTAAGAGGTGATTCCGTTTGGGAGAGGGTATTACAAAGAAGTTTTCGGATATGGAGATCGACGCGATCGGCGAGATACTGAATATCAGCCTCGGGTCCTCGGCAACCTCGATTTCGGAGCTTCTGGAACAGCCGGTGAACATTACGACGCCGACGGTCAAAATTATGAAAGCGGACGATTTCGGCTTCCAGACCTACGAGCCCGCGATCGGCGTTGAAATCAACTATGTAAAGGGCCTGCTCGGGAAAAACATCATGATCATGAAGGAATCCGATGTGGAGATCATTGTCGGGCTTCTTTTGAAGAGAGATTATTCGGAAGAAAAATTTGTGCTGGATGAAATGAGCATCGGGGCGATCTGCGAAGTGATGAACCAGATGATGGGCGCAGCGTCTACCGCTCTTTCCCAGTTTTTAAACCGGCTGATCAATATATCCCCTCCGAACTCGTTCCCGATCGGAAACAGCGAGCAGTTTAAAAAGGATTATTTTGACATCGACGGCGATATCGTCGCGGTTTATTTCAATCTCATGATCGGAGACCTGATAAACAGCGAGTTTATAAACGTCATGACCACCGATTTCGCAAAAGAGCTGATCTCCGTTTTCAACTTGGACTCAAACGAGGCGGAGGCGCCTTCCACGCCTGCCGCCGAAGAGAAAGAGCCGGAGAGGGCGCCCGCGGAGCCCGCGCCCGAAGAACCCAGGGCTCCCGCCGCGGCACCCGCACCGCCGAAAAAAAGCCCGGAGAAAAGCGCGCAGGCGGAAAGCTACAGCGTAGCCAAGGCTTCGTATCCGCAGTTTAACGAAGAGCAGCCTGTATTGACGGATGCGGAAACCAACAACTTAAACCTGATCATGTCCATACCGCTGCAGATCACGGTTGAAATCGGGCGCACAACGAGAAAAATCAAGGATATCCTGGAGTTTTCACCCGGCATGATTGTGGAGATGGACAAGCAGGCCGGCTCGCAGGTCGACGTTTTTGTAAACGGCAAAGCGATTGCAAAGGGGGATGTGGTGGTTGTCAACGATTTCTACGGGGTCCGGATCACGGAAATTACAAGCAGCGACGGAATCATGAAGTTACTATAGTAAATCATTTTGCCTATTTAAATGCACTTTGGGAGGATTTCGCAATGGGGAAGAAAATTATGCTGGTCGACGACGCGTCCTTTATGAGAATGATGATCAAGGATACGCTGACAAAAAACGGGTATACCGAAATTGTGGAGGCGCCGAACGGCCAGGCCGCGGTAACCAGTTATCCCGTCGAACGGCCGGACCTTGTGATCATGGACATCACCATGCCGGTCATGGACGGGCTTGAGGCGCTGAAGCTGATCAAGGAGATCGACAAGGACGCAAGAGTCGTGATGTGCTCGGCGATGGGCCAGGAGGCGATGGTTGTCGACGCGCTCAAGCAGGGGGCGAAGGATTTTATCGTAAAGCCGTTTAAGCCCGACAGGATCATGAAAACGGTCAACGGAATTCTTGGCTGAGCCTTAAAAATCAGGAAATGGGGGAGGGGACGCCGGTTGGGCTATACGGGGGAGATTCTGCCGCTGATTTTTTCATTCGCCGTTATCGGGGTGATTTTATATCTCTGTTACATGTTCACAAAAACCCTGTCCCAGAAAACAAGCGGCGCCCGGAGCACCAGAAATATTAAAATCATCGAGCGGGCGGCGCTTTCACAGGACAAGGGGCTTGCGATCGCCGAGGTCTGCGGGAAGTATTATCTCGTGGGTTTCTCGGGCGGGTCGATCGAGATTCTTGAGACGCTTGACCCGGACGATCTTGTTCTGGCCCGCCCCGAGCTTGCGCAGGATTTTTTAAGCGTTTTTCAGTCGGCGCTGAAAAACAGGCCGGATTTCAAGAAAATAATGGGGAAAATGAAGAAAAACGGGCGCGAAAACAATGAAAAATAAGAACATGAGACGGAAAGTTTTTCTCGGCGCTCTGTTTTCCATACTGATTGCGGGCGCGCTGCCGGCGCGCGCACACGCCGCGGGGCTTGAAATCAACTTAAACGGCTCGGGCGTCGACACCCTCGAGATCCTTGAGACGCTGACCCTTCTGGCGCTCGCGCCCACAATCCTGATCATGACGAGCTGTTTTACGAGGATCGTGATCGTCCTGTCTTTCTTGAGAAACGCGCTCGGGCTGCAGCAGACCCCGCCGAACCAGGTGCTGGTCGGGATGGCGCTCATGCTGTCGCTCTTTATCATGTCGCCGATCGTCTCGCAGATCAACACGGAGGCGTACGCGCCGTACAAGGCCGAGCAGATCACGCAGGAGGAGTTTATCAGGAGGGCCGCCGGGCCGATGAAGACCTTTATGCTAAAGCAGACGAAGAAGGAGGACTTAAACCTCTTTGTCGGCCTCGCCAAGGTGGAGAACGCAAGCTCCGCGCAGGAGCTTCCGATCGCGGTGGTGATCCCGGCGTTCGTCACAAGCGAGCTTCGGCGCGCGTTTATCATCGGATTTCTGATTTACATCCCTTTCCTGATTATCGACATGGTCGTTTCGAGCACGCTGATGTCGATGGGCATGGTGATGCTGCCGCCCGCGATGGTCTCGCTCCCGTTTAAGCTTCTTTTGTTCGTGCTGGCCGACGGATGGGGACTTCTTTTCAAGACGCTGGTGTCAAGCTTTAATATGTAGAACGGCGGATCGGTTATTTCTCCTTATGAAAGGCGGGGTTCGTGTGATTTTTCACACGAACCATAAATAAAAGGCAGGTTTATATGACGATATCGGAAACCTCGAACATCATGCAGGCCGCGCTGATGGCGGGCATCAAGGTGGCCTCCCCGATCCTGCTTGTCAGTATCCTGATCGGCATGCTGGTCGCCGTTTTGCAGGCGGCGACCCAGATCCACGAGCAAAGCCTCACCTTTGTCCCGAAGCTTCTGGCGATCGCGTTTGTTATTTTGATCCTGGGGCCGTGGATGGCGCAGACGATGACCGACTTCGTCTTTTACATATTTGACCTGGTCGCGCGGCTTAACTGAAAAAGGGCGGGCATATGGAACTGAATTTTGACGGTACCACGGCGCTTTTGGTTTTCCTCCGCATTTCAGGCTGCGTCCTGTTTAACCCGATCCTCGGCAGGCGGAATATTCCGGCAGTTTTCAATATCGGGCTTTGCCTGATTCTTACGGTTTTTATCTATCCCCTGGTTCCCCGGCAGGAGATCGAGATCAATTCCTTTATCGTTTTTTTTGTCTGCGCCTTAAAGGAGCTCGCCCTCGGCTTTCTGATCGGATATATCATTCAGATGTTCCTGGCCGTTATTGTGATGGGCGGGGAGACGATGGACATGCAGATCGGCCTGTCGATGTCGAAGGTATACGACCCGCAAAGCAACGTTTCGATGCCGCTTTCCGCGTCGCTGATTAACGCAATGTTTTATCTGGTCTTTTTCGCTTCAAACGCGCATCTGACCCTGATCAAAATTTTTACCGAGCTTTGCGTCGTGGCGCCGTACGGCGACCGGGCGATAAGCCCCGATATTTTCAAAAACCTTGCAGGGCTCTTTTCGCTGGCTTTGGTTTACTCTATAAAGATGTCGTTTCCCGTGCTCGCCGCCGAGATGATCTCCGAAATGGCCGTCGGGCTGATCATGCGGGCGGTGCCGCAGATCGACGTTTTCGTGCTCAACATCCAGTTAAAGCTCATTATCGGCTTTGTTGTGCTCCTGATCATCGCCCCGGCGATGTCGATTTTCCTCGACAGGCTGATTGCCGTCATGTTTGACAATATAAGCGGCTTATTCGGCGCCCTGGCTTAGCGCGGTACAAGGGGGGATCTTATGCCGTCGGACAGCAAAACGGAAAAAGCAACCCCGAAAAAGCGCGAGGACGAACGAAAAAAAGGCAACCTGTTCCAAAGCCGGGACGTCGTCAGCGCACTCTCCATCCTTGTGATCTTTTCCGTCTTAAGGCTGATCCTGCCTTATGCCTATCAATATCTTTCAAATCTGATGCGGCATTATTTCGGTTATGCCGGCACGATGCGCACTCTTCCGGCGGATGCCGCGATGGACATATACAAGGACGGCGCGGTTTCCCTTATCCTGCTCGCGGGTCCGGTAATGCTGTCCTCTCTGGTGGTGAGCATCGTTGCGACGGGCGCGCAGACGAAATTCAAGTTTTCCCAGGAACAGATCAAACTGAAGTTTTCCCGCCTAAACCCGATCACGGGGCTAAAGCGCCTTTTCTCCGTCCGCTCCGTCGTGGAGCTTGCAAAATCCTCCGCAAAGATCGCGATCATCGGTGCGGTTTTATACATGCAGTTTCAAAAAATCGCCGGCAGCTTCCTAAAGCTCTTAAACGGCGGCGTCATGCAGGGCGTCGTGTTTATCCTAAATACCGTAATGGACATCGTAATCCGGCTTTCCGCCGTCTTCTTCGCAATCGCCTTGTTCGACTACCTTTACCAGTGGTGGGAATACGAAAAGAACATCCGGATGTCGAAGCAGGAGATCAAGGAGGAATACAAACAGCTCGAAGGCAACCCCGAAATCAAGGGCAAAATCCGGGAGCGCCAGAGAAAGACGTCCATGCGCCGCATGATGCAGAAGGTGCCCACCGCGGACGTGGTCGTCCGGAACCCGACCCACTTCGCCGTCGCCCTCAAGTACGATATCGACAGGGACAACGCGCCCCTCGTCGTGGCGAAGGGTCAGGATTATATCGCGCTTAAGATCATCGCGATCGCCGAAAAGCACAACATCCCGATGCAGGAAAACAAGGCGCTCGCCCGGGCGATGTACGACGCCGCCGAGGTCGGCAGAGAGATTCCGCCTTTGTTTTACGCCGCCGTCGCCGAGATCATGGCCTGGGTTTATACAATGAAAAAGGAAACGGAGTGAGATGTAAGTTGAAAGTGTTCGATAATGTGGTTTCACTGTTCGTGATCGTCATTATCGGGCTGATCATCATTCCGCTCCCCGTCTTCCTTCTCGACATGATGTTTATCGTCAACATCGCCCTGTCGCTCATGATCCTGCTCGTCACCATGTATGTGAAAAACGCGCTCCAGTTTTCCGTTTTTCCGTCCCTCCTTCTGATCACGACGCTTCTGCGCCTTGGGCTTAATATCTCCTCGACCAGGCTGATTCTCGGAAACGCGGGCGAGGCGGGGCGCGTGATCGCCACCTTCGGAAGCTTCGTCCTTGCGGGGAATATCGTGATCGGGTTTATCGTTTTCATTATCATCGTGCTCGTAAACTTCCTCGTGATCACAAAGGGCGCCGAGCGTGTCTCCGAGGTCGGCGCCAGGTTCAAGCTCGACGCGATGCCCGGAAAACAGATGGCGATCGACGCGGATTTAAGCTCGGGCCTCATCGACGAGGAAACGGCGAAAAGCCGCAGAAGCGACATCCAGAGGGAAGCCGAGTTCTACGGCGCGATGGACGGCGCAAGCAAGTTCGTAAAAGGCGACGCCATCATGTCGATCGTCATCCTGTTCGTAAACTTTATCGGCGGTATGATCGTCGGCATGCTGCAGGGCGGCGGCACCCTTTCAGAGGTTCTCAGGATCTATTCCATCGCGACGGTCGGCGACGGACTCGTGTCCCAGCTGCCGGCGCTTCTGATTTCGACCGGCACCGGCATCATCGTCACGCGCGCCGCCTCCGATTCGAGCTTAAGCGAGGATGTGACGAGGCAGTTTTTAGCGCAGCCTACGGTGATCATTCTGGCGGGGTTTGTGGTTTTGGCGTTTTGCCTGATACCGGGAATGCCTTTTCTCCAGCTGATCATTCTCGCTTCCGGTCTGATGGCCCTGGGCTTTACGATCAGGAACAGGGAAAAGCGGGCTCTCGCCGCGGACGCGGTGGGCACTGAGGAGGAAGCGGAGCCGGATCTTGACGACACCGCCTATTACAAGAACATTGACAACATCTATCAGCTTTTGCGGATGGACGCGATCGAGATGGAGTTCGGGTACAGCCTGATCCCGGTCGTCGACGAGCGCAGCGGGAGCAGCTTTATCGAAAGGCTCGTCACCTTCCGAAAGCAGTTCGCGGTCGAGATGGGCATGGTGATCCCGGCCGTGCGCCTGCACGACAACGGCTATCTGAATCCGAACCAGTACTTAATCAAGATCAAGGGCGAGGAGGTCGCAAGGGGAGAAATCCTGGTCGATTATTATCTTGCGCTCGACCCCGGCAACCTGACCGGGACGGTCGACGGCATCGATACGATCGAGCCGGCCTACGGCATCCCGAGCAAGTGGATTACCCCGGACAAAAAGGAGCTGGCGGAGATCTGCGGTTATACGGTCATCGACTCGCTGTCCGTGATCGTGACCCATCTTTCGGAAACGGTAAAAAAATTCGCCCACCAGCTTCTTTCGAGGCAGGATGTAAACCAGCTTCTGGAGAACGTGAAGAAGGTGGACGCGCCGCTGGTCGACGACGTTGTGCCGGGTCTTATTTCTTACGGCGGCCTTCAGAAGATACTGTGCAACCTGTTAAAAGAGAACATCCCGATCCGCGATATCCAGACGATCCTCGAAACGATTGCCGACCACGCGAGCGCCGTGCACGACGCCGACATGCTCACCGAATATGTGCGCCAGGCGCTTAGGCGCACCATCACGCGCAAATGGGCCGAGGGCGGCCAGATCCGGGTCATCACGCTCGACAGCGAGGTGGAAAAGGCCATTGTAAACGCCATCAGCAGAGGCGAGCAGGGGACCTACCTCTCCTTAGACCCGCAGACGGCGCAGAAGATCGTCACCAAGCTGATCGAGTGCATCAAGAAGGTCAAGAACCTGATCGACACGCCGATTGTCCTGACCTCTCCCATGGTAAGGATTTATTTCAGCAAAATGCTCGAGCAGTTTTACCCGAAAGCGGTCGTCATTTCCTTTAACGAGCTTGACACGAACGTGCAGATTCAGGCGGTCGGAAATGTGATGTTCGATTAGAAAGGCGCGAATTTATCAGGATTTAAGGCGGGTTCGGTTAGCCTTAAAAAGGGGGGCACTCAAATGGTACAATTGAAAGCATCCGCATCCTCGGTGAAAGAATTATGGGAGCTCTACAGCTGCACAAAGGACGTCGACATCCGCAACCGGCTGATCGAACGGTACAGCGGCCTCGTAAAGTGCCTTGCGCTGAAAACGGTGGGACGCTATCAATATTTTAATTATATGGAGGACCTTATAAGCGAGGGACTGATCGCGCTCATGGACGCCATCGAGAAATTTGATTTAAACCGCAACGTCAAGTTTGAAACGTACGGCTCGATCAAGATCCGCGGGGCGATGATCGATTACATACGAAAGCAGGACTGCTTCCCGCGCAGGATCAAAAATATGGCAAAGCAGATAAACGAGGCGGAAAACATGCTCTCAGGCAGTCTCGGACGGGCGCCGAACGATCAGGAAATCGCCGATTACCTGGGCCTCGGTCTTTCCGATTACGAGAAAATGCTGGGGGAAACCTGCGTGTTGAACATGGTCTCCTTTGAAAAGCTGATTTACGAGCAGGATATGGAAAGGCTCAGCAGGGGTGATCAGCCCGATCTGATCCCGGGGCCGGAGCAGGAGGTCGCCGAGAGGGAGTTAAACCAGGAGCTGCAAAAGGTGCTTTCGGGCAATGTGATGAAATTGAACAAACAGGAAAACATGGTGATTTCTTTATATTATAAGGAGCATCTGAAAATCAAGGAGATCGCGGAAATTATGGGGATCAGCGATCCAAGGGTCTCGCAGATCCATTCCAATGCGCTCAGAAAGCTTAAGAAATATCTGGAAGGGTATCTTTACCAGTGAGAGAGGAGGCTTTATAGCCATGGTCAGAGGATTTTATTGCCTGGGCTCCGGCATGCTGACGCAAAGCAGGGTGCTCGATGCGGTCAGCAACAATATGGCGAACTTAAACACGCCCGGGTTTAAGAAGGAAAGGGTCACGCAAACGTCGTTCGGCGCGCTTTTAATAAACCGGATGGGCGACTCTCCGGCGCCGATCGGCGGTGTCAGCGTGATCAGCCTGCCGGACGAGAGCACCGCCACCTTTTCCGAAGGTACGCTGGAGAACACAGGCCGCGTCACGGATTTTGCGATCGAAGGAAACGGTTTTTTCGGGCTTCAGACCGCAAACGGGCCCGTTTACACGCGGAACGGGAGCTTCCGTCTCGATCAGGACGGCTACCTTGCGCTGGGAAATCAGGGCCGGGTGCTGGGTCCGAACGGCCCTATATATCTCGGTACGGATGATTTTACGGCCGACGACGAGGGGAATCTGTACATCGGAGGCTTTTATGCCGACCGGCTGGCCGTCTTTGACTTTGACGATTATTTAGGGGTGCGGCCTTCGGGCGACGGGATATACACGGGCGCAGGCGCCGCTATGGCGGATCGTTCCCAGATCGCCTGGAAGACCATCGAGGGCTCAAATGTCGATGCGGCCGGGCAGATGGCCGAGGCCATGGCGGCGCAGCGGTCCCTGCAATCCTGCTCACAGGCGCTTAAAATGTACGATCAGGTCCTTTCAAAGGCAGCGTCTGAAATCGCGCGAATATAAATTCATAGAGATCGGAAAGGGGATATGCTATGCTGACGTCGTTTTATACCGCCGTGTCCGGCGCTCTCTCATCGCAGGAAGGGCTCAGGGTCACGGCAAACAATATCGCAAATCTCTCCACAACGGGCTACAAAGCCGACCGCGCGTCCTTCTCAGACCTCCTTTACACGAACGTCCGGGCGGCGGAGGCCGGAGGCGCGGGACTGTCGGTCGGCCACGGGGCGAGGCTTAATAGTACGGACACGGTTTTCGATGAGGGTGCACCGGTCAAGACCGGCCGGGACTGCGACTTTGCCGTTTCCGACGAAAACGGTTTTTTTGCCGTGCTGAAAGACGGCGGCGTCCAGTATACGAGGGACGGCTCCTTTCATCTGTCGGCAGAAGGGGCGACCAAGGAGGACGGCGGGATCTTCCGCCTGGTAAACGCACAGGGGTATCCGGTTCTGGACAAAAACCTCTCACCCGTTTATACTGAAAGTGCGGACGGGCCGATGAGCGTCGGCGTCTTTGGCTTTCGCAACAAAGGCGGGCTTTTAAAGACGGGCGGAAACTGCTTTTCATCGACCGCACAGTCCGGCGAGGCGCAGGCGATTCAGGAGCCCGGGCTGATGCAGGGATTCCTTGAAAGCTCGTCGGTCGACACCGGGACCGAGATGGCGCAAACCATCATTGCAGAGAGAGCCTTTGCGTTAAACGCGAGGATCGTGCAGACAAGCGACGAGATCATGCAGACACTGAACAGCTTGAGATAGGATGTTTTGACACTTTCTTAAAAGGAGGGTAAACGATGAGTTACAATCGAAGTCCGCACAGCGCGGGAATGGAAAACGAAGGGCAAATGGCCGCGGATTTGAAGCTCCCCGAGAAGCCCGGTCCGTCCGGCATCGGGCCGGGAGGCGAAGCGGGCGGCGATTCTGCGCAGGCCGGCCCGGACGAAGTACATGCAAAGCCGCTTTTTGATCTGACCGTGACGGCCGACGCCATGAAGGCGCTTCTCAGGGTAACGCCCGCTTTTCCCGGACAAACAATCCCATATGACGATATCGTCGGGTTCCTTCAGGAGAAAGGCATTACTTACGGGATCGACAAGGAGGCCATCAGGGAGTTCTGTCAGAAAGGCGACACGGAAAAGGAGCTTATCTGCGCGAAGGGGCGCAAGCCTGTAAACGAGGAAGTCCCCGAAATCAAATACCATTTCAATACCGAGCGGGAAATAAAGCCGGAGGAGAAGGAAGACGGGTCGGTCGACTTCAGGAGCCTCGGGCTTATACAGAGCGTCAAAAAGGGAGACGTCCTCTGCAGTATCACCCCGCCGTCAAACGGGAGAGAGGGGATCAACGTCTTTTCGCAGGCCGTGCCGTTTACGAAGGCAAGGATTCCCGATTTTCCGGGCGGCAGCAACACGGTCGTGTCGGAGGATCATCTGACGCAGAGCGCGATGGTCGACGGCTGTATCGATTACCGGAAAAACAAGCTAAATGTCAACGAGGTGCTGACGGTCGCTAAAGACGTGGACAATTCCTCGGGCAATATTGATTTTTCGGGCACGGTCATCGTAAACGGCGATGTCCGGGAGAGCTTTACCGTCAAGGCGGGGAAGGACATCTTTGTCAAGGGCATGGTCGAGAGCGCGCGCTTAGAGGCCGGAGGCGACATCAAGATCTCAAACGGGATGAACGGCATGGGCAAGGGCAGCCTGACGGCCGGCGGAAACGTCACGGGCAGATATTTCGAGAATGTGTTCATCGCCTGCGGCGGAAACGTCTATGCCGACGTTTTGATGCACAGCCACGTCATCGCGGAAGGTTCGATCCTGATGAAGGGGAAAACCGCGCTGATGATCGGCGGAAGCTATGAGGCGGGAAGACTGGTCTGCGCGAATACGATCGGGAGCAGCAACCGCATCAAGACCTCGGTATCCATTGCATCGAAAAAGCTAAACCAGATGTTGGCGGGAGAAAGCGGCCCGGATACGGCAAAGCAGAGGTTGTCGCTCGCCTTAAAGGAGCGCGAGGAGATAAGCCTGGCCGTCAATGAGCTCGCGCAGGCGGTGTCGAAAAACAGCAGGGACATGAGGATGGTATTAAAGCTCAAGGCGGCAGTTGAGAAAAAAAATCAGATGGACTACCTTGTCGGCCAGCTGGAAGCAAGCTTGAACGAAATGCAGGAGGGGCAGGAAGCCCTTGCCGATTACAAGATTATCGGCCTGAAAACGATCTACGCGGAAACAAAGATCAGCATCGGACAGTTTACACAGACGCTTACATACGATTACAGCAATACGAAATTCTACGCGGATATGGGGCATCTTGTCATTGCGCCGGTTTTGCCGTCCGACAGGCCCGAGGCGTAATAAAACGCCTGTTTCCCGCGAAGAGAAGTAGGGCGTTTTTGGAAAGCGTCAGGGACAAACCGAAAAGAGGGAAAAAATGGCGATCTTAAATTTTGATCAGTTGAACGAACGGCAGATCGATGTATTAAGCGAGATTGGGAACATCGGCTCGGGCAACGCCGCGACATCGCTGTCGAGATTGATGAACATAAGCGTGAGCATGCAGGTACCCTCGGTGCGCATCATCGACATCAAGGACGCGTCCGGAGCGCTCGGCGGGCCGGAAAACCCGGTTGTCGCAATTCTGACAAAGCTCCGCGGGGACTTAAGCGGGATCATGATGTTCCTGACCGGGCAGGAATTTGTCCGGTCGCTACTCGAGACTCTTCTCGGCGAACACGTGGACGACTGCGAATGTCTTACGGATTATCAGAACTCCGCGCTTACCGAGATCGGGAATATTATGATATCGGCCTACGCAAACGCGATCGGCACGCTGTCGGGGCTGGTTGTCAGGACGTCCGTGCCTGCCGTGGCCATAGACATGATGGGCGCTGTTTTGGCGGTGCCGGCGGTCGAGATGGGTTTTACCACCGACAAAATCATTTTTATCGAAAACGATTTTATCGGCAACGGCCGGAGGACGTCGGCGAATATGCTGATGATTCCCGATATCGCGTCTCTCAATAAACTAATGGATTCTCTGAACATTGGATGGTGAGCGAGATTATTGTAGTTGGAATTTCCGATATGCAGATCGCAAAAAGCCCGGAGCTGTTTGTCACCTACGCCCTGGGCTCATGCATCGGCATATGCCTGTACGATCCGTGCGCAAAAATCGGCGGGATGGGGCATATCATGCTGCCGAAATCCCCGGACAGCTGCCCGGATCGTCAACTTTTCCGGTATGCGGATACCTGTATTCCGCTGATGATGGAAAAAATAGAAAAAATGGGTGGCTCGCGGAAAAAAATAACCGCCAAAATTTCCGGCGGCGCGAAAATGTTCGAGGTCCCGGACGAGCAGGGCTTCGGGAACATCGGTGAGAGAAACCTCGCGGCGGTCAGGGACACGCTTCGCAAAATAAGGATTGCAGTTATCGCCGAGGATGTGGGACTGAATTTCGGCCGCACCGTTTATTTTCACACGGAAACCGGCATCATGGTCGTCAAGTCCTTTGTACAGGGGGTCAAAACCTTATGATATCCCGTTTGCCGGCCGACACGGCGGTCCGCTTTTTTGAGGTTTCGTCAATGATGTAGCTTTTGAGGGTTTCATATCCGGCGTTTAAGCGGTTCTGCGCGTTTTTGTTGATGCGGATAATGGCGTGGGAAAGCTCCTTTGAGCGTTTTGCGCATCTGAGAAGAGTAAGCTCGTCATCCGAGCAGCCGTGTTCCCCGACTTTTGCGGCCAATAGCTCAGACAATCGGTCCGTTTCGTCACTCTGCGCCTCTGCGAGAATCTTATCGATCAGAAAATTGCACTTTTCCACGCGGGAAAGATAACCCTTTCGCATTTGAAGGAGTTCGTCGATCAAAATCTCATTTTGTTTGCATCTCACCTCGATCTGCTTTGTCAGATCCAGAATCTTTGTGAGTAAAATGACCTTTTGTTCCATACAGGGGATCAACTGTTCATTTGACATATCCGGCTCCTCATAAATGTAGCAGAGCATCTGTAAGATGCTCTGCTTTTTTTTATCTGCTTTGCAGGCGGCTGTTTTGCATATGGGTCAGCTTATTGGCCTGCGACCATGTATCGTGCAGCTCCTGGATCAGCGGGATAATGCCGTCTAAAACGGACGCGTCCCGTTTTACGGAGGCTTTGATGATCTCTTCGTTTAAGAAAGAATAGATCTTGTAAAGCTCTCCCGATATCTCGTAATTCCGGTCCAGGATGACGCACAGATAATTGAAAATCCGGATGCACTTTTCGGTGCAGGCCTTCGCGGCGGCATCGTTTTTTTCCTTCATCAGGATGGATGCGTATTTGATGTTTTTCAGTGCTTCGTCAAAAAGCCGGACTAAAAGCTCCCCTTTTGACATCGTATTGATTGACTGCCTTTGATATTCCAGAATGGAACGGTTTTCAGACATGGCAGGTACCGACTCCTTTTCAGCATTCCCGGTTCTTTTATTACGAGGACGGCGTAAGTAAGGATGTAAGCCAGGAGCTCTGCTGGTTCAAGACGCTCAACGCCTGCTCCATGGCCGTGAATTTACTCCAGTAGCGGTCCTCCTCCGTCTCGAGCTGGTCTTTGAGCTTTTCAATCTGTTCGTCGTAATTTTCGATCTTTTGCGTGAGGCTGCTCTGGTCGACTGCGCTGTTTTCCTTGCCGGCAAGGGAGATCAGCACGCCGCTTCCCCCATAAGTGCCGACATTTTTATCGAGAATGGCTTTGACGCGGTTTGAGATGCCGTCCTCGCCGATAAACATCTTCATGACCTGATCGGCGTTTTCCGTAAGCGCCTCCTTCAAAGCTTCCGTATCGACGGTGAGCTGCCCTCCGGAGGTATAGTCGTAAGACTGGGTCGATATGCCGATCTGGTAGAGCGCCGTGCCCGTCGACTCGACGAACGAGCTCATCGCCGAGCGCATATCGGACAAAATGGCTTTGAGCGTGGAGTCCCCCTGCAAAAGCCCTTTTTTGGCTTTTTCTTCCCAGGAGGAAATCTGCTCTTCCGTCATCTCCTCCTTCTCCTCGTCGGTCAGGGGCTGATAGTCGCTGTCGGGAACCGATTTTACAAGGGTGTTGACCGCGTCGATGATTTTATTGTATTCGTTTACGAAATCCACGATTTTGGTGCACAGGTCATCGACGTTGTTGTTGACCGAAAACGTAATTTCCTCTTCGGGATCGGTGCTGAGGCCCGTAAGCGTAAGATTGACGTCGTCAAGGGAGAAGCTGTTCTCGGTTCGGGTGATGTCGACAAAGGTATTGCCTCCGTCGAAGCTGACCTGAAGGTGTGCGTCCGTGCCGTTTTTCACGGTGTAGTCGCCCTCAGTCAATACGCTTCCGTCCTCGTTATAGATGGTTTTGGTGCCGAACAGGGAAGAGGCGAGGCTGCCTCCGCCGTCCTTGTCCGCGATCTCGACTTTTCCCTGGGCTCCGCTGTCGGAGGCGCTCACGCTGAACGTATCCGTCGTTTTGGAATAGGAGATGAAAATGCCTGCGTCGGCGTCGTTGTTGATGGTTGAGATCACCTTGCTAAGAGCGGTGTCCTTGGAAAAAGTGAAATCCTTGCCGTTTACGGTTATGGAATACTCGCCGTTTTCGTTCGGGGCGAGTCCGGAAATCTCGCTTTCAAGCTCGGCAAGCGTTTTTGTCGTTTCAACGCGGTTGGATTCACCCGCGTTCATACGCAGCGCGCCGTTTTTATTCAGTATTTTCGTGTTGTCGGACGAATTCAGGCTTAAAACCGACGTGGGGTCCGTCGTTACAAAGGAGAGCGCGCCGTTTTCATCGGCTGCGGCGACGATTTTGCCGCTGCCGAAGACAGAGTCCAGCTTATCCTGCAGATAGGCCGCGAGCTCGTCCGGGGTGTCGAACTGTGATTTCTCGCTTTCATTGAACGTCACGGTCTTGCCGATCCCGTTTAACGTGAAGGTGAGCGTGGAACCGGCGAGCGCATCCCCCAGATAAGAGGAGACAAGCTTTTCGCGGTCGACCGCGCCGCCGGCCGAATAGGTGACGTTTCCCTCACCGTCTACGGATTTCAGTCCCAGGCCGGTCGTCAGGTTTTCCGAACCGCCGGTAACCGAAAGGGTCCCGCCGCCTGACGCTTCGAACAGGATGTTTCCGCTTTCGTCGGCGGACACCGTAAGCTTGTCTTTGAGACTTGCGTCGTCCTCGATCGCTTCCTGAAGCGCCGAGGCTATCGCCGTCGCCGCCGCATTATCCGTCGCTCCGCGCAGGTCGATGTCCGAGTCGAGCGTCAGGGTATAATCGATGCCGTCGATCGTGAAATCGATCGACGAGCCTTTTTCCACCTTCCCGTCGTAGAACCGGGACGCGTCGGCGGTCGAGGCGCCGATGGAGCCCTCTACGGCCGTTCCGAGCTTTTCGGAGGTAAACCCGAGGGCGGTCAGGAAGTTTAGGCTTTCCGCGTCTATGTCGGTGGAGGAAGTCTTATAGGCGTTCAGCGCCACGGTTTTGCTTTCGTCCGTAGTACAAAGCCGTACGGTGCCGCTTACCCCGTCGATGTTTTCAAATTTTACATTCCCTTTTAAGCCTGTGGTGTTTTCGATCTGTTTATTGAGCTCCGCGATCACGGCGTCGACCGCCTCGGCGGGATCTAAGTCCCGGTCAAGATAGAAATCTCCGCTTGTTTTGATCGTGTAGCTGCTGCCGCCGTAACCGATCGTTAAGGACATCCCGGCGACGTTTGACGCGATCCAGTCGGATTCGACAGCACCCGTCTGGATCTTCTCGTCCGACACGGTCTTTGAAGAGGTGAAAGACGCCTGGGAAGCCAGGGCAGAAATGTTTTTGATCACCATGCTTTTGACGTTCGACGTGCTTCCCGTTGCGGTCACAAGGCTTGAGGAACTTTGGATGGTCGAGGCGCTGAAAAACGTCGAGCTTAAGATATTCGTCGAGCTGTTGGCGTAAGAGAAATATTTACTCGAAAAATCGGTCATTTTCGAAATGATTGATCTGTAGAGCTCCTGCTGCCATTCGACTTTTTGCTTCAGCTGCTGCTGTTTTGTGATCTTGCCCCTTGTCACTGAGGTAAGCTGCTCGACCAGCGTATCGGTGTCCATGCCGGAGACCAGGCCGCCGATGCGTGTCTTCTGCGACAGCAAACTGGTCAGGGAGGATGAGGTTGAACCGGTTGATGACACACTCATGGACTATTTGCCTCCTGTCCGTTCTCGTTTCTTTTTTGTGCGGTCCGTAAAAAGCTTTTCCCCTCCGGATATGTTTTCTGCCGCCGAGGTATCTGAGGCCGGAGCGGCGGGGGCGTCTTTCGACTCCATTCTCCGGTTTACCTCTTGGAATTCCTCCACCGTGAGGATCTTTTCCAGGCGGATCAAAAGAATCACTTTGTCGCGAACCTGGCCGATCCCCGCTAAAAAGGCGTTTACATAATCCCGGGAAACCTCGGGCGGCGGGGAAATATGTTCATCGTCGATGCCGGCGACCTCCTCGACGGATTCGACGAGAAAGCCGAGAAACAGCCCTTCGACCCGGGTGATGATGATGCAGGTGCGCTCACCGCACTCGATAGCGTCCTTGCCGAACCGGATGCGCAGGTCGATCACCGGAATCACATTGCCGCGATAGGAGACGACGCCCTTCGTATAGTGCGGAAAGCCGGGCAGCGGCGTAATCTCCTGCGCGCCGATAATCTGCACAACGTCGGAAACCGGCACGCCGAAATGCCGGTGATCGATGCTGAAGGTAAGGAACGACTGGCGTTTATTTTTAACGGCGGTGGTTTTGCCGTAGTCCTCATCCAGAAATCTGCTCAAAAGTACTCACCTCATAACGGATTTTTTAACTGATAACCCATTTTATTGTTTTTCCCGTAAGACTCAGCGGACCGACTGCTTCATCAGCCGGATCTGTTCGCGCTGGCAGTCGAAAATATATCGCGAAACCAAATCGATGTCCCTGTCGGAGGGCTCCGTAAACCGGCAGCCGTATTCCCCGAAGCCGTCCGCGTAAGGGGTGATTACCCGGCCGATCCGGCCGTTTAAGGGGAATTTCGTGTTATAAAGGGTCAGATAAATAATGATGCGGTCGCCGGTCTTGAGCTTTAGAGGCGCTTTCAGCGCCGCGCCGCACACGCTCATGTTGAAAATAACGGCATCAAACGTTTCAACCGGAACCTTTTCAGCCGGATCGCCGCTTAGGAGGCAGGCCTTTGTCTGGATGTCGACCTTGATCCGATAGGAGCTTCTTTTTTCATAGTCGGCGACGGTTTTGATATCGGTGAGCAGCAGCATTTTCGGTGTGGATAGGTAAACCGAGCCGATCAAAACCCTAAGCTCCGAACGGGAGCCGTACACGTTGACTTTTACCGTTGTCTTGCAATGGATCACCGGCAGCCTGTCGCCCGGACTTGTGATGACAAACCGATCCTCAGACATCTTGCTCAAAACGCCGGATGCAACGGGGGCGTTGTCGAGTGTTTTCATTTCACAGCGGCAGGACAGATATTCCTCCGAAAGCGGGAGCATAAAACCACACATCCTAAAAACCAGGGGGCTAACATCCCCAAAATCATAAGGCGCGTCAGCCTAAGCGCCCGGTTTTCCGGGCTCTCCGGAAACGGCGCCGGAATCTTCCAGAAGCGACGGGATGTCGACCAGGATCACGGAGCTTTCGTCGAGCGACGCGATGCCCAGGATATAAGTGTCCGCAGCGCTTAATGCGAGTTGATCGGACCTTGTGATCCTGCCCTCGTTAATGTCGACCACGCTTTTTACTGTATCGACAATGAAGCCGACGACATACTCGCCGGTCTGCGAGACAATGATGCTGGTCAGGCTGTCATATTCGGGGTTCTCTATATGAAACATCATCCGCATGTCGATCACCGGGATGATTTTCCCCCTTAAATTGATGACGCCCCGGATAAAAGGCGGCAGGCCGGGCATATATGTAACGGGCTGCAGGCGGATGATTTCGAGAACGTTGCGGCTTGTCACCGCATAGTGCTGCCCGCCCGCCAAAAAGGTGAGGTACTTGTCCGGCCGCGAAGCGCTTTTTTCGGACGGGTCCGACCCGATGACAGCCGATTGCGTCTGAATCGAATTTTGCATTGCCATGACCATTCCTTTTCTCCGCCGCTTATCCCCGGCGCATAATGCTGTCCGCTCCTTTTTGAGGACCGGTTTTCGATGAAACATCCTATATCAGAATTATCGGTAGCATGATGCACAAACTTAAATTTAAATTAAAAAAAGACGGGAGGCCGACAATGAATCGGCCTCCCGCTGGTGTAGCGATGTCTTTACGCTTGAAAGCAAATCTGCGGCTTGCCTCTTATGCTTAAGCGACCGACTTTAATTTTCCTGAAGGGGCACATCCTCTTTCTCCGGGGTCTGGGAGGCCGGCTCATTTTCGGACTTATCTTCGTTTTGAGAGGCGTTTTCGGCCGGAGCGTCCCCGCCTTCTTTTGCAAAGCCGAGAAAATAGACATAAAGATCGGCGACGGCCTGAAACAGCTCGGTGGGGATTTCGCTGCCCTCGTTTAACTGCGACAGTATGTTGGCGAGCGAATCGTCCTCGTAAACCGGGATATCGTGTTTAATGGCGGTCTCGACGATTTTTTCCGCGACGTAGCCCATGCCGGCGGCGACCACAACCGGGGAGCTCGACTTGTCCGGCGAATATTTGAGGGCAACGGAGCGGGTCGGTTTTCCGTTATATTGTGACATCCAGCGCATATTTCCTTTCAACGATTTTCTTCATGATTCTTTTTTTGATCTGCAAAGGCCGTTCGGACAGCGAAATTCCCCGAAGATTCAGCCCGTTTTGCTCAAAGATGCGCGAGACCCCGGCGGTTATTTCGCTTTCCCGGTTCCGGAACGCGGGAGGATAGCCGAGCTCGATGCCGACATTCCTGTCAAAAAGCTCGATCGACGCTTCAAAGGTGCCGAGGTCCTTTAAGTCGAAGAGGAGAAAGATGCGCGTCGGGGCTTTGGTCCCGTCCGCCGGAGGCCGGTTTTCGCCGCTTTTTTTCTCGATCCACAGCTCCGAAAACGAAAATCGCCCTTCGAAACGGATCGGCACAAAAAGATGCACATAGGGCATATAAACGCTCCTGTCGAGCAGGAGGGAACGGCACGCGTCCTGCAGGTGCGTCTGCTTTGAGTCGGACAGGTCGGAATCGTCCGCCGAGGATAGAAGGGATATGAGGGCGTCAAAAAAAGAATTTTTTACTTCCCCGCGCTCGGAAACGACCTCGTTTGCAAACATGCCTTTGATCATATTCAGGCTGTCGTCCGGCAAAACAAAACGAAACTTCATGTATTGGAGCAGATCCTCGAATTTCTCGACCAGTTCCTCCTTTGAGCCCGCGTCCAGCCGGGCGATGCTGTGCATTAAAAGCGCGATCCGGTTCCTGGAGGCCCCGAGATCGTTTGTCTTATTTACGTATTCGCCGAAAAACGGAAGGATCTCGTCGTTCAAAACCTTAAGCGCCGCCTTAAGGTCCTCCGATGTCGACCCGGCGGGCAGCTTCGCTTCCATCTCCTGCAATCTTCCCGCGTATGGGGTCGGGATCCGGAGACGGATAAACTCCAGGCTTTTGCGGATCGAATTCATGGTGGAGGGCGCCGAGAAGTGCGCGTCGTACGATTTCAAAAAGCCGGAAAGCCGCAGCATAAGATCGTTATCCTGCGCCCGGGCGGACAGATTGCGCAAAAACTGGAAAAGCGGCCCTGAAAACCGGGAACTGTTCTTTTGCTGAAACATAAGGTCTTCGAGCATGCCGGCTTTATCCGTCGCGATGCTGTCAAACCACTGCCTGAGCAGCTCGTTTACAGACACTACCTCCTGCGGCATCCCCGGCCCGTCCTTCACCGCATAGACAAGCTCCTGCATCGTTTCGGAAAGAGCGGGGGTCTTTATGAGCTCCTGTATGAATTTGCCGAATACGGAATCCCCGTTTAACATAAGCTCGGGGGCAAGGGCTTCCTTGTTTTCCGCGCCGATCGGGGGCGGCGCGGATTTGTCCGGACTTGCGATGCCGGGAATCGGATTTTCCCGGACGGCCCGCTGTTTGTCGATTTTGTTGTTCGTGGTTAGAGGCGCGGTCACGCGCAGGTTATCCGGCATCAAAAGCACATCCCTGATAAATTTGCATCATGCGGGCTAATTTTTGACAAAATACGACCGACAATATGAATATGCAAGTAAATTTTTTAGGAAACGGACAGGCGGTGCGACGATGGACTTGAATATGGAATCCATGCTCGATATCTATTTGTTTGAAACAAAGGAGCTGCTTGATCATCTGGATGAAATCCTGATGAACTGCGAAAAAATAAATCGTTTTGACGGCGACGGCGTTAATGAGATTTTCAGGATTATGCATACCGTCAAGGGCTCCTCCGCGATGATGCAGTTTGAAAGTCTTGCTCACGTATCCCATAAGGCGGAGGACTTGTTTTCCTTTGTACGTCAGAACGGGCTTAATCCCGAACACAACGAGGCGATGTTCGATCTGATGTTCCGGGTATGCGACTTTATGAAATCTGAAGTGGCTCATGTGGAACACAATGAGCCGCTTACTATTGATATCGGCAGTTTTGAACATGAAATTAACGATCTTCTCAAAAAAGTTTCGGGAAACGATGATAAAAACGGGCAGAGCGAAGTCGACAGTCCGAAGGGCGCCGATGCGGAGCCCCCCAAAGCCGCGCCCGGCGACGCCGAACCGGAATGGAAGGGAAGCTTTCCGTTTGCGCTGAAGGTATTCCTTGACGAGGAGGCGGGGATGGAAAACCTCCGGGCGCTGATGCTGAAAAACGAAATCCGGGATGCGGTTGCGGGCGAGATTTCGTATGAGCCCGACGACCTGGAAAACGGATTAAACAGCGCGGCCAAAATCCGGGATAACGGCTTTTGCCTCTTCTTCAGCGAGGAGGAGGACCTGAATAACGCGGCCGGGATCGCCGGGCGGTTTATCTATGCAAAGCGCCACGCGGCCTATCGCAAAAAAGTGACGGACGACCGGCAGACGGCGCCGCAAAACGCAAGGCCGGGCGAAAGCGAGCCGCAGGCGCCGGGGCAGGCGAGGGCCGCCGCAAAGCAAAGCCTGATCAGCGTAAGCCTTACAAAATTAAACAGCCTCATGGACCTGATGGGGGAGATCGTCATTACGGAATCGATGGTGACCGCGATGCAGGACACGCACGGGGACGGCCTTGACAACCGATTTTCCAGAGCGACCAGGCAGCTTCGAAAGCTGACGGACGAAATGCAGGAAACCGTCATGTCCCTCCGGATGGTGCCGATTTCAGGCGTGTTCCAGAAGATGAACCGCATTGTAAGGGATATGAGCAAAAAGCTGGACAAGGATGTGCGGCTTGTCCTGATCGGCGAGGAGACCGAGGTGGACCGAAACATCGCCGACAGCATCTCCGACCCCATCATGCATGTCGTGCGAAACTCCATGGACCACGGGATCGAGCAGAGGGAAGACCGCCTGAAAACCGGAAAGCCCGCCACGGGAACGGTTACGCTTTCGGCGAAGAATACGGGCGGGGATATCGTGGTCACCATAATGGACGACGGGCGCGGCATCGACCGCAATTCTGTGCTTGCAAAGGCGAAAAGGCTCGGCCTTATGAAAAAACCGGAGGCCAAGTATTCCGACCGGGAGGTCTATGATTTCCTGCTCATGCCCGGGTTTTCGACGAACGAAGAGGTGACGGAGTATTCCGGCAGGGGTGTCGGGATGGACGTCGTCAAGAAAAACGTTGAGAAGGTCGGAGGAGACGTGACGATCGACAGCGAGCTCGGCGAGGGAACAAAGATCGTGTTCAAGATCCCGATTACCCTTGCGATCTTAAACGGCATGAAGGTCTCGGTCGGCGAATCGATGTTCATCCTTCCGGTCCACTCGATCCGGCAGTCGTTCAAGGTCAATCGGGAAAACGTCCTCGCCAATACGGACATGCAGGAAGTGATCAAGCTGCGCGACCGGTTTTTTCCGCTGATCCGGCTGAGCAGGATATATAACATTCAGGACGGGACCCGGGAAATTTGCGACGGCGTCGTCATTCTGGTGGAAACGCACGAGCTTTCCTACTGTATTTTGGTGGACGAGCTGATATGCGAGCAGCAGGTTGTCGTAAAGCCTCTTCCCGGATATCTGAAAAAATACAATGTCAAAAAATCGGGGATCGAGGGATGCGCGATCCTGGGCGACGGCAGCATCAGCCTGATTCTGGACGCGCACCGCCTGTACATGAGTCATTGAAAAGGACGGGAGATACAGATTGCTTACGCAAAACGGCATGATCCGGCTGACCGACGAGGAAATGAAAGAGTTTTCCAGCTATCTGAAAGCCAATTACGGGATCGATCTTACGAAAAAAAAGCAGCTGATTGAAGCGAGGATGCATCAGATTCTGGCTCAGAAAAAGGTAAACAGCTTTACGGATTACTTTAAGCTTCTAAAACAGGAGAGGCCCGAGGAAATCGACGCCATGCTCAACCGGCTGACGACAAATCACACCTATTTCATGCGCGAGCCGAAGCATTTCGATTTTTTAAGGGACGTAATCCTTCCCATGCAGGAAAAGGTAAACGCCGGCAAGGAATTCAGCGTCTGGAGCGCCGGCTGCTCGACAGGGGAGGAGGCTTACACGGCGGCGATGGTGATCAGGGATTTTTTCGCTTTCCGCAAATGGGACTTCAAAATCCTTGCGACGGATATCTCGACACAGGCGATGGAAGGCGCCAAAGCCGCAATTTATCACAAGGATGCGCTTTCAAACCTACCGCCTGTATGGCTTAAAAAATATTTCGTCAAAAAAGCGGACCCGTACTACGCGCTTTCCGAGGATGTCAAAAAAGATGTGATATTCAGAAAGTTTAATCTGATGGACCCGTTCTGCTTTACAAAACCGTTTGACCTGATCTTTTGCAGGAACGTCATGATCTACTTCGACCAGCCGACCAAGGACAAACTGATCGAAAAATTCTATCATGCGCTGAAAAAGGGCGGTTATCTGTTTATCGGGCATTCGGAGACGGTACAGCGCGGGATCACGGCGTTTACATATATAAAGCCGTCCGTTTACCGGAAAGGATAGGCGCATGAAGCAAGGTACGGTAAAGGTTCTGATTGTCGACGACTCCCTGTTTTTTCGGACCATGCTGCAAAGGCAGCTGATGAACGAGCCGGGCATCAAGGTGGTCGGCAGCGCGGCAAACGCCCGTGAGGCGGAGAAGATGATCAAAGAGCTGCCCGTCGACGTGATCACGATGGACATTGAGATGCCTCACATGCGGGGCACGGATTTCCTGCGCAAGCTGATGCCCGTCCAACCCCTGCCGGTCGTGCTCGTAAGCTCGCTCAACATCGGGCTTTTTGAGGCGCTCGACGCCGGGGCGATCGATTTTGTGAAAAAACCGGATTTGTCGTCCGAGGCCGACTTCGCCGCTTTTTGCGGCGAGCTCGCGGCGAAGATCAAGGTCGCGTCCACGGCAAAAATACAGAGAAAGCCGCAGGAGCATCGCGAGCACCCTCTTCAAAAGCTCCAGACGGCGGAAACGCGCTATCACCTGATCGCGATCGGCGCTTCCACCGGGGGCACGGAGGCAACCCTGGAAATCCTCCGGCAGCTGCCCGAGGACATACCCGGCATCCTGATCGTCCAGCACATGCCGGTGGGGTTTACCAAAATGTATGCCGACAGGCTCGACAGGATTTTGCGGCTCCGGGTGTCGGAGGCGCGCGACGGCGACCGCGTCGCGAGAGGGCGCGTGCTCATCGCGGCCGGGGACAGGCATATGATGCTCAGAAAGGATTCGGCGGGGTATTACGTTCATTGCGCGGCGGGGGAAAAGGTCAGCGGGCACTGCCCGTCGGTCGATGTGCTTTTTGATTCGGTCGCGAAGACCGCAAAGGGCGACGCGATCGGCGTGATTCTTACGGGAATGGGCCGCGACGGTGCCGCCGGGCTTTTGCGCATGAGGGCGGAGGGAGCCTATACGATCGGTCAGGACAAGGAGTCCTCGGTGGTCTATGGAATGCCCATGGAGGCCAAGGCGCTCGGCGCGGTCACGAAACAGGCTCCCTGCCGGGATATTGCCGGCTTGATTATCCGACAGCTTCGGTCCGGATAAAAAACGACATTTTTATTTTAACAATAAAAAAGAAAGGCGAGAGCAAAATGAAATTCAAGCTGAATAGGAAGACGCTGAGTAAACCATTGATTTTTTTAAGGAAATGTAAGAAAATAAGCATGAAAGACATGAAAATCTCAACAAAGCTGATGGTTTACTTCCTGACCGTCCTTATTATTGTAGGAGCGATTGCCGGGGTGGGGGTTTTCGGTCTTTATAACCTGAAAACCTCGGCTGAAAAGCTGTACGAAAGCAGCGCGCTGTCTCTGCGGTACATGGGGAGCATTCAGACAAGCATCTATTCCATGCGGGCGCATGTCAAGGACGCGCTCATAAACGCCGCCGATCCTGAAAAAGTCAAACAGGCCAGGGAAGAGTACGACGCGGCGCTCACGGAATATCAGAAGAGCGAACAGCTGTTTTACGACATGGTGGCCGGAACGGAAATAGAGGAAAAGCTCGCGCTTGCAAAGTCGACGTTCACGGGCGGCTTCCAGCCGGCGTGCAAGATGATTTTCAGCTACCTTGATTTTGGGTCTCTCGGAGTCGCGACGTCCACCGAAGCCAATGTTGCGGGCGGCATCGAGCTTGTCACGGATCTTTACGACGAGACGATGGATTATGTCGTCCAGCTCGCCGAACAGGAAAATCAGGCAAACAATAATCTTGCAGGGCAGCTTTATTTCCTCCTCGCGCTGATTTCCGTCATCGGCGCCGCGATCGTTTTCCTCCTCGGCATGCTGATCAAAAAATACACCGACAAGCCCGCGAGGGAAATGGCAAAGGCGGCACAGAGCCTTGCCGAGGGCAAGCTTGATATCGAGATCAAGTATGAGTCGAAGGATGAGATCGGACAGCTCGCTTTGTCCTTAAAGAGCGCGGCTTCGACCCTTAAAAGCTATATCGGCGATATCTCCGAGCACCTGACCGTTATGGCGGAAGGGAATATGGATTCCTCCATTACGCAGGATTACATAGGCGATTTTTCGCCGATCAAGGAATCCATTATAAAGATATCGGAGTCGTTTAACACCCTGCTCACGCAGATAAAGCACACGGCGGAACAGGTCAATAACGGCGCCGAGCAGGTGTCGAGCGGCGCGCAGGCTCTGGCGCAGGGCGCGACCGAGCAGGCAAGCGCAATCGAGGAGCTGTCCGCGTCGATCACCGAGATCTCCGAAAAGGTAAAGAAAAACAACGAAAACGTTAGCAGCGTTACCGAGAATATGCAGATCACCATCCAGGATGTGGCATCCGCGAACGAGAAAATGCAGGAGATGCTGTCGGCGATGAACGAGATCGGCGTATCCTCCGAAAAAATCAGCAAAATCATCAAGGTCATCGACGATATCGCCTTCCAGACGAATATGCTTGCGCTGAATGCGGCGGTCGAAGCGGCGAGGGCCGGCGATTCGGGCAGGGGATTTGCGGTCGTCGCCGACGAGGTCCGAAATCTGGCGGGAAAATCCGCCGACGCCGCAAAGCAGACCGCGGAGCTGATACAGGATTCCATCCAGAAGGTGCAGGAGGGCTATAAGCTCGCCGACGCGACCGGAAAAGCGTCGATGGAGGTCGTGGGCAAAATGGAGAAGGTCAACGTGGCCATTAAGGAAATCGACAAAGCATCCTTTGAGCAGGCGGCGGCGATCGACCAGGTCACGCAGGGCATCGAGCAGATCTCGGCCGTGGTGCAGACCAACTCCGCCACCGCGGAGCAAAGCGCGGCGGCAAGCGAGGAGCTTTTGGGACAGGCGGAGTCCCTGCACGAGGAAGTGAGAAAATTCAAGCTGAAGGAAGCCGTCGAATAAAAAGCGGCACTTAGATACCATTTTATGGATATTTTTTTCGGCGCGGCAGATTGGGCTTAAATTTTGCCTGTGTAATGCCGATAATAGTTGTGAGGCCGGAAATTCGAAAAAATTGGGGCTTCAATGATTTCGGTTCGACTAAAACGGCAACCGTGACACATGCACAATATGACGATTGCGCTTCGCGGTCGTTTTGTGCCTTGAATGCAGTGAAAGGAATGGTCACATATATGATAAACAAAGCCGGCAACAGCCTTGGCGGTGTTTTGGGCAACTACTCCGGGCGAGGCGCGGATAAAGTGGAACGGAACAGGGCTCAGGTATCGTCCGACTCCTCCGGGAAAGTCGCTTCCTCCGGCGCTGCAAACAAGATGGATACGATAGAAATTTCGCGCCGGCCGTCAAACGGAGATCCCGTGCTTTCGGATATTAAGCATAAAATTATCGAAGATATCAACAAAGACACAGACCCTGCAATATTAAAGGATCTGAAGGAAAAATACGATTCCGGGGAATACCGCGCCGATCCGGACGAGATCGCGCGGATTCTGCTGGAAAACCTGTAGACGGGGCTTGATGATGATGCGCATGATCGACAAAGAGCTGTCGGACCGGCTTATGTCCCTGTTCGGCCGATACCTTTCATTTTACAAGGATTTTCTGGATCTCGAGATCCGAAAATACGGCGACATGCGGGAAAACCGGCTTGAGACGCTGAACGGGCATGTAAACGATGAGCAGGCGCACATGCTCAAAGCGAGAGGGCTCGAGCTTGAACGGGAGCGGCTCATGCATCTGACGCCGTTTCCCGACGCCACTTTCCGCGAGCTGATCCCGCTGTTTGACGAGTCGGTGCGCGAACAGGCGCAGGCCGCGTATGAAGAATTGTCGGGCGTCCTCATCCGTCTGAAGGAAACGAATCAGAAATGCAATTACCTGACGGAACTGAAGCTGCATCGGGTAAAAATCGAACTGAAGAAGCTTGAAAACAATCCCGAAATGCAGAAAATCTACGATAGCCGGGCCAAAGAGGGCAAAAAGCCGGGAAGCATTCTATCCAGAAAAGCGTAAGGAAGGGGTATCCATGAGCTCACTGTTTTCGTCGTTTTATACCGCGCTGCGCGGCATTCAGAACTCCCAGGCCGAGCTTCAGATTACCGGCCAGAACATGACAAATGTGAATACCGAGGGATATTCAAGGCAGCGCGTGGACTCTTATTCCCTGGGTCCTCTCGGCTTGAACATGCGTTATGCGCAGACCGGAGCCGCCGTCGGCAACGGCGTGCTCGCCATAGGAACAAGTCGGGTGAGGGACCCGTATCTTGACGTCCGATACCGCAGCGAGAATGCAAAGCTGGGCGACGCCTCGACGCAGCTTTACGCGATGAACGATATTGAAAGAGTGCTGGACGAAACCAATACCGACGGACTCGAGGCGCAGATGAAGAATCTCATCTCGCAGCTTCAGAACCTTTCCCTGTCACCCGGCGACACCGTCGCCGAAAGCACGGTAAAGACCTCGGCTTCCCTGCTCCTTAGCACCTTAAACAATTATGCCCAGCAGTTGAGCTCGGTCCGGGAGCAGCAGCTTTCCTATCTTAAGGAGGACGCGGTCAAGCAGGCGAATCAGCTGCTTTCAAATATCGCGTATTTAAACGAGGAGATCCGGCAGTCGGATATCTGCGGGAATTCGGCGCTCGAGCTTCGGGACCAGCGCGACATGATGATCGACCAACTGTCGCAGTATGCGAACATAAGAGTGGAAACAAACAGCGTTTCCGTCGGGTCCGGAAGGACGGTCGACGAGCTGACGATTTATTTTATCGCCGGGGACGGGTCGCAAACCGCGCTTGTGTCGAACGACGAATACGCCCAGTTTGAGGTTGAGTCGAATCCGGGCGGCGACCCGGCGGTGGAGCTCAATCTCAATTCGATCGACGGCACGGTCGTCGAAATGAACGATTTGGTTTCCAGCGGTATTTTTCACGGCTATCTGACAATGTTAAACGACAACGGCGAATATGACTCGGAGGAAGTTCTCGACCCCATCACCGGGCTGCCGACGGGCGAGATGACGGATGCGACCTCGCACGGTATCGGCTATTATCAGAAATGCCTCGACACTCTAGCTGCAAAGCTCGCCGAGACATTAAACGACTTAAACAGTACGACGACGGAATCAAAGCCGCTTTTTGAAGCATCCGACGGAAGCAGCGTGATCACCGCCGCAAACATCGCGATCTCCAGCCAGTGGCAAAACGCGTCCGGCTCGTATATCACAAGCACAAAGCAAACCGCGGACAGCGGTGTCGATCTGTCAAACGCCTCCGACAACATTCTTGCGATGATCGATGCATTCTCGACAGACCTAGACTTCAAAACGGACAATGGCGCGGCGCTCTTTACGGGCACGTTCCAGGAGTTTGTCACCAATATGTCGAATACAAGCGCGCTTGAAATACAGACGATCGGCCAAAAAAATGACACGTATGCCAGCACGCTTTCGGCGGTGGACACCCAGCGCCAGTCGGTATCGTCCGTCGACATCAACGAGGAAGGGATCAACCTGATTATGTACAACCAGGCGCTGACGGCTTCCTCCCGGTTTATGACGACGCTGGACGAGGCAATGGATACCGTGATCAACAGAATGGGCATCGTCGGAAGGTAAAAGAGCGGAAGGAAGGGTCTAAAACATGAGAATCACGATGGGGATGATCTCAAAGCAATACAGCCAGAACTTAAACAGGACGCTCGGCGCGCTCAACGACGCGGGCACCCGTTCGGCGAACTTCAGGAAATTCAACAAAGCGTCCGAGGACCCGTTCTCCGCGT
Organism: Clostridiales bacterium UBA6114; assembly: GCA_002423435.1. Lineage (GTDB taxonomy): Bacteria > Bacillota > Clostridia > Oscillospirales > Butyricicoccaceae > UBA6114. Next base: position 173,056 of record DIWE01000043.1, read on the forward strand.
CCAAGGCGTTTCGCCTGCGGCGCGAATACCAGCAAAACCAGGATTACCAGAATAACGCGGACAGGATCAAAAGTATGCTTGCTTCGGCGGAGAGCTGTGTTGACACCGTAAACGAGATCGCGCAGGAGGCGGGCGCGGAAGATGTGCTCAAGGCGATCAACGGGACGATGTCGAGCTCCGACAGAAGCGCGATCGCCACAAAGCTCCGGACGATGCAGGAAGCGATCGTCTCCGCCATGAACACGAAATTCGGGGACAAATACCTATTCGGCGGCTCCGACTCCGATACCCCGCCGTTTTCTGTCGATGCGGACGGCAACCTGCTTTACAGGGGCATTAACGTCGATACGGGAGTAAACTCAAACGGCGCCACGACAAATATTGGAGGCACCATGATCTGCTTCGGTGCCGCGAACACGAATAAGCTGAACGGCTATACGGTGACGATCGAGCAGGGCGCGGACGCGGGCAGCGGCGTTTCCTCCGTTGAAATGGACGCAAACAATATAAAAATCACGTTAAACGCCGACGGCGCCACGAGCGGACAGCTCCAGGAGGCGCTCAGGGACGGTCTCGACGACGCCTTTGCGCTCGCGGGGCTTTCAACCGACGGCATCGATTTCTCGGCGATCACCGTCGGGGGCAGCGCGGACGCGTCGGTCGGGCTGTCCGAAGTCGACGCTGGGGTGACTCAGCAATCGGCCATATCCGATATTGTCGATTTAAGCAAGCTTGCGGACGAGAAAATTTATGCCGATCTGGGATTCGGACTTAAACTGAACGCCGACGGAGCCGTGCAGCCGCAAAGCGCGTTTAATGTTTCGATGCCGGGCATTTCCTATCTCGGTTACGGAACGTCAGGAGACGGCGTCCCGAATAACCTGCATTCGCTGTTGGGCGACATCGCCGACATGCTGGAAAGCGAGGATTTCTCGATGGACGGTATCGCCCCGTATCTGAGCGCGTTCGACAACTCGGAACAGGGGCTTCTGACAAAAATGACGGACATCGGGGCGAGAAGCAACGCGCTCGAATACGCGCAGACGCGGCTTACAAAAGCGGAGGACAGCATGCTTGAGGAAATCGACAGCGTTGAGTATGTCGAGCCGGTCGACGCCATCATGGACTACAAAATGCAGGAGTACGCCTATATGGCGTCGCTGCAGATCGGAACCAGCATTCTGCAGCCGACATTTTTGGATTTTATGGATTAGGATTCATGCTTTCGGGCTTTACATACAAAATCGATAAAATCGGCTTGTTAAGCGTTTTTTCGGGGGAATACCTATGGAACAACTTCTTGAAATCAGAACGATACCCGTGCAGATGGAGCTCCGGTGTAAAGAGGCGCAGACCAGAATCAAAACGGAACATGCGTCCTTAAACGTAACGCGCGACAGGGGTGCTTTGAGGGTCATGCATTCTTATCCGCGCCTCAGAATCGACACATATGAAACCAGAAGCAGCATGAATTTAATGAGCGTGGCCCGCTCTGTAGAGGTGTACGCGCAAAAGGGTATGCAGGCGGCTTATGAGGCCACCGGCAGGATTGTGCGGGAAGGGAACATGCTTATGGACATCAGCGGCAATCAAAATGCGATCAGCGATATTATTTACCAGAGGATGCAAAACGGCCTTGACAGCATGCTCGGCTTTATTCCCTCCGTTCCGGCAAAGATCACATGGGACCCGCCGAGGCTTTCCATGCAGTACGACGCGGACCGCTTAAGCTTTGAATGGCGCACGTATAACCGCCCGGAGTACGAGTATACACCGGCAAGCGTTGAATATGTCGTAAAGCAGTATCCGAAGCTTGAAATCGAATACAAGGGCAGGCCCGTTTATGTGCCGCCGACCGCGGACCCGGAATACGATCCCGAAGCGGACGATCTTTTGCAGTTTGATATAACGGCATGAGGCGAAAAGCGCCGCCGACGCGCGCGCCGTCTGACCGATTTTTTAGGAGGCGTTTCATGATCCCGAATTCTACCCCCCCTGCGGATGAAAAAGCGACGGAGCAGATCATAATCCGTTTTGAAGAGGGGCTTTATGGGTTTGAAGAAGTAAAGGAATATCTCCTGCTGCAGGAAAACGAGGACAAGACCATATGGTCGCTGCAGGCGGCGCGCAGCCCGACTCCGACGTTTATCGTGCTGGACCCGTTTATGATCATGGAGGGATACAGCCCGGTCCTTTCGGACGAAGACTTAAAAGCGCTTGGGAATCCGGAAGAGGAGGACCTTTGTTTTCTTTGCGTCGCGGCGCTGAAAAAGAGAGTCGAGGATTCGGTCGTGAACCTAAAGAGTCCCGTTGTCATAAACGTAAAATCGCGGCGCGCAAAACAGATTATTCTCGAGGCAAACGACTATCCGATTCGATACGGTCTGTTTTCGAGCGGAAATTGAAGGAGGGTTAGTGTGAAAAATCACACTAACAATTTAAGAAAGGCGTGCCGCTCGCCGAAAAGCGGCTGCCGAGGCACATGCCAAAAACCTCCATTCGCTTGTGAGGTTTTTGATGACTTGTTTGTGTGCGGAGCGAATGGAGGGTTTTATGCTTGTCATCACACGTAAAGCCTCCGAATCGATCCTGATCGGGGACGGGATCGAAATAAAGGTGTCCGAAATCGGAACGGACAGGGTAAAACTCTGCATCAGCGCGCCGAAGGAGATCCCCATCATGCGCAAGGAGCTCCTCGAAACGGGCGACTTAAACCGGGAGGCGAGCGCGCTTGCCGACCGCGAATCAGTTAACCGGCTAAAAAGTATTCTGAAATAAACAGTGCCACAAAAAAAGTGCCGTGAAATGCATGGATGTGCATTTCATGGCACTTTTTGCTTCACTTCATTTCAAAAGCTCGGCAATTCCATCCGCCATGGCGGTTAAAATGATACAGCAGGAGGCTGCGCCGGCATCCAACACGCCGCGGGAGCGCTCGCCCAAACGGCTGGAGCGGCCGAATCTGGCCATAAGCTCCCTGGTGGAATCCCGGCCGGCTGCCGCGGCCTGTTTCATGTTTTCCAGTGCCGCGGCAAACCCTGTGCCCGCGGCCGCGTCTTTCTGTAAAGATGCGGCTGCGGGCGCCAGCGCATCCACCAGGGTCTTGTCGCCTGTCCTTGCGTCCACAAGACCATAAAGACCCTGAAGCCCGGCGTTTAAATATTCTGCAAAATCAGAAAGCTCGATTTCCTCTTTGCCTTTTTGATCGATCGCGTCGCTCATTTCCATTAGAATGGTGCCGTAAATAGGTCCCATCGAGCCGCCGATTTCGTTCATCAGGATCATGCCCAGATTCGAAAGTCCTTCGGAGAAAGAAAACTCTGCCCCGCCGAAGCGCTTCTCGAATACGGAAAAGCCCTTGTTCATATTCATGCCGTGGTCGCCGTCGCCGATCAGGCCGTCCACCTCGCCCAGATATGCTTTGTTTTCCTGAATGCCTTTTACCATGCGCATCAGGATGCTTTTGCCGTCGGAATTCTTAAAGGAACTCATCTCTAACTCCTGTCATCTCTGCGTCAGCCCCATGCTGACTGCCGGCATATCGATCATTTTTTTCAGCTCGTCGTCGAGCTTCATAACGGTCAATGTCGCGCCCATCATGTTAAGGGAAGTAAAATAATTGCCCACATAGGATTTGTAGATCCTGATGCCTTTCCCGCTCATTATCTTTTCGATTTCGTTGTACAGCACATAAAGTTCCATAACCGGGGTCGCGCCAAGACCGGATATCAGAACGGTAACCTCATCGTTTTCCGTAAACGGATAGTCGGGCAGCACGATATCCGTCATTTTCCGCGCGATGCCGGCCGCATTTTCCAACTTGCCGACCAGTATGCCGGGTTCGCCGTGGTGGCCGATTCCGACCTCCATGGTGCCGTCCTTGATTTCAAAGTTCGGATGACCCACCGCGGGCAGCGTGCATGGGGTCAGGCCGACGCCGACGCTGCGGGTGGAATCGATGGCCTTTTGCGCCACACGTATGACGTCGTCGAGGCCCGCGCCCGTGGACGCCATCGCGCCGCCGCACTTCCACATCAGAACCTCGCCCGCAACGCCCCTGCGCTTTTCCGCTTGATCCTTCGGCGCGCTTGCAACGTCGTCGTTTGCCACCACGGTTTTGACGGTGATCCCTTCCTTTTTTGCCATTCTGACGGCCATTTTGACGTTCATGTTATCGCCGGAATAGTTGCCGTACAGGCATGCCACGCCATTGCCGCTGTCGGCCGCTTTAAACGCGTCCAGAAATGCCGCCGCTGTGGGGGAGGAGCAAATTTCACCCACCGCCACTGCGTCGCACAGATTCTCGCCGCAATAGCCGATGAACGCGGGTTTGTGCCCGGAGCCGCCGCCGGTGACTATGCCGACGCGGCCCTCGGTCGGGTATACGGATCTGATCACACGGGGATTATTCGTCTTTCTTACCAGATCCTTATGATTTTTCAGGAAGCCCTCCAACATCTCATCGACAATATTGTCGGGATCGTTTAAGATTCTCTGCATTCAGGGCTCCCTCCTTACGCCTTCATATCGGGAACAAGAATAACCTTCAGCGCGCCGTTTTCTCCGGTTTTTGCAATGTGGAAGCCCTCTTCCCATTTCTCCAGAGGGAATTTGTGAGTCACAACGCCTTCGGTGGGGAGCTTGCCGTTATGTATCCATTCAATGACGGTATTGTAGCAGAACGGGCTTAGATGCACGCCCAGCAGATCCAGCTCCTTGCGGTCTGAGATGATGCTCCAGTCCACCGTTACCAAATCGCCGAAAACGCTGAATTCCACAAAGCGCCCCAATTTTCTGATTGCTTCCAAGCCCTGCCGGACGCTCGAGGGATGACCGGTGGCCTCGATGTAAATGTCGCAGCCGTATCCGTTTGTAAGCTCCTTGATTTTCGCAACTGCGTTTTCCCTGCCGGGATTCATTACAATATCCGCGCCGAATTCCTTGGCTTTTTTCAGCCTGTTGTCATTCATATCGAGGACGATCAGAAGCTTGGGGTTGCATTGATGCAGCGCGCCGACCATGCCAAGCCCCAGCGTGCCGACGCCGGACTGGACGACGACGTCGGTCGTTTTGACCTGCGCGCGCTCGACGCAGTGGAACGAGCAGCCGTACGGCTCGACGAGAACGGCTTTTTCTATGGGGAGGTCCTTTGGCACCAGATAGGGGAGCGCTTCCCGGGTCAGCTTCACATATTCCGCCATGCCGCCGTTTACATTGTTCTGAAAGCCAAACAGGTCGTGCTTTTCGCACATCCAGTGACGGCCTGTTTTGCAGAACATGCACTCGCCGCAGGGGACAATCTGCTCCGGGCAGATCCTGTCGCCGATTTTCCAATTGCTTCTGACGTTCGGGCCGATTTCTGCAACCGTACCCACAAACTCATGACCGGGAATCATCGGGGCTTTGATATAAGGAGGATTGCCGTCGCCTCCCCAAAAGCTCGGAGCTCCCGCAAAGGCCTTGGTATCTCCCGCGCAAATGCCGCAGGCTTCGACCTTCAAAACCATTTCGCCGTCGCCGGCTCTCGGGGTGTCGACAATTTCAAATCGGTAATCGCCGGGGGCATACGCCACAATCGCCTTCATTTTTTCAGGTATGGTTGACATTTTGTTTCCTCCTTGCAAGATTTATACTGAACGAAACTCATAAAGATTTTTATCATCCTATATGCATATTGAAATATGTACGTATGCTTTTTCTCAATAGCTCCAGATTTCCGGGTCTACGCGTTTATATTCCAGCCAGAAGGCCTGTCCCTCCTTTGTCCGGATATCGTCCCATGCGTCCGCCTCCCGGCGCATCTTTTCGCGAAGGTCCGCAATAATCGGCTGTACCTCTTCGCTCCAGAACAGGTCATTTGTTTCCCAGGGGTCCTCTTTGATATTGAAAAGCTGCGTCCTCTTCATATCCCCGCATTTATATTCTATCAGCTTGTACTTGTAATCCTTGTAGCTTCTGACCTTGTCGGCAAAAACTGCATAGATATGATCTCTGATCCGGACGTTCTTATCCTCAACCGCAGCCCTGAAGCTTTTGCCTTCAACCGTATCCGGCACGGCAATGCCTGCGTAATCGCAAAGCGTCGGGAAGATATCGAGCAGGTAAATATAGCTGTCCCGCGTTTCGTTTTTGGGAATCCCCGGGCCGCTGATGACAAACGGCACCTTGATGCTGTGCTCATAATTGTTTTGCTTGCCCAGAAGGCCGTGCTGTCCGACCGCAAGCCCGTTGTCGGCCGAGAACAGAATGATCGTATCGTCGTACATCCCGGAATCCTTCAGGGTCTTTATAATACGGCCCACCGCGTCATCCAGGTGGCTGATCATCGCGTAATAGTCGCGGATCTGGACCCGGACCTCCTCGGGTTTCCTCGGATTACTGAGGAGCCTCTCGTCGCGGACGTCAAAAACCCCGAAATCAAACGGGTGCATATCGGTATAGTTCTTCGGAAGGGAGATCTCATTTAAATCGTACATATCCTTATATTTCTGGGGCATCGTCCTGGGATCGTGGGGCGCCATAAACGCGACGTACATATAAAAGGGCTTTTCATCGTCATGATAGTCTTTGATGTATTCGCACGCGGCGTCGGCAAATAGGTCGGTGGAATGCCGCCCTCCGCAGTGATGATCATAAATCCGGGTTACCTCGTAATTATCAAACGCGGGAGAAAACACATCGGGATAGCGGTTTGAGTATTCGCGCTTAGGGTCGAAATGATACAGCGGAACCTTCCAGTGGTCGTACATGCCCCCGAAGAAAATCTGGGCTCCGTCATTAAAGCTCCTCGCGTAAGATCTGGTGCAATTGTGCCACTTTCCCGTGCCGAAAGAATGATATCCGCCCTGCATCAATGTTTCGCCCAATAAAGCATGCTCGTCGGGAATGGAGGCGCCAAGGCGGTCCAGATGAAACAGGCTGCGCCCCGTGTTGAGCATGGCGCGGCTCGGCTGGCAGACAGCCGCCCAGCTTCCCCCCGGAATATGCGCGTTTATAAAACTGGTGCCGCTTGCAGCCAGCTCGTCCAAATTGGGCGTCTTGATTTCGGGATTGCCGAGCGCATGGATCGTATCATAGCGCATATCGTCTGCAAATAAGAATAAAATGTTCTTCCTTTTCATTTATTTAGCTCCTATTAAGAATTACCACCATTTGATCAGATCGGTGACTTGATTGCGAAGTTTCACAAAATTCGGGTCGGAAACCTTCCTTGGCCTGGGAAGGGTATTGTCGATAGACTGCTTGATTTTGGTGGGTTTATTTGTAAGCACCAAAATCCGATTGCTTAAATATACGGCCTCCTCAATATTGTGAGTGATAAAAATTACCGTCGTACCTGTCTTTTGCCACAGATTGATCAATTCGTCCTCCAGATGGTACTTTAACTGCAGGTCAAGCTGCCCGTACGGCTCATCCATCAGCAGGAGCTCCGGCTCCGTCGCAAAGGCCCGGGCTATGACAACGCGCTGCAGCATGCTTGCGGACAGCTGGCGGGGATAGTAATTGCTGTATTCCTTTAAGCCGACGATCTCCATTACGTTTTCCGCGCGCTTATCCATCTCCTCTTTGGAAAAATGCTTGATTTTCAGACCGTATTGGATGTTTTCCCTGACGTTCAGCCAGCCCATGGTCGAGTATTCCTGAAAAATATAGGCTACGTTATGCTTTTTCAGATTGATCTGCTCTCCGTTTATCGTAACCGATCCGGAATCGATGCCGTAAAGCTTCGTCAGGCTGTTTAAAAATGTCGTCTTGCCGCATCCGGTGGGGCCGACGATACAGAGAAACTCCCCCCTCTTCACCTGGAAGGAAATATCATCGAGAACCAACAAATCGCCGAAGCTCTTCGTCAAATTCTGCACGTTAACGATTACATTCTCCGTCAAATCGATTCCTTCCTTTCCTGCAGGGTTTTGTCCATTTCATTGGTGATCTGCTCGCGCAGGGCCAAAAATTCCGGCGACGTATAGTTCCTGGGCCTCGGGAAATCAACGATGTATTCCTTATGCACGGATGTCGGGCAGTTGTGCAGCAGAATAATGCGGTCGGCAAGGTAAATCGCTTCCTCCGCGTTGTTTGTCACAAACACCACGGTGCGCCTCTCGGTGTTGCTGATGCGCTCGACCTCCTCCTCCATCAGGTACCTAGTCTGCGCGTCCAGATGGCCGAACGGCTCGTCCATGCAGATAATCTCGGGTTCGTTGCAGTATGCGCGGGCAATTCCCACGCGCTGCTGCATGCCGCCGGACAGCTTGACCGGGAAATGCTTCTCAAATCCGTGAAGCCCGACGAGGTCGATATAATGCTGCGCCCTTTCCCTTCTTTCCTTTTTGGGAACGCCGCGCACGGACGGGCCGAATTCAACATTCTTCATAACGCTGTACCACATAAAGAGATTGGTGGTCTGATAGACCATGCCGCGTTTGTACGAGGGGCCGTCCACAACCTCGCCGTTTACGACAATCTCTCCCTTTGTCGGCTTTTCCAGACCGGCAATCAAATTTAAAATCGTTGTTTTTCCGCACTGTCCAGGCCCGAACAAAACAACAAATTCGTTTTCAAATACATTAAAGTGCAGATCGTTTACGACAAGGTGATCGCCTTCCTTGTTATAGAAGGTCTTCGTTACATGCTTGCATTCAATAACCGGCGTAGTCCGACTGATCACGCTCATGAGCCTCTAATCCTCCATCTGCACAGCACTCTTTCAAGGAAACGCATAAATACCGCCAGAGCGAGGCCTGTAACCGCAATGGCAATGATACCGACGAAAATCTGCGTCATATCCGCGGTTTCCTGACCGGCCGTGATCACCCAGCCGATGCCTTCCTTGGCTGCGACCATTTCCGCGGCCAGCACCGCCATCCAGCAGGTCGACAGGCCGACCTGCAGGCCGGAAAAAATATAGGGTACGCAGGATGGGATGACGACGCGGAAAAAAACCTGCCGGTTGTTTGCGCCCAGCATATACGCGACCCCCATCATATTTTCATCGACCCTTTTTGCGCCCGCATAGGTATTGACGACGATATTTACAAACCCGCCCATAAAGATGATAAAAATTTTCGCGGTTTCGCCGATTCCGAACCAAACGATCGACATCGGAATCCATGCCACGCCGGGAATCGGGCGGACCAGTTCAAACAGCGGTCTTGCGATTGCCTCGATTGCCTCAAAGCGCCCCATGGCCACGCCGAGCAGGATGCCCGCCACGATCGATAAGCCGTAACCGATCAAAACACGGCGCAGGCTCACGAGCAGATGCTGCGGCAGCGTATAGGATTTCCCGATGGTATTGTAAAAAACGCTGATCAGGCGCTTTGCGACCTCAAGCGGGCCCGGGATCAGAAGCCCGACGTCGGTATACGCGACGGCGAGCGACCATAAAATCAAAACGCAGACAAATCCAATGATACTCAGGCCCAAATCCTTCAGGCGCAGCCGTCTTTTTAAGATACCCATCATGATCACATGCCTCCGCGCACGAACCTGTCTTCAATGAAATCGAAGAACAGCGAAATGATAATCCCGATAAAGCCCAGGGTCAGAAGACCGACTATGATGATGTCGGATCGCAGCAGATTCCTGGCCGTGGCGATCATATAGCCGACGCCGCGGGTCGCGCCCATCAGCTCCGCCGCGACCAGGGCCATCCAGGAGGCGCCCACCGCCACCCGCAGGCCCGCGAATACCATCGGAAGAGATGACGGAAGGGCTACCGTGAGAAGCTGCTGGGTTTTTGTCGCGCCAAAGGTCTGAGAAACCCAGAGATGTATCTGATTTGTCTGCCTGATTCCGGAATAGGCATTGACAATGCAGGGAATGACGGTGGAGAAGAATACGACGACGGCTTTGGATTTGATGCCGATGCCGAAAAATACAATCATAACGGGTATCATGGCGATTGGCGGTATCGGCTTCATGAAGTCAAAGACCGGCCGTACAATTTTATCGACCCAAGGAATCCATCCCATCAAAACCCCCAGCGGCAGCCCGATCACGGCGCCGAGCATAAACCCGGCACAAGCGATTTTGGTGCTTTCCCAGATATGCTGAGGCAGTGTCGATCCGTCGGGTTTTGCCGTATAAAGCTTTTGAATAAGCGTCGAAAAGACCTTCACCGGGCTGGGGAGCGAATGGGAAGGCACAAGCTTGAAAACTGCCGTTGCCAGGTGCCACACCACCAAAAAGATTATTATGGAAATAAGCGAAAGGATTTTCAGCTTAATCCATTTTTTCTGATAAGTACTCATACGGTTCCCTTTCTTATATACAGAGGCACTTTCGTCAGCCAAAGTGCCTCTGTATTGCAGCTTCTATGCAAATATTAAAACGCGGATCAGAAAGCCTTCATGGCGTCCTTCAATATGTCGTTTGCACAGTTGGCGGTCACAGTGTCCAGCTTGTCCTCTTCGATCAGCCCCTGAGACACGAAATATTTGGCATAGGATGTGGCGAATCTGGTCAGGTCCAGGGATTTTGCATATTCGGATGTAAAGACCGGTTTTGCCTTATATTCCGCAAGCACCGCGTCGTCGCCCATCTCCTTGCCGTGATCCACATACCAGGCCTTCGCGGTCTTAAATGCCAGATCCTCGTCCGCTGCCAGCTTATCGCAGGCTTTGTACAGCATTTCTACAAACGACACCACGTCGTCGTAACGGTTCTCGTAAGCGTCGGCGGTACAGACGGTCGATTCGTACAGATTGCCGCCGATGCCCTTAAGGCTGTTCAATATGACACCGCCGTGATCATAATTGGCATAGGGCGCGACCATGACGCAAAGGTCGCCCTCTCCCGCCGTCCAGCTCGAATACACAGTGGCAAAGTCCATGCTCATGAAGTTTACGTCGGTCGAGGTGAGCCCAAGTGCTTCAAGCCACAGCATAAACGCATAATGGCCGGTCGTGCCGACGTTGCAAAGCACCCTGCTGCCCTTGATCGCTTCCGCCAGGGCCTTGGAATCATTCTTGGCCGCGTCGTATTTCGTGCCAGGGCGGCAGACGAAATCGTTGCATGCGGTGCCGTCGATCTGATGCGCGATCAATTTGCAGTCATAGTTTGCCAAAGCGTAGACAAACGCGCCGCCCGTTACCGCGATGTCCCAGTCGCCCATCGCCTCATTGATGGTCGCGCCCGAGCTGAAAACTGAGATTTCAAGCTCCAGGCCATAATCCTTGGCCATGTCCTCGGCGAGGATCAGACCCACGGGATAGCTGCAGTACATCGACTGGACCGCGACGCGCAGGGGTTCCTTTTTGGTTGCGGAAGGATTTTCAGAAGGAGTTATGGAGCTACCGGAAGAGCCATTTGCCGGTCCGGCGGGTGATGTACAGCCGGCGAGACACAAAAGTGCGATGCTTAGGACCAGGACAGCGGATAACAATCTTTTCATAATTTCCTCCTCGTTTTTATTTTGCATTTTATCAAAATATCTTCTATAATGATAAATATGCTTAAAAAAAGACAAATCCGGACGAATCTATCTGTCATAATTCTACAATGTTTTGCTGGTTTGTAAAGAAGTATATTTTGATGTGTTTCATAATGTTTTTATTATGAATGGAGTTGGGTATGATGACTTTACGGCATCTTGTCATCTTTGTGACCGTCTGTCAGGAAGGGTCTATCACCGCCGCCGCGCAAAAATTGTACATAGCTCAGCCTTCCATCAGTCTTGCGATTAAAGAAATGGAACAGCACTATAACCACAGCCTCTTTGACCGATATTCCAGAAAATTGTATATCAATTCGTTCGGAAAAGAAGTTCTGCGCTATGCGCAGAGCATACTCGCAATGTACGATGAATTGGAAATGCTATGCGGCTCAAAGAATTTGTCGGACAGTATCCGCGTCGGCACCGGCACGGCAATCGGCAAACTGATCATGCCTTATTTTGTCAATTTCTTTCAGAAAAAACATCCGAAAGCAAATATTACCGTTAAGGTTGACCGGACGGATTTAAACGCGCTGGCGATAACAAACAATATATTGGATTTTGTAATCATGGAAAGCATACCTCAGACGCCGAATATTATTCAAAAGCCGCTTCAAAGCTCCCCGATCGTCGCTGTTTGCAATAAATTGCATCCCCTGGCCAAAAAAGAAATCGTCACGGCGAATGATCTGATAAAGTGCAATCTGTTACTTCGTGAAAAAGCCAGTCCCACTTATATCGCCGTGGAAAATTATTTCACAAATCACAATCTGCAGATCTCCGCAAAATGGGAAAGCATCAGCATTATGGCGCTTATCAATGCCGTCCGGGAGAATATCGGCGTCGCTTTTCTCTCCCTGAATCATGTGCAGGCCGTACGCGACAGCCAGCTGGTAATTTTGAACGTAAAGGATTTTGAGGCAAAGCGCTTTATCAATGCCTACTATCACAAAGACAAATACCTGACTCCCTTAATGCGGGAATTTCTTCATGATTTTGTCGAATTCAGCAATTCATACGGCAATTCAAACGTGCCGGCAGACGAGCTTGGCTGATGCAGCCGGTTTTTTAGATATGACAATACTGATTGCAGGGCGGTATTCTGCACGTTCATGTATAACAAAATGGTTATGAAGCTCATATTGTTATAATATTTTACAAATTATGATCGAACGTATATATTAAGAGTATCGCATGTGTACAGATCAAAGCAAAAGAGGGTATGTTGATTTGCCGTCGATAGGCGTATTGATCAAACCGGCTTCGGGAAGCTGCAACCTTCGCTGCAAATACTGCTTTTACCACTCGGTAACGGAAATGCGGCGGGTAAAATCCTACGGTTTTATGAGTCTTGAAACCCTTGAGACGATTGTCCGGAAAGCGCTCGGCTCAGCCGACGGGCATTGTGTTTTTGCCTTTCAGGGCGGAGAGCCGACGCTGGTCGGGCTGGATTTTTACAGGGAGCTTATAAAACTGCAAAAGAAGCACAACTTAAAACGTGTAAACATACAAAACGCCATTCAGACAAACGGGATGCTGATCGACGACGATTGGGCAAGGTTTCTTGCGGAAAATCATTTTCTCGTCGGCCTGTCCCTTGACGGGCCAAAGGACATTCACGACAACATGCGGACGGATATAAGCGGCAAGGGGTCTTATACAAAAGCAATGGAAGCCGTGCGCCTGTTTAATAAGCATCACACGCAGTACAACATTTTGACGACGGTCAACGCAAACGTGGCCAGGCACGCGGAAAAGGTTTACCGATTCTTTCGAAAGAACGGCTTTGATTATCTGCAGTTTATCCCCTGTCTGGACCCGCTGGGCGAAGAACCGGGAGGGCATGACTATTCGCTCACGCCCGAAAAATACGCGCGCTTTCTGAAGGCGATATTCGATCTCTGGTACGAGGATGTGATAAAAGGAGAGCCTGTCAGCATCCGGCATTTCGACAACCTTGTGGGAATGCTTGTGGGCCGCGCGCCCGAGGAGTGCGGCATGATGGGCGTATGCGGCTGCCAGTTTGTCATCGAGGCCGACGGAAGCGTATACCCCTGTGATTTCTATGTGCTCGACGAGTGGCGCCTCGGCAATATCCGGGATATGGGGTTTGAGGAGCTTAAGCTCTCCGAGAGGGCCGGACGGTTTGTGGAGGTGTCGCAAAATAAGGCGCGGGAGTGCGCGGGATGCAGATGGTTTTATCTGTGCCGGGGCGGCTGCCGAAGGTCGAGAGAGCCTTTTGCGGAGGGAAAGCCCGCGCTGAACTATTTTTGTCCGGCTTTTAAAGAGCTGTTTGAGTATGCCGCTCCGAGGCTTCATCAAATTGCCGCTTTTTTATCCCGCAAATAATGCATATGCCTTTTATGATTTTGCTGCCATTGCAAGAGTTTTTTAGAAGGTGATTGTACGGACGGCTCGTTTCTGAATAAGCATGTACCGGTTATCGCAGCCGTAAAAGCTTACAAAAGGGAATATATAAAAAATGATCTGACGGCGGCGCTCACGGTGGCGGTAATCGCCATTCCGCAGTCGATGGCCTACGCGATCATTGCCGGGGTCGATCCGGTCTACGGCCTTTATACCGCCATCGTTTCCACAATCTTAAGCTCGCTGTTTGGAAGCTCCGAGCATCTGATCGCGGGCCCGACCAACGCGATCTCCCTTCTTGTGGCAAGCGGCATGAAGGGTTATGTCGGCGCGGACAATTTTTATGAGATGCTTTTTCTGACGACATTCGTCGTCGGCGTCATTCAGATTTTATTCGGCCTGATCCGTCTTGGAAAAGCCATTCATTATGTTTCCCATGCCGTTATCGTGGGGTTTACCGCGGGAGCGGGTGTGCTGATTGCGCTTGGGCAGCTGAACGGGCTCCTTGGCATTACCCTTGAGGGCGACTATATGTCGCCTGTGGCTAAAGTCTTCAGCGTCATTCAAAAATTTGGACAGATCAATCCATACGCTTTTGGCCTGGGCGCGCTGACCATTGCCGTTATTGTTTTATGCAGGAAGCTCAACAAAAACCTTCCGGGCGCGCTGTTTGGGATTCTCATATCAATAATTCTGGTCGCGGTATTCTCGCTTGACCAATATTCCGTAAAGCTGGTCGGTGAAATCCCGTCCGCGATTCCCCCGTTTAAGATGCTCAGCTTTAACCTCGGTCTGGTAAAGGAGTTGTTTTCCGGCGCGCTGCCGATTGCCATTATCGGGCTGGTGGAGGCGATTTCCATTTCAAAGTCCATCGCGAGCACCTCGGGGCAAAAGCTGGACGTAAACCAGGAATTTATAGGGCAGGGGATTGCAAACGCCGTATCCGCGTTCTTTCAGTGCTTTCCCGGCTCGGGCTCTTTTACGCGCTCGGCGATAAACTATTTCAGCGGTGCGAAAACCCGCATGGCCGGCATTGCATCCGGCATCATTTTCGCCGTTGTTCTGCTGTTTTTTACCCCGTATGCAAAATACATACCCAAGGCAAGCCTGGCAGGCGTCATTATGGTAATCGCATTCGGCATGGTAAACCGCAGGGAGATGAAAAAGGTCGGAAGAACCAGCCGGTCCGATGCGATCGTCATGTGGATCACCTTTGGCGCGACCGTGCTGATGCCGGACCTCGACTGGGCGATCTATATGGGCATCGCCATTTCCATTGTTCTCTATCTGAAGGATACAAACACAGTGCCGATAAAGGTTCTGATTCCCGTGGAGGAGGGTGCAAACCACTTCTATGAGAGGGAGATAAGCTATATAAAAGAAAAGGTCCAGATCCTGATCGTTCAATTGGAGGGGAACTTATATTTCGGCTCCTCAAACGACCTTGAAAGCAAGCTTAATAGCATTAAGGACAAGGCTAAGGTCTTTATTCTGAGAATGAAGCCGGTATCGATGATCGATGTCACGGCGCTCGACGCCATCAAGGCATTCGTAAGGCAGGTGAAAAAATCCGGGGGAAGCATCGTCATCTGCGGTCTGCGCACCGGACTGAACAAGGTGCTGATCCATTCCGGACTTTTGGAGGAAGTCGGCATGGAAAACATCTTCCTTTCGGAGGACGAGATATTCGCCTCCTCGGCCAAGGCGCTTAAACGCGCCGGGGAGATCGCGGCGCAGGCAGGGCGGGATCTTTTAGACTGACGCGGGAGCTGAATCTGATGAACAATAAAAATTATTATAATCTAAATCAGAAAGATATGATCTTGCGGGATTATCTGGCAGCCGACAGGACGGTTTTGGCAAACGAAAGAACGCTTTTGTCGTATGTCCGCACCTTTATTGCGTTCATTGCTTCCGGAATAGGCATTGTCAAGCTTTTTGAACAGCCGTATTTTATTGGAATAGGAACGATTATGGTTGTGATATCACCGATTTTTCTTACCGTGGGCCTGTATCGTTTTTTCAAAATGGAGGGAAGGCTGAAAAAATTATATGACTGGCGTGACGTTTAGAATTGCGATAACAGGTTTTACCCAAATACGATACGTATTGGAGGCAACATGAAATACTTAATTGGTACGGATATCGGCACTTCGGGTACCAAGTCGATCATTATGGATACAAACGGCAAGCTGATTGCCTCGGATCTGCAGGAATACGATGTCCTGACCCCCAAGGCATTGTGGGCGGAACAGTGGCCCGGCGTCTGGCTGGACGCCGCCAAGCGTTCCGTTAAGAATGCAGCCGAAAAAGCCGGGGTGGACAAAAAGGACATTAAGGGCCTTTGCATCAGCGGCCTTTACGGCGGTTCCGGCATTCCTTTGGATAAAAATATGGAGCCTGTCCGCCCCTGCATGATCTGGATGGATCGCAGAGCTGCGGATCAGGAGCAATGGGTAAAGGAGAACATCGACGGGGAAAAGCTCGCGCGCATCACGCACAATGGCACGGACCCGTATTACGGCTACATCAAAATTCTCTGGATCCGTGACAACGAACCGGCAAACTGGGCAAAGATCAAGCTTTTTCTGCCTCCCAACGCTTATGTGATTTATAAGCTCACCGGCAGGGTCGCGATCGATTATTCCTCCGCCGGAAATATCGGCGGCATTTTCGACATGAACACCCGGTACTGGTCTTATGAGCTTATGGACGATATGGGCATTCCCCGTTCTATGATGCCTCGGGATATCGTCACCAGCGATACCGTTGTAGGCGGCCTGACTTTTGATGCGGCCGCTGAGCTGGGACTCTGTGAAGATACGCCGGTCTGTGCGGGCGGCGTGGACTGCGGCGTGGCTTCTTTCGGCTTGGGCGTGTTTGAGCCTGGCGAATATGTGGCCGCCATCGGCACGTCCATGTGTGCGGCCTTCATTCATGACAGGCCCCTCAAGGCTGAAAACCTGATCGAATGGCCCTATGTGATCCGTTCCCGTCATCTGTCCTATTCTTTCGGCGGCGGCGCGACCGCGGGCGCGGTGGTCAAATGGTTCCGCGACAATTTCGCCGAACTGGAGAAGGCCGAGGAGGCGGGCGGCGGGAAGAATGCCTATTATGTGCTGGACAAGCAGGCGAAGAAAATTCCCGCCGGGTCCAGCGGCCTTATTGTTTTGCCCTTCTTTATGGGCGAACGGAGCCCGGTTTGGGACACAAACGCGAAAGGCGTTATTTTTGGCCTGTCTCTGGCGCATACGAAAGCCCATATCTACCGCGCCTTTCTGGAAGCCGTGGCCTATTCGCTGAGACACACCATGGAATCGACAGGGGAATATCTGGGCGAATATATCCTGTTGGCGGGCGGGGTCACAAAATCCAGACTGTGGAGACAGATTTTCGCAGATGTGACCGGCTATGCCGCGGTATGCCCTGTCAACGATGTGGAGGCAAACCTGGGCGATGTGATGCTGGCGGGCCTCGGCACCGGCCTTCTGACCCTGGAGGATATCAAGAGGTGGCAGGTATTGGGCGATAAAATTCTGCCGAATCCCGAGATACATCAGAAATATAACGAATACTATAAGCTTTATCACTCCGTCTATCAGGACCTGAAAAAGGATATGGAGCTGATTTCTGCTATTTAACAGAAACCACCGCAAGGAAAATCAAACACGGGAGTGCCTCATTTGAGCACTCCCGTGTGAGGCTGTCGAAAAACTCGACAGCCTTTTGAGGGGGAATCCAATTCCCCCTCAAAGCTCCTCCAGGTGCGGACAAAACCGTTGGTTTTGTCCAGGGTGTCCTTCGGCGGCGCATGTCCGCCTGCGGACTTATCCCAAGTTAAGGGGCTTCGGCCCCTTAACAATTCCCGGAATATACTTTTTTGACACTCAAACACGGGAGTGCCTCATTTGAGCACTCCCGTGTTTTTTATATATATGGGCAGTCGGGCGGTTATTGCTGCCAGATGCCGCTTGTCATCGCTTCGTAGGCATAAAGAGAGGAATAAAAATCGAGCTGCGCCGAAACCAGCGCATTTTTATGAAACGCCTGCTGCGAGGCGCTGTCAAGATAACTGTTTTTACTGATCATGCCCCGGTCGAATTTAAGGGCTGCGGTCTCGGCATCCCGGCTGCTTAAGGCATATGCGTTCTCCGCGTCGGACAGGGCGGAAGCCCTTTCTTTCAAAGCAAGATAGGCGCTCTTAAACGCCTGGGGAAAATCGTCCTCCATAGCTTCGAGTGTCAGCTGTTCAACCTTTTTCTGGTTTCCGCTGTTGTTTTTTACGGTAAGCCTCTGAATTTTCAGCGCGTAGCAGTTTTTGTGCGCGAGTGTCAGATCCGCGTCGTAATCAATGGCTGCGATGACGCTTTCCGCCTCTTCGGCGGTGATGCCGTCAAAGGGAGCGATGACCATTTGAGTTTCCGGAACGCCTATATAGGTGCCAAGCTTTGCTTTTATCGTGTCAATGGCATTGGAAAGCGCCTGGATAGAGGAAGAAAGCTCCGTTTCGGACTGCTGTAGCGCATTGACGCTGTCGGTTGTAGCCATCCCGATCTCCTGCATCTTTCTGGTGACTGCAAGGCTGCGTTCAAGCTTCTCGGCGGACGCGTTCAGTTCCTCATAGCGGTTTTGAAGGGCATAGCAGTTTAAAAGCAGGCTCTGCCCGCCGAGGCCGATCTGGATTTTGGCGCTTTCCACCGAAAGCTCGGTGCTTTCTTTGGTTTCTCTTGAAATCTGCTGGGACATCAGGGAGTTCATGCTTGAGGTGAAATAAAGGCTGGACGACGGATCGGTGAAAAGATCCCAGGTTGCATCCACCGCGTCGCTGATGTCCTCGATGCTTTTATACAATACCTTTAAGTTTAGGTCCGCGACCTTGCCGCTGATATTATTTTCATAGGCCAGATCATAAACGTTTTGAAGGCTCACCGCGGTCGTGTCACGGCCGTTTTCGTCAGCCATTGCCGCCGGGGGAAAGATGGCTGTGGTCAATATGGCGCAGGCTGCAAATGAAATGGTTCGTTTCAGTATTTGGTTCATAAGATACCTCCTGCTGCTGTTTTGTTAAGACGCCGGGCGGCGCGTTTTATTCTGAAATTGTCGAGGACAGTGTATAGTACCGGAATAAAAATGAGAGTCGCAAACATGGAAAACATCATGCCGAAAATGGTGACCACGGCAAGCGGCTTGGTCATTTCGGTGCCGCTGCTTGTCGTCACCGCCATCGGCAGAAGGCCGAGAACCGTGGTCAGCGTCGTCATTAAAATCGGGCGTATCCTTGTGATGCCCGACTGGACCAGCGCCTGCCGGCAGCTGCAGCCCTCCGCTCGGAGCTGATCGGTATAGTCGATAAGCATAATCGCGTTGTTGACAACCATGCCAACGAGCATGATAAGGCCCATGAGCGCCGCGGCCGATATGCTGAATCCGCAGAGGAAAAGGCCGAACAGTCCGCCCGACAGCGCCAGCGGGATGGAGAACATGATGATGAAGGGGTTTAAGTATTTCTGGAACTGCGCGACCATGACCATGTACACCAAAAGCAGAGCGACCACCAGAGCAATGAGCAGGTCGCGGACGGAATCGCCCATTTGCTCGGTATAGCCCGTATATTCGTAGCTATAGCCTAAGGGCATATGGTAGGAGGCGAGTTTTTCCGAAACATCCTTTTTAACCGAGTTTAAATCCCGGCCGTAAATGGACGCATCGACGGTAACCGACCGCTGCTGGTTATAACGGTCAATGGAAACCGGCCCGTCTTTGACGCTGATATCCGCGACCTCGGACAGCGGAATGCTCGCCCCGTATGAGGTCGCAATGCTGATATTTTTAAGATCGGCCAGATATGTAAGCGAATCCTTGTCGTTTCGGATGCGCACGTCCAGCTCATTGCCGTTTACCTTGTATTCGGTGACCACCGTGCCGGTCACCGCTTTTCGGACGGCATCGGAGATCTGTGCGGATGTGATTCCGTAGGCCGAAGCGCGGGAACGGTCGATCGAGATATTGGCTTCGGGCACGGACTTTTCCGCCGAGCAGGTCACATCGCGGGTTCCGTCTACCGAGGAGATCAAACCGACAAGGTCGTTTCCGATGCTTCGAAGCTCATCGTTGTCGTCTCCCGTGATGCGCAGGGAGACACCACTGCTGGAATAAGAACCCATGGCCGAGGCCGATGAGGATACCGTGATCTTCGCGCCGGAAATATTCTCCACGCGCCGCCTTATGTCGTCGGCCACGGAATCCGCGCTGCGTTTTCGCTCCGCTTTGTCCACAAGATTTACATAGACGGTGGCGGTATCCGCCGACGCGCCGGCCGAAATTCCGGCACCGCCCACCATCGCAAAGTTTCCGGTCATTTCCGGAATATCGGAAATGGCCTCCGAAACCCGGTCGATCATTTGAATGGACTCGTCCAGCACAGCCCCCGAAGGCATCTCAATAGAGATGGAAAGCATGCCCTGATCCATGGCGGGCATAAAATCCACGCCTGCCAGCGGAACGCTTAAACAGGTCAGCACGAATATGGCCAGGGTAATAAGGGCGGCCTTCTTTTTGCGGTCAAGCGCCCAGTTGATCATCCGGCTGTAAATGCCTTCAATTTTGTCGATCACCCTTCTGAAGGAGTCCGTCAGGCGTTTTGCGGCAGGAAACCTGATTTTAGCGGAAGTCTGCCCGCTGTCCCGCTTCATCAGCTTGGAACAGGCCATGGGCACAAACGTAAGCGCCATGACCAGGGAAGCGCCCAATGAATAGCATATCGTAAGCGAAAGGTCGCGAAAAATATCTCCGACGGTGCCCCCTACAAACATCAGGGGGATAAACACGCAGCAGGTGGTGATAGTTCCCGCCGCAATGGAGGAGGCCACCTCTTTGGTGCCGTCCAAAGCCGCCGCCGCGGCGTCTTTGCCGTTGTTAAAGTGCCGGTAAACGCTTTCCAAAACGACGATGGAATTGTCCACCAGCATGCCGATGCCGATCGTCAGGCCGCCTAAAGAAATAATATTGAAATCGATTCCGCTCACGTACATGAGCGCGAAAGTCACGATAACGGAGGACGGAATGGAGACGGCGATAATCAGCGAGCCCTTAATTTCCACCAAAAACAGGAAGATGACCAATATGGCGAGAAGACAGGCTATAAGCAGGGTCGACAGTACGTTATTCAGAGAACGCTTGATATAGTCGGAATCGTCCATGAGAAAATGAAATGAGATGTCGGGGTACTCCCCGGAAAGCTTCTGGAGCTCCGACCGGACTCCGTCCGCCACCTCCACCGTATTGGCGTCGGATTGTTTCTGTACCGTCATAACGATGCCCTGCTGCCTGTTGATCATGGCGTATGTGGTGTTGTCCGTGTCGACTTTCTCCACGTCGGCCACATCGGCAAGATGGATCACGGCGCCGGAGGGCGTGGTGATCGGGAGATTCCTGATATCGTCCAACGACTGAAATTCCCCGACGGAACGGATGAGCAGCTTGGAATCCCCCTGCTGAATCCTGCCCGCGGAATAGTTTTGATTTTCGGCTGCCAAAAGCTGAGAAATTTGCGCTTCGGTGACATGAAAGCCGGAGAGCGCTTCCGGATGCACGGTAATCTGGATCTCCTGTTCAAGGCCGCCGGCAAAATCGACCGATGCCACGCCGTCCAGTCTTTTTATGCGGTTTTCCACGTCGTCTTCCAGAATATCCTTCAGCTCATACAGGTTTCTGGTTTCCGACGAGACGCCGATGGCGAGCTGGGACAGCATATTGGGATCGATTTTTATTACCATAGGCGATTCTGCCCCGCCGGGAAGGGCGGCTTTTACCAAGTCCACCTTTTCCCGCACGTCCAGAGACGCCATGTCAATATCGGTGTTGCCGGTAAACTGCAAAATAACGATGGACGTTCCGTCCGAGGAAATCGAGTTGATCGTATCTATGTTCGGGATGGTCGCGAGGGTTTCTTCAAGGGGTTTCGTGATAAGCGTCTCAATTTCCTCCGGCGCTGCGCCCGCATAGGTCGTGTATACCGCGGAAATCGGAATATTCATATTGGGAAGCAGGCTGAGTTTTAAGGAGGAAAGGGAAACCAAGCCGGCGAGAAGCGCGACCAGGAGGATCATAATCATCGTTACCGGACGGCGGATGGAAAATCTCGACAGCATTCTTATTCCACCTTTCCGGTCTCATTTACAATGGAAACGGGATCGCCGTCTTTGAGGAAATTCTGGCCGGTGGTAATGACCGGATCGTTTTCAGACAAACCGCTTACGATTTCAATCTCTTTTCCGTTGTCGACGCCGGTTTCCACCGGTACCTTTTTGGCGGTGCCGCTGTCGTTTACGAACACATACGTACTTTCCGTGCCTAAGACGGCGCTCCGGGGAAGAACGAGGACACCTTCGCGCTTTTCATCGATGAAATAGACGGAGACAAGCATTCCGGGCTTCAGCTTTTTATCCAGGTTATCCATATCGATTTTTACGGCGTATGTATTTTTGACTTCGTCCGCCGCCGGACTCACCGTCCGGATGGTGCCCGTCCGGCTGCCGCTTTCCATGGAGCTTACCGCCAGATCCACGGACATGCCGGGACGCAGCGACATGACGCACTTTTCCGTTACATCCACGTCGACGGTGACGGTATCCGTCTGCATGATGGTGCAGGGGGAAACGGCGGCGGAGAGCGTGGCGCCCGCCTCCACGCTGCGCGAAGTGATTACCCCCGATATCGGCGCGCGTACGGAAGCGTCGCCGAGCATATCCCGGGCATTTTCGAGCTGGACCGCGACGGTCCCCCTGGATGCCTCGGCCTGCGCCAGCGCCTTCTCGGCGGCGCTGCGGTTTTCTTCAACGGTACTGCCGGCAAGCAGCGCGTAGGCTTGAGCCGCTTGCTCATAGGAGAGCTTTGCCTGGTTATAGGCGGTTTCGGCCTGCGTCAGCTCCACGGATGATACGGCTTCGGCCTCGTACATCGCCTTACTGTTTTCATAAGACGTCTCGGCGGAAGAAAGCTGCAGCTTCGCGCTCTGCATTGCCGTATAGGCGGCGTCGATCTGGCGCTGCATGGCGGAGCCGTCCACGTTCTGAAGGTTGAACCGCGCGGTGGCGACGGCGGCGTCCGCGCCTCTAAGCTGCGCCGTCAGCACGGCAATGTTTTTTTCAATATCCTCTTTGTCGATCACCAATAAAATGTCGTCTTTGTTTACCGATTCCCCGACTTCAAAATTGACCGACTCGACCTTGCCGGACACGGTGCTCATCACCCTGACCTCTTTTTCCGGTTTGATCTGCCCCGCATAGGTATATACCGTTTGGATCGAGCCTCTTAATATATTGGTGATTTCTACGGGGGTTGCCGAAAACTGTTCACTGTCGGACGCCGCATCGGCGCAGCCTGTAAGGACAAGCGCCGCATACAGAGCAAGGCTTAAACATGCAAATTTTTTTTGATTCATAATAGTCCTTTCAAATGTCTCATGATTAAAACTGAAGATTTTACTTGGTCCGGGTTCAGGCGCAGCAATTGACGACAAGGGCACTGTTGATTGCCTGCACACATTGTTTATTTTCGGTGGCGCAGACTACGGCACACCCCCGATCCCGGCACAAAGCCAATCCGTCGATTATCCGGGAGAATACGGCATCGGAAACGCGGTCGAGCGAGCCGTTGATCAGCATGACGGCCGGGGACTTGCACATCTCCCGCGCAAGAGCGGTTATCGCATATTCGTCTTCGGACAAAGCGGAGGGGAACAAATGCTCTTTCCCCGCGAGGCCCAGGCTGCGCAGAACCTCACGCGCGCGGTCCTCCGCCTCGTTAAAGCTGCAGTCTGTAAACGTCAGGGGCAGCGCCGTATTTTGCAGGACGCTGATACCGCCTATCAGGTTCGGCTGTGTGTGCAGATGGCCGATGCGGCTGTTTTGCAGGAAGGACAATTCGTCGCCATGCACGGTGGAAAGATCGACTCCTTCTAATAAATAGGTACCGCCGCTGGGCTCTTCCATGCCGCCGAGAATATTCATGACAGCAAGGCGTGACAGGCGGTTGTTGCAAAACAGAGTGCACATTGCTCCGGCGTTTACGATAAAGGACAATTCCGACAGTGCCGTTACCGGTTTTCCCCGTACGGTGTATACCTTACTGATGTCCCTGCATTCAATAACGGCAGACATAAAAAAACACCTCGTTTTTTTATATTAATGATAGAGTGAGGAAAACCGTAACGTCAACCAATTCGCCCTGTTCCTAATAATTTTTAATATTTAGGAGCCCGTATTTTGGCTGTTCAATTAGAATTAATAGGATTGTAAAGTAGTTTCCAAATATTAAAAAATATTAAAAAACCGCTCTCGTAATTGACGTTACCTGTATTTATGGAATAAACTAAACACCAGGAAAACGGAAACAAAACAAAACTAAAAAAGGAATAATAAAAGGAATATTTTGTTTTCGTGGCACACACTTTTTTTTAGGCTGTTTCCCAGTTAAGGCTAATTTAGGATAGGAACATGATTGATAGCTGGAGGCAGGGGGCAGACGATTTTATTTTGATTCGCCAATGGCGTTTCAACAAATTGAAGGAGGATTTCACTCATGGCCAATTTGAGAAAAAAGTTTCTATCTTTGGTACTAACGCTGTCGTTTGTTTTGTCACTAAGCGTTATACCCGTAGGCGCAACGACTTTTACAGACGAAAACGACATCCAGTGCATGGATGCAGTCCAGATGCTGACTGCACTGGGCATTATCGTGGGCAATCCGGACGGTTCCTTTGCGCCCAATGACTCGGTTACCAGGGCCCAGATGGCAAAAATGATTTATGTGCTGCGCAACAGCGGCGTCGACGACGGGGCGAAGGGTTATCCCGCCAGCGGACTGACGGACATCAACGGCCATTGGGCGGAGGGCTACATCAACGCCTGCTATTCCGCCGGAATTATTGCCGGTGTCGGAGGCAACAGGTTTGATCCGGATTCCAGCGTAACAGGGATTCAGGTATATAAAATGCTCCTTACGGTTATCGGTTACGACCAGAACCGCGCAGGGCTGGTGGGACCGACTTGGGCACAGAATACGATGAAGCTCGCAAGTGAGACCGGAATCACGGAGGATGTCACCTGCAGCCTGAGCGAGGCTATGCCCCGTCAGTTTGCCGCCCAGGCGATCTACAATGCCATCGATGCAAACCGCGTCAAGCTGGACGACGGCGAATATGTCGAATACAGCACGACCGATGCCGATCCGACGGTGGGCGAGAAATATATGGGCCTGAAAACGGCGGAAGGCATCTATGTCGGCAACGATGAGTTTTCTTTGGACGGTACGTCCATTTCCGACGGTTACATTAAAATTGCGGTTGTCGAGGACGGCCAGGAAACCGGCGCTGTACTCCGAATCAAGAGCGACGCGGACATCTCGCTGATCGGGCAGCAGGTCAAGGTACAATACAAAACCAACAGCAACAGCAGCACCAACGTCGCATACGGCATGTACGCGACCGGCGACTCCGAGCTTGAGAATTTCAAAACCGTCGACGGTTATGATGCCGACGATCTGAAGAACAAGGCTTCCGCGGACGCGCCGGTATATGTAAACTGCCGGTTGTTTGAGCCCGATGTGGATCAGAACGGGGACATTGATGACGATGATGAAGAAAGCTGGACCATTGATTATTTAGCGGAAACCAGCTACCCGGACGGAACCCGCATCCTTCCCAAAGGATATTCGCTGACGATCATCTACAATGACCTTACCGATGACGAGGGCGATCCCAGCGAGTACACTTCTCTTGCATTTGTCACCGCGGTGTCCTTAAACGAGATTACCACTTACTCCGGCAGCACGCTGACGTTCAGCGATGCGATCCCCACCGATAATTTTGCCGATACCGACGACGATCCGATGGATAAGGAAAAGAGCTTTGACTTAGACGACCAGACCATTACTTATGATCTGCCGGAGGACGTTGAAGAGGGCGATATCGTTTATGCGTGGTATAACCCGGTAGGCGACGTCCTGCATGCGGCCAAGGCCGAGTACATCAGCGGCGAGGTGACCGGCGTAACGTCGGACGGCGATAAAATCCGCATGGATGACACTTATTATTCCTACAGCGATCTGGGAGAGTTTTCCCCATATGCGAGCGACAACTCCGATTTTACCGATCCGGAGGATATCAACACCGGCAACGATTATAACCTCTATTTGCTCAACGGGTTTTATGTGGCGGCCGGTAAAACGTCCGGGACCGGCAGCGGCAACGACGACGACTTCGCGGCAATAGACGGCGCATACACCGTCGGCGAGGAGCTGCGGCTGAAGCTGGTCACAGCGGACGGCAGCACCGTGACCTATAACGTCAATGAATTTTTGGATGTCGATGTCGACGACATGAGTTCCGCGGAGCTTGAGGATATCAGAGACGCGTTTATTGATGAAGATACCGACGAAATAAAAATCAAGCTGGTCACCTACGAGATCAAATCCAATGGAGTCAATATTCTGGCGGTAAGCAGTCTTGATGAATTAAGAGACATTGACGACTTTGACGACGACGACTATCTGATCGAAGACCTGTACGAGGTTACGATCGACGGCGACGACAACGATTTGTTCTATAAGGAATCCACGGGCGTCATTACAAACAGCGAATTCACCGCGGTAGACGGTGTTGCCGACGCACTTTCCGGCTCCCAGTATATTGCCACCGACGCGACCATCTTCTTTGACGACGGCGATCTGGACGCCTATTATTTCTCAAGTCTTGACGACGACGTTGACTGGGGCGATATCGGCGATGGCGCAACCGTCTATATAGCGCTCAACGATGACGACGACATCGGCTGCCTGTGCGTGACCGGCAGCGACTGGGCGCCGAGCGCGGTAAGCGGGATGTCGTACGGATATCTGCTCAGAGAGCCGGCGGACAACGGTGATAATGTTGAATTCTACCTGTGGACCGTCAACGGAGCGGAAACCTACGAGTATGACGGAAGCCTGTCCACAGTGACGAGCGACGGGATATTGAAGCATTCCGTTGTTGCCTTTACGCTGGATGCCTCGGATATGATTGACGATTTGTACCTGGTGATGCAGGATGACCTGTCCGATAAAAAGGATTTCCGCGACTATGATATCGGGTTCGGCGAGATTACGGATGTGGACGGTTCCCGTATCAAGATCGTGAGCACAGAGGATTACACCGTTTCCTGCAAAACCACTGACGACTCGTATCTGATGACCATTGATTCCGATAATACCAAGGGCGTCGATGGAACGACAAAGCTGCGCAAAAACAATCAATGCATTTATGTTATCAACGACGATGCTGAGATCGAATTTGTCGTGATTGATACAAACGGCTATTTCAAGAAGGGCAGCGCCTTTGAAAGGGCAAACAACGGCATCGATACGGATTTTCGTGTTGATGACTGATCAGGTATCTTTGAAAAGCTGAAAACTGAGGACAGTATCGGATACCAATGACAAATAAAAAAGAACGGCGTCGCGTAATAACGGCGTCGTTCTTTTTATATCCAAACCTCCACCAAAATGTCAAAGGAGAAAACGATTATGAGAAGCGTAGCTGACTTTAGAACGGACCAGGCTCTGGCCGCCGGACTCATTTGTTATGATCTGAGCCTTGCCAAACAGGATGCGATCAGGATCGATATAAAAAATTGCCTTCCTGTCCAGGAGGCGCGGATGGTAGAGGAGCTTCCGATTGAGGTTTTTGAACTGATGCACGAGCAGCTGGGGCTTTCCTTTGTGGTCAAGGCCGGAAAAATTATCGGGGTCAATCACAAGGATTATTGTTGAAAAATTTAACGGGCACAATCGCATGAAGTACGACAAAATACGACATTATTACAGTTTTGATTACACTAAAATCATGGGGAGATCGTCTTTTGTCATATCCGTAAATATTCCGAAAAAAAGTGCGTATATTACTGTTGTGTTACAAACGAACCCCTTCAATTGACGGGGCAGATGCCGTTTGTTATAATTTTATGCACAGCAGAAATATCATTAAAAAAAGGGGGGGGATGTATGAGATTCGGCTATTGGTATGAGGTCTTGTCAGATGAACCGGGAACGCTTGTCGATGTGGACGATAAGGCGCTTCGAAGGCTTTGTGACGAGACCGCTTGTGACAGGCTCAATTTTGCCGGCGATAGTCAGCCGGCGCTTAAGCAACTGATAGAACGCATGAAGGAAGGGGACCAGTTGGTTGTACCAAGCCTTTCCCGTTTTGCACAAAGCACGGCCGATCTGATCGCGGTCATGGAAAAAATGTTTGAAAAAAAAGTCGCATTCCAGGCGCTCGACTGGCCGGAGGGTGAGCTTTATGAGGGCGGGGCGACGCTGTGCATCATGAAAAGGGTTGCGGCTTTTCAGCGCGCGATGTTTGCCGCCGCGGCGCAGCGGGAAGCCGCGACCATACGCTTGCGGGGCCGGAGCGGAGGACGTCCCAAAATCGGCAATACGGAGTTAAGCCGGGCGCTTAAGCTTTACGATCAGAACAAGCTCAGCATCGAGAACATCACCAAGCGGACGGGCGTAAGCAAATCGACGCTTTACAAATACCTGACGCAGCGCCGCCGAGAGCGGGAGGACAAAAAATGAAAACTGCTACAATGTGAAGGAGGATCGCAACATTGTAGCAGTTGTCAGGGTTTGTGACAAGCGCAGTGGGAAATATATCGGGCTATGTGCCTACAGGGTAAAAACATAGCCGCTACCCCAAACGGTTTTAATATAATCATGCTCACTGCCGAGCTTGTCACGCAATTTTTTTATGTTGACCGCAACCGTCCCGATATCGCCGTAATGAAAACCCCATACAGCCTCAAAGATGTTTTCCCGCGAAAGGACAACGCCCCTGTTCTGATACAGATACCAGAGAAGCTGAAATTCGCGGGTGGTCAAATCGAGCGGGCGGCCGTCAAGTGTGGCCACCAATTGGCTTGGATAAATCTTAAGCGGATCCGGGTTTACCTGGCTGTTTTCATTTTCGCGCAGGTGCTGATCCTTTTTAAGCCGTTCTCTGATGCGAAAAACCAGCTCCGGCATGCCGATCGGTTTAAATATAAAATCATCCTTGTCGCAAGTGCAGACATCCGCCATTTCGGGGCTTTGGGTATCCTCCAATACGAGAAGAATGGAGCAATTGATATTAATACGGCTCTGAAATTTTCCTCGCAATAAGATACGCGCGTCCTCCCATCCGGGTAATCTGATATTGAAAAGAATCAGCACGATATTCTTTTTGGCTTCAAAAGCCTTAACAGCTGAAACCGCCGAATCGGCCTGAACCGGATCAAAACCTTCCTGAGCCAGCGTATCGGCTACTTGCGAAGTAAACTCCCGGTCGTCATCCGCTATCAGTATTGTTTGTTTTTGCGTTATATTTTGATTCATAGTCAATATATCCCAAGTGTATGTAGTATTTATAGACTTTGATTTTAGGATAACACACTTGGCGAAAAAAGTCTTCCATATTTATATTAAGAATTATTAAAAAGACAATTTGCGCAAATTAAAAGCCGGATGCCCTGCGGCCTTGACCGCAGGGCATCCGGCTTTTTTAAATTGTATCTTTTGCTATTTAATGGCTGATATTGTCCCCGCTCATGACGGCGCCCTTTAAGATGGAGCCGACCGTTTGCTGGTAAATACCCATGAACCCTTTCCTTTTCGGTAGCTTCAATTCGAATTCGGCTGTGCGGCGGGCGATTTCCCCATCGGGCAGCAATACGTTGATGGTGCGCTTTCCGATATCATACTCGACAATATCGCCGTCGCGGACAGCGACGACCGGGCCGCGCAGACCGGCTTCGGGGGAAAGATAGCCGAAGCAGGCGCCGGCGGCGGCCCCCGACAGGCGGCCGTCGGTAATGGTGCAGCAGGTATTGCCGAGCGTGCTGCCCTTGAGGCGGGTGGCAAACTGGTAGGCGGAGCCGGGGCCGCCCTTCGGGCCCTGCATCAGGACGAAAACCGCGGTATGCTCCTTGATCTCGTCGCGCTCCAGAGCGTTGATCGCGTCCATCGTCGAGTAGAAGACTCTCGCGATGCCGGAGAAGGTATGCAGCTCGGGCGGGACGGCGGATAGTTTAATAAATGTGCCTTCGGGAGCAATATTTCCCTTAAGTAAAACCAGACCGCCCTCGCTGCTGAGGGGATTTTTCTGAGAGCGGATGACCACGGGGTTCATATTCCTGGCATCGGCGACATTCTCGTCCAGGGTCCTGCCGTTCACGCAGATACAGGACAGATCCAGCTGGTCCTTGATTTCGGAAAGGAGGGCAGGCAGGCCGCCGGCCTCGTCGAAGTCGCGCATGGTATGGGGGCCGTTGGGGCGGATGCCGATCAGCAGGGGAATATTCTGACTGGCCTCGGCATAGGTCTCGCTGCAGTCGAGCTCAAGCTCGGCTTCGGTGGCGGCGGCGGGAATATGGATGACCGTATTAGCTGAGCCGCCGACTGCCATACAGACCTTGATCGCATTGGCCACGGAAGCGTCGGTGATAATTTTCCTCGCCGTGATTCCCTTTTCCCAGAGGGTGAGGACCTGCCTGCCCGCGTCATAGGCGATCTCATGCAAGCGCTCGCTCCTGGCGGAGGTGGTGGCATTGCCGGGCAGGCTCATCCCGATGGTTTCCACCATCAGGCTCATGCTGTTGGCCGTGCCCATCATACCGCAGGCGCCGGGGGCGGGGCAGGCGGCTTCCACGAGCTGCTCCATATATTCCTCGGTGATTTTTCCTTCACGCAGTTTATTTAAGTTAATGCCGATATCGATAAAATCCACGTTCTGGCAATTGAGCTTGCCGGTGTTCATGTAACCGCCGGTGACAATAATCGTAGGCAGGTCAAGACGGCCGGCAGCCATCAGCAGAGCGGGTACAACCTTGTCGCAGGTACCGATCAGCACCAAAGCATCCACCTTGTTGGCTTCCGCGTAGACCTCGATCTCATTGACCAGCAAATCGCGGCTGGGCAGGACATAGGGGCCGCTGCCGATGGAGTCGCACAGGTTCACACCGTTGAAATTAAAGGGGGTGCCGCCGGCGTCCCTGACGCCCCGGCAGACGGCTTCCGCGACGGGGAGCAGATGGATATGGCCGGGATTGATGTCGCTCCACGTGTTGACAACGCCTACACGGGGCTTTGCAAGATCCTCGTCGGTAAGGCCGATGCCCTTGAGAAGAGAACGGGGAGCGGTCAGGCCTTCATAAGTTTTGAATTGGCTTCTGAGTTCAGGCATATTGGAACCTCCAAAAA
Source organism: Clostridiales bacterium UBA6114 (assembly GCA_002423435.1). Lineage (GTDB taxonomy): Bacteria > Bacillota > Clostridia > Oscillospirales > Butyricicoccaceae > UBA6114. The sequence continues at coordinate 204,131 of DIWE01000043.1, forward strand.
AAATTAACTGACTAATTTGAAACGATATCGGCTTTCTTTTTCTCCCTCAGATAACGCAGATACTGTCTTCCGAAAATAATGGCCATTGCGGCAATGCCCATAAGATCGGTTTTGATCCCCGGGATAACCAGAGAAAAGCCTGCCAAACCAATGATGGCGGATTCCCAAAGCCGCAGCCTGTATTTGGCAAATCGCTCAAAGGCAATGCTGATCATCGTGGCTCCTATTGCGGCGGTGAGGAAGGTATGAATGATTTCCGGGATGCCGGCCCCGGTAACCAACAGAATGCTGGAGTTAAAAACAAATACAAAAGGAATCAGAAGGCCCGGGATGGCAATCCGGAAGGATATCCAGCCGGCTTTTGAGGGATTGCACTGGGCAATGCCGGCGCCTGCATACGCGGCGATGGCGACGGGAGGCGTAATGGAGGCCATAATGCCGTAATAGAAGCAGAAGAGGTGCGCCGCTATGATGGGAACGCCGAATTTGACCAGAACCGGCGCGGCAATCGTGGCCAGCACAATGTAAACGCCGGTACAGGGCAGGCCCATGCCCAGGAAGATGGACAAAAACATGGTCAGAATGCAGGTAAGCAATAAATTGCCCTGCGCCAGAATCAGGATGTAGTTGCCGAGCACGGTGCCGATTCCGGTCAGCGTGGCGATGCCGATGATGAAGCCCACGCAGGCGCAGGCAACGGCGACGGCAACCGAGCGCTTGGCGCCCTCGCTCATCGCTTCGGCGATGTCCCGCAGGCTCATGCGGGTTGTCTTTCGCAGCTGTGCCACGACCACGGTGGAAACGATGCCGTAGAAGCCGGCGTTTACCGCGGAACGCCCCGAGCAGATGAAGTAAATTACCAGTATAAAGGGGATGATCAGGTGACCGCGCTTTTTCAGGGCTTCCTTAATATCGGGACATTCTTCCTTGCTTAAGCCCCGCAGGCCGTTTTTCTTGGCCCTGATATGGACCGAGACGAAAATGGAGAAGTAATACAGGATGCACGGCAGAATGGCTGCAAACATGATTTTGGAATAAGGCATCCCGATATAATCGGCCATCAGGAAAGCGGCGGTGCCCATGACGGGGGGAACGATCTGGCCGCCGGTGGAGGCGCACGCCTCGACTGCCGCGGCAAACTCAGGCTCGTAGCCGATACGCTTCATCAGAGGGATGGTAAAAGTGCCGGTGGTCACCACGTTGGCGGCAGCGCTGCCGCTGACGGTGCCGAACAGGGCGCTCGACAAAACGGCCACCTTTGCGGGGCCGCCGGCCTTCCGGCCGGTCAGCGCGATGGCGATGTCCTGAATCAGTGCGCCAAGGCCGCTTTTCTCTAAGAATGCACCGAAAATAACAAATAAGACTATGTAGTTTGCGGAGGTGCCGAGGCAGGTGCCGAAGATTCCTTCGGGAATCATGAAAAGGTGGTCGACCAGCCGTTTGATGCTGCCGCCCTTGATCGTGAAAATGCCGGGCAGCAGATAGCCGAAATATCCGTAAAGCAGAAAAATCACGGAGATGACTGAAAGCTGAGCGGCCACACAGCGCCGTGTCGCCTCCAGAATCAGAAGGGACAGGATAATGGCTATGACAATGTCCGTCTGATTGGCGATACCGGAACGGAGCAAAAAGTTCTTGTAATCGAGGATGACATAACCGATGCTGACGATTGAAAGGGCAAGGCAAATAATATCAAATGCCAAGGGGGGCTTGCCCTTGTCCTTTTTGCGTGTGGGGTACATCAAAAAAGCCAAAGTCATCACGAACAGGAGGTGTATCGGCCGCTGGCGCATAGTCTCCAAAAGCCCTGTACCGGAAGTATAGATATGGAAGCAGGCCATGGCAAAGGCAACGGCGCTGATCGCTTTTGCATAAAAGCCCGCAGTCTTTCTGACGTTTTCCTCCTGCGAGTATTTTTCCAGGACCTCCTGACCGAGCTCCTTGCTTATCGTATTGTTGACGGCGGGATCTTTGCCGGCTTCAGAGTTGTTGTTCACGTCGTACCTCCTCTGGCGGTATAGGGAAAGACGGATAAACCGTCTTTCCCCTGTGGAAACAAATCATTACATCAACCCTAATTCCTTATAGTACTTGACGGCTCCGTCGTGCACGGGAATCTTCATGGCTTCAACGGAGGCTTTGGGATCAATATCAAAGCCGGCATAGAGGCCTTTCAGCTCGTCGACGTTCTCATAGATGATCTTGGTGATGTTATAGGCCAGCTCATCGGAAATACGCTCGGCGTCCACGCAGAGCACGGTCGGCAGAGCGACGGTCTGAATGTCCTCGCTCTGGCCCTCATAGCTGCCGGCGGGAATGGTGGTGGCAAAGTAGACGGAGTCATCCTTGGTGGTCAGCGCGGAAATCACGTCGGCCTCAAGGCCGATCAGCTTCGCCTTTTTGGACATGGTCAGCTCGGTTGCAACGGAGTAAGGGACGCTTGCGACGTTTACAAAGCCGCTGATCTGACCGTCCTTGAGCTGATCGGTGCTTTCGGTGACGCCGATGTATTGGGCGTTGACGCCTGGCACGCCAAAGCCGCAGGCGGTGAAGATGCGTTCGGCATGGCCGTTGTCGCCGGAGCCGGGGCCGCCGATGCCGACTTTGCGGCCCTTTAAGTCGTTCATGCCTTTGATGCTGTCGTCGTTTGCAACCAGCATCTGGAAGCTGCCGGAATACAAAACGGCAACCGCGCGCAGATTTTGATAGGGTTCGGAAAAGTTCTTGGTGGAACCGGTGTAGGCCTCCATGCAGTTGGCGCCGTTGATGACGGCGATGTCCAGGCTTCCTTCCTGCATCAAAAGGCCGTTTTGGGAGCCGCCGGTGGTAGCCTGAGCGGTAAAGGTGCCCAGATTGTTGTCGTTAAAGAATTGGGACAAAACACTGGAAATCGTGTAATAGCCGCCGCCGGAGGAACCGCCGCCAAAGGCGTGGATCGCGTCGTCAACCGGAGAGTACCCGGCATCTGAGCTGCCGGTGACACTGGGAGCGGCGTCGGTGGTTTCGGTAATCGGGATGTTTGCGTTGGGGGCAGAGCCTGAAGAGCCGGAACAGCCGGCAAGCGCAAGGATCATTGCAATCGCGAGAACTACAGCGGTAAAAGACTTCTTCATTTTCCACTTCTCCTTATGAAATTATTTTTCTATTCGGTCAGCAGACGAATCACTTCTTCCGCTGATTTTCCGACCAGGCCAAGGTTCTCGGCCGTACGGCCGAGCTTGCGGAAATCCTTCCCGCAGATCAGGGCAGCGAGCCTAATAAACAGATCGATGACGGGCGTGTCTACGCCGCAGATATCGCCGAAAGCCGCCAGCGGGACAAAACCGCCGGTGACGTCCTCCATCACAAAGCGATGGTCGAAGTTTTTGGGGTTTCGGGCGCCTCTGTAGGCTTCGTTTGCCTGCAGCATATTGTAAAGTGTGTCGGGTTCGAGGTTATAGGAATCCTTAAGCCAGGCGCGCAGATTCTTTACCTCTACGCCCAGCGCCGACGCGACCGAAACCCTCTCCTGATCGGCATATTCCATAAGCTCTGCTACATGGGGGGTAATCCCTTCCATATAGTAATCAAAGGAGATGCCGGAATCAATTCTCGTGGCGTTCATCAGCGTCGGTATCACGTGCATCAGGCAGCCGGAAACGGACATGGAGGTCTCGAGCACCGAACCGGCGGCCTGAAACTGGGGATAGACGGGGTTGATCCGCGAAAGCACGAAAGCGGTATCGGCCGAGGGAAGGGCGGCCATCAGCACCTTTTTCTTAATGCCGGTGACGAAGATCCGGCCGACGGCTTCCTGGCGGCAGCCGTATATCAGCGTGGGGCATTCCGCCAGCTTGGGCAGCGCAGCACATCCGTTTTTCATCAACACGGCCTTAAATTCCAAAACCCCGCCGCAGTGGCCGGGATTTAAGATGATTGTCTGAGAGGCCTTTATGTACGGAGCGATCGACGCGGCGACGGCCGCGTGGGCATCCGTGGTCGTAACCACCATAATGATATCGGCGCCGGCGACGGCCTGCGCCGTATCGGTGGTGATCCTGTCGATTTTCACTTCACAGGTCAGTTTGTTTTTCAGCTCAACAGAGCCCTTTTCCCGCAGGGCGGAAATCTTCTTCTCATCGATATCGTGTAAAGTAACCTGATGTCCCAGGTATGTCAGGTGCGCCGCCATACACTGGCCGCCGCTTCCAGCGCCGATTACGGCAAATTTCATACTCATACAACCCCCTATAGTAAAAAGTAAATAATGATATGTCAAACAAACAAGCGATATTTATGTAAAATATCTATAAATTCCGAAAACTGGTTTATACAAGTACTTGTATATACGATTAAACCACAGTTCACGTAAGCTGTCAATCCAAAAACCATTATTGTGCTTTTTGACAAACCAAATGATGTGTGCTACTATAGCTCACATAAGAACAACGTGAAATGGGAGGAAAACGAGGTGACCCCGACCATTCTGGATGGCACATTGTCCAAGCATAAACAATTGGAGGGTATTCTTCGGGAGAATATCCAATCCGGCTTTTGGAAGGCAGGGGATAAGCTTCCTTCCGAAAATGATTTAATCAGACAATATGGCGTCAGCCGGACGCTGGTGCGAAACGTGCTGTCCGGCCTCGTTTACGAGGGCTTGATTTATCGCGCCCACGGCAAGGGAAGTTTTGTCATGCCCAAGAAAGTCCATGCGCATACGCCGCACCAGCAGCTGATCCGGGAGCAGCTGGAGAAAAAGGGGCATTCGACGTATATCAGTCAGCTTCAGCTGGAAGAAATAACGCCCACCTCGAAAATTGCGCATTTACTGCAGTTGGAAGAGAATTCTGTTGTTTATGCCTTTTCCCACGTGCGCTACGTTGACGGCCAGCCCTTCAGCAATACAATTTCCTATCTCCCCAAATCGCTTTTCCCCGGCCTGGAGCGATACGATCTGGGCGAAAATTCTCTTCTGGATGTGCTGAAAAACGTCTATGGCTTCACGCGCCATTCCGCCAATGAATTTTTAGAGGCAATGTTCCCGGAACGGTCGTTATCCAAGCTTCTGGATATTTCCGAGGGCTTTCCGCTCCTAAAGCTCGAGCAGCTGAATTTTTCCGAGTCGGATATCCCGTTTGAATTCTGCCGGATTTTTTTCCGCGGCGACAGGATTCGTCTGCATTTCGACTATAACCGCTGAATCAATAAGACAAGAGGGGCTTGAACGATCGTTCAAGCCCCTCTCGTTTTATTTGCTTTATAATGCAATCCTTAAAAATTCCTCCATTGCGCGCGTGACGTATTTGCCGCTTTTGTAATAAAAATAGACATTCCGTTTCACTTCTTCATCATTAAGCTTGAAGAACACGATATTGGAATCCGGCTTTACTTTTTTGATCAGGATATCGCTTACAAAAGTAATCCCCATGCCGTAGCATACCAGATTATAGGCTGTTGCCTGCTGGTCCAGCTCCAGTATGATATGCGGATGGTAACCCTGGTTCTCACATATTTTTTCGGCCCTTTTTCTTGTGTCGTTGCCGGGGCGCAAAAATAAAAACGGCCTTTCCTGAAAACGATCCAACGTGACGGATTGCCCTGAAGTCGCCCTGTGTTTATCCTTCATAATATCTTCAGTCGTCAGCCTGACGTCGTCGGGAATGCCGTCCGTTACAAATTTTTTGGGGACCGCCAGCAAAAGGCAGTCGGGACAAAACGTATGCTTTACATAAACATTTTCGTTAAAAGCGTAGTTGTCTATCACGAGGTCGAGCATCCCTTTAAAAAGCTGTTCTTCCAATAACGCGGTATTTGCCTCGACCAGATTTACCTTTACCAGGGGATATTGCCGCGTAAAGGCGCTGATAAGCGGGGGAAGGATAAAGGAAGCGAAGAGGTTGCTTCCCCCAATGGTCAGGCTGCCGGTTTTTAATTCATTTGTGCTGCCCAGATAGCTTTCAAATGCAATTTCAATATCGAGTATTTTTTCGACCGATTTTATGTATTCCTTTCCGCATTCGGTCAGCTGAATCGGGTTTACGCTTCTGTCAAATATCGGCGTTCCGATTTTATTTTCAATTTTCCTGACCATCGCGCTCAACGAGGGCTGGGATATGAAAAGATTGTTCGCAGCCTTTGAAAAGCTTCTTTCCTTGTAGACCTCGTATATATATTCCTTCCCCTGAAACATAATGTTCTCCCCTATAACTCCTATATCCTTTATTATAGCCGGCGTTGTCCGGCAAGACAAGCTGAATATAGGATAATTGATATAACGCTTATATAAATATATGTATTTGATTATATCGCAAGGTATAACTATACTATAGCTGATCGAAAACGTGAAAGAAGGATCATCGATGACATCAGCTGAAAGCTTCAGAATTGAACGCGATTCAATCGGGGAAAAAGAGGTGCCCAGTCACGCTTATTACGGGATACAGACCCTGCGGGCGTACGAAAATTTCAGAATTACCGGGCTGACCGTGCATCCGGAAATGATTCGCAGCCTTGCTCACATAAAAAAAGCGGCGGCAGTTACAAACTGCGAAATCGGCATCTTGGACAAGAAAATCACCGGCGCGATTGTGCAGGCCTGCGAGGAGATCGCGGACGGACGATTTGACGGTAGTTTTATCTTAGACCCTATCCAGGGCGGCGCGGGCACATCAATAAACATGAACGCGAATGAAGTCATTGCCAATCGCGCCATAGAAATATTGGGCGGTAAAAGAGGCGATTATAGAACTGTAAATCCCAATGACCACGTAAACTGCGGCCAGTCGACGAATGATGTGGTTCCGACGGCCGGGAAAATCACCTGTCTGCGGCTTCTGGGCAATGTACAAATCGAATTGAAACGCCTGTGCCAAGTGCTTCATGAAAAGAGCAGGGAATTTGACCACGTCTTAAAAATGGGAAGGACCCAGATGCAGGATGCGGTCCCGATCCGGCTCGGTCAGGAATTTGAAGCTTACGCCGTGGCCGTTGATCGCGATGTGCGGCGCATGGAGGCTGCGATGAATGAAATGCACACGATAAACATGGGCGGGACCGCGATCGGCACGGGACTGAACGCAGACGAAAAATATCTGAAAAGGATTGTGCCGAATCTGGAAGCCATCGTTCATTTGGGCCTGGTGCAGGCCTATAACCTGATAGACGGCACATCGAACCTGGATTCCTTTGTCGCGGTGTCCGGCACAGTCAAAGCCTGCGCGGTCACTCTTTCCAAAATCGCAAACGACCTTCGCCTGATGTCCTCCGGCCCGCGGACCGGCTTTGGCGAGATCAACCTGCCGGCAAAGCAAAACGGCTCGTCCATTATGCCCGGCAAGGTAAATCCCGTTATTCCGGAAGTCGTAAACCAGGTCGCGTTTCATGTTATCGGAAACGATATGACCGTTACCATGGCGGCTGAAGCCGGCCAGCTGGAGCTGAACGCATTTGAGCCGATTATTTTTTACAATATTTTTCAGTCCATCGATACGCTGAGGCACGCGGTCAATACGTTTATCGACAACTGTGTAACGGGCATTACGGCGAATGAAGACCGCTGCCGCCAAATGGTGGAAGGCAGCATAGGCATTATAACCGCAATTTGCCCTTATGTCGGATATCAGAAAGCGGCAGATATCGCAAAGGAAGCGCTCAAAACCGGCAAATCCATACGCGAACTGATCGTCGGCGAAAATTTATTGACGCAGGAAGCGCTGGATTGCATATTAAATCCGGTATCCATGACACAGCCCGGTATTTCAGGCAAAGAGTGATTATTACATTCGCCTCCTAAACCGGGCGAATATAGTTGGAAGCACGTTGAAATTGCTACAATTTCAACATACTTCCTTGGAGTAATAGTGGAAATAAAATTTTGCACATCTCTGTATCTTTCAAATTTATCGCAACAGAAAACAGTTATTTACTTTTCCAACCTCTATAAAACAATCGGCCTGTAATTATTATTAACGCCACTAATCCTAATAACTGTATCCAAGCAATGATAGCATGTATCTCTAATCCGCTGCGATATAGCCATCCATGGAATACCCACCATAAGCGGATGCCCGTTGCATACCGCAGATACGCATAAATCAATATATACAGTACCCAACAACACCATAGGGCGGTATGCTTATTAACTGTCAGGCAAATTAAAGCACATACGAACAGAGGGGAACTTAAAAAAAGCGCGGACAACGGATCGCTCAGAAGCGACAGGAACAGGAATACCATAAAGCCAAAGCCCAGAATAAAAAGACCAATAATTTTTCGTACGGGCAAGCCGCTTTTTCTGGCATGCATATCGGGGGGGTGCGCTTCGCACTTGATTTCTTCCATTTTTTCGCCCCGGATCAATTCGTCGAGGGAAATATTAAATACTTCGCTTATCCGTACTAATTTGTCCAGTTCCGGAACCGAGGTATCTGTTTCCCATTTGGAAACTGACTGACGTGATACTTCCAACGTATTAGCCAAGTCCCCTTGAGACATATTATTCGCTATCCTGAGATTATATATTTTTTCTCCAAGAGTCATAAAGCACCGCCTTAATCATGATACTCACATTTTACTATGCATTGTTTCAAAGGTCCACCAACCCTGCTTGATAATTTAGCAACTGGCAGTTGCATCTTGGTTATTCATAAAAAAACATACCTTCCCCTTGGCGAAGGTATGTTTTTCTGGAGTAATAGTAGAAAAAAGATTTTTGTGGTTAGGTAGAAATTCTTATCATCGATCAACAAATAGGTTTGCCGGAGGCGAGCAATAAAGCCTCCCTTGTTAAAGGGAGGTGTCAGGCGAAGCCTGACGGAGGGATTCATTCTATGCCTTAACGTGAATCCCCCAGTCGCCTGCGGCGACAGCCCCCTTTAACAAGGGGGCCGACAGCCGAACCCCAGATTCCAGTTTATCTTCTATTATAACTTGTAGAGAACAAAAAGAAACAGACAAATTTCTTGTCGAAATTTGTCTGTTTTCTGGCGCGCCGTGAGGGACTCGAACCCCCGACCTCATGGTTCGTAGCCATGCACTCTATCCAGCTGAGCTAACGGCGCATATGAAATTTTGGCTTCCGATATCCCGCAAAGGGTCGCAATTTGCTTCGCGGCTCAACCGAGTCACGGGCGTAAAGCCGGATAAATCAGCCTTATTAGTTTAGCACAGCATGTCTCAAAATGCAAGCGCAAAGAAAGAACTCTTAAAAAAATATTTCATATCTAACCGATCGATCGGTCAGGAACAATTTTATGCTGGTGAATTTGCTCTAAGCTTGGTATAATGGCTTTGTGACAAAAATCGTTTCGAGTCGGGAGCTTTTGGCATGAAAAAGACAATCGGGATTATCGGACTGGGCCTGATCGGCGGTTCCATGGCAAAGGCGATAAAGAGCCGCACGGAGCACCGGGTGGTCGGGTTTGACCGCTCTGTCGATGTGGTTAATCGGGCGCTTTCGGACAAGAGCATCGATCTCGCCGGAGACGACGATTCCCTGAGCGATATCGACATCCTTCTCGTCGCGCTGTACCCCAAACAGACGGTCACGTTTATAAAAGAGCGAAGCGGGTTTATAAAAAAAGGATGCGTCGTCTGCGACCTGTGCGGCGTCAAGCGTTACGTCTGCGACGCCCTGGGCGCGTTCGGCAAGGAGCGGGGGTTTTCTTTCGTCGGGGGTCATCCGATGGCGGGCAGGGAATTTTCCGGGTACGAATACGCGCTTTCGACGCTGTTCGACGGCGCGAGCATGATCCTGACCCCGACCGAAGGCACGACAAGGACGGCGTTTGACGAGCTTTCGGCGTTCTTTTTAAGCCTCGGGTTTTCAAGGGTGGTCGAGACGACGCCCGAAAACCACGACCGGATGATCGCCTTTACCTCACAGCTTGCCCATGTGGTTTCAAACGCCTATATAAAAAGCCCGGAGGCGACGCTGCACAGCGGCTACAGCGCCAATAGCTACAAGGACCTTACAAGGGTCGCCCGCTTAAACGAGGAGATGTGGGCCGAGCTTTTCCTTTGCAATCAGGAGCCGCTTCTCGACGAGATCGACACCATCATCCGGAATCTGGGCCAGTACCGCGAGGCGATCGCGCAAAACGACGGCGACCGGCTGCGGGCGCTTTTGAAGACTGGGAGCGACCTGAAAAAAGCGATCGACGAAAATTTGGATTAAACTCCGGTTTTTTCCGTTGTCTATGTAAAAGACGGCTTTCGCCGCCTTTCGGTTTCAGCCATGTATGGCGCTTGAGATGCTGTCCCCGACCGAGCGGGCGGCGCGGGTGGCTGTCTGCCTGATTTCGCGGCGCGTTTTGCCGCTCATATTGGAAGCGGCTATGAAGGTCGCGACGCCCCCTACGATCAGTCCCGCCGTCATTCCGCTGACAAAATGGTTTGCTCTCATTTTCATAATTTGACCCTCCGTTCATTATTTTTCATGAATAGTATTATCGCAAATCAGTCAGAAATTTCATGTATTTTTTGGTTTTCAATAAAAACAATTAATTTAGTGGAGGTTTTCTTTCGGTGGCTAAAATTATTCCCTTCAAAGCCCTTCGGTTTACGGAAAAAGCGGGGGAAATCGGCACTCTCTGCTGCCCGCCCTACGACATCATTTCGGAGGACGAGCAAAAAGCGCTTTATGAGAAAAGCCCCTATAACGTGATCCGGCTTGAGCTAAACGCGGACGCCGACCGCTATGGTTCCGCCGCGGAAACGCTCAAAAGCTGGCTTGGCAGCGGCATCCTGAAAACCGACGACATAGAGTCGCTTTACATTTACGAGGAGGAGTTCTCAGTCCCCGAAGGCGGGAGAAAAGCGCTGCGCACTCTGATCGCGGATATCGAGCTTACGCCCTTTGACGAGGGCGTCGTTTTGCCGCACGAGGAGACGCTGAGCCGCGCGAAAGCCGACCGGCTCGAGCTCATGAGGGCAACCTTCTGCAATTTCAGCCTGATTTACTCCCTTTTTATCGACGCGGACAAAAGAGTGGGGGCGATCCTCTTAGACGAGTGCAAAAGAGCTCCGGACGTGGAGTTTTCGACCCCCGACGGAATCGTGCAGCGCCTCTGGGCCATGACCGACCCGCAGCGGATCGGCGGCGTCCGCGCGGCCTTTTCTGAAAAACAGGTTTTTATCGCCGACGGACATCACCGCTACGAAACTGCGGTCAATTTCAGAAACGAACTGAAGGAAAAGGGGATCATTGCGGAAGGCGCGGACCATCCCGCGAATTACTGCATGATGGCCTTTGTCGATATCGACGACCCCGGCCTTGTCGTGCTCCCGACCCACCGGCTGATCAGAGGTCTGCCCGCGTTTGACAAAGAGGACGTCCGCGAAAAATTAAAGGCCGACTTCGAGGTGTTTTCAGACCGGCCGCTCGCGCAGCTTGACGCGGACATGGCCGCGCAGGACAAGTCGAAGCGGTTTGCCCTTTATCTGGGCGGCGGAAAATACGACCTGCTGGTGCTGAAAAGCCCAGACGCGCCGGCAAAAAGGATGCCGGGGAAGTGCCCGGCGTACATAGATCTCGACGTCGCGGTTTTGCACTCGGTGATTTTGGAGCCTGTTTTCGGGATCGACAGGGAGAACATGGCGAGACAGGCCAATCTGACCTACACCCGATCGGTCGGCGAGGCGGTCGAGGGAGTCGACGGCGGGAAATTCCAGTGCGCGTTTCTGTTAAACCCCACGAGAGTCTCACAGATCAGGGATGTCGCCGCCTCGGGCGAGAAAATGCCCCAGAAATCGACTTATTTCTATCCGAAGCTGATCACGGGCCTTGTGATGAACAAATTGGGAGATTTGTGACACGCGGTTTTTATGAGATATTGACAGTTTACAAACCCGCGCGGATCGTGTATAATATCCACAGAACAAACGGGCACCTTTAAATCGGATCTGTGAGTCCGGTAAGGAGCGTCGGTATCACAAGGTATATGCCGAAGTATAACTCCTGCCGGTAACGGCGGGAGTTTTTTTAATCATTTTTTCAGAAAGGCGGGGACAGGGTGGGCATCGAACCGAAGGCCGTCGTGATGGATAAGGACGGCTTGAGACGCGCGATCAACCGCATCTCGTTTGAGATCGTCGAAAAGAACAAGGGCGCCGAGGGGCTTACGCTGATCGGCATCCGCCGGCGCGGCGCGGTCATCGCGCGCAGGATCGCCGAAAAAATCTCCGAGATCGAGGGCGTTTCGCCCGAGTGCGCTGAAATCGACATCACGCCGTACCGCGACGACATCCCGGAAGAGGGAAAATCGTGGAGCAAAACGGTTTTAGACAAAAATATAAGCATTGCGGGGCGCACGGTGATCATTGTCGACGACGTGCTCTTCACGGGGCGCACGGTCCGGGCCGCGATGAACGCGGTGCTCGACCGCGGCAGGGCCAAGTGCATCCAGCTTGCGGTCATCATCGACCGGGGGCACAGGGAACTGCCGCTTCGGCCCGACTTTATCGGCAAAAATCTGCCGACGTCGCTATCGGAAAAGGTCCAGGTCCAGGTGACCGAGTACGACGGCACGGAGGGCGTCGTGATTTTGCCGCTCGAGACAAAAGAGGTGACGTTATGAAACTGATAATCTACGGCGGAAAAGTGATCGACTCGGTAGAGCACACGGTCTCGAGGCGTGATATTGCGATTGAAAACGGCGTGATCGCGTCTATGGAAAACGGCTTGTCCGAGCTCGCGGCGGACGGGGACGAAGTCCGCGTGATCGACGCTACGGGGCTTTTGATCGCACCAGGGCTTTTCGACATGCACTGCCATCTGCGCGAGCCCGGCTTTGAATACAAGGAGGACATCGAAAGCGGCACGCGCGCCGCTGCGAAGGGCGGATTTACATCGGTCGCCTGCATGCCGAACTTAAGGCCGGTCACCGACGGCGAGGATGCGCTTTTATATCTCAAAAAGCGCGCGGAGGAGAAGGGGGCCGTCCGGGTGTTCCCGATCGCGGCGATAACGAAATCAAGCGCGGGGGCGGAGCTTACAGATATCCGGCGTCTCGCCGAATGCGGCGCGGTCGCGGTTTCGGACGACGGCCGGCCGGTCATGGACGCCTCCGTCATGAAGCGGGCGATGCTCCTCGCGAAGGAATGCGGCATCCCGGTGATTTCCCACTGCGAGGACATGCCGCTTACCGGACGGGGCGTGATGAACGAGGGCGAGGTGTCAAGGCGGCTCGGCGTCCCGGGAATTCCGGGCTCGTCCGAGGAGGTCATGGTCGCGCGCGAAATCGTGCTGGCGCTCGAGACGGGTACCGCGGTGCACATCGCGCATGTCAGCACGAAGACGTCGGTCGCCCTTGTCCGCTTCGCGAAGGCCGCGGGCGCGAGGGTCACCTGCGAGACCTGCCCGCATTACTTCTCGCTGACCGACGGCCTTGTGGAGGAAATCGGCGCTCTGGCGAAGGTAAACCCGCCGCTTCGCACGGCACAGGACGCAGAGGCAGTTATCGAGGGGCTTCTTGACGGCACCATCGACGCAATTGCGACCGACCACGCGCCGCACGCGATGGACGAGAAAAAGGACTTGCTTTCGGCGTCCTCCGGGTTTTCCGGATTCGAGACGGCGCTTTCCGCCGCGGTCACATATCTGGGGGACAAAATGGAGCTTTGCCGGATCATTGAGAAAATGACTGTAAACCCCGCCCGGATCCTGAATATCGACAAGGGCGAAATCAGGGAAGGGAAAACGGCCGATCTCACCATATTCGATCCCGACGGGGAGTGGACGGTGAGGCGGTCGGAATTTTTATCCAAGGGGAAAAATACGCCTTACGAGGGCAGGACGCTGAAAGGCTTGGTGCGTTACACCATCATCGCGGGCAAAGTGGTTTATAAAGGCTGAAAATTTACGGAATAGATGGGAGAATCGCGGATGTCCATATCGAGACTGATCGAAAAAATAAAGAAAACCGGGAATCCGACGGTGTTCGGGCTTGACCCGAGACCGGAGCACGTGCCGGAGGGCATACGGCGGAAAAATTACGCCCTTTACGGAAACACGCTTAAAGCCGAAGCGCAGAGCTTTTTCGACTTTAACCGGGGTCTGATCGACGGGCTTTGCGATATCCTGCCCGGGGTAAAGCCGCAGTCGGCATATTACGAGATGCTCGGGCCGGACGGCGCCGTTTCCCTCCGAGACACCATATGTTATGCAAAGGAAAAAGGGCTCTATGTGATCGCGGACGTAAAGCGAAACGATATCGGCTCGACCGCCGAGGCATATGCCGAGGCCTATCTCGGCAGCGTTACGGTAAACGGGGCGCAATACGAGCCTTACGGCGCAGATTCGATGACGGTAAACCCGTATCTCGGCTCGGACGGGATCGAGCCCTTCTTAAAAAAGTGCAGGGAGCGCGACCGGAGCATTTTTGTGCTGGTCAAGACGTCAAACCCGTCCTCCGGGGAATTTCAGAACAAAACGTTTGAAGGAAAAGCCCTCTACGAGCTGGTGGCGGAAAAGCTCAGCGAGTGGGGCAAGTCGGCGCCGGGCGGCGGGGCGTATTCAAACGTCGGCGCCGTAATCGGCGCGACCTACCCGGAAGAGCAGAAGAGGCTGCGCGCGATGCTGCCGGACACTTACTTCCTTGTGCCGGGCTACGGCGCGCAGGGCGCGGGCGCGTCCGACGTCGTAAACGCGTTTCATGAGGACGGGCTCGGCGCGGTCGTCGTCTCGGCGCGCGCGATCATGTGCGCGTGGAAAAAGACGGGGAAAAACGGGGACGATTACATAGAGGCGGCAAGGGCCGAGGCGCTTTCGATGAAAAAACAGATCGAAACGGCGCTCGCAGTGTTTTGACAAAGGAGCGGAAAATGAAGAAAGCGTTTTTACGGCTGAATAACGGCGAGGTGTTCGAGGGCCGGTCGATCGGGAGCGAGGGGCTTTCTATCGGTGAGGTCGTGTTCAACACCGGAATGGCGGGGTACCAGGAGGTTTTGACCGACCCGTCCTACTACGGGCAGATCGTATGCATGACCTATCCCTTGATCGGCAATTACGGGATCAACACAGATGACGGCGAGTCGGCCCGCCCGTGGGGAAAGGGCTTTATTGTGAGGGAGCTTTGCGATGCGCCGTCAAACTGGCGTGTCGCCGAGACGGTCGACACGTTTTTAAAGCGACATCGCGTCGTCGGGATCGAAGGGATCGACACGAGGCACCTGACAAGGACGCTGCGCGACAGCGGCGTCATGAACGGCGTGATTTATACCGAGGGCTTCGAGCCCGAAGAGGATAAAATAAAGCGGGAAATTGAGGACTACAGGATCGAGGGCGCGGTCGAAGCGGTGACGTGCGGGGCGTCGGAGCGGTATCCGGTGGATAACCCTAAGTGCCGGGTCGCGCTTTTAGACTTCGGGATCAAGCGCAATATCGTAAGGTCCTTAAACAAATTCGGCTGCGATGTCACCGTTTTTCCGGCGCACACGAAGGCGGCAGACATCTTAAGGGGCGGCTTTGACGGCATCCAGCTGACAAACGGCCCGGGCGACCCCGCGGACAACGTCGGGATCGTCGCAACGGTAAGGGAGCTTATTAAAAGCGGGGTCCCGGTGTTCGGGATCTGCCTCGGCCACCAGATCGTGGCGCTCGCGTCGGGCGCGAAAACGGGAAAGCTCAAGTACGGGCACCGCGGCGGGAACCAGCCGGTCAAGGATCTGAAAAAAGACCGGACCTATATCACGAGCCAGAACCACGGCTACGCGGTCATCCCGGAAAGCGTGGACCAAAGCGAGGTCGAAATAAGCCATATAAACTTAAACGACAACACGGTCGAGGGCCTGCGGTTTCTTAAAAAGCCGGTGTTCACCGTGCAGTTTCACCCGGAGGGCTGCCCGGGGCCGCAGGACACGCAGGGCCTGTTCCTGGAATTTGTCGGGCTGATGGAAAAGACCAAAAGAGGTGAACGCTGATGCCGCTGCGCAAGGATATCAAAAAGGTGCTTGTGATCGGGTCGGGCCCGATCGTGATCGGCCAGGCCGCCGAATTCGACTATGCGGGCACGCAGGCCTGCCGCGCCCTGAAAGAAGAGGGGCTCGAGGTGATCCTGATAAACTCCAACCCCGCCACCATCATGACCGACAAGGCGATGGCCGACAAGATCTACATCGAGCCGCTGACCGTCGGCGTGATCAAGGAGATCATCAGAAAGGAACGCCCGGACAGCATCCTGCCGACGCTCGGCGGGCAGACGGGCTTAAACCTCGCGATGGCCCTTTCGGAGGAGGGCTTTCTCGAGGAATACAATGTAAGGCTTCTGGGCACGCGCCCCGAAACGATCAAAAACGCCGAGGACCGGCAGTCCTTCAAGGACACGATGAACCGCATCAGCCAGCCGCTGGTCGCCTCCGACATCGCAAGCTCGATCGAGCACGCGCTCGAGATCGCCGCGGAGATCGGCTATCCCGTGATCGTCCGCCCGGCGTACACGCTCGGCGGCACCGGCGGCGGGTTCGCCGCGGACGAGGCGGAGCTCCGGGAGATCGCGGAGGGCGGAATCCACGCCTCCCGCGTCGGCCAGGTGCTGATCGAAAAGAACATCTCCGGCTGGAAGGAGATCGAGTACGAGGTGATGCGCGACTCAAAGGGCAACGTGATCACGATCTGCTCGATGGAGAACTTAGATCCCGTCGGCATCCACACCGGCGACTCTATCGTCGTGGCGCCGGCGCAGACGCTGTCCGAGCGGGAATGCCAGATGCTGCGCACGGCGGCGCTCGACATCATCACCGAGCTCGGGATCGAGGGCGGCTGCAACGTCCAGTTCGCGTTAAACCCCTGGAGCTTCGAATATGCCGTCATCGAGGTAAACCCGCGCGTGTCACGCTCGTCCGCGCTCGCGTCGAAGGCGACCGGCTACCCGATCGCGAAGGTCGCGTCCAAAATCGCGGTCGGCTACGGCCTCGACGAAATCAAAAACGCCGTGACCGGCAAGACCTACGCCTGCTTTGAGCCGGCACTCGACTATATCGTCGTCAAGTTCCCGCGTTTCCCGTTCGACAAGTTCGTCTACGCCAAACGGACGCTCGGTACGCAGATGAAGGCGACCGGCGAGGTGATGAGCCTAGGCAATTCCTTTGAAAGCGCGATGATGAAAGCGGTGCGTTCGGCCGAGCTCGGACTGGACAGCATGCTGCTGCCGAGGCTCCGGAAGCTTACCGACGGTGAGATCACAGAGCATGTCGGCGTCCCGGACGACGAGCGCGTCTTTTTCATTGCGGAGGCTTTGCGCCGCGGCATTATGGACGTCGACGGGATCTTTGAAATCACGAAAATCGACCGCTGGTTCCTGCGCGGCATAGAGCGCATCACACGGATGGAAAAGGAGCTTGCCGGAGCCGGAAAGCTCGGCCGGGAGCTCTACATGAGGGCAAAACGGATGGGCTTTCCCGACCAGGTGATCGAGCGGCTGTCGGGAAAGGCGGTCGGGGACTTGAAAGTCCTGCCGTCTTACAAGATGGTCGACACCTGCGCCGCCGAATTCGAGGCGGAGACCCCGTATTACTATTCCACCTTCGACGAATATTCCGAGGTCAAGGCGCCGTCGGGAAAGAAAAAAGTCCTGGTGCTCGGCTCGGGACCGATCCGGATCGGGCAGGGGATCGAGTTTGACTACTGCTCGGTACACTGCGTCTGGGCGCTTCGCCGGAACGGATATGAAGCGGTGATCGCGAACAACAACCCCGAGACCGTATCCACCGATTTCGACACCTCCGACCGGCTGTACTTCGAGCCGCTGACGCCGGAGGACGTCGAGGGGATCATCCGCGCGGAGAACCCGGAGGCCGTCGTCGTGCAGTTCGGCGGGCAGACGGCGATCAAGCTGTCGAGACACATGGAGCGCCTCGGTGTCAAAATCCTCGGCACGCCCGCGTGGAGCATCGACGCGGCCGAGGACAGGGAGAAATTCGACAGGATCCTTCAGGAATGCCGGATCCCGCGCCCGCAGGGCGACACTGTGTTTACCGAGGAGGAAGCGGTGGAGACAGCCAACGCGCTCGGTTATCCGGTGCTTGTGCGCCCGTCCTACGTGCTCGGCGGGCAGGGCATGGAAATTGCAAACAGCGACGAGGACATCACGGAATTCATGCGGATCATAAACCGCACAAAGCAGGAAAACCCGGTGCTCGTCGACAAATACATGATGGGGCGAGAGATCGAGGTGGACGCGATCTGCGACGGCACCGACATCCTGATCCCCGGCATCATGGAGCACTTAGAGCGCGCGGGCGTCCATTCGGGCGACTCGATTTCGGTCTACCCGCCGATCTCGCTCGAGCAGCGGCATATCGACACCATCGTCGAGTATACCGGGAAGCTCGCCCTCTCCTTAAAGGTCGTCGGGCTTGTAAACGTCCAGTTCGTGCTTTTCAACGACCAGATCTACGTCATCGAGGTAAACCCGCGCTCCTCCCGCACCGTGCCGTACATCTCGAAGATCACCGGCGTGCCGATGGTCGACCTTGCGACGCGGTGTATGCTCGGCAGGAGGCTTTGCGATATGGAATACGGCGTCGGGCTTTATCCGGCGAAGGAGTATTACGCGGTCAAGGTGCCCGTCTTCTCCTTTCAGAAGCTGCACAACGTCGACACGCAGCTGGGGCCGGAGATGAAGTCGACCGGCGAGGTGCTCGGCGTCTCAAAAAAATTCCGCACGGCGCTCTTAAAGGGGCTCGTCGGCTCGGGGCTCGCCATGAAGAAAAAGGGTGCCGTATTGATCAGCGTGCGCGACTCCGACAAGCAGGAGGTAATCAAGCTCGCCGACCGGTTTTCGCGGCTCGGCTTCGACCTTTACGCGACGCCGGGGACGGCCAACGTGCTAAACCGGCACATGGTCGCCTGCTCGGCGGTCCGGCACATGGACGAACCGGCGCCGAACATGCTGACGCTTCTGGAGAGCGGGAAGATCGACTATGTGATCAGCACGTCCAAAAACGGCCGAAAGCCGGAGCTTGAATCTGTCAGGGTGCGCCGCAAGACGGTGGAGCGCTCGATTCCGTGCCTGACCGCGATCGACACCGCGTCGGCGCTCCTGCGGTGCCTGGAAGGCGACATCAAGGTGGAAAACTCCGAGATGATAGACATAAACGGGATCTAAAAAGGATCGTGTAATATGATAAAAGACTTAAAAGCGGAGATCAGAAAAATATCGGCCGTCGGCAAAACGGCCTTTGACCTTTCCCTTTTTGTCGGCGACGCGGCGAGGGAGGCCTCGCCGGGGCGGTTTGTGAGCGTCGGGTGCGGGCAGGCGCGGCTTTTGCGAAGACCGCTCAGCATTTGCGACGCATCTTCCGACGGGCTGATCCGCCTTGTGTTCGAGGTGCGCGGAGAGGGCACGAGGTGGCTTTCCGAGCGCAGGGCGGGGGAAACCCTTGATGTGCTCGGCCCGCTCGGAAACGGGTTTGACCTAAAGGCCTCCTACGGCTTGCCCGCTCTTTTGATCGCGGGCGGCATCGGCGCGCCGCCGATCCTTTTCGCGGCAAAGCGGTTTGACGGCGAAAGCGACATCGTCGCGGGATTCCGGGATAGGGACGCCGTCATCCTGGAGGAGGACATGAGAAAGGCCGCGGGTACCGTGACGATCTGCACCGACGACGGCTCCTACGGCGAGTGCGGCCTTGTGACCGTCCGGGCGGAACGGCTGCTAAAAGAGAAGAAGTACGGAATCATATACGCATGCGGCCCTGCGCCGATGCTCAAGGCCGTGGCGAAGCTTTCCGAAAGCCACCGCGTCCCCTGCCAGGTGTCGCTCGAGGAGCGCATGGGCTGCGCGGTCGGCGCGTGCCTCGTCTGCGCCTGCGCAGTCAGGGGCGAAGACGGCATCGAGTACAAGCATGTTTGTAAGGACGGGCCGGTTTTCAATGCGGGAGAGGTGGTGTTTTGATGCAGCCGTCGATGAGCGTTGACTTTTGCGGCGTCCGATTCAAGAACCCGGTGGTCACGGCGTCGGGCACCTTCGGCTTCGGCCGGGAATATGCCGCGTTTTACGACCTGTCGGAGCTCGGCGGGATCTGCATCAAGGGGATCACGCCAAAAAAGCGGCTCGGGAACCCGCCGCCGAGAATCGCCGAGACGCCGATGGGCATCCTAAACAGCGTCGGGCTGCAAAACCCGGGCGTCGACGCGTTTTTGCGCGACGAGCTGCCGTTTCTGAAACAGTTTGATACGAGGATCATTGCAAACATCTCTGGAAACACCGTGTCCGAATACTGCGAAATGGCGGAGAAGCTCTCCGATTCGGACGTCGACCTGATCGAGATGAACATCTCCTGCCCGAATGTGAAGGCGGGCGGCATGGCGTTCGGGACGTCTCCTACAATGGTTTCCGAGGTCGTTTCGGAAACCAGAAAGCATGCGGGAAAGCCGGTTGTCGTGAAGCTTTCCCCGAATGTGGCCGATATCGCGGAGATCGCCGTCGCCGCCGAGGGCGCGGGCGCGGACGCGCTGTCGCTTATAAACACGATCCTCGCCATGCGGATCGACATCAGGACGAGGCGGCCGATTCTGCACCAAAACCTGGGCGGCTTGTCCGGCCCGGCCATATTTCCCGTCGCCCTGCGGATGGTATATCAGGTCAAAAGGGCGGTCAAAATACCGCTGATCGGCATGGGCGGCATCCGGACGGGGGAGGACGCCGTCGAGATGATGCTCGCGGGCGCGTCGCTCGTCGCGGTCGGCACGGCCAGCTTTTCCGAACCGACGGCACCTCTGCTGGTGCGCGACGGGATCGAGGGGTATCTTGCGGCAGACGGAATCGGGGGCGTCGGGGAGCTTTGCGGCGCGGTGGAGGAATACAGGGATTAGGAACATCTGCCCGGCGCGCGTGAGCGGCCCCGATATTGTTAGGGCATAGCGAAAGGAAGGTCGTATGACGAAGATTTACCTTGTAAGACACGGCGAGGCGGAGGGAAACCTGTACCGCCGGTGCCAGGGCTGGTACGACAGCCTGCTGACGAAAAAGGCGGTTGAAAAGCAGCTTCCGGCGCTTCGGGAAAGGTTTTCCGATGTCCGCTTGGACGCTGTTTATTCAAGCGACATATTGCGGGCCCACAGCACCGTCCGGCCGATCGCCGACGAGCACGGCCTTGAGCTGATCCCGGAGCCGGGACTGCGGGAAATCAATCTCGGGGAGTGGGAGGACCGCCCTTGGGGAGAGCTGCCGCGCCTTTATCCGGAGGAGATGGACGCGTGGGATCATCGCCCGTGGGAGGTGCGCGTTCCGGGAGGCGAGACCTACGAGCAGGTCGAAAGACGGCTTAAAGGGACATTGCTTCGCATCGCCGAAAAGCACGATGGAGGGACCGTCCTCGCCGGTTCCCACGGCGTCGCGACGAGATCCGTGCTTTGCATGGCGCTTTACGGGTCGCTCAGGTCTCTCGACAAGCTGCGCTGGTGCGACAACACGGCCGTCAACCTGCTGACGGTTGAAAACGGAAAAATATCCGTTGATTTTTATAACGATAATTCCCATCTCGGCGAGCTTTGCAGCACGCTTGCAACGCAGAAGTGGTGGAGGGACAGCGACGAGCCGGCCGACTTTCACATGTGGTTCCGGCCGGTCGACCTTAAGACGGATGCCGAGGAATTCCTCACCTGGGGAAAGGCGTTTCATCAAAGCGCGTACGGAGAAAGCGCGGCGTTCGACGCCGGGGCGTTTTTGAGGGAAAGCGGATTACTTCAGAAGGAGCACCCGCGCGCCCTGCTTTTCGCGATGCTGCGCGAGCGGGTAAGCGGACTTTTGCGGCTTGACGCCGAAGCGCTCCGGGAGGAGGGCTGCGGCTTAGTAAGGACGGTCATTGTCGACGAGAAGCTGCGCGGGAAGGGATTTTCATCGCAGCTTCTGGGCGAGGCGGTCAGCGCTTTTCGAAAGGCCTCCTGCCGGTCGATCGCCGCAAACGTCGCCGACGGCAACGAAAGGGCGATGGGCTTTTACCGAAAGCACGGGTTTTTGAGCGCGGGAGAGATTCCGGGGCATACCGTGATGAAGAAAAGCATCGAGGTTAAAAATCCGCTCAGGGCATAATTTTAAAGACTGGCAATGTTTTTGCCGCAGGCAAGGGCCTGCTGCAGAGGCTGTCGAAAAACTCGACAGCCTTTCGAGGGGGAATCCAATTCCCCCTCGATGCTCCTCCAGGGGCGGACAAAACCAAGGGTTTTGTCCAGTGTGTCCTCCGCCGGCGCATGTCCGCCTGCGGACTTATCCCAAGTTAAGGGGCTCCGGCCCCTTAACAATTCCCAAAACATGCTTTTTCGACACTCTGTGCCGCAGGCAAGGGCCTGCGGCAAATATATTTTATACAAATTCAAATAAATTTGATTGAGATATTGCCCAGCGTTGAAAATTCCGCGCGAAAAGCGTCGTTCGGCGCGATGCTTATAGGCGAAACAGCCGAACCGGAAAGAATGATTTCTCCCGCTTTCAATGGATGCCCAAGCCTATTAAATTTATTTGCGGCCCATATGATCGAATTTACCGGACCGTTCATGACATCAGAGAAAGAGCCCGTTTGCGTCAACTGATCGTTTTTATATATGAGCGCGCGCTCCGAATACAAGTCGACGGAATGAATATCGATTTTTTTGCTTCCGACGACATATGCTCCGAATGCTGCATTGTCCGCAATGATGTCTATAGCCGTTCTGCCGCTGTCGCTTGTTCTGAAATCAACGATTTCAAACGCGGCGACCACATGATCGGTGGCCTTTACAACCTGCTCATATGTGATTTCAGGACCGGCCAGGTCGTCTTTTAATACAAACGCTATTTCCGTTTCAAGCATTGGCTGAGTGAATTTGTCGACAGTCAAAATATCACCGCTGGTATAGGCCAGCTCATGAAACATATATCCGTAATCAGGCTCGCTGATACCTACCTGATCCCATTTTGACTGAATCGTGAATCCTACCTTTTTTCCGGCGTGATGATAACCCGCATTTACATAACTATTGACCATTTCGCTTTGGATTTTATAGGCGTCTTCGATGGTTAAATCCGGATAACGCCCGGCAGGGCAAGCAATTTGCTGCTTTATAAGGTTGGCGCTGTAAAGAGCGCTGCTCAATTCTTTCGTCCTGTCGATATTCATCTCATAGTCCTTTCTCTAATGGCTTATCAGAGGACAAACAGTTTATATTCACTGCCTGCCAATCTCAAGCAAAAAAGCTTTTGCCAGATCGGTTATCTTATCGTACTCCCCGGCCTCGATCCATTTTTTGTTGACAAGGTTTCCTCCCACGCCGGCGCCCACGCATCCGGCATCGAAGTATTCCCTAATATTGATTTGGTTGATACCGCCCACTGCCATCAGCTTCACCTGGCTTAATGGGGTTTTCAGAGCTTTGATGTAACCGCTGCCGAAATTCGATGCGGGAAACACTTTGACAAAATCCGCCCCCGAATTATGCGCACCGAGAATTTCTGTTGGAGTGAGCGCTCCCGGAATGGAAACGAGCCCCAATTTGCGAGTCGTTTCTATAACAGCAAGATCTGTGTTGGGAGATATGATATACTTTGCGCCGGCTGTCGCAGCCATTTGTACAAGCTCCGGTGTTGTTACCGTTCCGGCACCTGCGAGCACACGGCCCCCAAAATGCCTGCTGATTGCCGCTATGGCATCCGCCGTAGCGGGGAAATCCCCGCGCTGATTAAAGGTCACTTCAATCAACTCAATTCCGCCTTTGTAAAGCGCCTCTGCAAGTGCCAAGGTTTTCTTTTCTTCTACTCCTCTTATAATAGCGATAATCTTTTTTTCAATGATTTTTTTAATTACCGTCGACCGCATTTCCTTCATCACCCTTTTCCGCCGTCGCTTTGGACTTTTCGTTACATACCATTCTTACCCCAAACGGGTTCCCCCTTGACTCAGAGGGATAAAATTTCTTCCCAAATGTTATCGTTAACAGGAATACCATTTTTCAGATTGTCATTTCGCGTATCCAGCGCAATTTGACCGGTAAATATAATGGAACTGCTTTCGTTTGCTTCTTCCGAGCCTAACAAATACTCCACTGATTTTTCAATAATTTTTTCCGAAAGGGGCTGGGGGGCAATCGCACGGTAATTGATCGCGATAAACATCTGCGAAACATCGACATTATCGCCGAATTCTGAAATGGCCGCGGTGGTATTGCCAAGAGCGGTCGCGGCGGCGAAAACATCCAGAAGATGTGCAAGCGCAGCGCCTTTCCAATAGCCTGTCGGAAGGATTCTCTGGCTTTTGATGACCTCGCCCGGGTCTTTTGTCAAATTGCCGGCGGTATCAAATCCCGCGTCGATGGGCATCTGTTTTTTGTTCAGCGCCGCAACCTCAAGCGCCCCATAGGAAAATTGAGACATTGCAATATCACAAATCAAATGACCTTTTTTCCGTGGAAAGGCAAACACCAATGGGTTGTTCCCCAGACGGCAGTCCAAAGCGCCCCATGTCGGCATGTTGGGAAGCGTATTTGTAAAGCAGATTGCCGCCATGCCGGCATTACACGCGCGATATCCGTAAGTGGCAGCCCTTAACCAATGGTTCGTGTTGCGCAAAGCCACGCAGCCAACGCCGTGCCGCTGCGCAAGCTCGATTGCGCGGTCCGTACAGAATATTGCGTTCGGGATTCCGATCCCGCTGTTTCCGTCATAGCTTTCAAGTCCGCCGAAAGCGGCAACCAGCGCAGCTTCGCTTTTTGGTTTTGCATGGCCAAGCCGGATGCTTTTGATCAGGGACGGGAATCGGTTGACACCGTGCGAGTATGTCCCCTCCAGTGAATTTTCGGCCATTACGGTTGCAATCAGGTTTGCCTTGTCGGGTGGACAATCATATTTCAGTAAGATTTTTTCAAGTTGAGCCACGATATTTTCAAAACGCAATCTCATTCAAACATCTCCTCAAATAACAGACTTAATGCGCAGCTGCCGGAAAAATGACTTTTGCAAAAAGACCCGTCATTTCCCTCTGACGGGTCTTTGCGCGTCGACCATTGCCACGTTATTTATCAGGGCTCAAGCGAGCGCCGGACTTCAGAAAATATGCTGCTTAAATTCTTCCGCTTTACACGTTTAATAGCCTGAGCTGCCTAATCACTTCATCACCAAATCCCGTTGTCGAAGCGTTTCCTTTCATATCGGATGTGCGGACCCCGGCTTTGAAAGTATTGGTGACGGCCAGATCAAGCATTTTTGCCGCGGCTAAAAGCGCCTCATCTTTATTTTTTCTGCCAAGCCATTCAAGCATCATCCCACCGGACAAAATCGTTGCGGTCGGGTTTACTATGTTCTTGCCCGTAAGAGTGGGCGCCGTGCCGTGAGACGGCTGGAACATTGCTTTCTCGTCGCCGATATCGCCGGAAGGGGCCATTCCCAAGCCGCCGATGTATGCCGCGGCCAAATCGGAAATAATGTCGCCATGGGAGTTTTCCGCCACTATGACGTCATAATTCTCGGGAAATTGAGTCATCAAAAGCGTAATCGCGTCTATCATGGTGTTTTCGGCATTTACTCTGCCCTCGTATTGCTTTGCAATCTCTTCAAATATCTGCTTAAAGAAAGAGAAGGTGACGAGATTGTTGCCTTTATGCGTGCAGGTAACCAGACGCTTGCCGTCCAACAGCCTGCCATTTCTCGAAAGCGCGAGCTCAAAGGCGTACTTATGGATTCTTTCACTGCCCTTTCTCGTAATGATCTGCGTATCCACGGCGACGTCGTTCTGCACGCATACTCCGCCGCCAACGCGAACAAACCCTCGGTATTCTCGCGCAGGATGACAAAGTCTATGTTGTCGTGCCCAGAAAGAGCGGAGGAAATGCCCGGATACAGCTTTATGGGGCGAACGCCCGCATAAAGGTCGAACCCAAAACGAAGCTTAAACATGCCGTCGGCGCCGTTTACTTCCGTGCCTTTTTCATTCAGAATCATTTGGCCCGGCTTGTTCATGCCCATTGAACCCATATACATCGCGTCGGCAGCCGCGCAGCCCTTGAGAACCTCATCGCTTATCACTTGTTTATCGACTAAGTATTGCGTTGTGCCGACATTATAATTCTGGAAGTCCAATTCAAACCCGCCGTTTATTTCGGTTAAAGCTTTTAATACTTTAGTGCCTACTGCAATAATTTCCGGGCCTACTCCATCTCCGGGCAGATTTGCGATATGATACTTTCTCAAAATACTCGCTCCTTTTTCATTTCTTAATTGGTCTGATTGTTCTTTGAATTAAATTGAATTGATTTGCAGACGGGTAACTAAATTTTATATTTTTCAAGCACTTTTCTGTTTACGGTAATACCGATACCGGGCTTGTCGGGCACTTTCACATAACCGTCTTCAAAAACTATGCTGTCCGCGCCGATCAGGTCGAGACGGAACGGGTGGCTGGACTGGTCGAACTCGACCATAGGCTCGATGGGATTATGGCTGAGCGGAGTGGGCACCAGGGTTGCAATAAATTGCAGGGATGCCGCAAGACCGACGCCTGAACCCCACACATGCGGAACCAAAGCGGTGTTATAAGTCTGAGTCAGCACAGAAATCTTTTTGCATTCGGTAAACCCGCCCGAAGAACACAAATCGGGCTGATAGATGTCAAGCGCCCGGTGTTCCAGCCAACGCTTGAAATTCTGTTTGCCGAACAGATTTTCGCCGGCGGCTATATATGTACCGGTTAAATTGCGAAGCGCTGCATAGCCTTCGAGATCCTCAGGCGGCAGGAGCTCTTCAAAGAATTCAAGCTTTTGATCCGCAAGCTCATATAAAAGTCTTCTGGCAACTGCCTGACTATACGCGCAGTTGGCATCGGCCATAAGCTTTATATCCATGCCGAGCGCCTCGCGCACGGAGCGAATGTAATGAATATCCTCCGAAACCCCGAAGCCTACCTTCAGCTTCATGCCCTTAAAACCCTTTTCGACATATCCCTGCGCCTCTTCAATCGCCGCCTGCGGGTATTTTTTTCCTTTCTTGCGGTAGAACCCTGTCGCATACGCAAAAATTTTATCGCGATATCGTCCGCCGATCAGATTATAGACCGGCTGTCCGAGACTTTTGCCCATTGCATCCCAGATCGCGATATCAATCCCGCTTTGCGCGTTAATGGAAATACCCTGCTGACCAACCGGCCGAACATGGTTGTACAGACGCTCCCATATCACCTCGACATCATAAATGCTTTGCCCGATAACAAGGGGCTTATAGCAGTTTTCGATGAAAGAGGCGGCCATAAACGGCTCCTGCCGTCCATGGCACAGGCATTCACCAAAACCGCATATGCCGTCGGCCGTTTCAATTTCCACAATCACCGAGTCGCGCTTACGCACCCAGCCCTGAGAAAACTGGAAGGCATCGTCAAGCGGGGCGCTGATGATATGCACCCGTAGGTCTTTGATACGCATTTCACAAAGTCCTTTCATAATGAGTAGAGAAAGATGCTTCAGTCGTTTTTACATTCTCCAAAATCTTTTTGATTGCGGCCTGCGGAAGCCTTGCCGCCGCGTCAGACTCAGATGAGAGCCAGTGAGAACCAGGGGATAAAGGTGACAAAGCCCAAAGCGACTATAAACGCAAGGATAAAAGGGATGCAGTGCCTTGCCAGCGTCATGATCGGAATATCAAACATGCCGCACGCCACAAACAGGTTGTTGCCAACCGGCGGGGTAACGAACCCGATCGACAGGTTTACAACCATCATCATGCCGAAATGTATCGGATCCATTCCAATGGCCAGCGCGACAGGCAATAACACCGGCGTCAGTATGAGTATCGCGGAGGACGTATTGATCAGCATTCCCGCGATCAACAGGATAACGTTAATAATCAGGATGACAATCAACTTGGAGCTGACTGCGTTCATCATAAAAGCCGTCACGAGCGCCGGCAGCCGCAATAAGGTCACTACCCGGCCAAATACAACCGCTGCCGCAACAACCACCAGCATGGGGGTAAGCGTTTTGCCTGTTTCCACGAGTACGCCGGGGATTTCTTTGATTTTAATTGTTTTATAAATAAAAACACTCACTGCCAGTGAATAGACAACTGCAACTGTGGCCGCCTCCGTCGGCGTGACAATGCCGCCGTAAATTCCTCCCAGAATAATAACCGGGGTCATTAAGGCCCAAAAGCTTTCCTTCAGTAGATGAAAAAATGAGTTCTTATGGAGGAGTTTAAAGTTTTCTCTAAGGATTGCCTTATTCTCCCCGCTTTTTTTGCAATGGATAAAAGCGGAAGCGGACAGGGTGACGGCTATCAATATTCCCGGAATGATACCGGCGATAAACATATCTCCGACCGACACATTTGCCGCCATCGCATACATAATAAAAGGAATGCTTGGGGGAATGATAACACCAAGTCCGCCCGCGGTCGAAACCAACGCTGCCGAAAAGTTTCTGTCATAGCCCAAGTCAACCAAATAAGGGACCACCATGCTGCCGACCGCCGCGGTGGTAGCCGGCCCGGAGCCTGAAAGCGCGCCGTAAAACAGGCAGGTGACTACCGCCGTAATCGGGAGGCCTCCCGTAATATTGCCCATAAAATAAGCAAAAAACTCAAACAGTTTTTTTGCAATGCCGCCTCTCGCCATGACGAGGCCGGAAAAAATAAACAGCGGTACTGCAAGCAAGGGATAAGAATTGAGACCGTCGATCATGTTTTTATAAATATACGCCGGGTTTATCATCGATGTCGCGTTTGTAGCATAAGTAGAAATTGTCGAAAGTGTAAGACCGGCTCCTATCGGCACACCAATCAAAAGCGTAAAAAACAAAGTTATTGTCAATGCCGTCATGATTCCTTACCCCCTTTGCTTTCTCTTTTTGGAGAATCTTAAATATACCTTTTGAAAATATCTCAGAATCGACAAAGCGGACCCGATCATCAATGATGAATATACAAGATATAGGGGGATAAGCGCGGCCGAACTCTTCTGTCCCGTAGCAATCATGGAGGCGACAACCGTATATCCAATCTTTGTCATATAGATGTAAAATCCCAAAAGAACCAATTCCGACAGCCAATTGACGATCAACCTGGGGATTTTGGGCAGAAGGTATGAAAAATCCATTTTCATATCGGTGCCTTTTTTCATTGAATAGCTTAATCCGAGAAAGGCGATCCAGATATTGAGAAATACGACGGTTTCTTCCACCCATGAAAGTGAATTGGCAAAACAGTATCGCAGAACCACTTGAATAGTCATGAAAATCGTTATCAAGGTTACCATAACGCTTATGATGGCGATTTCAAAATTTTCATCCAGCCAACAAATTAATTTCTTCATATATACCCTCCGTCAAAATAGGCTGCTCGCTTTTCAAGAAAGCGAGCGCCCGCCTATCCAATGATTATTTGCCGGCTGCTTTGTAAAGAAGGTCAACCATGTCATCCCCGATGTCTTTGCGAATCATACCTTCTGTTGCCTCTGTGACTTTGGCCCAGCGCGCATACTCGCCGGGATCGAGCTCGTCAATAATGGTCACGCCGTACTTGTCCTGCATTTCTTTGAGCATGCTGGCTTCGTTTTCCTGGGCTAATGTCTGGAACTTAGAGGTAACTGTGGCCATTTCCTCATCAACCAGCGCCTTATAGTCGTCGGGAAGAGAATTATAGAAATCCAGGTTCATTACTGAGGCGGATACATAG
The DNA here is from genome assembly GCA_002423435.1 of Clostridiales bacterium UBA6114. Lineage (GTDB taxonomy): Bacteria > Bacillota > Clostridia > Oscillospirales > Butyricicoccaceae > UBA6114. The sequence goes on from DIWE01000043.1 coordinate 233,734, forward strand.
GCTATGTGTTTTGTATTAATGAAATAATCCTGCACTTCATACATTTTGGTGTTGAATGCGTTTTCAACCAGGTTCTCCTGTCCGTCGACCGTGCCCTGCTGCAGAGCCGCATAACGCTCGGTGCTGGCAAGGGGCGTGGGGGTTACCTTAAGTGCCTTCCAGAAGGCCACATGGTACGGATTCTCCATTGTTCGGCACTTTAATCCGGACAGGTCCTCCAATTTTCGTATGGGCTTATTGGCGGACAGCCATCTGTAACCCGGGGTCGGGAAACCCATGAACTTAAGTCCCACCGCATTATACTTTTCTTCCATTGCCTTGACAAAAGCTTCATCGGTTACAGCTTTTTGTGCCTGTTCGAGGGAATCAAAGAAAAATGGAATATCAAAGACCGCAAGCTCCTTAACAAAGCTGACCTGACTGGGTGTGGCCGTCCACGTCATGCTGAGCGAACCGTCCTGAACAGCCTGGAGCATGACCATGTCACCGCCCAGTTGGCCGTTTGGATATATCTCGACAACAATGTCACCATTCGTTTTTTCCTCAATATTCTTTTTGAAATCAGCAAAAGCTACATTGAATGCGTGGGTTTCCGGCATTCCGTTGCCCATGGACAGCACAATCGGATTTCCTGCTTTACTGCCAGACCCGGAGGAGGCGGGAGTGGAGGAATCTTTGGATGAGCTGGTGCAGCCTGCACAAAGTCCCAAAACCATAGAACAAACCAGTACTGCGATCAATAACCTTTTCATTTTCTTTTTCCTTCCTTAAATAATAATGTTTTTTATCGCACAAGCTATCCTTCTTTAGCTTGACGCAAACACTACCGTTTTTTCCGATTTCCATTTCATATGGCATTCATTTATGCATCACTGCATTTAATAAGAATTTTACCTGTATTTTTACTCTCCTTCATCATCTCGATTGCTTCGGCCACCCTGTCCAAAGGCATAATATCGGTTACGATACTGGAAAGGTCATATCTGGACGCCAGATTTTCCATCGCCTTAACGCCGGCCTTGAAATGCTCGTGCGAATAGAGTCTTGAACCGATAAGCGACATTTCCTTGAAGGATATCTTGCCGATAACAAACTCGTAAGAAAGCCCTGAGAGGCTAAGAGACATCAGCGTCCCGCGGATACGGCACAGATCAGGCATCATCAGGACACCGGCTTTGGAGCCGGATGCCTCATACACCACGTCAAAGCCAATACCGCCCGTGACCTCTTTGGCTTTTCCCAGAATATCTTCCTTTAAAGGGTTAATGGTTTCCAAACCAAGGCTTTGCGCCAGATGTAACCGTTGATCGTTGATTTCTGAGATAACGACTCGGCCGGCACCAAACTCGCGGGCAATCAAGGCTACGACGATTCCGATGGTTCCTGCTCCGATTACCAGCACTTTATCATTTTTTTTCACACCGGCACGTGAATTTACATGATAGGCCACCGCGAAGGGCTCCCCTAATGCCGCCACCTTGTCAGGAATTGAGGGATTCACTTTCACCAGTCTCTTAACGGCCGCTTTGGTATATTCGGCAAAGCCACCATTTTCATGGACCCCCAGTAATTTAAGATTGGCGCATACATTCTCGGCTCCGGCCTTACACGAAGCGCATGTGCCGCATGAAATGACAGGATTCATCAATACGCGGTCGCCTCTGTGAAATTCTCCGCTATAATTGGCCGGCAGCTCATCCACTGTTCCTAAAATCTCATGGCACAATACCACCGGAGCGATCGCTGTGGGATGCTGTCCCCGATATACCGTAATATCCGAACCGCATACACCTGCGTAATGGACTTTGATTAGAGCCTCGTCGTCGCAGATAAGCGGCTTTTCAATAGACGTTAATTCGAGATTATTCCAAGCCTTTAGAAACACTGCTTTCAATTATGTATCCTCTTTTCGTTTAAGAATGTTTGACGCTGTAACCTACGGCTGTTTTCCTATGTAGGCCAGAATACCTCCGTCAACATATAGAACATGACCATTTACAAAATTTGAAGCCTCGGAAGCAAGAAAAATTGCGGGGCCCACCAGATCTTCGGGCGTACCCCAACGTGCTGCAGGGGTCTTTGAAATAATAAAACTGTTAAAAGGATGTCCCTCGGTGCGAAGAGGGGCAGTTTGAGGAGTGGCGATATATCCGGGACCGATTCCGTTGCACTGGATATTGTATTCCCCATACTCGGAACAGATATTTTTTGTCAGCATTTTGAGGCCGCCCTTTGCCGCGGCGTAAGCAGAAACGGTTTCACGGCCCAGTTCGCTCATCATTGAACAAATATTAATGATTTTCCCATGGCCTCTCTTTATCATACTGGGGATGACCGCCTTGGAAACAATAAAAGGCGCGTTCAGATCCACATCCACGACCTTTCGGAAATCCTCGGCAGACATTTCGCACATGGGGATGCGTTTGATAATGCCGGCGTTATTGACCAGGATATCAATCTGACCTACCTCGGATTCAATTGTCCTGATCATTTCATTTACTTTTGTCTCGCTGGTGACATCACAGACATAACCGTGGGCATGAATATATTCAGCCTTGTAGGATACCATTCCTTTGTCCCGAAGCTCCTGATTAATATCATTGAAAATGATGGTTGCTCCTGCGGCAGCGAAGCCTTTTGCAATGGCAAAGCCGATACCATAGGATGCACCGGTTACCAGCGCGATTTTGCCTTTTAACGAAAACTGATCCGTTACGTTCATGCTTGTCATACTTATCTCCTGTATTAAAAAATTGGGTGCGAATCGGGGTGAACGCTGAAGTACAATTCGGGATTAAAATCAAAAATCGGGGTTGATATTTGAAACATAATTCCATATAATAAAACTATAATCCGTTTTATTGCGTGTATAGCAATTTTTATTGCATTTGTTTCGCATTATGAAACAACGTTTCATAATTTTATTATAAACAAAATGCAAATTTTTGTCAATACGCAATTTGCATTTTGTGTCGATTTTTATAAAATAAGGAAGTGTTTTGATGAAGGACGAATTAAACGGCAATGTTCAATCCTTGGAAAGAGCATTGATCTTGTTGGAAAAACTGGCTGAAAATCCAGATGGGTGCAGTATTAAATTTCTTTCCGAGCAAACATCCCTGCATAAAAGTACAGTACACCGTTTGCTGCATACACTGGTGAATTATGGATATGTTTATCAGGCCGAGACCTCGGAACGGTATCATTTAGGGCTCAAAATACTCTCGTTGAGCAATGGACTTCTTGAAAGCCTTGACGTACGTTCTATCGCCCGGCCGTTCTTGGAGCAACTATGCCAGGCCACCGGGGAAGCGGTACATTTGTCGATACAAAACGATGCTTTCGCCGTATTTATTGATAAAGTTGAGAATCCGAACCGCACGATCCGCATGTATTCTCAGATAGGAAAAACAATCCCTCTTTATTGCTCCTCCAGCGGAAAGGCTATATTGGCATGGATGCCTGAATCGAAGATCAGGAAGCTTGTTGGCAATGGCCCATTTAAAAGATATACAAAAAATACCATAACCGATCTGGAGACACTTCTGACGCAGCTAAATAACGTCCGCAACCAGGGCTATGCCACCGACTGGTTCGAGCATGAGGATAGTATTTTCTGCGTCGCCTCACCGGTATTTGACAGTACTAATCAGGTTGTTGCCGCTGTCAGCATCGCGGGCACAATTCTTCAGCTTAACCCGGAGCGCTTTCTGGAATACTGTGCGCAGGTGAATAAAACCACAAAGCTGATTTCTGCCCGTCTGGGTTGTAGTACTTATCCGGCAATGTTTAACCCTCGCCAGATGGAATGGGATGATCAGCCTACCCTATAATAGAAAACAAAAACATGGCTTTGTTCAAATTCATAGCCCGAAAAGCGAGGGAGAGGAGCTTGCCTCCGCAAACAAGGCCCCCCTATTATATACAGATAAAACAAAATACAAAAATCACCTGCCGGAGATGACCCGGCGGGTGATTTTTTATATGGAAGGCAGAAAACTTTGCCTGCAAAAATATTTCCAGAAACTACTGCGGTAGGGTTGACAGTCCGAAACGACTATGGTAGTATGAATGCGTCGACGAAACTACCGCGGTAGTTTGGAGGTTGTTAATATGGAAATCAAACTGTTTGATTCCGAACTAAAGGTAATGGACGTTCTTTGGAAAGAGGGCGACATAACGGCCAAAAAGATTTCGGATATTCTCAAGGAACGGGTAGGCTGGAATATGAACACCACTTATACGCTAATAAAAAGATGTATTGCCAAAGGCGCGATTGAACGCAGGGAGCCCAACTTCGTCTGCCATGCCTTAATCCCAAAGGAGCAGGTGCAGGAGCAGGAAACGACGGAACTGATTAACAAGGTGTTTGACGGTTCTGCGGGTCTGCTTTTCGCATCCCTTTTGAACAGGAAAAGCCTGTCCCGTGATGAAATCGAAAGGTTAAAGCAGATTGTCGAAAATTTGGAGTGAGGTGCGGATATGGATATTGTTCAAATGAGCCTTTCCGCGTCTGTCCTCATCGTAGCGGTTGCGATCATCCGCGCCATTACCCTGCATAAGCTGCCGAAAAAGACATTCCTTGTCTTGTGGGGCGTTGTGCTTTGCCGCCTGCTCATACCATTTTCCATTCCCTCCCGTTTCAGCTTTTACACGGGAATAGATACGGTAAAGCATATATTTGCGGAAAGAACAGCCGTTTCTTCTCCTGCGGGAATGGCGGCCATCCCCAACATGGCGAATATTCCCGGAATGGGAGAGGCTATCGGAGGTGGCGCGCCAGCCGTGTCCATTTCACCGATTGAAATTGTTTGGCTTATTGGGATGTGCGCCTGCGCGTTGTTTTTCATCGTGACGTATATCAAGTGTCACAGAGAGTTCAAAATGGCCCTGCCCGCCCCAAACGATTTTGCAGCCCGTTGGCTGCGGGAACATTCCTTGCGGCGGCCCGTGCAGATACGGCAGAGCGACCGGATTAAGGCCCCCTTGACCTATGGCATATTTTGTCCCGTGATACTTCTGCCGAGGAAAACCGACTGGATGGACGAAACGAAGCTCTGCTATATGCTCACCCATGAGTTTACGCACATCCGGCGCTTTGACACGCTGACAAAGCTGGTGCTGGCCGCCGCCGTGTGCGTACATTGGTTCAATCCCTTTGTATGGGCGATGTATACGCTGGCGAATCGCGACATTGAATTGTCCTGTGATGAAACGGTGGTGCGGACATTCGGGGAAACGGTGAAGTCCGCCTATGCATCTATGCTGGTCAGTATGGAGGAAACAAAGAGCGGGCTAATGCCGCTTGTAAACCATTTTAGCAAAAACGCTATCGAAGAAAGGATCGTGTCGATTATGAAGATAAAAAAACCATCGTTCGTGGGAGTCTTGCTCGCTCTTGCTTTAGTCATTGGTACCACGACTGTTTTTGCCACTAACGCGGCAAGCGCTGCCGCGATAAACACAACAAAGGCAAATTATAATGCGAATTATGTTGGAGCCGCGGAAAACCTAACAACAGATTTTTCACAGTACAAGGAGTATGGGCTTATCTATGATAAGGTCGCGAATAAACTCACTTACCAAGGCAAACTGGTTCGGTATTTTGAGGATTTTTATCCTTTGGAAGAGGGTAATCAAGCAGGAATTGACTTTTTTGATAAAGATGGAATTATTGATGTTCATGCGATCAGAGATTTAACCCCCGCTAAAAATTCCGACGGTTCTATAAATCCGGCCGGAAAGCTGGTTGGACTGGAACAAAGCAGCCAAGGGGATTTTGATTCGAGGGATATCAGCCGTTTCCTCAATCCGACTGAAATGGAAGCGATATCGGCTGATAGTTCCTCCGGTACACCTGCCGACGGTTCATCTACGGCACAGGAATTATCGCAGAGAACACGGGGGAGCACCTCCCCAAACAATTATAACGCTTATAGCTCGGAGGGCATGATCACACCGGATGAACTCGCAAAAGTGTATGCCGTTTACGAACCGTTTGGCCTGACTTACAATAAAAAGCAAAATTGTCTTTACTATGACGGAAAGCTCGTGCGGGAATTTATCGATATTTTATCGTCAAACGGCGAGGCTTTGGAAAGCGGAAAATTCAAAGGGTCCATGCGCCAGTTTGGCAGCCCCGACGGAAAAGGGGAAGTGGACATAAAGGCTGTTCGTGACTATACGAAGCTTAATGCCGACGGAGAAGGCGAACTAATTGGAATTGAAGTTGTAAAATAGGCTGCTGCGTTGCGGTTGGGTAGCCATACGTTCTAAAAAGTCGATGCGAAACGGCGGTTTTGAAATCAAATCAAAGCCGCCGCTTTTTTTGGCCAGTTTCCGTTTTATAGGCCTGCCGATTATTTTTTAAGCCGATTTCCCTCCTTACGCAATATTGACAATAAGGAGATATCTTTTTTAGCTAATATTCCGGCTTGACTTATGAATGCAATGCAAATATGATTTTCTTAAAAATAAATTCATTTTTAATATTTTATATTGTTTTTGGATTTATTTTATGACGATTAAAAGGCGGGGAACCTTAAATGAAAAAAAGGGAAAAAAAACCGGATAGAGATGAGATCGTTTTATATATCTGCCAGGAATTAAAGCAGAGAATTCTCGACGGCAAATATGATTCGGGGAAAAAGCTCAATCAAACCACAATCGCAAAGGAATTCGGCGTCAGCAGAACGCCGGTGACCCGCGCTTTGAGTATTCTGGAAACCGAGGGACACTTGATCAATATTCCGCAGAAGGGGTATTTTTTACCGGCGCTTACCGTAAAAAATCTGATGGAAATGTACCAGATCCGCCAGATGCTTCACGTAATCATTGCGCCGGATATCATCAAATATATTACCCCGGAAGAGATCCGGGAGCTCAGAGGTTTTTTTGCTCCTTTTATTAATCGTCCGGCTATTGATGTAGAAGAATATCTCATAGCCGACCAGAATTTTCACAACCGGCTGTTTGAGATATCCCGGCATCAACTGGTCAACAGGATTCAAAAAACCATTCCGTTCGGTTACAGGCAGTACCGCCCTATTATAGCGATAAAGCCTGAAGAAACTCTTCAGCTTCATCTCGATATCATCGACGCCATTGAGGCAAAGAACGTTAAATTGACCGCCAAGCTCCTACATAACCATACCGGCGCCAACCTGGAAAAGCTGCGTCAGCTGACGGAGTATCTCGTTGCAATGAACCGCGACCCGGATCAGGTGCTCATAGACGAATTCAGACAAATATAATAAATTCAAGCGATAACATTAAAAAATGAAAAGAAAAGTGGCCGATTGTCCGACCGCTTATTAAAGTGCGCTTTTTTGCCTATGAATACAATTTATAAACACTAAAAGGGGTGTAGAAAACCGTGCAATCGATGCAAAAGAACAAACGCTTCAGGGAATTGCTCAACCGACCGGGTATCGTTTCGGTACCGGTCGCCTACGACGTAATGAGCGCCCGCCTGATGGAACAGATCGGATTTGATATGTTCTGCATGGGCGGCAACGGAACAATGGCCTCCACCATCGGTTATCCCGATGTGGGGATTGCCACTCAAACCGAGATGATCGAGAGGGCGAGGCGCATGGCGCTGCGCACCAACATTCCGATGTACGCGGACGCGGATACGGGATACGGCTCGCTGGGCAGTGTGCGCAGGACCGTCAGGGAGTACGAGGCGGCTGGCGTGAGCGGTATCCACCTCGAAGACCAGACCAATCCCAAAAAGTGCGGCGCCATGGAGGGCGTTACCGTGGTCGACGCCGATGAGATGGCCGACAAGATCAGCGTGGCGGTGAAATCCCGCAGCGACCCCAATTTTGTGATCATCGGGCGGACCGACTGCTATAACACCATGGGCCTGGAGGAAGTGATCAGAAGGCTCAAGCTCTATGCCGACGCCGGCGCCGATGTGCTGATGCCGGAAAATATTTACGACACGGACGAGTGGAGGAAGATCACAAAAGCGGTCACCACAGCTCCTATCCTCTGCGATCTGATCGACAAAAGCAACTTGAGGATAACCGACCGGGAAGTTTACGAAATGGGCTTTAAGCTGGTTTGCCGCGGCATGGCGTGCATTATGGGCGTCGCGCAGTATCTCAAAGAATTTCTCACCTATCTCCACAAAAACGGCGGCCTTGGGGAATACGCCGATCAGCTGATCGATATTCGGGAGTATGAAAAAATGATCGGCATCGACGAAGAGAACGCACTGGCCGGGCAGTTCATAAATCATAAGAAATGACCGCGAGCCCGCCGGATCATTCTTCAAGGGTCGACAGGTATTATCGATATGCAGTTCATTTACATAAATATAAGAGGAGGGAAAGCATGTATGAAAAAAGTTCGAACTAGATTAGCAGCGCTACTGCTGGCCTCACTGCTGTTGATCCTGACCGCCTGCGGATCGTCGGGGTCATCCGCGTCGGGCGGCGCAAGCAGCACAGGCTCGGCCGGCACATCGCCCGGCGGCGGACCCGGCAAGGATGTGGCCATTGCCACGGGCGAAAGTCTCATCAGTCTGGACCCGCTGAACTATAAAGCCGGCAATACCGACCAGCCTTTGAGCCTGACCGTCTTCGAATCCCTTGTCTGGCCGGACCGCAAGGGCGGCTATTTCCCGCAGCTCGCCACGGAATGGACACATAACGACGCCGGCGACGAATGGACCTTCAAGCTCCGGGACGACGTGTATTTCCACAACGGCGACCACTTCACCGCAAAAGACGTGGTGGCGACCTATACGCGTTGCCTCGAACAGAAAAAAGAGCTGAGCACCGCCGTCGAAAACTGGGCGGACCTCAAATCAGTGGAAGCCATTGACGAGTATACCGTCAAGATCACGACGGACGCCCCGCTCGCGTCTTTCCTGAAGAGCGTCGCCTTTACGCCGATTTACGGCGCGGACGCTTACGCCGAGTACGGACAAGACCTGTTTACCAACGGGCGGATGTACGGTACCGGCCCCTGGATATTTGTCGAGTGGATAGACGGACAGCACGTGAAGCTGCAAAAGAATCCGGATTATTGGAACAAAGAGTATGATTCCTACTATGACACGCTGACCGTACGTTTCATCAAGGAGCCTTCGAGCGCCGTCTCGGCCCATCTTTCCGGCACCGTGCAGGCCTATGTCACACAGGGCGGCTTCGATTCCGATCTGCTCCCGCTCTATGACAAAGCGCAAGACCGCACTCAGGTTCTCCAGCAAAAAGACGGCACCTTTGCCTACTTCCAGTTCCACATGAACCAGGGAAGCATCTTTAACGACGAAAAGATCCGCGAAGCCTTCGATCTCGCCATTCCCCGCCAGACCGTCATCGACCAGGTTATGGGCGGCGGTTATATGGTCAACAGCTGCTTTATCGACGGGTGCGTCGGCTACGACTCCAGTATCCCGGTCTATGAGTACGACCCCGATAAGGCAAAGCAGCTTCTGGCGGAAAGCAGCTATCAGGGCGAGCCGATCACGCTGCTGACAAGCACCGGTTTCGCAAAATTCCAGGATATCCTCCTCGTGGCCTCCGAGGAGCTCAACGCCGTCGGCTTCAACACCAAGGTTGAAACGGTCGAACCGGCAACCTTCAGCAGCCGCCGCTCCACCGGCGATTACGATATATTCCTGACCCTCGATATGCATACCGGCGGCGACCCGGCCAAACACATCAACTTAAAGCTTTTGGGCGATACCCAGAAGCACGAGTATAACAGCCCGGAATTCTATGATCTCTGCAGGGCCATCAACAGGGAAATGGATTCGGCCAAGCGGCTTGCGCTCATTTCCCAATTGACGCAGCTCATGCGCCGGGAGCACGCCCCCACCCTCACCGCGTTCCAGTATAAGTCCTGCCAGGCTATCGACTACGGCATCAAGGGGATCGAGATCTATCCCGACGGTACATATATGTATAAATACATCGATTACGATCCGTCACTGGTTCCGGCAAAATAGAAGAAAAACGGACCACCCGGCAGACGGCAAATGCCGGCACAGGTTGCTTCAGCCGCTTTTATCTGTGCCGGCCATTAGCCGTTTTGCCCTTGATGCCCCGCTTAACCGTATTATGTATTGCGCAAGGAGGTGCGCCATTGATTCGTTATATTCTCAAACGCTTGGGGCAGACGCTGATCGTACTCGTCTTTGTGTCGATCTTTGCCTTCAGCCTGATACGCCTGGCGCCGGGGAATCCCGCGCTCCTGATGCTGCCCGACGGAGCGCCTGAAGAGGCTGTAAAGGCGATGGAAGTCAAAATGGGACTCGACAAGCCTCTGTACATACAGTATTTCCGATACATGGGCAACGTTTTACACGGCGATTTCGGGATATCCTCGTCTTACAGAACAGCGGTAGGCCCGCTGATCTGGGCAAGGCTGCCCTATACGATCAAGCTGTCGCTAGTGTCGGTGGCCGTCGGATGCATGCTGTGCATTCCGCTGGGTATTATCGCGGGCTCCCACAGGGGTTCCGCCATAGATTTTGCCGCCATGTTTTTCGCGGTGCTCGGACAGGCTATGGCTCCGGTCTGGCTGGCCGTGCTCCTGATCTATGTCTTTGCCGTGGAGCTGGGGTGGCTGCCTGCCATCGGCTGCGGCACCCTCGCTCACTATGTTCTTCCGGTGTTTACGCTGGCCTATCCGATGGCTGCGGAAACCACCAGGATCGGCCGGTCCGGGATGATCGACACGCTGAGCGAGGACTATATCACCGCAACCTATGCAAAGGGGATCAGGCCGGTCGTGGTCAACTGGAAATATGCTTTTAAAAACGCCATCTGCCCCGTCATTATGCTGGTCGGCATCCGTTTGTGCATGTTTCTCGCAGGCGCCGTGATCGTGGAGACAATTTTCGCCTGGCCCGGGATCGGGCAGCTGCTTACGCAGGCGGTGGGAAACCGGGACTATGCGATGGTCCAGTCCCTATTGCTGGTCTGCGCAGCCCTGTTTGCAGTAGTAAACCTGGTTGTGGATATTATTACCTCGCTGATAGACCCGCGGATCGTTCTGGAATAAGAGGAGGGGTATATTGAGTACGCGTGTCTTGTTGAAAAGAATGCGGGAAAGCAATTTCTTCGTCGTGGGCTTGATCGTCGCCGTTGCGATTGTCCTGGCGGTCGTCGGCGCCTCCCTGATTACCCACTATGATCCGCAGGCCAATTCCCTTGTTGAGAAATTCCAGGCGCCGGACTGGCTCTCCGATGGGATCGGCGGACATATTTTTGGGACGGACCAGCTTGGCCGCGATGTGTTTTCACGTCTGCTGTACGGCGGCAAGGTATCCCTCACAATCGCCTTCTGGGTCGTCATCCTGCAGATTGTCCTGGGCTCGGTGATGGGTATTATGGCCGGATATTTCGGCGGCCTTGTCGACTCGTGCATCATGCGCGCCTGCGATATCATGCTTTCCTTGCCGAACCTCATATTGGCGATCGCCATTATGGCGGTCCTGGGCGCAAGCATGTTCAATCTCATTTTTGTGCTGACGATCACGGGGTGGGTGCAGTTTGCCAAAGTTACCAGAAACGATGTCATCATCGTCAAGGCCAGGGAGTTTGTGCAGGCGAGCAAGGCTTTGGGCGGCAAAAGCCTTTATATCATGTTCCAGCAGATCCTGCCCAACGTTACGACAAACATCATCATTCAGGCGAGTCAAAGAGTCGGCATGACCATTCTCCTGGAATCCTCGCTGAGCTTCCTCAATCTAGGCGTTCCGCCTCCGCAGCCCTCGTGGGGTAATATGATCGCGGACGGCCGCCAATATCTTGAAATCTGCCCGTGGATGGCGATGGCCCCCGGAGTGATACTCATGCTGGCGGTTTTGAGCTTCAATTTTCTCGGCGACGGCCTGCGCGACGTGCTGGACCCGAAGCGTTCCTGACGCCGCTTCTTAAGCCGCCCGAATGCCGGGCCTGTTAGGAGAATTGATATGGAGCAGCTACTGAAAATCGATGATCTGCATGTGCGGTACAGAAGCGAACGGGCCACTGTACATGCTCTCAACGGATTGACCCTTTCCATTGGAAAGGGCCAGTCACTTGGCCTTGTGGGTGAGACGGGAGCGGGCAAGACGACCACGGCTTTGTCCATTCTGCGCCTGCTTCCCAAAAAAATCGGGATTATTGACAAAGGCGAGATTTATTTTAACGGCCAGCCGATCTTTGACATGAGTGAAAGAGACATTATCAGGATCAGGGGCAGCAAGATCTCCATGATATTCCAGAATCCGCTCACGGCCCTCAATCCTGTTTTTACGGTGGGCGAGCAGATCGCCATGGTTTTGAGGACCCACTTGGGTATAAACAATAAAGAGGCGATGCGGCGCGCAGGTGAACTACTAAAGCAGGTCGGACTGCCTGCATACCGTATCAAGGATTATCCGAAGCAGTTGAGCGGCGGGATGCGCCAGCGCGTCGGAATCGCCGCCGGGCTTGCATGCAATCCGGAGCTCTTGATTGCCGATGAGCCCACNNAGCCCACCACAGCCCTGGACGTTACGATTCAGGCCCAGATCCTGGAGCTGATGAGAGATTTGCAGACCCAATATTCCACTTCGCTCTTGATGATCACCCATAATCTCGGCATCATTTCGGAGCTTTGCCAGAATGTCGCGGTGATGTATGCGGGTCGCATCATTGAATACGGGACGGTCCGCTCGGTTTATTCCACACCCGGGCATCCCTATACGTATGGCCTGCTGCGTGCGCTGCCGGAATTGGAGGGCCCCCGGGAACGCCTCCTGGCAATACCGGGCCGTGTAGCCGACGCGCAGAATCTGCCGGACGGATGCCCGTTTCACCCCCGATGCCAATTCTGCACCGAAGAATGCAAAACAACGCAGCCCGAGATGAAAGCAATCGACGAGCACCACTGCGTCGCGTGCTACCACAGTGAAAGAGGGTGATAAATATGGTGAAGGAAAATATCGCCCAAAGCCAGGCGCCTCTGGTGGAGGCAATTCATCTGGTCAAACATTTCAAGCTGAAAGACAAAAAGCTCCTGCATGCGGTGGATGATCTGAGTTTTACCGTATATCCGGGAGAAACGCTGGGGCTGGTCGGTGAAAGCGGCTGCGGCAAAAGTACGGTCGGCAATGTCGTCATGCGCCTGTTGGATAGAACCGGGGGACGGCTACTATACAAGGGCAAAAATGTTTTTGATGCTTCGGGCAGCGAGAAAATGGAACTGTGCAAAAAAATGCAGATCATTTTTCAGGANNGGACCCCTATTCCTCGCTCAATCCCCGCAAAACAATTCGCGCCATCATGGGAGAAGCCTATACAATCCATCATATGGGGCGCGGGGCAACGCTCGAAAGGCTCGTTCGGGAGCTTTGCGACACGGTGGAAAT
>DIWE01000043.1:247107-247792 GCA_002423435.1 Clostridiales bacterium UBA6114
CCCCATGGCATGCTCAATTACTATCCTCATGAGCTGGACGGCGGTATGCGCCAAGTGGTCGGCATTGCGCGGGCTTTGTCCCTGTCGCCGGATTTTATTGTCTGCGACGAGCCTGTCTCATCTCTGGATGTATCGGTGCAGGCAAGAATTATCAATTTGCTCATCGATATGCAGAAGCGAAATCATTTATCATATCTATTTATCTCCCATGACCTGAGCGTCGTCCGCCATATTTCAAGCAGGATCGCCGTCATGTATCTGGGGCAGATTGTGGAAATGGCGGAAACGGACGCCATGTTTGCCAACACGATGCATCCGTATTCCATTGCGCTGCTGTCTGCCGTGCCGAGAGTCAACATGGATAAAAAGGTCCAACGGATTGTACTAAAGGGGGACGTGCCAAGTCCGGTCGAACCGAAACCGGGATGCCGTTTTGCCCCGCGCTGCTGGATGGCAAGACCCGACTGTACCAATGCCGATCCACCGCTTGCCGAGGTGGAGCCGGGGCATTTTGTCGCATGCTTCTACGCCGGGGAGTCCAGGGAAAACCTCGGCAAAAGAAAGAAAACCGATACTGCCGCGGAGGCTTTACAGGCCGCCGAATAGTCGTTTTACAGTAAAAAAAACGCTTAAGCATTTCTTCATGCTTAAGCGTTTTTGATAGTGCGCCCGGCATGGGTACAGT
>DIWE01000029.1 GCA_002423435.1 Clostridiales bacterium UBA6114
CGGCTCCTGCGCGGGCATGTTCACGGCCAATTCCATGAACTGCCTCACCGAGGTGCTGGGCATGGGCCTCCCCGGAAATGGAACGATCCCTGCCGTCTGGGCCCAGCGGATCCGGCTGGCGAAGGAGGCCGGGATGCAGATCATGGACCTCGTCGAGCGGGGAATCACACCTTCCGCCATCCTCACGGCCAAGGCCTTCGAAAACGCCCTGACCGTCGACATGGCCTTCGGCGGCTCGACCAACACCTCGCTCCACCTGCCGGCGATCGCCAAGGAAGCGGGCATCCCGCTGACGCTCAAGACCTTCAACGCTTTCAGCGACAAGACCCCCCACCTCTGCTCCATGTCGCCCGGCGGCCCCCATGACCTGGCCGAACTCCACGAGGCGGGCGGCATCCAGGCCCTGATGGGGGAACTCTCCCGCAGCGGCCTGATCCACACCGATGCGCTGACCGTGACGGGAAAAACGGTCGGGGAAAACCTGGCAGGTAAAAAGGTCCGCGACCCCGAGGTGATCCGCCCCCTTTCGAACCCCTACCATGCCGAGGGCGGCCTGGCCGTCCTGTTCGGAAACCTCGCCCCCGAGGGCGCCGTGGTCAAGCGGTCCGCCGTAGACGACTCCATGCTCCGCCACACCGGTCCGGCCCGCGTCTTCGATTCCGAGGAGCCGGCCATGCAGGCGATTATGGAGGGGAAAATCAACCCGGGCGACGTCGTCGTCATCCGCTACGAAGGCCCGAAGGGCGGGCCCGGCATGCGCGAAATGCTCGGTCCGACATCGGCGCTCGCGGGCATGGGCCTTGACAAAGACGTCGCGCTGATTACCGACGGGCGTTTCTCGGGGGCGTCCCGGGGCGCCGCCATCGGCCATGTTTCCCCGGAGGCGGCCGCGGGCGGCCCGATCGCGCTCGTTTGCGACGGCGACGTCATTTCCATCGACATCCCGAACGGGACGATCACGTTAAAAGTCGACGAAAAAACGCTAGATGAGCGGAGGTCCCACTGGACGGAGAAGGAACCGGAGATAACAACCGGATGGCTTTCGCGGTACCGGAAGCTGGTGTCGTCCGCGGGCCGGGGCGCAGTCCTCGGCTGAAATACTGTCTGCGCAAACCGTTGAAAACGCAAGAATGCGTACGCATTCTTGCGTTTTTCATCGGCTTTTGATTTGTTCGGTGGATAAAATAAACAGGAATAATCGGCGCAAATCCGCATAAAATCAAGTGGACGGCAAGCAAAAGGCGGTATGGTGCGCGAATAAATTTGGTGAATACATGGTTGCAATGCTTGAAAGCAGAACTGTGTCCGGGTGGCCGGACGGCTATTTTTCATGTTTCCCCGAACGATATATAAAAAAAGAGAAGAAAAAGGCCAGGGACCGCAGCTTTTGGCATATAACTGTCGGGCTGCCGGAAAAAAATAAGGCCTTACAGGAAAAACGCCTTCGTCGCGCAGCAATTTCGCTGCGCGACGAAGGTGTAAAAACGGTTGTCACCTGGGGAGATTTTCCCTTTCCGGGGCTGTTTCACGATTTCGGGATCGCGGCCGTGTCCCCGAATTATGCTTGCTTCGCCTGCGCCGCCAAAATCGCCGGCGCAGTCTTACGGCAGCGGGAGGTCCCCTTTGAGGAGGCGACCGGCGTCATTTACGCGGAGAAAGCGTCGAAGGACGTCTCCGACCTCGCCGTGGCCCTGACCAAGCTGACGAGATACGTAAGGCTCGACTGCCGGGCGGAGGATATGCGCCTTCTCCGGAAGCTGTCTTACGAGTACGGCATATCCCCCTTAAGAAAAACGGTCTCCCCGCATGAAATCCTGATCTGTTTTTCAAATCCCGACAAACGGTACTTAGACGCGTCAAAGGCGGACACCATTATTAATTTATGCGGGGATAAGCTCCAGAAGGAGGGCTCGTTTATTTTTACGGGCGCCGAATTCGCGGTGCCGCCCGATATCTCCGCCGATGAACCGCTCCTGGCCGACGCGCAGCTGCTGACGCTCCTTTTCATGACGGGCGCCCTGAGACCCGACGAAATCGAAGTGGCCGGCGTAATTTGAAAAGTTTGGAACAACTTTCTTGACATAGGTTTTCAAGATCACTATAATGAATATATTGTGATGAAATAGGCAATACTATCGCGTCTAAGAACCCGGCAGCGCAGTCTGCGGCCGGTTTGCCGGTATGGAAGGTGGTTTGATATCGAATGCAAAAACAGTACAAACTGACGAAGGAAAGCATGGAGAAGCTCGAAAAGGAGCTTGATTATTTAAAGACCGTGCGAGAGAGAGAGGTCGCGGAGCTAATAAAGGAAGCCCGTTCTTTCGGAGACCTCTCGGAAAACAGCGAATATGACGAAGCGAAAAATGAGCAGGGCAAGGTGTTCTCCAAAATTGCCGAGCTTGAAAATATTCTTTCAAACGCAGTGCTGATCAGCGACGATCATTTTCGCCTCGACGAGGCGGGCATAGGGCTTCACCTCCTGGTGCAGGACCTTGAGACGAAGGAAGAGGAAGAGTATCAGATTGTCGGCGCGAGGGACGCAAATCCCGTCGAGGGCAAAATCTCCGACGAATCCCCCGTCGGGCGCGCCCTTACCGGGAAAAAGGTCGGCGATGTCGTAACAATCGAGGCGCCGATCGGCGAGATCAAGTATCAGGTCCTCAAAATCTGGAGAGAAGAATAACCTTTGATTTTTGGTGATACGTATCGACAAACGGCTGCGGGGCTTTCCTGTGGTCGTTTCATATATAGCGAGCAGGGAGGCAATTTTTTTGACTGAGGAAGTTAAAAGCGCGCAGGCAAACGAGACGGAGGACTTAAACGAAATACTGAGGGTGCGAAGGGAAAAGCTGTCCGAGCTCCAGAAGGCGGGAATGGACCCGTTTGAGCTCACGAAATTTTCCGTGACGCACCACGCGACCGATGTGACGGAGCGCTTTGAGGCGATGGAGGGACAAACGGTCTCGCTCGCCGGGCGCATGATGTCCAAACGCGATATGGGCAAAGCGTCCTTTTTGGACCTTCTCGACAAAACGGGGAGAATCCAGCTTTATGTAAAGCTCGACGAGGTCGGAGAGGACGAATACGCGCGTTTTCGGAAGTTTGACATCGGCGATATCGTCGGCGCGTCCGGAAGCGTCTTTAAGACGCGCCGGGGCGAAATTTCCATCCACGTCGAAAGGATCACCCTGCTTTCCAAATCGCTAAAGCCCCTGCCTGAAAAATATCACGGCTTAAAGGACCCCGATCTGCGCTACCGGCAGAGGTACGTCGACCTGATCGTCAATCCCGAGGTTCGCCGCACCTTTGAGGTCCGCAGCGCGGTCATTAAAAATATCAGGGATTTCCTCGACTCCCGCGGCTTCATGGAGGTTGAGACGCCGGTCCTCAATACGATCCCCGGCGGCGCCGCGGCGAGGCCGTTTGTCACCCACCACAACACGCTCGACATCGACATGTACCTCCGGATCGCGACCGAGCTGCACCTAAAGCGCCTGATTGTCGGCGGCCTTGAGCGGGTCTACGAGATCGGCAGGATTTTCAGAAACGAGGGAATGTCCGTAAAGCACAACCCGGAATTCACGACGATTGAGCTTTATCAGGCGTTCGCCGATTACAACGATATCATGGACCTTACGGAGGCGATCATCACAAACGCCGCGCAAAACGTGCTCGGCACGACGAAGCTCGTCTACCAGAACGAGGAGATCGACCTGTCTCCCGGATGGGCGAGGATGACGATGACCGACGCCGTCAAAACCTATTCCGGCGTCGACTTCGGCGCCCTCGCGACCGACGCAGAGGCACAAGAGGCGGTAAGAGCCGCGGGCGTTTCGTTCGAGGGAAACCCGTCGAGAGGCGACCTATTAAATCTGATGTTCGAGGAGACGGTGGAGGAAAAGCTTTTGCAGCCGACCTTTATCACCGACTACCCCGTCGAGGTCTCTCCGCTTGCAAAGCGCAGAAAGGACGACCCGCGCCTTACCGAGCGCTTCGAGCTTTTCATCACAAGGCGCGAGATCGCAAACGCCTTTTCGGAGCTAAACGACCCGATCGACCAGAAGGAACGGTTCCAGCGCCAGGTGCAGATGCGGGCGCAGGGTGACGAGGAAGCCAGCATGATGGACGACGATTTCGTAAACGCGCTCGAATACGGCATGCCGCCGACGGGCGGCATGGGCATGGGCATCGACCGCCTGTGCATGCTCTTTACGGACAGCGCATCCATCCGCGACGTGCTTTTGTTCCCGACAATGAAACCCGCCGATTGAAAAAAGGAGGGGGTGTCGTAAAATGCATGGATATGCATTTCGCGACACCCCCTCCGTGCTGCGCACGCCGCTGCGGCGGATGATTGAACGCAAAAGAGGGCCTCGCCGGCCCCCTTTCACACTATTCCCCGCGCCCTGCGGGCAACGGCCACATCTGATTTATGCGTTTTGCGGCAGCCTTTTGTTTGATTGCTCCGGCATATATACGATGTTTATGCTGTAAAATATTGATATTTTTGGTCGGAATCTGGTATGATTGTTTTATAATGCCGGTATGAAAGAGAAGAACGGGTGAAATGATGAAAGCTGAGGTCGTAAAAAGCCGGGACAATCCGTCGGTGCGCCATTTCGCGAGGCTAAGCAAGGAACGCGCCTACCGGGAGGAATGCCGGGAATATGTCCTCGAGGGCGCGAAGCTTTTGTCCGAGGCGCTTTCAAGCGGCATCCGGCCCAAAACCGTGTTTTTTCTCGAGAAATGCAGGCGGGATTTTGATTTCGGCGTGCTGGAGGGCTGCGAAGGGATTCGGCTTTACAGCACGGATGAAAGAGTGATCGACAAGATATCCGACGTTAAGTCGCCGCAGGGGATCGTCTTCTCCTGCCCACTGCCCGATACCGCCTTGCCGGAGCGCTTGCCGCAGGGCTTTTATCTGATATTGGACGGGCTTTCCGACCCTGGGAACCTGGGGACGATCGTCCGCACGGCGGACGCGTTTGCGCTTGACGGCATCATGCTGACGGGCGCGTGCGCCGATCCGTTTTCGCCGAAAACCGTCCGCTCGGCGATGGGCTCGCTGTTTCGCGTAAGGCTCTGCCGCGGCGAGCCTAATCAAATCAAGGCGGCGCTCGACGCATCGGACATCCCGATTTTTTCCGCGCTTCCCTCCGACGAGGCCGGGCGCATAACGGAGATTTTTGCAAGCTGCGCCGCCGTCGCGATCGGCAGCGAGGCGCACGGGGTGTCCGAACAGGTCCGGGCTTTGAGCCGGGGAGCGGTCACGATACCGATGAAAGGACGGGCGGAGTCGTTAAACGCGGCCGTATCGGCGGCGATCGTCATGTGGGAAATGACAAAAAGAGGGTGAGACCTTTGTCTGCGCTGAAATACTGGGTGTGGCTTTCCAACCTGCGCGGGCTGGGCGGCGTCAAGATCGCGCAGCTTCTGGACTATTTCGGGACTCCGGAAAATATATACTCGGCGCCGGAGAAAGAGCTTAGCGAGGCCGCGCGCCTGTCGGAGCGGGACCTTAAGGAGCTGCGGGACAAATCGTTTGACAGAGCCAATCAGATTCTGGAGCGCTGCGACCGTCTCGGAATCCGGATCGTCACAATGGCGGACGCAAACTATCCCGACCGCCTCAAAACGATCCACGCGGCCCCGGCGCTCCTTTTTGCCAGAGGCCGGATGCCCGATTTCGACGAGGAAATCGTTTTGTGCATGGTAGGCTCAAGAAGAGCGACGCCCTACGGGCTGGTTAACGCCGAGCGGCTTTCCTTCGAGCTTTCGTCGGCGGGCGCGCTGATTTTGTCGGGAATGGCGGTCGGCATCGACACGGCGGCGCACAAGGGCGCCCTGAAAGCGGGAAGGCCGACGATCGCCGTGCTCGGGTGCGGGCTTGATATCTGCTATCCGCCGGAAAACAGGGAACTGATGGAGGATATCGCGGCGACGGGCGCGCTTTTGAGCGAATATCCGCCCGGGATGCGGGCGCTCGGCGGCAATTTCCCGGCGAGAAACCGCATCTTGAGCGGGCTTTCCCTCGGGACCATCGTCATCGAGGCGCCCGCGACAAGCGGCTCTTTGATCACGGCGAATTACGCGATCGAGCAGGGCAGGGACGTTTTCGCCATTCCCGGCAATATCGACGCCTCTGTGAGCGAGGGCACGAACAGCCTGATCCAGCAGGGTGCGAAGCTTATCACAAAGGCGTCCGACGTGCTCGAGGAATACATAGCGCTGTATCCGCATAAGCTTATTAACGCGCAAAAAGACCCCCTTGTCGATGGATACGGCGCTCGGCCGGACTCTGCAAAAACGCAGGTCGCGGCGCAGGAGCCGCCCGCCTATGCGGTAAAAAAGGCCGAAAAAGCCGTGCCCGACGGCTTAAACGGGAATGAAAAACGGATCGCGCAGGCGCTTTTGGAAGAAGACGCGCTGCACATCGACCAGCTGATCGCGAAGACCGGACTCAGCGCGAACGAGGTGCTCCCGGCCTTGACAATTCTTCAGTTAAAGAAGATAATAAAACAGCTTCCAGGGAAGTACTTTTCGCTCCTTAGTCCGGAATAAGCTTTGTTTACGTAATATAAACCAACAGGAGGAACAATTTTGATGGCCAAGCTCGTCATCGTCGAATCGCCGGCAAAGGCAAAAACGATTGCAAAATACTTGGGCAGCGGATATCAGGTGAAAGCATCGATGGGGCATCTCCGGGACCTGCCGAAAAAAAAGCTCGGGGTGGATATCGAGGGGGGGTTTATCCCCCAATACATCCCGATTGAAGATAAGGATAAAGTGATCAACGAGTTAAAACAGGCGGCCGAGGCAAGCGATTTCGTCTATCTCGCAACCGACCCGGACCGGGAAGGCGAGGCGATATCCTGGCATTTGAAGGAGCTTCTCGGCTTAAGCGATGATACGACAAAACGGATCACGTTCAACGAGATCACGGCGAAGGGGGTAAGGTCGGGGATCGAAGCCCCGCGCGCGATCGACGAAAAGCTGGTCGACTCCCAGCAGACGAGGCGCATACTCGACCGCATCGTCGGCTACAAGCTTTCGCCGTTTTTGTGGAGAAAGGTGCAGCGCGGGCTGTCGGCCGGGCGCGTGCAGTCGGTGGTCACGCGGCTGATCGTCGACCGCGAGCGCGAAATCAGGAATTTTACGCCGAAGGAATACTGGACGATTGCGGCGCTGCTCGCGTCCGGCGACTCTAAGTTCCAGGCGTCCTTTCACGGCGACGCCAAAGGCAAAATCGAATTAAAGAGCAAGGAGGACGCCGACCGCGTCCTGTCCGCCGTCGGGGAGGATAAATTCATCGTCGGCGCGATCAGGGAATCGGAAAAAAAGCGCTCCCCGGCGCCGCCCTTCATCACCTCGACCCTGCAGCAGGAGGCGTCGCGAAAGCTCAACATGACGTCCAAGCGCACGATGTCGATCGCGCAGGAGCTGTATGAGGGCGTCGAGCTCAAGGAGCAGGGCCTGACCGGCCTGATCACCTATATGAGAACCGACTCGACCCGCCTGTCGGACGAGGCGCTGGACGCCGCGCGCGGCTATATCAAGGAGCGTTTCGGCGCGCAGTACGTCCCGCAAAAGACGCGGTTTTACAAAACGAAAAGCGGCGCGCAGGACGCCCACGAGGCGATCCGGCCCACCGATCCCGCGCTTTCGCCCGACGCTGTGAAAAAAAGCCTGACGCCCGACCAGTTTAAGCTGTATAAGCTGATCTGGTCGCGCTTTGTCGCCTGCCAGATGGCGGACGCCCTTTACGACACGGTTTCGGTCGACATCGCGGCCGGCGGCTATATCTTCAAGGCAAACGGAAGGACGCTCAAGTTCGCGGGCTTTACAGCGGTTTACGAAGAGAGCCGGGACGAGGAGAAAAGCGACGACGAGGGCGCGCTGCCCCCGCTTTCCGAGGGCGCCGCGCTGAAAGCGGAAAAGATCGAGCCGGAGCAGCATTTCACCCAGCCGCCGGGAAGGTACACGGAGGCGTCGCTGATCCGCGAGATGGAGGAAAAGGGGGTCGGGCGCCCGAGCACCTACGCCCCGATCATCTCGACGATCTTAAACCGCGAATATGTGGTCAAGGAGCAGAAAAGCTTAAAGCCGACCGCGCTCGGGGAAGCGGTCACCGACCTGATGCTCGACAAATTCAACGACATCGTCGACGTCAAGTTCACGGCGAAAATGGAAGACGAGCTCGACAGCATCGTCGCGGGCAAATCCGACTATAAAAAGATGCTCGAGGATTTTTACGGCAATTTCGCCGAGGAGCTTTCACAGGCGGAAAAGGACCTCGAGAAAAAGCGGATCAAGGTGGTCGAGGAAAGCGACGTCACCTGCGAGCTGTGCGGCAGGAAAATGGTGATAAAGCAGGGTCCGTTCGGCAAATTCCTCGCCTGCCCCGGCTACCCCGAATGCAAGAACACTAAGCCGATCACGGAGGATACGGGCGTTTTGTGCCCGCTCTGCGGCGCGCGTGTGCTGAAAAGAAAATCAAAGAGCGGGTATAGCTATTACGGCTGCGAAAAGGGCCCCGCCTGCAAGTTCATGACCTGGGACAAACCGACGACAAAAACCTGCCCGAAGTGCGGCAAGGCGGTTTTCAAGCGGTACACCAAGGAAGAAAAAAAGAACCTCTGCTTAGACCCCGCGTGCGGCTGGGAAGAGGAGCTTAAAAAGAAGAAATGACGATAAACGTGATCGGCGCCGGACTCGCCGGGTGCGAGGCGTCCTATCAGCTCGCGAAAAGCAATGTCCGCGTCAGGCTGTTTGAAATGAAGCCCTCGAAGCTGTCGCCCGCGCACAAAAGCCCCGATTTTTCCGAGCTCGTCTGTTCGAATTCCTTTCGCTCGGACGAGCTTACAAATGCCTGCGGGCTCTTAAAGGAGGAGCTGCGGCGCCTGGACTCCCTGATCATGGGCTGCGCGATGGAAACGAGGGTCAAGGCCGGCGGCGCGCTCGCCGTCGACCGCGGCGCGTTTTCCGCCGCCGTCACGGCGGCGGTCAAAAGCAATCCGCTGATCGAGGTAGTCCCGGAAGAGGTGACCGAGATTCCGGACGGCCTTACGATTATCGCGACCGGGCCGCTTACCTCCGACGCGCTCGCCGGGGTGATCGGGAGTCTTACGGGAAATGAAGCCCTCCATTTTTACGACGCCGCGGCGCCCCTTGTGACATATGAAAGCGTTGATCTCGGAAGCGCCTTCTTCGCGTCCCGCTACTTAAAGGGAGAGGGCGACGACTATATAAACTGCCCGATGGACAGGGAGGAATACGACGCCTTTGTCGACGCGCTGACCGGGGCCGAGGAGGCGCCGGTGCACGGCTTTGAGGACGCTCTGGTCTTCGAGGGGTGCATGCCGGTCGAGGTGATGGCGCGAAGAGGCCGCGACACGCTGCGCTACGGCCCGTTAAAGCCGGTCGGGCTCCGGGACCCCCGCACGGGGCGGGAGCCGTACGCCGTCGTCCAGCTGCGGCGTGACAACGCGTCGGGGAGCCTTTACAATATGGTCGGGTTCCAGACCCACCTGAAATTTCCCGAGCAGCGGCGGGTTTTTTCCATGATCCCGGCGCTTAAAAACGCGGAGTTTGCGCGCTACGGCGTGATGCACCGAAATTCCTACATCGATTCCCCGCGCCTGCTCGACGGCTTTTACCGCTTAAAGGCGAGGCCGGAGCTTTTTTTCGCCGGGCAGATCACGGGGGTCGAGGGCTACGTCGAGTCGACGGCCTCCGGGTTTTACGCGGGCGTATCCGCGAGCCGGATCGCAAACGGCCTTTCGCCCGTCGCGTTTCCGCCGGAAACGGCGGTCGGCGCGCTCGCGGCCTACATAAGCGACGCGACGGTGCCAAAATTCCAGCCGATGAACATCAATTTCGGGATCATAGCGCCGCTTTTGCATCGGGTAAAGGGAAAACGGGCGAAAAACCTCGCCGTATCGGAGCGGTCGCTTGCGATCATCGAGTCGATAAAAAAAGAGCTGTTCAGCGGCGAATAGCCGGAGCATGATATGAAATAAGCGGAGGTGAACCCCATGCAAGAACAGGATACCAAGGAAAAACGCGTCCGGATCATCGTCGACGCAATGGGCGGCGACAACGCGCCGGGAGAGATTGTGAAGGGGGCGGTCCTCGCCCTGCGGGAATTGCCGGTCGACATTACCCTCGTCGGCAAAGAGGACATCATCCGAAAGCTCCTCCGGGAGGAGGGCTGCGGCGAAGACGGGATGACCGTCGTAAACGCGACCGAGGAGGTGCTGATGGAGGACAACCCCTCGTCCGTTTTAAGGGAGAAGAAGGATTCGTCAATGGGCGTCGCCTTAAGGCTTTTAAGCGAGGATAAGGGCGACGCGCTCGTCTCGGCGGGCTCGACCGGCGCGCTTTTGACGGGTGGGACCCTTTTTGTCAAACGGATCAGGGGGATCAGGCGCGCGGCGCTCGCGCCCGTAATCCCGACAAAGGGCGGCGGCGCGCTCCTGATCGACTGCGGCGCAAACGTCGAATGCACGCCGGAGTACCTTCTCCAATTCGCGTTTATGGGATATTTCTACGCAAAACGCCATATGGGGATCGAAAACCCGAGGGTCGGCCTTGTAAACATCGGGACGGAGGAGACAAAGGGAACGCCCCTTTACCGGGAAACATACGCCCTTCTCAAAAAAGCGAAGGAGGAGGGGACGATCAACTTTGTCGGGAACATCGAGGGCCGCGATATCGTCGAGGGCGGCGCCGACGTCATATTGTGCGACGGGTTTACCGGCAACGTCGTCCTAAAGACGATCGAGGGCGTCGGGATGTTTTTCGTCGGCGAGATGAAGAAGATATTCAAGCAGTCGTTTAAGACGAAAATCGCGGCATTGCTGGTCAAATCCGGGCTTTACGGATTTAAGAAGATGCTCGACTACAGGGAGACGGGCGGCGCGCCCCTTTTAGGGCTGGCAAAGCCGGTCATCAAGGCGCACGGCTCGTCGGACGCCTATTCGTTCGAGAGCGCGATCAAACAGGCCGCCATTTACGTAAATTCCGACATCATCCGGGACATCACCGGCCATATGGGCAGCATGACGGTAAATACGGAGCAAAACGGATAGAATATGTATTGACACTGCATCACTTTCAGAATATGATAAATAGGAAAAATTCCATATGATCTTTTCCGGGAGGTGAATGATGTGATTTATGAGAGGCTTCTGCAGCTCATCACGGAGCAATTCAGCGTCGACGGCGATACCATAACAGAAGAGACCTCTTTTATGGAGGATTTAAATGCCGATTCTCTCGACCTCGTCGAGCTGATGATGTCGATTGAAGAGGAGTTTGATTTGGGCGAAATCGAAGACGATTCGCTCGACAAGATTAAAACCGTGGGAGATGCCGTCAAATTCGTCAAGGACCGCGTCGAACCGTAAGAGGATATAGGAAAGAGAAGCCCTTTTGCCGGGTGCCGTACCGCATAAAGATTTTGCCATGATGACCGGAGCCGGACATTTTTTGCGAAAAATGTCGATTATGCCCGCCGAATGGACTTTATGGACGCCCGGAAAGAGGGCCTTTCGTATAAGGTTTACGATTATGAGTATACTTGAAAAAACAATTAAATACACCTTCCGGCACCGCGAGTTTTTAATGACCGCCCTGACGCACAGCTCCTACGCAAACGAAAACCGCTGTAAAAAGCTCCAGTCCAACGAGCGGCTGGAGTTTTTGGGGGACAGCGTGCTCGGCTTTTTATGCGCCGACTATCTTTTAAAGGCGCATCCCGAGTACTGCGAGGGCCGGCTTACAAAGCTCAGGGCCGCCATCGTCTGCGAGCAGGCGCTTTTTGAGGTGGCCGAGCGGGTCGGGCTTAAAGAGCACCTGCTCTTAGGGTGCGGCGAGGAGGCGAGCGGGGGCAGGTCCCGGCCTTCGATCCTCGCCGACGCCGTCGAATCGCTGCTCGCCGCGATCTTTTTAGACGGCGGGATCGACGCGGCCAGAAGCTTCGCGATGGAGTTTATCATCCTCGAGCAGGAAAAGCTCGCGGTGACGGGCTGCGCCTTTAAGGACTACAAGACGGTTTTGCAGGAGATCGTGCAAAAAAGCAGGGAAGAGATCTTAAGCTACCGCGTCAAATCCGAGGAAGGCCCGGACCACGACAAAACGTTTACGGTCGAGCTCCTTTTAAATTCGAATGTTTTTTCCGAGGGAAAGGGGCGCAGCAAGAAGGAAGCCGAGCAGATGGCGGCAAAAGAGGCCCTTTCGCTGATGGGGCAGGGATGAAGCGTTCCATTATCCCGATCTTCGTGCCCCATCTCGGCTGCCCGCACGAGTGCGTGTTCTGCAACCAGCGGAAAATCGCCGGAACGCAACGCGCCCCCTCGCCCGGCGAGGTCCGGGCGCTGATCGAAGAGGGGCTTTGCGCATCGGGGAAATCCCCTGAAATCGCCTTTTACGGCGGAAGCTTTACCGCGGTCGACAGATCGCTCCAGGAGGCCCTTTTAGACGCGGCGCACCCGTATGTGCGCTCCGGCCGGGTTTCGAGCATCCGGGTTTCGACGCGGCCCGACTGTATCGACGGCGATATTCTCGCCATACTCAAAGGGTATGGCGTCGCGACGATCGAGCTCGGCGCGCAGTCGACGGACGACGATGTATTGAAGCGGTCGGGAAGGGGACATACCGCAAGGGATATCGCGGATGCCGCAAATCAGGTCAAGGACGCGGGGCTTTTGCTGATTTTGCAGCTGATGTGCGGCCTGCCGGGCGACACGAGGGAGAAGGACGTAAACTCGGCGAAAGAGGCGGCGGCGCTTAAACCCGACGGGGCGCGGATCTATCCGGTCGTCGTCCTGAGGGACACCGCCTTATACGAGCGGTACCGGGACGGAAGCTATGTTCCGCTCGGCATCGAGGAAGCCGCGTCTGTCGCCTCCGACATGCTGGAGGTTTTCGAGGACGCCGGCATCCCGGTGATCCGGATCGGCTTAAACCCGACGGAGGAGCTCTCAAACGGCGCGGCGGCCGCCGGTGCCTACCATCCGGCGCTCGGGGAGATGACGAGGTCGCGGCTTTACTTCAAACGGGCCCTGGGCCTTTTGTCGGGGGCGTCCCTCCTGGAAGCGGTCTTCGGGGTAAATCCGTCCTGCATATCCCTGATGGTCGGGCAGAAGCGGGAAAACATCATGAAGCTTCAAGAGCTTTTCCCCGGCGTCCGGTTCAAAATAAAACCGGCGGAGGTCCCGCCGGGAAGGGTAATCTTATTGGAAAACGAAAGCAAAACACGGTAAAGGTTCATGCCGTATCTCGTCGGCAGAAGCCCGATACCGTTTTTTTATTATTTTTTCTTATCATAAGTCATGTCGTTCGTTCTCCCCAAGATATAATCGACGCTGCATTTATAATAATCGGCCAGAATAGTTAAAAAGCGGCTGGGAATTTCGCGTTTGCCTGTTTCGTAAGTGCTGTAAACGCGCTGGTCGATTCCCAGCAAAGCGGCAATCTCAGTTTGTGTTCTGTCAGTGTCTTCCCGTAAATCTTTTAGCCGCGGATAATACATAATCATCACCTCTGCCAAATCATAACCTACTATCAAAAGATAGTATTGATTTTACTATCAATCGATAGTAAAATTATTTTAGGAGGTGATAATGTATGCCCGACTACAACCTGAAAACAGCCGTCCCATGGCGGGATGTACTGCGCGTGCTCCAGTGGCACCTGAAAATGAGAATCCGGGATTACAGGCAATACGGTGACCTGCCGGACGGAGTCTGGCGAAGGAGACTCATAGAGGACGCCCGGCAGGGCGTGGAGGAAAGCTGCCGGACGTACAGCGCCGTGCGTAAGTTTCTGGGGTACCATTCGAAAACGGCGGTGTTGCGCGAAGCGCTCGAAATTATGCAAAATACACCCGAAATACCGCCGGAGCCGCATGAAGAAAAGGCTAACACTTAAGCCGCCTTTTCCATAACGAATAAAAAAAGAAGGGGCCTTCAAAACGGTTTTGCAAACCGGAATGACTGCCCCTTCTTTGCTATTCCTCGATCAGCTTTATCTGTTTTTCCAGCGCGTCCTCGTCCCTGACGAGGGCGCCCGCCGCCGGGAGCGTCCGGGTCCTGTAGCGCGCGGGGGTTGCGACCTTCGCGTCCTTTAGTAGCTCCGCGTGGACGACGCGCTGATTTTTCTTGAGCGTCATTGCGGCGACGCCCTGGGTCGCGCGCGTCGTTTTGGGCGACATCGCGGCGGTGTTTACGATCAAAAGACGGCTTGCATCGGAGTACAGGGCGATTTCCGTGTCCTCGTCGAGATGAAACGCCCGGACAAGCGGCGATTTGTCGCAATAGGCCGAGGTCAGGCGCTTGCGGTTTGAAACCGTCTGGTAGCTTTTGAGCTCGACCTTGGATATTTTGCCGTTTTCGAAGACAAACAGGAGGTTGCCGGAGAACGAATCGGGCAGGCACATGAACAAAACGTTTTCTCCCGGCTCCATCTGGAGCTTTGAGGGCAGGTAGTCGCCGAGGGAGCTCGCCTTCGTGTCGTCAAACTCGTATAGGCGCGCCTTGTAGGCCTGGTGCAGGTTCGTGAAGAAGATGACCTCGGCGCGGTTTTGCGCGGGGAACTCCTGCGAGATAAAGTCGCCGTCTTTAAACTTGTGCTCGTGGCTCATGCGCAGGCTCTGGGGCGTGATTTTCTTGAAATAGCCCTCTTTTGTCAAAAAGACGGTGACGGGATAGTCCTCGATGCTCGCTTCCTCGTCGTAGTGGACCACCTCGTGCTCGCCTATTATCCCGCTTTTGCGCTCGGACGGGTATTTCTTGATAATGCCCTCGAGCGCCTTTATGATCCGGTCGACGATTTTCGGGCGGCTTTTCAAGATGTCCTCGATGCGCGCGATGTCCGCCTCGAGCTCTTTTGTTTCCTCGGTGCGCTTTAGGATATACTCGCGGTTTATGTGCCGGAGCTTGATTTCCGCGACGTATTCCGCCTGCACCTCGTCGATGCCGAAATGGATCATCAGGTTGGGCACGACTTCCGATTCCTCGTCGGTCTCGCGGATGATTTTGATCGCGCGGTCGATGTCGAGAAGGATTTTCCCGAGCCCTTTTAACAGGTGCAGCTTTTCCTTCTTTTTGGAAAGCTCGAAATGCAGCGTGCGCTTTTCGCACTCGATCCGCCAGGCTGCCCATTCGTCGAGAAGCTCCGGGATGCCCATGACGCGCGGCGTACCCGCGATCAGGATGTTGAAATTGCAGGAGAAGGTGTCCATCAGCGGGGTCATCTTAAAAAGCTTCTGCATCAGCTTTTCCGGGTCCGTGCCGCGCTTTAGGTCGATCGTGAGCTTTAGGCCGGACAGGTCGGTTTCGTCGCGCATGTCGGATATCTCGCGGATCTTGCCCGATTTAATCAGCTCGGCCGTCTTGTCCATGATCGCTTCGACGGTGGTCGTGTACGGGATCTCGGTGACCTCGATCAGGTTTTCCTGGGGGTGGTGGCTCCAGCGCGCGCGCACCTTGAAGGGGCCGCGTCCCGTGCGGTAGATTTCCTCCATCTCCGCGCGATTCAGGATGATCTCGCCGCCGGTCGGAAAATCGGGCGCTTTTAGGGTGGAGATGATGTCGTGGTCGGGATTTTTCAGAAATTCGATCGTCGTACGGCAGACCTCGTGAAGGTTAAAGCCGCAGATCGAGCTCGCCATGCCGACGGCGATGCCGAGGTTCGCGCTGACGAGGATGTTCGGGAAGGCGGTCGGCAGAAGGGCGGGTTCCTTTAGCGTGTTGTCGTAGTTGTCGACAAAATCGACGGCGTCCCGGTCAATATCGGAAAAAATCTCGCTACAGACCGCGTCGAGCTTTACCTCGGTGTACCGGGCGGCGGCGTACGCCATGTCGCGGGAATACACCTTGCCGAAATTGCCCTTGGAGTCGATAAACGGGGTAAGGAGCGCCTCGTTGCCCCTCGACAGGCGCACCAGCGTCTCGTAGATCGTCGCGTCGCCGTGGGGATTTAGCTTCATGGTCTGCCCGACGACGTTCGCCGACTTTGTGCGGTTTCCGGTGAGCAGGCCCATTTTGTACATCGTGTAAAGGAGCTTTCGCTGCGACGGCTTGAAGCCGTCGATCTCGGGAATGGCGCGGGAAACGATGACGCTCATCGCGTAGGGCATATAGTTTTCCGAAAGCGTCAGCGTAATCGGCTGGGGAATCGGCGGGTTCGGCGCGGGAGGGGTTTTCTCAGGCGTTTTTTTCATCGGTTAATACCCTCCTCAGCTCAAATCGGCGAGCTCTAAATAGCGCCAGCCGTTTTCCGCGATATAGTCTTTGCGGCCCTGGAGATTGTCGCCTAGGAGCAGGTCGAACATGTCGGCCGTCTTTTTGGCCTCCTCGGGCAGGACCTTGACGAGCTTTCTCGTCTCGGGGTTCATCGTCGTCTGCCACATCATCTCGGGCTCGTTTTCGCCGAGGCCCTTGGAGCGGAGCACCGCGCATTTTCCGCCGAGCGACTTTACAAGCTCGTCCTTTTCGCGGTCGGTGTAAGCGAAATAGGACTTGCCTTTGTTTACGATTTCAAACAGCGGGCTTTCCGCGATATAGACGACCCCTTCGGTCAAAAGGGTGGGCACCAGACGGTAAAGCATGGTCAGAATCAGGGTGCGGATCTGGAAGCCGTCGACGTCGGCGTCGGTGCAGATGACGATCTTGCTCCACCGGAGCGCCGAGAAATCGAAGGACGAAAGCTCCTTCGAGTGGCTGCCCCGCGTCTCGACCCCGCAGCCGAGCACTTTTATAAGATCGGTGATGATCTCGTTTTTGAAGATCTTTCCGTATTCCGCTTTCAGGCAGTTTAAGATTTTGCCCCTGACCGGGATGATCGCCTGAAACTCCGCGTCGCGCCCGAGCTTGCACGAGCCGAGCGCGGAATCGCCCTCGACGATGTAAAGCTCGCGCCGCTCGATGTCCTTTGTGCGGCAGTCGACGAATTTCTGCACGCGGTTTGTGATGTCCGTGCCGCCCGCGAGCTTCTTCTTGATGTTTAAGCGCGCTTTTTCCGCCTGCTCGCGGCTTCGCTTGTTGATCAGGATCTGCTCGCCGATCTTCTGCGCGTCGGCGGGGTTTTCGATAAAGTAGATCTCAAGCGACGACCGCAGAAATTCGGTCATCGCCTCCTGGATGAATTTGTTGGTGATCGCCTTTTTGGTCTGGTTTTCGTAGGAGGTGTAGGTAGAAAACGAATTCGTGATGATGACGAGGCTGTCGGCGATATCCTGAAAGCCGATCTTGCTTTCGTTTTTCTGGTATTTATTGTTTTGTTTCAGATACGCGTCGACCGCCGAGACAAACGCGCTTCTCACCGCCTTGTCCGGCGAGCCGCCGTACTCAAGCCACGACGAGTTGTGGTAATACTCGAGGCAGCTTTTCGAGCGGTCGAACAAAAAGGCGATTTCCATTTTTACCTTGTATTCGGGCTTGTCCTCGCGGTCGCGCCCGGCGCGCTCGGCGCTGATCAGGTAGGGGGCGGTCAGCGGCTCCTCGCTTGCAAGCTCCGCGATATAGTCGCTGATGCCGTTCGGATAACAGAATTCGTAGGTGTCGAAGGAGGAGCCTTTTTGATCCTTTAATACGAAGGTAAGGCCGGCGTTGACGACCGCCTGCCGTTTTAAGGTGTCGAGGTAATAGGAAAGCGGCACGTGGATATCGGTAAAAACCTCGAGGTCGGGCTTCCAGCGGGTTTTCGAGCCGGTTTTCTTGGTCGTGACCGGCTCCTTGACAAAGCCCTCGGACGTGCCCGTCTTGTTTTCGCCCTTTTCAAAATGGACGAAATAGCGGAACCCGTCGCGCACGACCGTGACGTCCATGTATTCGGAGGAATACTGGGTCGCGCAGGAGCCGAGCCCGTTTAAGCCGAGCGAATATTCGTAGCTCTCGCCCTCGAGGTTCTTGTACTTTCCGCCCGCGTAAAGCTCGCAGAAAACAAGCTCCCAGTTAAACCGCTCCTCCTTCTGGTTGTAGTCGAGCGGGATGCCGCGGCCGAAATCCTCGATTTCGACGGAATCGTCCTCAAAGCGCGTCACGTTTATCACTTTGCCGTGGCCTTCGCGCGCCTCGTCGATCGAGTTGGACAGGATTTCAAAAATCGAGTGCTGGCAGCCGTCGATGCCGTCCGAACCGAATATGACGGCGGGACGCTTCCGGACGCGTTCGGCGCCCTTTAACGAGGAGATGCTGTCGTTCCCGTAATCCTTCGGGGATCGCGTTGTTTTCATTCACTGCCTCCATTGCCGGATCAAAGATGTGGTATTTAAGGTGACGTTTTGCCCTGCAGGTTGTCCATTATTCTATTCTATTATAATAGAACACGGGAATAGATTGTGTCAAATCAAAAAAACGCGAGGGCAAAAGCCCCCGCATTTTTTTTACCTTAACGGTATTTGGCTATTCGGCGCAAAACCATTTTCCGAATTGCCGCTCTTGCACTTAAGAGTTTGCCGGTTAAATCGTGGCAGATAACATCCCGGACAACCAGTTCCGGGAAACCGGGAAAACCCGAATTAAAACCTTAAGCTGCAAAACAGAATCCCGAAAATCGATGCAAAAGCATCCTCCGAATCCGCTGCGCAAAAGAAACTGCCAGTATCGCGGCAAATGAACTCCGGACATCCATCGTGCCGGTACGGGATCAATCCCGTTTCATCGATCTCTTCAAGTACACTCTTATTTTGCCGCCCGCTAAACGAAATATTACGGGAATATCTGAAATTTCAGAAAAAAAAGCATAAAATTGGAATATTTGTCCAAAATGATCATATAAGTAATTAATGAAACGGAGGCGCTGTTATGGGTGAGGTCGTTCAGAAAATCGGCGGCAAAAAAGGAAGCGACAGAGAGCAGCAGGAACTGCTCGACGCGATCAACGACGCCGCGATGAGGCTCAGGATCGCGAGGATGTTTTTCGAAAGCATTTCAGACCCGGATCTGGTTGACGCGTGCGTTTATGAGATCAACTCGTTGCAGGCGCACTATTCATATCTATTAAACAAGGCCAAGAAAGAAGAACTCAAATCCTATAATATATTTAAGCTGCCCCGCTGAGCATGCTGCGATTCAAAACGAATATTTAAAAGGCTGTCGAGGGATCGGCGGCTTTTTTTATTCCGGGTTTTCCGGCAATGCCGTTTGAATCGTTTCGGCCCTACAGGGACAAAATTTAATTTGGAAACATAGAATAAAAGAGACAGAGAAAGTAATACGGAGATTTTAAGAGGTTAGAGTATGTAAATTAAAATTTCTGAAAATGAAGGTTGACACGTTGCGCGCTTTGTGGTATAAATGATCATGTTCAAAGTCAGTTTCATTTTACAATAATAAATTACAATAAATACCGGAGGTTAAACCATGTCCACATTTATGGCCAAAGGCGAAAGCATTGAGCGTAAATGGTACATCCTTGACGCGGCCAACAAGCCGCTCGGACGCACCGCCGCCACCGCCGCCGCGCTGCTCAACGGGAAACACAAAGTCGAGTACACACCGCACGTCGACTGCGGCGATTTCGTGATTATCATCAATGCAAGCAAGGCGGTTCTGACCGGAAAGAAGCCGGAGCAGAAGTTTTACAGGACCCATTCGGGCTATGCCGGCGGCTTAAAGGAAACGAAGTACCGGACCCTTATGGGCCAAAGGCCCGAGCTTGCGATAAAGCTCGCGGTAAAAGGGATGCTCCCCAAGAACTCAATCGGCAGATGGTCGCTTGCGCGGCTGAAGGTCTATGCGGGCAGCGAACATAAAAATGCCGCGCAAAAGCCCGAAGTTTTCATCGCCGGTCAGGTTTGAAGGAGGTAACGAAGAATGTATAAGCCCAAAAAACCCTATTTCTATGGAACCGGAAGAAGAAAAAGCTCGGTGGCCCGCGTGAGGCTGTTCCCCGGCGGAACGGGTGAAATCAAGGTCAACAACCGCACAATCGACAATTATTTCGGTCTTGAGACCTTAAAATTAATCGTAAGGCAGCCGATGGTCACGACCGAGACCCTCGGAAAGTTCGACATCGAGGCGACCGTCATCGGCGGCGGCTTCACCGGCCAGGCCGGCGCGATCCGCCACGGACTCTCCCGCGCACTGATACAGGCGGATGAAAATTATCGGCCCGTATTGAAAAAGGCCGGCTTTTTAACCCGCGATCCGAGGATGAAGGAACGCAAGAAATACGGTCTTAAGGCTGCACGCCGCGCGCCGCAGTTCTCCAAACGTTAGTTTAGCTTTGTTTTGCCGGCGCCTTTTGCCGGCAAAACCTATTTTACGGAAAACAGATCCGGGGCGGTCTTTCGTCTGCCCGGCCCGCCGTTTAACATGGGCGGCTTCCCCGTATTATCCCGCGAAAACGGGGAGGCACTGATCTTAAAGGAGCATCCAGACAAGGCGCATGCTTTGTAATTTCGGAGTAGACTTCCGTATCTCCGTACAAGTCCTGAATACCCGGCTTTTCATGCCGGTTTCGCAATTATTGATTAAAAAGCGTAAATAGTTGCAATAATGTATTCAGGACGGCGAGTGCTCCAGGGAGGAAAATATGTACAATTTATTGACACGCGCTCAACAAGCATTAAAATTACGCTTTAAGAGACACATCAGGGTTAAGGCTTTCTGCGCGATCATCTGTGTGGTGCTTTCAAGCACCGTATTTATCTACAACGCATTCGCTTTTTTCACGGAAAATGACGACGAGGCCGCCGGTTCGGCGGCGGACGCGGGATTTAGCCTTAACGCAGCGCTTTTGCTGTGGCCCCAGCAGATCCTGGCCCCGTTCGGGCAGGAAAAGTCGGGAGCCGACGTGCCGGGGTTCTTTAACATCCACATCCGCGTCGACGACAAGACGATTGAAACCATATCGGCTGGGGAAACGGTGGAAGACATTCTGTTGAGAAGCGGAGTTCTTCTGACCGATACCGACGAGGTGGTCCCTTCTCCCGCGACGCAGGTCACGGGCGAAACCAGTATCACAGTTTTAAGAATCAGAAATTATACGGAAGAAGTTTTGGAGCCGATCCCGTTCGAAACAATCAGAAAACCGTCCGACAAGCTGTCCGCAGGAGAATCGGTCGTCGTTCAGAAGGGTGCCGACGGGCAGAAAAAGAATCTGTATGAGGTCTACACCCGAAATGGCGTCGAGACCCTGCGCCACGTGCTTGAGGAAACCGTCGTAAAAGAGCCTGTCCCGGAAATCTTGGAATACGGAACGGGCGGCACGGTGACGGCCATGGGGCAGACGTACGCCTATAAAAAGGTGTTGAACGTCACGGCATCCGCCTATACGACCCAGAACAAGAAATGGAAGCGCACCGCCTCCGGCACAACGGCAAGGGTCGGCGCCATCGCGGTCGATCCCAAGGTGATCCCGATGGGAACAAAAATGCTGATCACGTCCCCGGACGGAAAGAGCTGGGTTTACGGCGTGGCCGTCGCGGAGGATACGGGCGGAACAATCAAGGGAAATAAAATCGACCTGTTTTTCAACACGAGGGCCGAGTGCCTGCAGTTCGGAGTGAAAAAGGCAAAGGTTTATATTTTGGATTAACGAGAAAAGGCCGCCTCCGGCGGCCTTTTTTACTAAGCAGCGGGGGAAGAAAGATATGGATCTTTGCGACATCAATGAAATCAGGACAATCCTTTTAAAGAATAATTTTAAGTTCTCGAAAACCCTGGGCCAGAATTTCCTGACGGCCTCCTGGGTCCCCGAGCGGATCGCGCGGGAGTGCGGGGCGGAGGATGCCGCGGTGCTCGAGGTCGGGCCCGGGATCGGCTGCCTCACCGCGGAGCTTGCAAAACGCGCAAAACGCGTGATCGCGGTTGAACTCGACCGCGCGCTGATGCCTGTCCTTCGCGAGACGCTCGCAGGATATGACAATATCGAGATCCTGACCGGGGACATCCTAAAGCTCGATATCGCAAAGGCTTGTCGGGAAAAGGCGGACGGCCTTGCGCTCGTCGCCTGCGCGAATCTTCCGTATTATATTACGACCCCCGCCATTACGGCGCTTTTTGAGGCGGGCGTATTCCGGTATGTCACCGTGATGGTCCAAAAGGAGGTAGCCGACAGACTCGCCTCCCCGCCCGGGAAAAAAGCGTACGGCGCGTTTACCGTGTACGCGAAT
Source organism: Clostridiales bacterium UBA6114 (assembly GCA_002423435.1). GTDB lineage: Bacteria > Bacillota > Clostridia > Oscillospirales > Butyricicoccaceae > UBA6114. The sequence goes on from DIWE01000029.1 coordinate 22,124, forward strand.
TACCACGCGGACGTTCGGGTCCTGTTCGATGTTCCCGCCGACTGCTTTGTGCCTGCGCCGAAGGTTTCTTCGGCCGTTGTCCGGTTTCGGATGCGGGAGGCCCCTCCGGCCTGCGTATCGGACCGTGAGATGTTTTTCAGGGTCGTTCGCGCGGCCTTTTCGCAGCGCCGCAAAACCCTCGCAAACTGTCTTTCCTCCGCGTTTTCCCAGACGCTGCAAAAAAACGAGGTCTCCGATCTGCTGAATCTGTGCGGAATCGATCCGAATACGCGGGGAGAGAGGCTGTCTTTGGAGGAGTTCGCAAAAATTGCGGATAAAATGAAGGAAGCTCTCGTTTAAAATTCAAAAGATTTTTTTTCTTTTCTAAAAAGCTTGAAATTCGATTGAAAATGGCATAAAATATTAAATAAGTATGCAAGTTTTATATCATATGCTGCTTATTTGCATTTTAATAACAGGAGGAACTTCACATGGCCCTTACCAAGAACAAGGCGGTTCTCGACTGGATTGACGAGATGGCCAAACTGACCGCTCCGGATCATGTCGTCTGGATTGACGGATCGCAAAAACAGCTTGACGAGCTGAAAAAGGAAGCTTTTTTGACCGGCGAAATGGCTGAGCTTAATCAGGAAAAGCTGCCCGGATGCATGTATCACCGTACGGCGGTCAACGATGTCGCGCGCGTGGAGCACCGCACGTTTATTTGTACGCCGACAAAGGAAGAGGCGGGACCCACCAACAACTGGATGGAGCCCAAAGAAGCGTACGCCATGGCTTCCGATATTTTCAGGGGTTCCATGAAAGGGCGCAAAATGTATGTGATCCCGTATTCGATGGGCCCGGTCGGCTCCCCGTTTGCAAAGGCCGGAATCGAGCTTACCGATTCGATCTACGTCGTCCTGAATATGAGCATTATGACCCGCATAGGGCAGGCGGTCTGCGACATGCTCGGCGATTCGAACGACTTTGTGCGCGGCCTCCACGGCAAATGCGATATCGACGAGGAGAAAAGATATATCCTGCATTTTCCCCAGGACAACACCATCTGGTCCTGCAATTCGGGCTACGGCGGAAACGTGCTGCTCGGCAAAAAGTGCTTTGCTTTGCGCATCGCCTCCTACCAGGGCTGGAAGGAAGGCTGGATGGCCGAGCACATGCTGATCCTCGGCATCGAGAACCCGAAGGGCGAGGTGAAGTATGTCACCGCCGCGTTCCCGTCCGCCTGCGGAAAGACCAATCTCGCCATGCTGATTCCTCCCGAAGGCTACCGCAATAAAGGGTATAAGGTCTGGACGCTCGGCGACGATATCGCGTGGCTTCGCGTAGGTCCCGACGGCGGTCTCTGGGCGGTCAATCCGGAAGCGGGCTTTTTCGGCGTAGCGCCCGGAACCAACGAGAAATCGAATCCGAACGCGCTTGCGACCGTACAGAAGGATACCATATTCACAAACGTTGTCCTAAAGAAGGACGGCACCGTCTGGTGGGAAGGCCTCGACAAAAACCCGCCGGAGGGAGCGCTCGACTGGAAGGGCAACCCGTGGGATCCCGCGAGCGGCGTAAAGGGCGCCCATCCGAACTCCCGCTTTACGGCCCCTGCGAAAAACTGCCCCTGCATCGCGAAAAACTGGGAGGACCCCGCCGGCGTTCCGATTTCCGCTATCGTCTTCGGAGGCCGCCGCGCAAAAACCGCTCCGCTTGTCTATCAGTCGAAGGGCTGGGATCACGGCGTATTTGTCGGCTCGATTATGGCTTCGGAGACAACGGCAGCCGCCTCCGGCGCCGTCGGCGTCGTGCGCCGCGACCCGATGGCCATGCTCCCGTTCTGCGGATACAATATGGGCGACTACTGGAAGCATTGGATCGACATGGGCAAAAAGATCAAAAACCAGCCGAAGATTTTCAATGTCAACTGGTTCCGCTTAAATGAAAACGGAAAATTCATGTGGCCCGGCTTCGGAGACAACTTCCGTGTGCTGGAATGGATCATCAAGCGCTGCGAGGGTCAGGTTGACGCCGATGTAACTCCGATCGGATATGTTCCGAAGGCGAAGGACATCAATCTCGAGGGCATGGATTACACGATCGAGGGCGACCGCAAGTTTGATTTTGATGCGCTTTGCGAGATCCTTTCGGTTAAAAAGGAATACTGGATGGAAGACATCAAAAACATTGAGGAATTCTATTCAAAGTTCGGCGATAAGCTTCCGAAGGAGCTCAAGGCTTCCCTTGAAGGCCTTAAAAAAGCGTTTGACTGATCATTGATTTCATATTAATAGGGCGCGCCGCAAAACGTTTTATAAAAAACGGATGCGGCGCGCCCTTTTTGTCTGCGCGGCCTGTTCAGGTTATCTTTCTGGTGCTTTCACGAATGATAAGCTTGTACGGCAAAAAGATTTTCATAGGAAGCCGATGCATTTTATTGATCCGGTCGATCAGCACGCGGATAGCCAGGCGTCCCATATCGCCCTTGGGAACGCTGACAGTGGAGAGGGAGGGGGTCACGACGGAGGACATCGGGATATCGTCTGCCCCCATAAGCGAAATGTCGGCGGGGACGCGAAGGCCTTTTTTGCGGAGCAGGCGAAGAACCGAGATGGCGGTGATATCATTGGCGCAGAAAATCGCCGTGGGCAGGCGGGAAGCGTGGGAAATAAGGGCGTTTGCGGCCGCGTAGCCTTCTTCTCCGTTCATTGTGCACCGACCGATCAAATCGGGAGAGAAGGGCAGACCTGCGTCGGTAAGCGCGTCTTTGTAGCCGGTAAAGCGGATCTCATGCCTGGTTTCGCCCACATATCCGATCCTGGTATGGCCGTAATCCAATAAATGCCGCATGGCGGTTCTCGCGATTTCATAACCATTGCAGATCACCTGGTCCCAATTGTTGTCCGTACCGGTGATACCGGAGTAAACAATGGTTTCATACCGGCTGCTTAAAAAATCGAGGGTGGACGAGGAATCAAAACGGCCCAAAGCAAATACTCCGCCGATATCGGTAGACAGGACCCGCTGAATAACCGATTGGTTACTGGCATCGAACAATGTGAAATAATATGGGATTGCGTACCCCATTTGCAGGGCCTGCTGTTCCGCCGCGCGGGCGATCTCGGCAAAAAAGGGATTGTCCTGCGGACGCCTTGTCTTGGCCAGAATGCAGGCGAGATTTTTATTTGATTCCGCTTTTGGGCCGCCCCCTGATTTTCTCAGGCTTTTCGCCGTCGGATTTGGAACATATCCTGTTTCGTGCACAACATCCCATATCCGGTTTCTCACCTTTTCGCTTGCAAAGCTGTTGTCCGGGCTGTTTAACACTCTGGATACGGTTGAAGGGGAAACTCCCGCGAGCCGCGCAATGTCTTTTACTGTCATGTCAATCTCCTGCCTCAAAAGTAAATCGATTGCTTGAATATTAGCATATATCGCTTGATAAATCAAGAATACTTGACGGTTTTGTAAGTAAATCGATTGCGTAATCTTTTGATAAATTGTGCAAATGATATGATATTATTATATCAAAGCAGAGTAATATTGGTTGAAATGCTTGTTTTACAAAATTTGGGAGGAATCAGGAAATGCGCGCGAAATCCAATATATTGCTTATTACGGTGGATGATTTGAATTATGACTCGGTCGGCTGCTTTGGATGCACAGTTGACAATATTACGCCCAATATCGATAAGCTGGCATCGGAAGGAATCAGGTTTACTAATTCACATGTCACGATTGCAGTCTGCCAGCCCTCCCGCTCAACCTTGCTGACCGGTCGTTATCCGCATCACAACGGCGCCAGAGGCTTTGAAGAAATCGACACAAGCGTCACAACACTGACACAGGTGCTGTCGCAGCATGGTTTTTTAAACGGGATTATCGGAAAAGAAGATCATATCGCCCCAAAGGAAAAGTTTTTCTGGGATGAGTACATAAGCACGTACAATGAGGATAACGGTTTTGGCCGTGTGCCCGAGCTTTACTATCAGCATGTCAGGCAATTCTTAAAAAGGGCAAAAAACGAACAGCGGCCGTTTTTCCTGATGGCGAACTCCCACGACCCGCACCGCCCGTTTGCCGGCAGCGATGACGAAATATTTTATTTTGGCCGCCATACTACCCCGGACAGGACATATTCCCCGGAAGAAATCACGGTCCCGGGCTGCCTTCCCGACCTGGAGGGCGTGCGGAAAGAGCTCGCGCAGTATTTTTCCTCCGCTCATCGCGCCGATCAGACTGTGGGGCGTATATTGGATGCGCTCGATGACGAGGGGTTTCGCGACAACACGCTGGTGCTGTTTCTCAGTGATAACGGTATGGCGCTTCCGTACGCAAAGACCAACTGCTATTTAAACAGCACAAAAAGCCCGTATATCCTGCGTTGGCCGGGCAGAGTGGCGGCGGGCACGGTCAGCGACGCCCTGGTTTCCGGTATTGATTTCACGCCTACCGTATTGGACGTTCTGGGAATTCCGCCGATTGTCGGAGTCGACGGCAAATCCATGAAGGAGACCATATTGTGCGGCAGTCAGCACCACGACGATATTTTCACGCTGTTTTTTAAGACGAACAACAACCATGTCACCCATCAGGCGCTCAGCTATCCGATGCGCTGCGTACAGGACAAGCGCTTTGCATACATTTTCAATTCCTGGTCCGACGGAAATGCCGTATTCTTAAACGAATCCACAGAGGGCCTTACCTTCCGCGCGATGGAGCAGGCGGCCGAGACAGACGAGGATATCAGCCGTCGGGTGAATTTCTTCAAATACCGGGTGACGGAGGAGCTTTACGATTATTCGCTGGACCCGCAGGCGCTCTGCAACCTGGCGGAATATCCGGAGTACCAGCAGCTGCTGATCCGGATGCGGCAGCGGATGCATGAATATATGGAGGCGTCGCAGGACCCGCTGATCGACGATTTTTGCAGAAAGGTATATAAAGATCTTACATAATCCGGATATAAAGACAAAAACTTGATATTGCCCTATAGATAAAGCGCTGCGAAAGTATTTCAACAATTTTTAATGCAAGAGGTGAGCCGTTTTGCAAAAAGTTAGAAATGTTTCAGCGATCCTGCTTATATTGTTCAGCCTGTATACCGCTGCGTTCGGCGTGTTTGCGGATGTGATACAGCGCGGTGTGTTTCTCATGCTCGCTTTTATCATCATTTATTCCGGTGAAGCCGCCAAAAAGGATAAACCCTGGTATCAAAGAGCCATTAGCGTTGTGTTATTAATTGTTTCCGCAGCCTCAGTGGCTAATCTGGTGATCAACTTTGAAAAAATCGCCGTCAGTCTCGGCGCGATCACCACTTTTGAATTGGTCCTCGGCATTATGCTGATCGTATGCCTGCTGGACGCGACCCGGCGCATCATTGGCTGGCCGATCGTGATTATCGCAGGTTTTTTCCTGGCCTATGCTTATTTTGGCAAATACTTTCCGGGCGGAATGTGGCACCGGGGCTTTTCAGTTCCCCGGATCATATCCCATTTATATCTGGGCTCCAACGGGGTATTCGGGACGCCGATGGGCACCTGCGCCACGCTTGTTATCATGTTTGTGATCTTCGGATCCTTCCTCGATGTCTCCGGCGGGGGGAAATTCTTCATGGATATCGCGATCGCCGCCACAGGGAAAAGCCGCGGAGGCCCCGCGAAAGCGGCGGTGATATCCAGCGCGCTGATGGGTACAATCTCGGGATCGGCGGCCACCAATGTGGTTACCACCGGCACATTCACGATCCCGCTGATGAAGCGTATCGGCTATCAGCCTCATGTTGCCGGCGCGATTGAAGCGGTGGCTTCCACCGGAGGGCAGCTCATGCCGCCCGTCATGGGCGCGGCGGCGTTTATCATGGCCGAGCTGCTGGGGATGCCTTATTACACGATCGCGCTCGCAGCGGTGATCCCGTCGATTCTTTATTATACGGCCGTTTTTGCAATGGTTCATTTCGAGGCGGTAAGGACCAATATTCAGGGGCTTACAGATGACGAAATCCCGAATGTGAAAAAAGTATGGAGGAACAATTGGCATACCCTGATTTCCGTCGTCGTTTTGATTGTATTTCTGGCCATGGGTTTTTCGGCCATGCGGGCCGCGCTGTTTGGCTGCATCTCCGCGCTCGGCTGCTCTTATTTCCGCAAGCATACCCGCGTATCGCTTCAGGGCCTTTACAAGGCGTTTCTCTCCTCGGCGGAGAACGTTCTGACGGTGGCCACGGCCTGCGCTTCGGCCGGTATCATCATCGGCGTTGTATCCCAAACGGGCTTGGGACTTAAGATCAGCGGGTTAATCGTCAGTTTGTCGGGCGGGAATTTGATTATTGCACTGGTTATGACCATGATCGCGCTGATCATACTGGGGATGGGAATGCCGACGGCGGCCGCCTATATCCTTGTGGCCACACTGGTGGCGCCGGCGCTGATCAATATGGGGGTTTTGCCCCTGGCGGCCCATATGTTTGTGTTTGTCGGCGCAATCCTTTCCGCAATTACGCCTCCCGTAGCGCTGGCGGCTTACGCGGCCGCCGGTATTGCCAAGGCAAACCCGATGAAGATCGGCTATACCGCCATGCAGTTTGGTATCGTGGCCTTTATCATCCCCTTTTTCTTCGTTTATCAGCCCGCTTTGCTGTGGCAGGGCAGACTGCCGGATATCCTTCTCGCTCTGCTGTCGGCATCTGTCGGATGCGTGGCGCTGGCAATCGGCATAGAGGGTTATTTTATCAGGAAGATCCGGCCGTTTATGCGCATCGTGATGATCGCCGGCGCGCTTGCCATGATCTATCCCGGCTGGGTGACGGATCTGATCGGCGCGTGTTCCATTGCGGCGGTCGTTTTGCCGCAGCTGATATCCAAGATAAGGAAAACCCCGTATGTTCCGGGGGAAGGCAACAACGTGTCGGAAAAACAGCTTAAAGATATACAATCATAATGAAACGGAGGAGTAAAAATGAAAAAGCATGGTTCCATCATCTTGTTATGCGCGTTGCTTTTGTCCCTGGTCCTCGGCGGATGCGGCGGTAACACTCCTGCACAGTCTGAAACAACCACCTCTGCGGCCCAAACGGCGCCTGCCGGCTCGAATCCGGCGGAAAACTACGGCGAACTTGCAAAGGTGATCTCCATCGGCGGCAATCCCATCGGCCAGACCGCCTACACATGGGCGGCGGCTATTTCCGACATAGTGAATAAAAAAGTGGGCGTCAACGCCACGGCAGAGGAAACAAAAGGGTATCCGGAAAATGCGCGGCTGATAGTCGAGGGGGAAATCGAATTCGGTTTTGTCAACAACATGATGTTGGAGCAAGTCTATAATGCCACCGACAGCTATACCGATATGGAGCCGCACAAGGTGCTCGGCGTGATGTCGATTTCGCCTACCGAGATGCATATATTTAAGATGAAAGGCTCCGATGTCGACTCCGTCAAGGATTTTAAGGGCAAGCGCATCGGCCTCGGCCAGCCGGGAGGCATTTCGCTGGAAATCGCGCAAAAGCTCCTGGAAGCGCTGGGGTATGCCGAAGGCGATTTTAAAGGGTTCCAGGTCAATCTGGCCGAACAGTGCTCGATGCTGCAGGACGGACAGCTTGACGTAGCCATTTGGATCGGCAGCGCCACGCTTCCCGCCATAACGGAGCTTGCGACCTCCAAGGATATAGAATTTCTGCCGATTCCCGACGATGTGCTGGATACGCTGACCGCGAAATATCCCTCCTTCAGCAAATGCGCTATCCCCGCCGGAAGCTATCGGGGGCAGGACGAGGATGTTCAGACGTTCTGTGCTGAGAATGTACTTGCAGCCGGCGCCGACGTCACCAATGAAACAGTCTATCAGGTTACCAAAACGATCATGGAGAATCTGGACGGGCTTGCGCAGGTCCATCCCAGCTTTGGAAAGGTTACAAAGGATACCGTACTTACAGGCCTGACGACGCCGCTCCATCCCGGTGCGTTGAGATATTATCAGGAAATTAATGTACCCGGCATTGAAAAATTTGCAAATTAAGATATGTTTCCGGACAAGAGGCGCGGCGGCCCGCGCCTCTCAGACCGGCAAAGTAGGCGCTTTCGTCTTTTTTGAAAAAATGCGTTGCGTAGGCGTGACCATTTTTTCAAAAAACCGAATCAATTTGTTTTTCCGGCAATTCATTTGCCGAAAAAACACCCTGGGGTCCCCAACAAATAGTATTTGTTGGGGTGAGTCCACCCGCGCAATTCGTGCGCGAAACCGGGGGTATTTCGGACTGGAATCTTTGATTCCGGGCCGAATATCCAGGGGGTATTGGATACCCCCTGGAGAGTGTCGACTTTGTCGGCACTCTCAGAGGCGCGGCGGCCCGCGCCTCTTCTTGAAAAACAGTTCAATCAAATATCCGAAAAAAGAGGTTTCAATATGAGAAAGCGGAAAGTCATGCTGGTCGGCCTGGACGGCGCCATGCCCACTCTGATCGAAAAATTCTGCGCAGACGGCGATATGCCGAATTTATCGAAGCTGATAAAAACGGGTGCATATTCCAGGATGCTCTCTCAGATTCCGGTGGCGACGCCGATTAACTGGGCGAGCATCTCCACGGGAGCGCCGCCCGGCGCGCACAATATCACCGGCTTCTGGAACCATGTCACGGGAGAGCGGATAGACCGCTTTTACAGCAAGAATGCGTTTACCAACACGTTTATCGGCGCGGAGCGCGTCTGGGACACGGCGGAAAGCTGCGGCAAACGCAGCGTACTTATGAAATTCCCGGGAAGCTGGCCGTCCTCGCTTAAAAACGGCGCACAGGTGGACGGCTATTGCATCCCGAGCCACGGCGCCTCCATTCTGGACGAGGCGGGCAACGGCTGCCATTCCATCCGGCCGCTGCACAAGGCGGATGTCATATCCCTGTCCCCGGCGGCCGGATGGAAAAACATAGACCAAGGTTTAAACTGCGCCGCCGAAACGCAGATCCGGATAGCTTTGAAAAAATCGCAGCCGCCGGTTACATATCAGATGCTCGTATGCGGCAAAGACCGGTATGAGCAGATCCTTCTGTGCAGGGAAAAGGATGCGGCAAAGCCGGTGGCGCGGCTGAAAGAGGGCGATTGGAGCGACTGGATCTTTGAGCCTGCGGGAGACCGCCGCCTGACGATCCGGTTTAAGCTGACGAAGCTTACGGAGGACGCCTCGGATCTGCGGCTATATCATTCCCAGGTTTATGCCTGCGACGGCTTTACCTCGCCCGGGAAATTGAGCGGGAAGCTGGTGGAGCTTTTCGGGCCGTTTATCGAATTTGCCACCCCCCACGCCTGGAAATACGGATGGACGGATCTCGACACCTGCTACGAGGAAGCGGAGTACCAGATCCAATGGATGTGCAATGCCGCGCAGTACCTTTTGAGTGAGCCATGGGATTTGTTTGTTACGCAGATGCACTGGATCGATCACGTGCAGCACTATTTCCTTCCGCTTGCAGACCCGGTTTCGCCGCTTTTCGACAAGGCAAAGGAATCCGCGGCGTGGGATACTTTGCGGCAGGCGTATATCCTGGCGGATAAATTCGTAGGCGGGCTGATGAAGCTTTGCGATGCGGATACGGCGATGCTCGTCCTCTCCGATCACGGAAATATCTGCGACGAATGCTCGGTTGCCCTGCTCCCTCTTTTCCGGGAAGCCGGGTTGATTTCGACAAAAAAGGATCAAAACGGCGTAACCCGGATCGACTGGGAGCATACGCTCGCCTATCCCGGAAAGCCGGGCAACTGCGACGTCTATGTGAATCTGAGGGGACGGGACGAATGCGGCTGCGTGGAGCCTGAGGATTATATCGCGGTGCGCGACCGCGTGATCTCCGTTTTGAGGGAGCTCAAGGACCCCAGAGGCAAAGCGGTCTTCTCGGTGGTCGTGCCGAAAGAAGACGCTCAGATATACGGGTTATTTGGAAAATACGTGGGCGACGTGGTTGCGGTTTACGCGCAGGGGTTTACATGGTCGGGACACGGGGGAGAGGATTGGGACCGCGAGGATGTGGTTTTCGCCGTCCCCGATGCCGACGGGATGGATTACGGGGCGCATCACGGTCCGGCGCTGCCCACCGCCGCCACGGAGGTTTGCTCGAATATGGCATTTTGCGCTGCGGGCGGCGCGGGGATCAAAAAGGGATACCACAGAAATCTGGACTTACTCGGCCCTGTCAAGGTGCTGGATATTGCCCCGACCATTTGCAGCCTGATGGATTGCCGTCCGCCGAAGCAGAGCCAGGGCGCAGTCCTGACGGATTTTCTGGAGTGAGTTTTTGAGATTGGAAAAAGCAGAGAGGAAATGGTTATGTCTTCTTTTAACGGGCCAATCGAAATGATTGGATTGATCGGCTGCGGAACCATGGGCAGATGCATGCTGGAGAAACTGTCGGAGGCGGGCTATCCCGTCGCGGTATATGATCCCTTTCCCACGGCCGCGGCCAAGGCGGCGGAAATGGGCGCAAAAATCGCAAAAAGTCCGGAAAAGCTGGCGCAGCAGTGCGCGGTGATCCTCATGTCGCTGCCGGGACCCTCGCAGGTCGAGCAAACGGTAACGGGAATTAACGGATTGCTTAACGCGCTGACGGAGCGGCACATCGTCGTGGATACCAGCACGGTCGATCCCGGTACGACCCGAAAAATGGCCGCGCATGTGTCGGAAAAGGGAGCCGCTTACCTGGACTGCCCGATTCTCGGCCGCCCGTCCGCCGCGGGGAAATGGATGCTGCCCGCGGGCGGCGACGCAAAAGCCCTTTCTACTGTAAAACCGGTTTTGCTGACGTTTGCAAAGGATGCCGTGCATGTGGGCGATTCGGGAGCGGGAAATGCCTTAAAGCTGTTAAATCAAATGATGTTTTCCGCCATCAACGCCATTTCGAGCGAGGTAATGGCAATTGCGGAAAAGGTCGGCGTGGATAAAAAGGTTTTTTATGAAACGGTGGCCGACAGCGGGGCCGCGACGGTCAGCGGTTTGTTTAAAGAGGTGGGGAAAAACATCGTGGAGGACAACTATGAGCATCCCGCCTTTACGGTGAATCTGCTGATCAAGGACACGAAGCTTGCCCTTCAGATGGCAAAGGATGCAGGCGCGCCCTCGGTGATCGCGGGAACGGTGCAGATTTATAATGAGATTGCCGGCGCCAACGGCCTTGGCGACAAAGATACCAGCTCGCTCTATAAAGTATATGGCCGACATTATCAGGAAATGGAGATATCAAGATGAAACTCTCGTTAGAATACGGAATGGGTCTGATGGAAG
>DIWE01000003.1:0-7922 GCA_002423435.1 Clostridiales bacterium UBA6114
TACACCTCGCATATCGATTACCCGAAGGGCGATCCCGAGAACGCGGTCACCTGGGACGAGGCGGTCGAAAAATTCCGCTTTATGGCCGGCCACCATATCGGCAGAATCGAGCAGGATACAATCATCGGTCTGATCGGGAATCTCGAAAAACTTGAAAACCTTGACGAGCTGATTGCCAATATGTCTTAATAAATCCAGGACGTGTTGGCACTTAGTACAGTGCCAGCACGCCCTGAAATTAATTTGGGAGGGTTACGGTCATGAAAAAAAGCATGAAGAAATTTCTTATCCTTTTCGCAGTGTATTGTTTTCTTGTTTTCACTCCCTTTATGTTTGAGGCATTAAACCAGATTGAACCGTTGTTTTTGGCGATGCCGTTTACTGTCTGGACCGTACACGTATTGATTGCGGCCGGATGCACCTTGGTATACTGGGGATCTAAAAGCGCATGGGACAGCTTTGATGATTACCAAGAGGAGGATGAAAGCAAATGACACAGCTGACGCCCATGGTGACCTCCGCCCTGATCGCTATTGCCGTTTATACTGTTTTCTGCCTCGTTATAGGCCTCGGGATTGGTTATAAAAAAGATGTTGTTGCGAGCGCGTCGGGCTATTTTCTAGGCGGAGGGACCGCTAAATTTGTATTGTTTTTTACGACTGTTGCAACATGGTTCAGCACAGGTATTTATCAAGGCGTTGTCGGTTCGGTATATAAATTCGGCATCGGGTGGATCGGGATCAGTACATGGCAGCTTTTGGTAGTGTCTCTGCTCGGTGTTCTCGGCCCCCGCTTCTGGACGCTTGGCCATATCCGCGGATATATTACCCCCGCGGACCTTGTTTCGGATTATTATCGCTCCAAACCCTTTAAGCTGATTATGGGTATCGGCATGGCGGCATTCTGTATCCCGTCCATGATGGCGCAGATCAAGGGCGTCAGCTGGGCAATCAACGGGATTACCAACGGATTTATCGATTTTAAGGTCGGCGTCCTTTACGCGGCCGCCATTGTCGGCCTTTATGTCTTTTTTGGAGGCTTCCGCTCCCAGGCGTGGGTCGATACCGCGCAGGGTCTGCTCTTCGTAATCGTTTTATGGGGTAGCCTGCTGATTGTCGCGGGAAAGAGCGGCGGATGGAATGTGGTGTGGGACCGCCTGATCTCCACCGCGCCGGAGGTTTTATATTACAAACATCCGCCCGAGTACTGGACATGGAGAATGTACGTATCCTATTTTATTCTGCAGGGCTGCGGCGGTTTTTTCGCACCTTACGTATGGCAGAGGTCTTATGCGGCAAAGTCCAGCCGCGATATGAAAAAAATCGCCGGCTATATGGGCGCGTTTTTCTGTTTTGGCGTTGTGTTCCCGGTTGTGTTCTGCGGACTGAATATGCATGTTTTAATGCCCTCCATGACAAACCCGGAAAACGGACTGGTGCTGTTTATGGCCGAGCATTCACCGTTCTGGGGAATCATGGTTACCCTGGGGATTTTAGCGGCGGGCATGTCGACCATATCCTCCATCCTCGTTACGGTCAGTTCCATTGTCGCGATTGATTTTATCGGCCTTGTAAAACCGGATGCAACATCGCACGAGACAAGGAATTACGGCAGGATCGGCGTTCTGGTTATCCTCGCATTTGCCGTCGGCCTGTCCTTCATCAACCTTAACACCATTATGATCCTGATCAACCTGACGCTGGCCGGATTCACTCAGATTCTGATTCCGGTGCTCGGCATCTTCGTGTTCAAACGGATTACAAAAGAAGGCGCTATCTCAGGTTATGTTACCGGGCTCATTATTACCTTTATCGGCACCGCGATTCTGCACGACCCGTTCGGTTTTATGGGCGGCATGTGGGGCCTTGCCGCCAATGCGATCATCTGCGCGGTCGTCAGCGGGTTTACAAAACCGATCAGCGAAGAGCAGAGGAAAGACTATCTGGCGCCTTTGGCGCATCCCGACGGAAATTCGGCCACTCGGGACAAGAAAATCAAAGCTTTGTAACAGGTTTCGCAAATCGGAAAACACCGGAAGCGTGAGATTAAAATGGATTTATTATGAGAGGGGTACTACGATGTTAAAAAAGACAATTGGTATTATTCTCGCAACCGTGCTTATGATTTCAGCCGCAGCGTGCAGTCCCTCACAGCAAAGTGCTCCGCCTGCCTCCGATTCTTCCGCCGACACCGCGCCCCAGCAGCCGCCGTCATCTGCAGCGCCGCAGCGCATCGCTCTCGGCACCGCCAGCGTCGGAGGCGTATATTATGTCTATGGAGCGGGACTCGCTCAGCTTCTGACCAAACATGTCGAAGGCCTGGAGGTCTCCGCCGAGGTAACCGGCGGCGCGGCCGTCAACGTGGGTCTGGTCGACGCCGGCGAGGTGCAATTGGGACTTGCCACCGATAGTACGGCAGTGGATGCGTATAATGGCGTGGGCTGGGCAAACGGCGAAAAATATGAAAATGTGCGCGCAATCGCTCCCATGTATCCCACTTTCCTGGAAATTTACGCGATAAAGGGCAACGGCATCACCTCCATTTACGACTTTAACGACAAGGTTTACTGCGCGGGGACCGCCGGAAGCAGCGGCGACGTCATAAGCGAGGTTATCATGAGCACGCTCGGCATAAAGCCAAAGCAGAAGCAGCATATGAGCTGGACCGACGCCATCGGCAATATGAAGGACGGCCTGATTGACGCCGGGCTGGATCTTGCGGGGTCGCCCCATAACGCCCGCAAGGAGCTGGAAACCACGCATGACATCGAATGGATCGTGCTGAGCGAAGAGGATCGGGACAAGCTCAAGAAGGTCGGCCCTTACTTTAACGACGGCTTCATCAAGGCAGGGGTTTACAAGGACTTAAAGGAGGATTATCCGACGCTGATGGTCTACAACGACATCATTGCGAACAAGGACCTAGACGCCGACACGGTTTATAACATCTTAAAGGCTGTTTTTGAGAATAACGCCGAGCTCGTGACCTCTCACGCGACAGCCAAGGATACCCTTGCGGAGAATATCGTCAATGTCAGCATGCCGCTGCACGTCGGCGCGATCCGCTATTACGAGGAACTGGGAATCAAGCTTTCGGATCATCACTATCCGCCCGAATACAAAAAGTAGGCGGCATAAAATTGTCAGGCGGCGCCGCCTGACAGTTGTATCTTACTCAAAGCCATGAAAGGAAGATTCGTTATGAGTCTGAATGCAAAACCATTCAGGGCTTATGCCCTCCTGATCCTCGGTTTGTTTACTTCTCTGTTCCATATTTATTTTCTGGGCTTTGCCACGATGAACACCTGGGCCTTTCGGATCATTCATGTGATGCTGGCGATGATTCTGATTGTTTTAATGAAGCCGTCGGCGCCTCCTGCGGGCAGGAAACCGGGCCTTATGCTTGACCTTGCAATGATCGCGGGCGCTTTGGGCAGCTCCCTTTATATGGTGTTGAACATCGACCGCCTGGCTATGTTCCTGCAGTTTCGCCCCAATTTCACCGATGTGGTGGTCTGCATCGTCGGGGTGCTTCTTGTTATCGAGACCACCAGGCGGATAAACGGCAACGCCATGTGCATCCTTGCGATCATTTTTATCCTGTACGGGCTGTTCGGCGATCTTCTCCCCGAAACGCTTGGACACAGGGGTTACACCTTGTCCCGCCTGGCGGCGTACCTCTTTTCCATCGACGGTGTGTTCGGCACATCGGTCAACGTGTCGTCGACGTACATGATTCTTTTTGTCATTTTCGGAGCCGTTCTGGAGGGGACCGGGGGCGGAAAGCTCTTTATCGAGTCGGCAACCGCCGGCTTCGGGCGCTTTCGCGGCGGCCCCGCCAAGGCGGCCGTTTTGGCCAGTGCGGGCATGGGCACAATTTCGGGAAGCTCGGCCGGCAATGTGGTGACCACGGGCGCGTTTACGATCCCGCTGATGAAAAAAATCGGCTACCGTTCCGAGTTTGCCGGGGCCGTCGAGGCCGTTGCCTCCACGGGCGGCCAGATTATGCCCCCCATTATGGGTGCCGGGGCTTTCGTAATGGCCGAAACCCTGGGCATCCCTTACGCCACCATCGCGCTTTCCGCCGTTATTCCGGCGCTTTTGTACTTTCTGTCCATCTATGTCATGGTCGATTGCGAAGCGCTCAAGACGAAGCTCTCCGCGCTTCCAAAAAATGAGCTGCCGGTGATGAAGAGGGTGCTGTCGGAGGTCGGCCACCTGATCATTCCCGTTGCGGTATTGCTTTACATCCTTATTATCCAAAAAGCGACGCCTATCCGGGCCGGCCTGTACGGCATTTATTCCAGTCTGCTCGTCGCCCTTTTCCGCAAGACGACCCGATACGGCTGGAGGAAACTCATCAACATGCTTTCAGACGGCGCAAAGGGGGCTGTCGGGGTCATTTCGGCCTGCGCCTGCGCGGGAATCATCATCGGCGTTCTGGCGCTCACCGGGCTTGGCTCGCGCATAGTCGGCATTATCACTGCGCTGTCCGGCGGGAACGTGATCGCGGCGCTTTTTCTGACGATGGTTGTCACGCTGATACTAGGCATGGGGCTTCCCACCACCGCCTCCTACATCGTCTGCTCCTCCGTCGTGGCCCCGGCTCTGATCCATATGAGCATCCCACCGCTCGCGGCGCACTTTTTCATTTTCTATTTCGCGTGCCTGTCCGCCATTACGCCCCCTGTCGCCGTCGCATCCTACGCCGCGGCGGGGATCGCCAAGAGCAATCCGAATACAACCGGATGGGCGGCCTTCAAGCTGGGGCTTGCGGCGTTTATCGTTCCGTATATGTTCGTGTTCAGCAATTCACTGCTTTTGATCGGTTCGCCGGGGCTTATCGTCCGTTCGGCCGTCACATCGGTCGTCGGGACGGTCTTTTTCGGCATGGCGATCAGCGGCTGGCTTAAGCACAGGGCAAATCCGCTTGTCCGGCTAATCCTGCTGGCTGCGGCGCTTTTATTGATCGACCAGGGCTTTTACACGGATATTGCCGGTTTCGTGCTGATCATTGCCTGCTATCTGCTGCAAATTTTTGTTTTTAAAACAAATCCAAAGAAGGAAACGCCTGTTGCCGATGTCGAGAGGCGCCCCGAGGCAAAGGAGGAAAACGTATGACGGGCAAATACACAATCTATCCGCTGCATCTGGGAGATATCGTCCGGCAGAAAAGCAATATGGCCTACATGCGCGAGCCGGGGACAAAGGTGACGTTCCCGATCATTGCCTTTTATGTCACCGACGGTCAAACAAAAATACTCGTCGACAACGGCGGCACACCCCCGGATCACCGCTACCAGCCCTACGAAAGGACTGCGGAGCAGGAGCCGGTCCGGGCGCTTAAGCGGCTGAACGTGGAACCCGGCGATATCACGAACGTCATCCTCACGCACCTGCACTGGGACCATGCGGGCAACAACCGGCTGTTTCCGGGCGCGAAATTTTATATTCAGAGGACGGAGCTCCAGTATGCCGTAGCGCCTCTTAAGATCCATGAGGGCTCCTATGATTACGACCTGATTTTCCGCACGAAATATCACGTTTTAGACGGCGACTGCAAAATTTTTGACGGTATTTCCGTCATCACCACGCCGGGGCACAGCCCCGGTTCCCAGTCCGTCGTCATCGAAACGGAGGAGGGGCCGTATCTGATAGCGGGCGACCTCATCGGACTTTACGAATGCTATGAAAGCGATCCGATGGTGGCAAACGGCATTCATACCGATCTGGTCGCCTACTATAAAAGCCTTGAGAAAGTCAGGGCGCTTAACTGCAGGGTGCTTCCCGGGCATGACCCGACGGTTCTGGAGCATCGGGCCTATCCGTTTAATCGCTGATCAGGAGGAAAAAGAATTTCGGGATTTCAGCGCGGCTTAATGCCCTATGGGAAACGGCAACACATGCACAAAACGGCCATCCCTTTTTCATGGTCGTTTTGTGCCAAAAAGCGCAGCGGAAAGGAATGGTCATAACAATGAGCTTATCGGAAAAATTCGTAAAGCCGATTTCCGGCATCAGTTATGCGGCGCTTAAGCGCGACGTTTTGGATAAAGCGAAGATGTGCATTCTGCATTCTCTCGCGTGTACATATGCCGGCCGCGACGCCTCGTGGTCGAAGGCGGCGAGGGAACTTACAGCCGAGCTCCATCCGGACAGAGGCGCCTCCGTCTGGTTTTTCAATCAGTACACAAATATGGCCGACGCCGCTTTCACAAACGCGGTTGCGGCGCAAAGCATTCTGCACGAGGACATTCACCGCGACAGCAACGCCCACCCCGGCGTGATCGTCATTCCGGCGGCCATTGCAGTGGGCGAGCGGTGTAAAAGCAGCGGCAGGCAGGTTTTGGAGGCGATTGTCGCCGGTTACGAGATGATGGGGAGAATCGGCCGCGGGACGGTCTGCCCCGAATTTACCGGGAGGGGATTTCGGCCCACCTCGATCATTGGGACGTTTGGCAGCAGCATGGCCGCGGGCAAGCTGATGGGACTGAGCCCGACGGAGCATCTCGCCGCATTTTCCCTGTCCGCCAGCTTTACCTCGGGGATCAACGAATGGGCGATCGCCGGAACGGACGACCTGTATTTTCAAAACGGAATGGCCTCCCGCAGCGGCATTGTTGCGGCGGCCCTTGCAAAACGGGGCGTCGCCGCCCCCATGACGATTCTGGAGGGCAAGGCCGGATTATGCAATGCATTCGGCTTCTCCCTGGCAAATCTGGAGGCCGTCGACCTAAACGACGGGCGTTATGTGATTACCGACGTCAGGTTTAAGCCGGCGCCCGCCTGCGCTCTGGTGCAGACGACCGCGCAGGCGGCTCTTGACGCGGCCAGGGCCGGTGTGAAAGCGGAAAATGTTGCCCGGGGGACGATTTATACGTTTGAGCTCGGCAAGACCTACGCCGGTTGCGACAATGCCGGTCCGTTTGAGAACATTTTGCAGGCGCGGATGAGCAATCAGTTCAATTTTGCGGCCACGATGATCCGCGATAAAATTTCAAACGAAAATTATCTGAAATATCATGATCCTGAGATCGCCGGGCTGGCAGGCAAGCTGAAGGTTGAGGCGGTGCCGGAATTTACGCAGATGTTTCCGGATCGGCAGCCGGTAAGAGTGGAGCTCGTCATGAACAACGGGCAGTCCTTTTCCTTTTGCCGGGAGGAGCCCGTCTATCTCAAGCGCGACGATATTGTCGGGAAATTGTACGATTATTGCAGCCCGGCTCTCGGGAAAAGCGGCGTTGACAAAATCATCGATACGGTGGAGCATCTCGAGGATGTCGAGGATATCGGCGTTGTTCATAAGCTTTTTTTGCGCTGATCGGTCATCCATGACCCTAAAAAGCGCCGGGACTGCAATTATCACAGTCCCGGCGTTTTCGGCAATAATCAGGGTTCCTTTTTGTTAAGGTGTGCAAGCTCCTCATACTGTTTCATTTTGCGCCATAACGTTACGCGGTGGATCCCCAGCATTTGCGCCGCTTTGGTATAGTTTCCATGGCAGGCCTTGAGCGCCCACTGGATTTCCTGCATCTGATTGTAAAAAAAGCCGTTCGGCATGACGTATTCGGGCTCCTGTGTCTGGGGGGAAATCGGGGGATTGCCGCCGCCCTGCAGCCGCAGAAGCTTTTTGCCGATCGAGTCGCAGATCCGCTCGATGATCACATCGGCATTGTCCCCCTGCTCTAAAAACGCGATCATCATCCGCACAAAGTTCTCAAGCTCGCGCACATTTCCGGGCCAGTCATAGGAGCAAAGCGTGCGTTCGATATCCTTTAAATACGGTTTTAGGATGGAGACAACGCCCGGGGCGAACTCCTCCATAAAAACCTGAAACAGGCTGATAATATCCTCCGGATGCCGTCTTAGCGGCGGGATCTCGATTTCCAGGACATTCAGCCGGTAATAAAGGTCTTCTCTGAA
>DIWE01000003.1:7974-19924 GCA_002423435.1 Clostridiales bacterium UBA6114
CGATCTCATCCAGCAGGATCGTGCCCGTGTGCGCCATTTCAAAAAGCCCTTCCCGCCCGCCTTTTCTGGCGCCGGTAAACGCCCCTTCGTTATATCCGAACAGCTCGCTTTCCAAAAGGTTTTCCGGAATGGCCGCGCAGTTTACGGCGACAAACGCTTTTGACGCGCGTTTGCTGTAATTGTGAATCGACTGCGCGAGAAACTCCTTCCCGACGCCGGTTTCCCCAAGGATCACGATCGATTCGTCGCTCAAGGCGAATTTCTTGGCCATTGAAAGAAGCCGTTTAAACTCCGGGTTGTCGGTATGATATCCGTTGAACGTATTTTTGGCGACGAACCCTTTCTGGACAAGGACTTCCCGGCGGATGTCGCGTTCGGTCTTCTGGACGGAATGGACATCGTCAATATATAGCAGAAAATTCGTGATAACGGCGGTGGAGCTGATCGGAATGACCTTGACGACGTACTGGTTGTTGTCAAGCCGGCAGATAATGTCCTGGGTTTTGACCGTCATCAGGATATCGTCGACCAGATCGGCCGGCAGGATGCTGGAAATGCCCTGGCCGACGATGTCTTTCACGAAGCGGCCCAAGTGCTTCGCCGCGCTGGGATTGCACTGGGAAACCACCCCTAAGCTATCGGTAAATATGATCCCGCTGTTTGAATTATTTAAGATGCTGGACAGCTGTACATTTTTTAAGGTCTCGGTCTGGATGGAGACGGCCAGATCCGCGGCAATTCTTATGTAGTTTGCGAGCGATTCCTCCGCGTAGAGGAATACACTGCGCATCCCGACCTTCTCAGCAAGCTCGCATACCATTCCGCTCCCGATGACGCATTTCCTGCCCTCGTTCTTATGCTTTAAGATAAGGTCCATAACCTCCTGGTCGGTTTTGGAATAAGGCTCGAGTATGATCTTTACGGTCAGAAGCTTTTCAATATGCTTTAATAACGAATAGTCCATCTGGAAAGGAATCAGCACCGGAGTTTCGTCATAAGCGACAGCCTTGCTCAAAGCCAGCAGGATATCGGCGATTCCGGGCTCTATGGTGATGATGGGTTTGTTGATTTTTTCCTTCAGTACCTGCGCGTTGTAGCCGCTGGACAAAAAAACGTCGAAGTTTTTCCAGTCCTTCGGCGGTGTTGTTTCATTGTGCATCAGAATTTCCCGGAACGTAAACTCCACGGGAAGGCTTGCCGCCTTTATTTCCTTAGCCAGGATTTTGCTTAAGCGCCCGATACTTAACACGCAAACGGAAGGCTTTATATCTCCACCCCTGACCATGTATTCTGTTAATCATTATAGCGTTATGTTGCAACATATGCAACATAACGCTGTGGCCGGATGGAATCCCCAAACAGAAAAACAGGGGCTGTAGCATATCAGGAAAATTGCTACAGTCCCTGTTCGTTATGTAAAGGTAAAAAGGCAGCTTTAGGAAAGGGTGCCGAATCCGGGCCAGAGGAGGTACATCAGATAGCCAAGGAGGATAACGGACAGCAGGCAGAAGGGAACCGTCTTGATGCCCATTTTTGTCATCTTCTTCAGGTCAACACCATAGCCGCCGACCATAGCGGGACCGGCACCGGAAGAAGGCAGGCAGATGGAGATGTTGCCGGCTGCGTTGGAAAGGAATACGAAAGGAACCGGGTTCATGCCCAGACTGTACATGGTGGTGATCACAATAGGCTGTACCAAAGCCATGGAGCCTGTAATCGTCATGATATTGCTAAAGAAGCACGCCATAAGCGAGAAGACAACAACCGCTATGAACGGATGGATACCCGCAATAGGAGACAGGGCGTCGGCTACGATCTGACCTACACCGCTGCTGTTCATGATATCCCCCAAAGCGGTGCCGCCGGCAATCAGGAAGAATACGCCCCATTTGATCTTAGGCTGCGCGAAGTCCCAAGTAAGCAGGCGCTCGCTCTTCGAGCCCGGCAACACAAAGGTAAGCAGAGCGGCGATCAGGAAGATGTAGTTTGCCGTCAGGGTAGGCAGCGCTTCCTGGAACAGAGGACGGGCGAGAGAAAGAATAAATGCGGAAAGAAAGAGAACGAGACTCGTGATTTCTCCGCGATTCATTTTTCCGAGCTTGCTCAATTCGGCCTGCAGGACTTCCTTTGTGCCGGGGAGATCTTTGTATTCGAATTTTGTCGTGAGAAGAAGGAGCAGCATGGGGGCGGCCACAAAGAAGACCAGAGGGATGCAGCGGACGATCCAGTCTATGTACATAAACTCGCGCATGATAACCATTTCTTCAATATATTTGATGGCTACGAGATTCATGGCGCCTCCCAGCGGGGTGCCAAAGCCGACGTTGGAGCCCCATGCGACTGCCAGAAGGGCTGCCGTTGCGTAGTTGCTGTCTTTAATCTTTGCTTCTTCGATGTTGACAGCCTTGATTGTCGTCATAACGATCGGAAACAAAACCGCGGCAACGACGGCGTTCGCAATCATCGAACTGAGGGTAACCGAAAGAATAAACCACATTGTAACGAGTTTGCGCGGGTTGTTGCCGACCTTCATCATGATCATCATACTCAAGCGTCTGTCAAAGCCCCATTTTGTCCAGGCCAAAGTCATGATGTTGGCGGAAAGCAGCAAAACAACGGTTGCATTAAAATACTGCGCAAGCACATTGGGCGTTTTTGCGATATTGAATATCTGCGCGGCAAAAATCGGGAGCAGTGCTGTTACAGTAGGGGATACCGGCTGCATAATCCACCAGAGGAGCATCCACAGCAGCAGGCCGATTGCGCCGCGGGCCACGTACTCTATGCCGCCAATGGGTATAGAAACAAATAAAATGAAAACAGCCGGGCCAATCAAGGTCTTACAAACTTCGTTCACTTTTGAATTCGCCATAGTAACAACCCCCTTATTCTTCTTATGTTTTGAAGGAAGGATATGCGTTACGCGCCAAGCATATTGAGACGCAGCGGGATTGCCTTCTCATAGGGATGCTCTTTGAGCATATCCAGATTGAGGTTTACCCCCAGACCAGGGCCTTCCGGAACGGGGAAACAGCCATTTTCCACGTCAAAATACCGGTCGGAGAACGCGCGCAGCCAAGGCGCTTCAGCCGGATGATATTCCAGGTGCAAAAAGTTTTTCATGGCGGCCGCAGTATGCAGGCTGGCGGCGCAGGTAATCACGCTGCACATATTGTGCGGAGAGATCAGCACGTCGTAGGTCTCTAAGACGGCGGACATCTTCATCATGCCGGTCACGCCGCCTACATAGCGGATATCAGGCATATAAACATCCATACAGTTATTCTGGAGAAGCGGCAGAATCTCCCCGGCGCCGGTCTGCATCTCGCCGCCGGCGATGGGGATGCCGCATCTGTTGCGCAACTCGCGGATGAGTTCGGGTTTCTTTTCGGGAATTGGGGTCTCGAACCAGAATGGACGATAAGGACGAATACGGTCGGCGATATAGGCGGCCGTATTCATATCCAAACGCCAGTGGGCGTCAATGCCGATCTCGACATCGTCGCCGGCGGCTTCACGCATAGCGATAAACCGTTCGCAACCCATGTCGATCAGCTTTCTCTGGTTGGACAGAGGGGTTCTCCAGGAAACGCCGTCAAACGGATGGCATTTCATGGCTTTATTGCCTTCCGCCACAAGGCCGGCAGCAAACTTACCGAAACCCTCGGGGGTACGGTCGCGGATACTGCGATTGAAGGATGCATAGACAGGGACCTCGGTGCGGATCGCGCCGCCCAACAGCTGGTATAGCGGGACGTCAAGGGCCTTACCCTTTAAGTCCCACATGGCGATATCGATGCCCGAGGCGGCTGCCGCCGTGATCAACCCGCCGCCTCCGGCGGCGGGAGAGATCTTATCTTTGAGCACGTCCTTGCCGATTAGCTTTTCACCCATGTTATTGATTGCCGCCGCGACCTCGAATTCAAGTCCGTCCAGCGTTGCGTCGCCGAAGCCCGTTACGCCTTGGTCGGTCTCGGCAATTACAAAAATGTAATTGGAGTAAACCGAAGCATGCACGACTTCTGCGCGAATATTTGTGATTTTCATAAACGACTCCCTTTGCGTAGGATGATTTAGGATTGCGCTGCTTTTTCGATAACTTTTAAGTAAATAGTTAACTATCTCTAAAATAATATTTTATTTTGCCCATCTTGTCAAGTATAAATTTATATCAAAGTCAACTTCTGACTAAATAGACAACTATTTTGCTCGCTATTTGTAAAATGTTATCATAAAATCTTTTCTCCTTCCCTTTGTTCACACGCTTATCCCTTTGTATTGCTAAGTTTGCGCGGATATGGTAATATATTTAGTTGTAATGACGTTATAATTAAAGTTATCAGAAAAAGGATATATCCGATGGCAGTAAATAATAATCAGATTCGCGATAAGATCTACAACGATCTGCGCAGTCAAATTTTTAATAATGAACTTCAATATGGGGATCGGCTGGTGGAAAGCCAGATCGCCGAATTCTATCATGTCAACAAAGCGCATGTCAGAGAGGTCCTGCTGCTTTTACAGGCAGACGATCTGGTAGAGCACATTCCCATGAAGGGCTTTGTGGTCCTGGGGATCAGCCGCGAGGATCTGCTGGAGATCGCAAAAATCCGTGAAATGCTGGAAAGCGCCATTTTCGAAGACTTTCTGGCTAACGCCAGCGATGAGGATCTGGAGGAGGGAAAGCGGCTTACCAAGCGGAAAATCGCCTTTTTGGAGGCTGGCTTGAAGGAGGATGCTTTTAAAGAGACCTGCGCTTTCTTCACAAAGGTGTATGAATGCACCTCGTATCACCACATGGTGACCATGCTGCGCCGGTATCGGGATTACATCGACTTCATGATTACCCAGGCGTTCGACCTGCCCGACGACGTGACCAAGACAATCAAAAACTCCAATTTCCTTTATGAGGTGCTGGATAAGCGAGATTACCAGATGGCCCAGGAGTGGATTCACATCCGGTACGTCAATATCGTTTACAAGATCAGTCAATCTCCGGCGCGTTACCCGTCCAATTGTGAAAGACAAATCTATCGCTCCGGCAAAAAGGGCAAATAGACTACTTTATGCAAAAAATCCATCCATCCGCGCACCAGGACGCGCGGATGGATGGATTTTTTGTGATTGTGAACGGGTCGCGTACCTCTGTTATTTGCTAGGTATCACACCTGTGAAAATACGCCGGAGTATAGCAGTACGTTATACGCGCTGATTGCGATGATCACAAGCATTAATACGATAAACAGCTTATCTACCATTTTGTTGTCCATGCGCTTATAAATCACACGGCCCGCCATGCCCCCCGCAATACCGCCTGCTACCATCAGCACAAGGCTGAAAAGATCAAACTGGGGCACTGTATGTGTCACAATCGTGGCAAGGAAACTGGTAATTTGACTGACCAGGATGATGTACAAAGAATTCTGGGCGGCGGTTTTGGTATCCATGGAAAAGAAAAAGAACAGCACCACCAGATTGATAGGTCCCCCGCCGATTCCCAAAAAGCTCGAAATAACGCCAAGCAGTAAGCCAATACTTACACAGGCGGGCATGCTGCGCGCCCGGTGTGTGGGAATATTATCCTTTTTCAACGTATATACCAGTGTACCTACCGTAATCAGCAGCAGGCACCCCGCTTGGACAGCGCCTACGGTATTGGCGTTTGTAAACAGCGCCGTTACCCCTGTAAAAAGACTTTTGCCCGCCACACCGCCCAGCGCCGCCCCAAGGGACAGCGGCGTACCGGTTTTGATATTCACCGTGCTGTCGCGAGCAAGCAACGCCCTGCCCACAGAATAGCCGGACATTGCCAGCACCGTACATCCGGATAAAAAGTTGCCGCTGGATACGCTGGTAAGGTGAAGCAAATCCAGGGTGGGCTTGATGATCACCCCGCCGCCAATACCGCAGATCGCCCCCACAACGGAGGCCAGCAGGCTGACAAGAAAGAACAGAAATTGCATTGTTTAAACTCCCTGACTATGTTTATCGTCCAATATGTCCCAGGTCATCCCTTATGTGCCTTTGTGGTTTATTCACTCCTGGAAGAGCGGCTGTTCATATCCGCGACGCTAAACAAATCGTCAAAGGTGCGTGATGACTCGGTTGTTTTGCTACAGGCGGCTATGACGCGATGCGGCGCCACAACGGATAAAAATCTTGGGCCGTCTGTTTCGCATATGTTTCGGTTGCCGCCTACGGCGGCGAGAGACATGCGTTTTAATCCGCGGAGCGGGCTGCCCTAAAAGTGTTTTTTAGGGCAGCCCCCGTTTAATCGGATATGCCCCGGTTTAAGTATTGTTTTCCGTATGTCTGCCCACAAAGGCGGCGATTCTTTTGAGCGCCTCGTTGATCTGCTCGAGCGAGTAGGCATAGGAACATCGGATAAAGCCTTCCCCGCATTCGCCGAAGGCGTTACCGGGCACGACGGCGACCTTTTCCTCACGAAGGAGCCTCTCGCAAAACTGCTCGCTGCTCAGCCCCGTTTTTGTGATGTTCGGGAATACGTAAAAAGCGCCCATCGGCTCGAAACAGGCAAGCCCCATGCCCCGAAATCCCGCGACCATCACGCGCCTGCGGTAGTTGTACTCCGTTACCATTTCGGAAACGTCGTCGTCGCAGCTTCTGAGGGCTTCGATCGCGGCGTGCTGGCTGGTCGTCGGCGCGGACATGATGGCGTACTGGTGGATTTTCGTCATGGCGGCGATAATCGGCTTCGGGCCCGCGGCGTAGCCGAGACGCCAGCCAGTCATCGCGTAGGCCTTCGAAAAGCCGTTTATCAGGACGGTTCTCTCAGCCATGCCCTCGATCTGGGGAAATGAGGTGTGCTTTTCACTCCCGTATGTGAGCTCACTGTAGATCTCGTCGGACAAAACAAGGATGTCGGTGCCCTTTAGCACCTCCGCGATCTGCATAAGATCCTTCCGGCGCATCACGGCCCCCGTCGGATTGTTGGGAAACGGCAATATGAGGAGCTTGGTTTTCGGGGTGATTTTTTTCCTTAGCTCGTCGGCGGTCAGGCGGAACTCGTTTTCCTCCTTCGTTACGATGGGGACGGGAACGCCGCCCGACAGAAGCGTGCACGGCTTATAGCAGACAAAGCTCGGCTCCGGGATGAGCACCTCGTCGCCGCTTTGAATAATCGAACGGATGCAAAGATCGATCGCCTCGCTGCCGCCCACGGTCACGAGGATCTGGGATTTCGGATCATAGACGACGCCGGATTTCCGTTTGATGTACTCCGAAATCTCCGACCGGAACTCATAGAGCCCGGCGTTGGACGTGTAGTGGGTATAGCCGTCCATAAGCGATTTTATTCCGGCCTCGCGGATCGAAAGCGGCGTGACAAAGTCGGGCTCGCCCACGCCTAAGGATATGGCGTCCTTCATCTCCGCAACGATATCGAAGAACTTGCGGATGCCGGACGGGGGCAGCGCCTTGACGACGGGGGTAACCAGGTTCTCCGGATACATCACAGAGTGATCACCTCTCTGTTGTCCTTTTGTTTGGTATCAAACGTGATACCGGCGGATTTATACGTTTTGAGCATGAAATGGGTGGCTGTCGACAGCACGGCCTCCATCTGCGCGAGCTTCTCGGATACGAACAGAGCGACCTCCTTGAGGCTTTTTCCCTCGACGAAGACGGCGAGGTCGTATGCCCCGCTCATCAGATAAAGGGATCTGACCTGGGGGTATTTCGCGATTTTTTCCGCGACGACGTCAAAGCCCTTCCCGTCCGACGGGGTGATTTTTAGCTCGATCAAAGCGGACACGTAGTCGCGGTCCGTTTTATCCCAATTTATAAGCGCGGTATACCCCGCGATGATATTTTCATCCCTGAGCTTCTGCAGCTCGCTTTCAATCTCGTCCGCCGTCCTGCCGGTCATGACGGCCAGCTGCTCTATGGAAATTCGGGCGTCCTTCTGTAACAGTTCAAGCAGTTCGTTCATTTTTTTCAACCCTTTCACGGCAATCCTGATGCCTGCAATTTTCAGAGTGATTGGAGTGCATTATAACATGTTTGAAAGTATTTATCAATATAGAAGAACCTGCCGTCAGGCCCGGGAAAATCGATAAATTGATGGACGGCGTGTGCATGAAGCCTTATAATAAAATAATATCACTTGTTGGAAGAATATGCGGCGCATCGGAAAAAGCACACGCCCGAAAGGAATGGTACCTCTTGAATACCCTGGAAAAACTCAATCTGAATCTGCATTCGCTGGCCGTTTTTCGGAAGCTTCTGAGCGATGAGGCGGTTGGGCGGCTTTCGGAGCTGCTGTCCTGCGCCGACAGGCCCCTCCTTGAGCGGGTCGACCGTTATTCCGCCTTTGCCGGCGCGCTTTTTCGGGAAAGCGAAAACCTTACGGATTACCTCTTAAGCCGCGTTTTGGAGGATGAAAACATATACGTGTCAAAGCGCGCGCAAAATCTGCCCGTCGGCGACGCGCTCGAGGAATGCGTAATAAGCGAGCTTAAGCTCATTCAGGAGGTCTCCCGGCTGACCGCCGGGGAGGTAAAGGCGTGCCTTGGCTACGACGGCTTTCTGCCCGCTTGGAAAAACGCCGAGGCCGATTTTGTATCCGCCTACTTTGAACGGTTGGACCATATTGAGACGTATGGGTACGGCATGTTTTCAAAACACCATATGTTTATTGTCAAAGACGGCGCGCTCGCTCCCGCAAGGCTGCCCGACCGCGTAACGCTGTCCGATCTCAAAGGGTATGAAGCGCAGCGGCAGGCCGTGATAAAAAACACGCTCGCGCTTTTAAGCGGCAAGCCGGCCGCAAACGTCCTTCTCTACGGCGACGCCGGGACCGGAAAATCGTCGACCGTCAAGGCGATCACAAACGAGTTTAAGGACCGGGGCCTCCGGCTGGTTGAAATCACCAGGAAGCAATTCGGCGCGATCCCCGCAATCGCGGAGGATTTGAGCCGGAATCCCCTGAAATTTATTCTGTTTATCGACGATCTCTCGTTTTTCAAGGATAGCGATGATTATAATGCCTTAAAAGCGATTCTGGAGGGCTCCGTATCCGCGAAGGCGCCGAACCTTGTGATCTACGCGACGAGCAACAGGCGGCATCTGGTTAAGGAGTCGTTTTCCGACAGAAACGGCGACGATATCCACCGCAACGAGACGATCCAGGAACTGAGCTCGCTTTCGGAGCGGTTCGGACTTTCGGTCAATTTCTTTAAGCCGGATAAGGGGCTGTATCTGGAAATCGTCCGCGAGCTGAAAAATCGGTACCGGGTTCAAATGGACGGTATTACGCTCGACGCGGAGGCGGAGAAATACGCCCTTTTGCGCGGCGGGCGCTCGCCGAGGGTGGCGCGCCAGTTCATCGAACACCTAAAAAGCGCCGAGGAATAAAAAGGCGTTTATCTTCCGGGTATCCAATACCCCCGGTTTCGCGCACGAATTGCGCGGGTCGAGGTGTTTTCCCGGCAAATGAATTGCCAGAAAAACAAATTGATTCGGTTTTTTGAAAAAATGGTCACGCGAAGCGCAACGCATTTTTTCAAAAAAGACGAAAGCGCCTACTTTGTCTACAGTCTGCGCGGCGCGCCCGTCCGATTGATCGGAACGGGCGCGCCGCTTTCCTTTTTTAACGTGTTGCAATTCGTCTTTTTGTTTTTCGGAGCCGTCAGGATTCGGTGATGCTTCCGCCGTTTACGTGCAGTACCTGCCCGGTGACATAGCCGGAGTCGTCGCAGGCGAGATACACATACGTCGGCGCGAGCTCAAAGGGCTGCGCGGCGCGGCCGAGCGGCGTGTTTTTGCCGAACTGCTCGACTTCCTGCGGCGAAAAGCTCGACGGGATCAGGGGAGTCCACACCGGTCCGGGCGCCACGGCGTTTACGCGGATGCCTCTAGAGACAAGCGAAAGGGACAGAGAGCGCGTAAAGGAGACGATCGCGCCCTTGGTCGCGGAGTAGTCGATGAGCTCCTTGTCCCCCTTATAGGCCGTGATCGAGGTGGTGTTGATGATGCACGAGCCGGGCTGCATGTGCGGCATACAGGCCTTGGCCATAAAAAAGTAGCTTAAGATATTGGTCGAAAAGGTAGTCTCCAGCTGCTGCGCGGTGATGTCCTCCAGGCTGTTTTGCGGATACTGAACGGCGACGTTGTTTACTAGGATGTCGACGCGGCCGAAATCGCGCACGGTCTGATTGACCGCCTCTGCGGCCGACTGCTCGTTTTTCAGGTCGCAGGCGACAAGGGAGCATCTCCTGCCGTGGGCTTCGACCGCCCTCTTTGTCTCCTGGGCGTCCTCCGTCTGGTCGAGATAGACGACCGCGATGTCGGCGCCCTCCTTCGCAAAGGCGATGGCCGTTGCCTGCCCGATTCCGCTGTCGCCTCCGGTGATGATCGCGACCCGGTCCTTTAATTTATTGGACCCGTTGTAGAGCGGGTTGTCCACAACGGGGCGGGGGAACATCTGGCTCTGACTGCCCGGCTGCTTTGCCTGGTGCTGCGCGGGAAAGCCCTGCGGCTGGCCGGGCGTCTGATTTTTGTAGGTTTGCGCGCTGTTTTGCATATTGATAACCGTTCCTTTCACTCTGATCTTCCTGTTCTCCATACGATTGTTTTGATACAAAACATCGGCCGCTATACATGCTTTTTATGGAAAAACGCAGGCGGACCAAACGGGGGAAAGCGCCGTAAAAATACCGTATTAACAATATCTGCAAGGCTGTGTAAATAAATCCTTATGCAATATTCATATTGCGAAAGAGAGGAAGGACAACTATAATAAAGATGTGATAAAAATTTAACAATGTTCTGGAGGCAATAACATGCGCGGCTTTGATTATGAAACAGTCGACAAGATCCTGGCGGACGCCGGGAGCGGAGAAAGCGGGGTTATCGCCGTTTTGCAGGGGATTCAGGAGCACTGTCATTATCTGCCGGAAGAGGTGTTTCCATATCTTTCAAAGCGGATGGGCGTAAGCCGGGCCAGGCTTTACAGCGTGGCGACCTTTTATGAAAATTTCTCCCTAAAGCCGAAGGGCAGGTTCGTAATCAGGGTCTGCGACGGGACGGCCTGCCACGTGCGAAATTCCATTCCGATCCTGGAGCGCCTGCGCTCGGAGCTCGGGCTTTCCGAGAAAAAGAGCACGACCGATGATCTCGGCTTTACCGTTGAAACCGTATCCTGCCTGGGCGCGTGCGGGCTTGCGCCGGTTTTGACCGTAAACGACAAGGTGTACCCGGCGATGACGCCGGACAAGGCGAGCGAGCTTTTGAATCACCTTAAGGAGGAGCTCAAAAATGCTTAAAAACAGGGAAGAACTGAAGACCTTGAGGGAGGCTTATAAATGTTCGCTGGCGGGACAGGAAAAGCGGATTCTCGTCTGCGCCGGAACGGGATGCGTCGCCGGCGGCTCCCTTCAAATTTACGAGGAATTTAAGCGCCTTTTGAATGAAAAGCAGATCGGCTGTACCGTGGAGCTTGAAAAGGAGCCGCACGGCAATTCGGTCGGCCTTAAAAAAAGCGGCTGCCACGGCTTTTGCGAAATGGGGCCGCTCGTGCGGATAGAGCCGTTCGGCTATCTGTACATAAAGGTAAAGCCCGAAGACTGCGGGGAGATCGTCGAAAAAACCATTATCGGCGGCGAGCATGTAAAACGGCTGGCCTATCGGGAAAACGGGGAGCTTTACAGGCGGCAGGACGACATTCCGTTTTACAAAAAACAGACGCGCCTGGTGCTCGCCCACTGCGGGCACATCGACGCCGACTCGGTCGGCGAATACCTCGCCGTCGGCGGGTATGAGGCGTTTGAAAAAGCGCTGTTTGAAATGGACGGCGAAGGCATTATCAAAGAAATAACCGAGTCCAATCTGCGCGGGCGGGGCGGCGGCGGGTATCCGACGGGCCGCAAGTGGTCGCAGGTTCGCAGGCAGCAATCGGATGAAAAATACGTCGTCTGCAACGGCGACGAGG
>DIWE01000010.1 GCA_002423435.1 Clostridiales bacterium UBA6114
AACTGCAGTTCTTTGACAGTCTGAAGCCCGATCTTTCGCATAAGCGAAAGATCGGGCTTTGAAATATCGAAAGCAACTGCAAATGCTATTGAAATAATCGGAGGTTTTCTTTACAATAGATATAAAATAAAAGAATAGATCCTATAATTTAAAGTCATATCTTTGAGGAGGTACCCTTTGTGAAACTGGAGACGCTTGCGTTATTGGTTTACATTGAGCGACTGGGTACAGTTTCCGAGGCGGCAAAAATCGTTCATCTGTCCCAGCCGGCTGCCACCTCTCAAATAAAGCAATTGGAGGAGGAGCTTGGGACGCTCATTTTTTGCCGCAAGTGCAGAAAGAACCGTCTGAAGTTTACCCCTCAGGGCGAACTGGTGCTGGGCTACGCCAAACAATTCCGGGCCTTGGAGAAAAAACTGAGAATCGACCTTTCCGGAGAGGCAACCGTTCCACGATCCATCACCGTCGGCACCGGCCTGACGATGGGAGCTTATATTGTTCCTTATTTGGTCGAGGGTTTCAAAAAAAAATACCCCAATATCGAGATCACGGTGAAGATGATGCCGGGAAAGGATCTCGTCGAGCATTTGGATAAAGCCGATTTTCAGATTGCCGTCTCCAGCATAAACCCATCGGGACATCGGCTGAGCGCGACCCGTTTCTACGATGACGAATTTTGCCTCGTCGCTCCCTCCGAGTTTGAAATTCCCGCAAGCATTACCGCGCAGGAACTGCAAAAATATCCGCTGATCCTGCGGGAAAAGAATTCGGTTTCCCGCGCCATTTTGGAAAAGAAACTCAAGAAGGCGGGACTGACGATCAACAACATGAATGTTGTGACGGAGGTTTTCGGCAACGAGGCGGTCAAGTATGCGATAGAAACGGGAAACGGCGTCGGCTTTATTCCATACTCGGCTTTGGGCGATTTTAAAAAAAATAAGCGGTATAAGATTGTGAAAATTGCTGATTTGACATTCAGCAGGCCGCTCTATATCCTTTGCAGGGAGGAGACATTAAAGGAGCCCTGCATTGGGGATTTCATCGATTTTGCCGTCTGCGGCGATTGGAGCCTGGACCTGCCTTCCTTCCGTTTCCCGGCCTGCAGGGAGGAGGCGGACGGCGGTCTTATATCCCCTGCGATTTGACAGTATCCGATACTTTGAATATTCTGTGATAGGCTCCTTAGGGGGCCTATTTTTTATTTTTTTTATTGATGTACATCAGGTGATCCACATGATTTAAGAAATGCTCCGAGTCGCGGTTATCCGAGTCAAACAGCTCATAGCCGGAGCTGTATTCAAGGCGATACGGCTTCTCGGAATTCTTGTTGTACAGTGAAAAGTTCTCCGATAGCCGATTCATAATGTCCTCAATTCCCGGCCGTGTGATATCCTTTACCAAAACAACAAATTCGTCGCCTCCGAATCGGGCGATGATATCCGTTTTACGCAAAGTCTCCTTGATAAGGCTTACGGCCTTTTTCAGGGCATAATCCCCCTCGCAGTGCCCGAACCGGTCATTAATCGTTTTGAATTCGTCCAGATCTATAAAAATAACGCCGAAGGGTTCCCGGTTTTTTTGCCTGCAAACCCGCTCTTCCATATAGCGTTCAAAAGAGCTTTTTGTCCAGGCACCGGTCAGCGGATCAAACTGCATCATTCTCTGTTGAATAAAAATAAAGACGACGATCAACGAGAAAGCCGCGCTGCTCCACATGAGAAGAATACCGTAGAAAAGCACCTGAATGAGTCCCCCGATCGCGGGGAAAACCCCAAAAAGCGTCAGCGGAACAAGGAGTTCCCGCATCAGGTCTTTCCGTTTTTTTGCAATTAAGAAAAAACTGTAAAATACATAAAAATAGGTCGTTATTGTGGGGACAACAAACAGGGGGCCTCGTTCATATATATTCTCGCCGCTGATGGAGAACACAAGGCCGAAAAAAGGTGTCAGAAGAACTGTGATCAAATTCAGAATATTTGGAATCACCAGCAGCAAGGTTCTCTTAAACACGACCGGTTCGTCGGAAACGTCCCAATTGGATACGAACACGCACCACAAATACGGGATAACCGGCGCAATGATAAACAAAAGCACATGTAAAGATGCGGTGATCGGAATCAGCCATCTGGCGGGGTAACCATTCAGGATGCATGTCAGGGTTTCAAGAACCAGCTCGGCAAGAATCGCGAATGCCGTGTATAAAAATACGAGGTTTATCCTGTCGTTCGGGTCAAGCCGCTTTCGGGCAATTGCAATAACGCTTCCAAACAATATGATTGCAGCAAGATTTAAATCGATGCGCAGAAACAATCTCACCTGGCCACCCTCTTTCATGCGTTTGCGAGCCCTGAAGCGGTTCATGCAATGCGCCGAACTCAGCGGAGATACCGCTTAACGCGGCTGTACCCTACTTGATTTCAACGGCATTGTCAAAGTCTGTTTTTATAAATTCACCTTCCTTAAATGCAATGTGGCCGGATTCATAAGGTTTGTTTTGAACGGTCAGGATAACCTTATCTGAATTGTAATACCAGCCGAAGGTGTTTGCAATGCAGGTAAGAATCATCGATTCGTAACCTGAGCCGGCGTTCATCTCTGTTTGAAACGCATCGTTAAAATCGATATTGACAATGTTGTCGTCGCCGAGATAGAGGCTGTTTATTTTTGTATTTTCCGAAATCACCTGAGCATTGTTTACGACCTGCCTGTAAACGGACGCAAGGATGTCCTTTGTGTCCTCGTTGGTCTTGAAGCTTACATCCTGATCCCTGTAATAAAGCTTATTATCGTTGATATTCGGATAAAAGAAACGGACTTTCTGCACGGTAGAGATGTTTTCTTCGATTTTGCCGAGGGAAGAGGTCACCTGAGAGCCTTCCGAAGTGAAAACCGATTTTATAAACCCGATATCCTTTACGTAATAATCGGCGGTGCTTCCGTTTTGACCCTCCGTTGTCACTTCGACGGCCTTATAATTTCCCGACGGGGTGGTGACGTCGGCCGAGACATCGTTGATTTTGCGGACGCTTCCGTCGGAAAGGGTCCACGACGTTCCGGTTTCGATCGGCTCCATCAGTAGGACTTCCTCGGACGCGTCTGTCTTATCGAGCAGGTTTTCCCTGTAATATGCCTCTCCTCTTGAGAGCTTCCGGACAAGCTTGCCGCCTTCAAGCGAAAGAACCCTCGCCGTCACTGTCCCGCCGTTGTCGATTCTTTGCTGGACTTTGCCCTCCGCCGTGTAGTCAACCGTCACGATGTAGGATGCGTATTCGTTCCCTGTGCCTTCATAGGTAAGTCTGACATTTTGCATGATCGGAAAATAATCCGAAACGACCGGCCCCGTGCTTTCCTCGCCGGTTTTTTCGTTCACGCCGCCGGCGGGCTTTCCTGCGCATCCGAACAAAAACACGGACAGCACAATCACAAAGATTGATATAAGATATTTCTTCAATGTTTCACACCGCCCCAGGATGTTTTTTAAACAGAATTAATAAAGATAGGATGATCCTTTTGTGTCTTTTCCATACAAAGAATATACCCGTATAACCCCATGAATCAAATATTGCAATTCATATTTTTATTTTACACATATTCAAATAAGTTTACAATAATTGCTTCACGGGATTTACAAAATATGGATATCTCGCCCTGGAAATAATCACCCCGGACCGGTTGCATCACTAAACAGTTTGTCCGGCCAATAAATGGAGAAAGTGCCGTAGGCCCGTAAAAACAGGCAAAAACGAAGGAAATTTATCTCCTGGAGCAAAAAAAGACGCTTTTCATTCATTTGGACACTGATTGTTGAAATGGATCTAGTTTTCATATATAATATATAAGGAAAAATATTCAAAGTTTATGTTAAGGGAGAAAGTATTCATGACAAGGGAACAGACGCAAAGGGAGCGCGAGCTTCTTGAGAGCTTGAAACAGTTTGACACGCCCTCAATTACAAATGTTGTGGCGACATATCCAAACGATAAAAAGCTTTGCCTTGGTCTCTATGATCCGTGGGCATGCAACTGGTACACGGATCAGTCATTAAAATGCATGTATCCCGAGCTCGGCCGCAGAGTCGGGTATGCGGTCACCGTTATCTACGGGCTCCCTACCCCCGGATTTGACCGGTTGAGCTTCTCCGACGTCCTGCGGGCGATCGAAGCTTCTCCCAAACCGGCTGTTGTCTGTATCAAGCAGGATTTTCCGGAAAATATCAAAAATAAAAACGGTCTCTCCGGAGGGAACATGACAACCGCGATGAAAGCCCTGGGTGCTGTCGGCGTTATCTCGGACGGCCCCTCGAGGGATATCGACGAAATCCGGGAGATGGACTTTCAATATATGCTTACCGGCATAACGGCCGGCCATGGCGCTTTTTCCGTCAAGGCGGTCAATGTGCCCGTCAACATCTGCGGAATGGATGTTTGCCCCGGGGAGATCATTCATATGGACGAAAACGGCGCTGTAAAATTCCCCGCCGATCAGCTCGAGAATGTTTATGATCTCGCCTGCAAGCTTCAGGAGGTGGAGAAAAAGCGCATGTCGCGGATGGCGAGCGCAAAAGATGCGGAAAGTATTATTAACATATTAAACAATTTTGAAGAAAAGTAGAAAGGGAAAAAGACAGTGAAGATTGTAATTTTGGACGGTTATACCGAAAATCCCGGTGATTTAAGCTGGGACGCAATGGCGGCTCTGGGCGAGCTTACGGTTTATGACCGGACTCCCGACGACAAGGTTGCCGAGCGCATCGGCGACGCTGAGGCCGTTTATACGAATAAAACCCCGGTATCCCGCAAAACTCTGGATGCGTGCCCTAACGTTAAGTTTATCGGGGTGCTCGCAACCGGATATAACATCGTAGACTATGTCGCCGCAAAGGAAAAGGGGATACTTGTGACCAACATCCCCACTTACGGCACCGCTTCCGTCAGCCAGTTCGTCATCGCCTTGCTGCTGGAAATCTGCCATCATGTCGGACATCACAGCGAAGCTGTTAAAAGCGGCCGTTGGGAGAATAATCCCGACTGGTGCTTCTGGGACTATCCCCTGATTGAGCTGGACGGAAAGACCATGGGGATTATCGGTTTCGGCCGCATAGGCCAGGCCACTGGCAAGATTGCCAGGGCTCTGGGCATGAAAGTCATTGCGTATGACAGCTTTGTAAACGAGGCTGCAAAGCAAATCGGAGACTATGTCGATTTGGACACCCTTTTGGCCGGGTCCGACGTTATCGCTCTGCATTGCCCTTTATTTCCCGAAACGCAGGGCATTATCAACAGGAATACCATAGCGAAAATGAAGGACGGCGTTATTATTCTGAACAACAGCCGCGGCCCTCTGATTGTGGAGCAGGATCTGGCGGACGCGTTAAACAGCGGCAAGGTTTATGCCGCCGGGCTGGATGTCGTGTCCACCGAACCGATCAAAGGCGACAATCCTCTGCTGCAGGCGAAAAACTGCATCATCACCCCCCATATTTCCTGGGCTCCCAAGGAGAGCCGCCAGAGACTGATGGATGTCGCCGTCGAAGATCTGGCTCAATACATCAAAGGCACTCCCATTAACGTCGTTAATAAGTAGTAAATAAGAATGCTCTGAACAGTCAAAACCACCGGCTCAGCCGGTGGTTTTGATTTTAAATCAGGCGGTTACGATATGGCTTTCCACTTGGAGATGAAGCTTTTCAATGGCCTGTTCTCGCATCTTGTATTTTAGGATTTTGCCGGCCGCGTTCATCGGGAATTCGGAGACAAAATCGATATAGCGCGGGGTCTTGTGCTTGGCCATGTGGGAGCGGATGTAATCCTTGAGCTCGTCTTCGGTCAGCGTCACGCCGTCTTTTATTATCACGCATGCCATAATTTCTTCGCCGTACTGCTTGTCGGGCACGCCGATCACCTGGACGTCCTTTACCTTCGGATGGGTATAGATGAAGTCCTCGATCTCTTTCGGATAGATGTTTTCACCGCCGCGGATAATCATATCCTTGATGCGGCCCGTGATCTTGAAATTTCCACCGGAAACCCGTCTGGCAAGGTCGCCGGTGTGCAGCCATCCGTCCTCGTCGATAGCCGCCGCGGTCGCCTCGGGCATCTTGTAGTAGCCCTTCATAATGTTATAGCCGCGGGCTACGAATTCCCCGTCGACGTCGTCGGGCAGGTCTTCGCCGGTAGCGGGGTCAATGATCTTGCATTCAACGCCGGGGAGCGCGCGGCCGACGGTGTTTACGCGCACATCGAGCGGATCGTCGACGCGGCTCTGCGTGCAGCCGGGAGAGGCCTCGGTCTGGCCGAACACGATCGAGATCTGCGTCATGTTCATCTTGTCGACGACGTCCTGCATCACCTTGACCGGACACGGGCTTCCCGCCATGATACCGGTCCTCATATAAGAGAAGTCCGTTTTGGCGAAATCCTCATGCTCGAGCATCGCGATAAACATTGTCGGGACGCCGTGGAAACAGGTGATCTTCTCCCGATTGATGCACTCGAGCGACTGCTTGGGGGAAAAATAGGGGATCGGGCAGAGCGTCACCCCGTGCGTCATTGCCGCGGTCATGGCGAGCACCATTCCGAAGCAGTGGAACATCGGTACATGGATCATCATGCGGTCGGCGGTGGAGAGGTCCATGCAGTCTCCGATATTTTTGCCGTTGTTGACCACATTGTAGTGGGTCAGCATCACGCCCTTCGGGAAACCGGTGGTTCCCGAGGTGTACTGCATATTGCACACGTCATGTTTGTTTGTGAAGGCCGCGCGCCTGTAAACCTCTTCAACAGGCACCTTTTCGGCCATGGCCATGGCATCGTCCCATGTAAGGCATCCGTTCTGCTTCGAGTCGACGGTGATTACGTTTCGCAGGAAGGGCAGACGTTTTGTGTGCAGGGGCTTTTCGGGCTCCGAAGTCGAAAGCTCCGGACAAAGCTCTTTGATGATGCCGACATAGTCGGAGTCCTTATAGCCGTCGGTCATGACAAGGGTATGGGTATCCGACTGGCGCAGCAGATATTCGGCCTCGTAAATCTTGTAAGCGGTATTTACCGTGACAAGAACAGCGCCGATCTTGGTGGCGGCCCAGAAGGTAATGTACCACTGCGACACGTTTGTCGCCCAGATGGCGACATGGTCTCCGGGTTTTACGCCGAGCGCGATCAGAGCGCGGGCGAACGTATCGACATCATCGCGGAATTCGGAGTAGGTCCTTGTGTAGTCGGTTATCGTGTAGCGGAACGCATACTGGTTCGGGAACTCGTCGACCATGCGGTCGAGCACCTGCGAAAACGTCAGATCGATCAGCGTATCCTTCTCCCAGACATATTTTCCGGTTTTTGCATTGTTGTCGAAAAGATGGCCCTTTACTCGATCCCTCTCCATGTAGCGGCTCATATAGTTTGTAAAGTGCGGGAAAACAATGCCCGGATCGTCGAGATCGTTTGCCCAGCGCTTGACCCATTCGAGAGATACATAACCGTCGTAGTTGATCGAGCGCAGGGCGAGCATCATGTCGTCGACCGGCAAATCGCCCTCGCCCATCATGCGGTACTTGATTGAGCCGTTTTCGCTGACGGAATCCTTGATATGCACGTATTTGATGTAAGCCCCGAGGTTCTGCACCGTTTTTCCGGGAGTCTCGCCCGCAAACCGGAAAGGATGGTGCATATCCCAGAGCGCTGCGACATAGTCGCTTTCGACGCGGTTTAGAAGCGCGCCGAGACGTGCGGTGTCGGCATAGACGCCGTTTGTTTCAACAAGCAGGGTCACATGGTGCTCCTCGGCGATCGGGATCAGGCGCCTGAGCGCCGCGAGGACGACTTCGTCGTCCACCTCCCCGGTCATATGCGGCTCAAGATCGCCGAGAATACGGATGTAGGGCGTTTTCAGCGCGGAGGCAAGCTTTATGTAGTGTACGATTTCCTGATGGTTTTCCTCCGCTTTGTCGGCAAACCTCACGCAGCAGCCGGAGGAGAGGCAGGGGATCTCGAGACGCAGGCTTGAAAGCTTTTTGATCGTCTGCGGGAGCTGGCTTTCGAGAAACGGCTGCGCTTTGGCCGCGAAAATTTCATCGCCAAGTCCGCGGATCTCAATT
Source organism: Clostridiales bacterium UBA6114 (assembly GCA_002423435.1). GTDB lineage: Bacteria > Bacillota > Clostridia > Oscillospirales > Butyricicoccaceae > UBA6114. The sequence goes on from DIWE01000010.1 coordinate 8,090, forward strand.
CCGTCGAATCCGAGGTCCTTGGCCATAGAATAAATGTCCGTCCAGCTGAAGTCTGGGCAGCCGAGGGTGGAGAACGCGATTTTCATTGTAATTCCTCCTTAGAGTTTCAGGGCGTATGGGAACCTGCCCGTTTACCTTTTTGCCAAGGGGAAAACAAAAACGCTTTCGTCCCTCAGCATTTTCTGCAAGAGACGAAAGCGTCATACTTCCGCGGTACCACTCTTATTGGTATAAAAATATACCCACTCTAAGCATCAATCGCAAGCGATGAATGCCGTCCCGTTGTAACGGCGGGAAACCCGGTCGCGCCTACTTGTCGGGGAGTATCGAAAACCCGCCGCAACTTTCAGCTGACTGCTCAAGGGGGAGTTCACATATCTGCTTTGCGCACTGTTTTTCAGCAACCAACAGCTCTCTGAAGCGCCATGCCGCAGTGTGTTTGCCCTGTCAACGCATTTATCAGGAACAAATAAATTTTTGGATATGGTATCAAATTTTATAATGTTTGTCAAGCATAAATTTTTCCTTGCACGCGGCAGCGGCATTATTTTTCAGCCTTCTTTTATTTTTTCGGCGTTTGCAGCGGAACGTTTTTTTAATCTGGTTTTGATCTCCGCCCCGATCAGAATTATCAGAGGAAAAATGACCTGAAACGGGAGGGCATAATATTTGTAAACCTTAAGCCATTCAAACATTTCAAGTGTATTTGAATAAATTATGCCGGCAAGCGTTATCATCAGAAGCCCGATGGGAAACGCAATATTCTTATATTCCGCGATATTTAAGAGCTTTGCCATTCCCGTAGATGCTGCAAACATGCACACGCACAGTTTTACGAACAGGTCAATCAAATACGCGATACCGATCAAAACCTCTATCCTGGTGAAAAAATCTCCCAATGAAATCACGCTGACCACGGTATAGGAGGAAAAATAAAACAAGCCGAGCGATAATCCCAAAACAAGGATGTTTCTGAATATGGCGATAAGGAAAAACAGCGTACTGAATACAATGCCGTAAATATAAATTTTGTAGGGGTTGTTGCCTGGCTTTATAAAGCTGAATAAAGTTCCAAGGAGCACCGATTCGGCGAATGGGAATGAAAAGGTTGCAAAAGCGCTGTCCATCAGAACATTCATTTCGGTGCTGCCGACAGGTCTCAGGTTCCCAAAATCCATGGATTTTATGGAGATGAGAACGGTCAGGGATATTGCTATAAGCACGACCGGCAAGGCGGCCTGAGTCCATCTCCCAAATGTCTCGATCCCGCTTTTTAACATCCAGACGCCGAGCGCAAACAAAAAAATCAGCGGGATCAGCTGAGGTGTTTCCGGCATGGCGACCACCTGAATGAATTCGGAGAAATTCCTCATGACCAGCGCGCCCAGATGCGTTGCATATAATGCATATAAAAGGATGACGAGCTTGCCGAAAAATCTGCCGAGCACATCGAGCATAATATCGTAGAGATTCTGGCCCGGATAGAGGCTTAATATTCTGGCGTAGGCGATCATGAACGGAAAAAACAGAAGCAGGGCGATCAAAATAGAGATCCAGGTGTCCTGTTTAGCTTCCCCGCCGCCAAACATAAGCGCGGTTCCGAAGGTAAACATGACCAGAATGCATACGGCGTGTCTTGTTGTAATCATTTGATTCTGCATATAGAGCCTCTATTGTAATCCGAAAATTAAGTTGACCAAATCTTTGATCGGCCCAGCGGGGCTTGGGATATCGACGCCCAATTCGAATAAAATATTTATGACAAACGTAATTAAAAAGATCGGGATATAGAAAAACAGAGACTTTTTTTCTTTCTTTTTTATCAATAGCCTTAGGTCAAACAGATAAATCGCAAAATATAAAACGATACAGATTGCAACAAGAGGCATATTTACTCACCAGCTTTTATTTTGGTTCTCAAATGTGCCGTGGTTTTTAAGTTTATTTCTGACGAAATTTCAATATCCAGTGATGAAAACATCCGGTCCCATTGCGGTTTTATTTTTTTCCAATATTCCGGGTCGGCTTTATAAATGGCGCTCCCGAAGCCGAAGATATCGGTGCCGTATTCGCGCTGGACTTTTGAGATCAGTTCCCGGATATTTTTTTCCATCGTTTCCGAAGCCCTTTTTTCCACAGCCTCAAGCCCGCTTGCCGTAATAAGGTCGGTCGAGGTCAATAATTCGCCCAACGAGACCTGGGTGTGGGTCTCGATTTTAATTTTGGGCAATCCTCCGGTTAAATCCGGTGTGATTTTCGTATTGTTTTTTAGTATTTCGAGGCTGATATCGGGGGCGGCGGATTCCATATTGATCAGCAGAAGGCCGCCGATTACCTGATCCTTCAGAAAGGCCAGGTATTTTGATTCTTCGCTTTCAAGATACCCCAATAACCGATCTTTTTTAAAAACCGCGACGCCGTCTATTTCGGGAAGCGCTTCATTCTGATTCAATGTGATATCAAGCGCGGGCAGCGTCAGGGATATCCCCTCTCCGCCCAGCATATTGGTTGCCTGATATATTTTTGTATAGATTGATTTTGACAGGGATTTCGGATTGTTTTCATCTATTTTGGCGAGAGCGAAAGAAGTGATGGGGTTGCCGAGACTTTTCTTTTCAATGATCTCTTTTGCCGTGCCTGCCTTTGAAATATAAATATCGATTGTGATTCTCGGCTCGGGATCTCTGACGAACCAGTCCAAAAGCGGCGCTATGCCGTCGCGCGCCACCTCATCGCCGAAGATGACCGTCTGGCAGTCTCCGTAATACAGTTTTTTATTGGAGCGCTTTAAGGCGTTGCGGGCCGCGTCAAACATCGTTGCCCCATCGGATTCGACAATCTGGGATTTTATGGTCGGACCCTGTTCCCCGCCGCCTCCGGCTTCATCCAAAATTTCGGCGGTCAGATGGTATCCCGTGCCGTTTTCACTTTTATCAAAGGCCATTCCGGCGACAATCGCCATGGTGTCGAGCTCCCTGTAGTTCCAGCATCCCGTCAGCAAAACGGCATTTAAGGTCAGCGTCAGGGCAAGGGTTATCATATGCTTTTTCATTGCGGTTCACCGTTGGAGTTTAACCTGATTTCGTCGGCGGCCAGGCCGCGGGGCCTTTTTTTCATCAGCCGCCAAGGGGCTCTCACCAAAATATCCTGTTTGCTATGAAAACCGGTCATGATGGGAATCCCAAAGGATTTGATACTGAACAAATAGATCATAAACCCCATTATGCCGAAAATATATCCGTACATGCCGAGAATCGAGGATAGGCCAAGCAACAGAAAACGCATAAAAATCACTCCGGCCTTGATCCTGGGGATCAACAGTCCGGTAATGCCCGCCGTCGCCACGATGACGATTACGGGGGAACTGACGAGCCTTGCGTCGACGGCGGCCTGGCCGATGACAAGAGCGCCGACAATGCTCAGTGCCTGTCCGATCGCGTTTGGCATTCTGGTTCCGGTTTCCCGCAATATCTCAAACATAACAAGCATCAGAAATGTTTCGAACACCGTCGGCAGCGGAACGCCCTGGCGGGCCATAGCGATGCTCATCGTAAGCTGCGTCGGCAGCATTTCATGGTGAAAGCAAGTCAGAGCTACATAAACCGCCGGCACGCTGGTCGAGAGCAGAAACCCGAATAATCTTAAGAACCTGCCCAAGGACGAAAAAAGATAATTGAGATAATAGTCGTCGGGGCTCTGGAAATGCTCAACAAAGAGATGGGGGATCGTCAGCACCATCGGCGTGCCGTCCAGAAACAGCGCGATCCGGCCTTCCAAAAGCTTTGCCGCCACAACGTCGGGCTTTTCCGTGCTTCCAATTGTTTTGATGGGGGAATAGGGTTCGTCGCGGATAAATTCGCTGATATAGTTTACGTCAAGTGTACCGTCGATCGAGAATTTCCGAAGCCTGGTTTCAAGCTCGTTCAAGACGTTTTTGTTTGCCAGACCTTCGATATAACAGATGCATCCCTTTGTCTGTGTCCGCGCGCCGAACACTTTGAATTTCATTTTTAAATCCTGTGTCCGGAGCCTTCTGCGAAGCATCGATAAATTGACTATGATGGATTCGTTAAAGCCCTCGCGCGGACCCCTCAGGATTCTTTCGGATTCGGGCTCCTCGATTGCTCTGGTCTGCCAGCTTCTCGTGCTCAGGATGAGGACATCACGGTAACCGTCGACCAAAAGGATGGAGTCTCCGTAAACGAAGCATTGAACGATCTGATTTAGATCGGATGTTTTTTGGATACTGCCGGGCAAAATAATCTGGTTTGCGACAGTATTGATCAAATCGGTCACTTTCCTGCCGAACGGATATTCCAGAAGCGGTTTTATCACGTCGTTATTTAACAGCCTGTTGTCGACCATGCCATGGACAAAAAAGACACAGCATCGGACAAAAGGATTCGATTGATTCTCGATATATCGCATACACAATGTATCATCGTCTTTAAAAATATTTTTTATAAGAACGATATTCGCATCCAGATCGACAGTTAACCCCTGCTGATTGCTACTGTTGTTTTCCATTGATTACACATCCGTCCATAAAAAACAAGATATGGCTTTCACAACATATTTTGCCAAGCTGATATTGAATTATTCAACATCATTCAGCTTCCCGCCGATTTCCGCCGCCTGCTTCTGTCAAAAAACAAAGGGCGGCGCACATTACAAAATGTGCGCCGCATGAACTGTAAAATAGACGAAATATTATTTGTTAAATTCCTCGGTGGGCTTAAGAGGGTTGCCGCTGAGAATTTTCTCCACCTCTTCATAGCCGGCCGGGAACGCGAAATTGTAGCGCGCAGGCAGTGCGAAGACGTATTTTGAATTGCGTGAAAGCTCGCTCGGCCCGATGGGCGCCGCTCCGATATGAAACTGCTCCTTCTCAAGCGAAGCCCATTGGGAAAGTGTGAACACCATGATCGGGATGTCCTGGCGCGGGTTTTCAGATGTCCACTCCGGATGCCGGATCGAAATGATCGGACCGGTTTCGACGACCTTTTGCGGCGAATCGGATATAGACAAACCCTCCCATTCCCCGGTCACGATTGAATAGTCTTTCCAGCTCTCCGGCAGGGTAAAATTGAAGCCGTATTGAGTATTTTGATACACAATCTGGCCCGCGCCCTCGTATTCGCCGAGCGTGACGGCGTCAATGAGCCAGCGGCCGTCGATTTTTTTCACTTCGAGCGTGATCGGCCGCTTCGCGGCGGCCCCGCCCGTTGATTGCTCCTCGCTCGTGATCTCAATGATTTCGCCCTTTACGCGAAAAGTGTCTTCCGACAATTTTTCGACGGACTTAATTTCGATCCGGTCCGGCCAGGGGCTTGAGACCAGCCGTCCGGGCGCGCTCGCGGGATCGTTCTGCCATTTTTCAAGGAGAGCGGGGGAGACAAGGTCCGCATAGTTTTCCTTCATGCTTTCGCGCAAGACGTCGCCGGGGGCCAGGAGGGAAACCAGTTGGAGCCGTTTGCCGAAATCCAAAACCAGGTTCGAGACTGCCGTCTCGTCGCCTTCATCGGGTACGTCTCCCACATCGGTCGTAAGCCCCGCTTCTTTTGCCGCGGTGTCGCCCGGCCCGACGTCATTTCCGTTCATGCAGCCGAACAGAAAAGTGCTCAGCGACAAAACCGCCATAAACAGGATTGCTTTTTTCATATTTATAACCATTCCTTAAATCACTTTTTCCATATAGACGAATCAGCCTCTTTTTGGGTTCCCGGCACCCCACGGCTAAAAAATAAGGGATCGGGGATACGCCGTTTTGCGCCGGCATACGCCTTTTCCCTTATTTTTTATAGTTCCGTTTAATTCTATTCAGGAGCATTGCCTTTCGGCGGCGTTCGGCAGTCCGAGCGCCTCGCGGTACTTCGCGACCGTCCTGCGGGAAAGCGCGATCCCGTGCTTTAACAGCTCACGGGCCAGAGCGCTGTCGCTTAAAGGGCAGCACTTGTTTTCCTTATGTACGATTTCCATCAGAACCGCCTTTGCCTTGGCGCTGCTTACGGCTTCCTCATCCTCCGCCGGGTTGTGGTTCGTTTTTCCGACAAAGAAGTGCTTAAAGGGATAAATTCCCCGCGGCGTCTGCAGATATTTGTCCTTTAAAGTCCGGCTGACGGTCGAGATGTGTATCCCGAACTCATCCGCGACATCGTTTAAGTTCATCGGCTTTAAATAGCCTGCGCCGGTGATATAATCGAGTTGTTTTTTCAGAATAAAGTCTGAAACCTTGAGAAGGGTGTCTCTTCTCTGCTCGATACATTTGATGATAAATCTCGCACGGTTGATTTTGCCCTTTAAATATTCCCGGACATTTTCATCCTCAACATTATTGACGTAACTTTTATACAGCTTATTGATGCCGATACTGCCCATCCACCGGTCGTTTAACGTGATTTCCCATTGATCGAACTGGCAGCTTAACAGCACGTCCGGGATGATATACTCGGTTGCGCTGTCGCCGAAGCCCCGGCTGGGGCGCGGGTTTAAGGACTTGATCAGCTCCACGTACCGCGTGGTCTGCTGTCTCGATATGCCCAGCGCCTCGGAGATTTTGCGGTAACGTTTTGCGGCGACGTCTTCCAGAAAGTACTTGATCATATCGATCAGCTTTTTGTCTGTGCACCCCAGTCTTTCAGCCTGAATGATCAGGCACTGCCTGAGGCTCTCGGCGCCGATGCCGGCGGGCTCGAGCGTCTGAAGATATTTTACGCACTTTACGACCGCCTCCGTTGAAGCACCGGAAAGATAGGCGATTTCCCGGATCGGCGTTGTCAGAAACCCGGTGCTTGTGTCGATAAGGTCGATGATATAACGCAGGAGCTTTTGTTCACAAGCTTTCAGCTCGTCGCAGCGGATCTGGTCCTTGAGATAGTCTGTCAGGAGGGCGCCGCTGTGGTCGGGGATGTCATATTGACTTTCCTGCTCGTCGTCTGACTGATACGGATCGGCCTCGTCGTGATCAGACAGCCAGCGACCGATCGCGTACGTTTCCTCCGCCGTATCCGGTTCACGGATCTCCAGCAAGGGGTTTTCCATTTGTTCTGCCTGCAAATATTCCTTGAGCTCAAAATTGTTCATCGACAGGATCTGCAGGGAGCTTGTCTGTGCCTGGCACAGTTTCTGTTTCAGCTGCTGGCTTTGCATATGGGAGATATCCATACCCGATTCACCACCTTTGCCTTAAATGTCAATATATCATAATCCGGATTTTATTTCAATATTCCAGAAATTGCAGCACCCCTTGGGATCGATCCGGGCAAACCGCGCTTTCGACGTTTTTATTTCCGATCCGGCCGAAATAAAACGAATCTGACGAATCGTTATTCTTATGCATAAAGGAGCCGCAGCTCGGGGGAAACGTGATTTTTCTTTTCATTTCGGATGTCTTTTGCTATGATAGATAGCGAAGAGAATTGACGGGAGCGATCCCGGAAGGAGGGCCTTATGGATTACAGGGACAGGGGAGAGCGGACGAGCCAGGCGCAGATCCTTGACTCACGCGAGAACAGGGCGCAGCGCCAGAAAGAGCTTATAAAACGGTACGGGGTCGCCGTCGTGTCCTTTACCATGAACATCCCCGGGGAAATTAAATCCTCACCGTCTATAAAAAGCGTGTTTGCAGACGGCCTCGAGGCCGTGACCGCCGCGCTTTTGCAAAATCATGCCGAGATCCTTTTTTTCGAGTCCAGGTACCTCCCTACGGGGCCGGAGGCTTTTTTCTGTGTTTCCCGCCCGGCCGCCGAAATAAAAAAGCTGCTGTGCACCATTGAAGAGGGCCATAAGGCGGGAAGGCTTTTCGATATTGACGTGATCGGGACCGACTTCTTGAAGATATCCCGCTCGGATATCGGCCTTAAGCCGCGTCGGTGCCTTCTTTGCGGGTGCGAGGCCGTCCTCTGCGCAAGGGGGCGCCGCCACGACAGGGAAGAGCTCGCCGATAAAATCAGCCGGATCATTTCGGAGTGTATGGGGGAGAAGGAGCTATGACGGTCAGCGGCCTTGCGCTGGATATCGGATTTTATATAAACCGGGCGGTTTTATTTGAGGTCTCGGCTACGCCGAAGCCCGGACTTGTCGACCGAAGGAACTGCGGTGCCCATAAGGACATGGATTTTTTCACCTTTGTCTCCAGCGCGTGCGCGATCGCGCCGTATTTTTCAAAAATGGCGCAGACGGGCATCGATTACGATTCGTCCGACCTAAAGGGCCTTCTGGCCGCGATCAGGGGATGCGGCGTCGATTGCGAACAGGCCATGTGGGCGGCGACCGGCGGCGTCAATACGCACAAGGGCACCATATTTTCAATGGGCGTCCTCGCAGCCGCCGCCGGGTATTCGGCGGCACATCAAAAGAGCCTCCGTCCCGACGACGTGTGCAAGACGGCGGCTTTGATGTGCGAAGGCATTGTCTCAAGGGAGCTACATTCGCTGAACGAAAAAAAAGAGCTGACAAATGGAGAAAGGCTTTATCTTCTGCACGGGGTAACCGGCATACGCGGGGAGGCCGAAAGCGGGTTTTGCACGGTGCGCGGCGTTGGGCTTCCGGCGCTTGAGGATGCCTTACGAGCCGGGCTCGATATCAATTCGGCGATGCTGGAGACGCTTTTGCGCCTGATGTGCGTTTCCCGGGACACAAACGTCCTTACCCGCGCGGGCAAGGACGGCCTCGATTACGTGATGAAAAGCGCCAAGGAGGCGCTCGACTCGGGCGGCGCGAGGGTGCCCGGGGGACTTGAGCGGCTTTTTAGTCTCGACGACGATTTTATCGGCCGGTGGGTAAGCCCGGGCGGCAGTGCGGATCTGTTGTCCGCCAGCCTGTTTTTGCACGACGTCAAAAACCTGTTGTAAACATCCGCCGGAAAATGCGGACATATCGTTTGGGGGTGCTGCGAAATGCATATTCATGCATTTCGCAGCACCCCTCCGCGCTTTTTTAAGGATCGTTTGCGCTCTCACAGGTATTGTCTGATGCTCTCAATCATTTCCCTGTATTCCTCATCCTTGAGATAGGTTTTCCCCGGATTCATCTCAAAGGTGCCGCCCCAGTTGGCCCCGCCCTCGTATTTCGGCACAACATACATATGCAGGTGGTGTACCTTGTCGCCGTAAGCGCCATAATTGATCTTGCCGGGATGGAAAGCCTTGTCGACCGCTTCCGCGGCTTTTTTCACATCGCTCATGAAGGCGGCCAGCTCTTGCTGATCAAGCTGAAACAGCTCCTTTACATGATCCTTGTAAACCACGTTGATCCTGCCCCTGTAGGTCTGCTCCCTGTAAAGAAATACCGTGGAAACCCCCAGCTTTGCGATTTCAATCATGAAATTGTCCCGATTTTCGTTTCCCATGCAGTACATGCAGTCCCTGTTCGGTTCCATGCTCATCCCTCCTGTTTTGGTGATCGACCCGTACAACGATGCAGACGCGCAGTGAAATCCCTCAGGCAATCGATCCGTCCTCAAAGGGAGAAATATTCCTCAAACCTTACCCCAAACTGTCCGCCGATTTCCTTCATTTCTTTCAGCGTCTTTTCGTTGACCGGAATGCCGTTTTTCATCTTTTCGGCCGCCGACTCCGCTTCCTTCTCGCCGTGGATGTAAATCCGGTCGTGGCCGTCCGCTTTCGGGCTTTCACGCAGCTCCTGCAAAAAAGCCGACATGCGGTCCTTGATTTCCTTTTTATTGCCGAAAATGCCGTAATCAATCGCCCACAAGGTAAATGAGGTGTCCGCGTTGCCGCTGTGCTTGACATGCGGCGAGGTCGTCCCGCCCGCAAAGATAGAGGTAAACATTTCCACGATAATGCCAAGGCCGTATCCCTTATGGGAGCCTGAGTCCTCCTGGCCGCCGCCCAAGGGGAATATCCCGCCGCCCGCCTTTGCGATAATGTTCCGGATGACCCTGTCGGCGTCGTCGCAGTCCTTTCCGTTCTCGTCGGCCACCCAGCCCTTTGGGACGGGGAGCTCCTTCTTCCGGTAAACCTCGAGCTTGCCGCGCGTGATAATCGTGGTCGCGACGTCGTACCAGAAATTCACCGGCTCCGCCGGCATGGATACCGCAATCGGATTTGTCCCGAGCATCGCTTTTTTTCCGTGGGTTGGGATGCCGATCGCCTCCGTGCTGGTCATGCATATCCCGACCATATCGGCCGCCGCCGCCATTGCGGCATAGTATCCGGCAATGCCGAAATGGTTTGAGTTCTTTACGCAAACCATGCCGGCGCCGTGCTCTCTCGCCATATCGATCGCCATATTCATGCCCATTTTCCCCATGACCTGTCCGATGGATTTAGGGGCGTCTATCACCGCGGAAATCGGAGTTTTGAAGATTATTTCCGGTTTTACCCCGTAAACGAGGTTCCCCTCCTCGATCGCCAGATGATAACGAATCAGGCGCTGGACGCCGTGCGATTCAATGCCGTACAAATCCGCCGTCAGCAATACGTCGACAAAGTCGACGCTCTCCTGTTCGGAGAAACCTCTTTTTTTGAAGATATCCTCGCAGAATCTTCTTGTCGCGCTGACATCCAAATTTACGTACCCCATCTTCTGCAGTCTCCTTCGAAATAAAATTTGCAAACGGAAAATCCTATGCATACTAAAGCCGCGCCATTACCCCAGATTTTCAATCTCCCCCCGCATTCTTAAAACATCTTCTCTCTCGAGGGTGACTTCCCCGCCTCTGAAGTTTTCCAGAACATGCTCGGCTTTTCTCGAACCGACCAAAACGTTGATTTTTTGGCCCTGGGCCGCCGTCCAGGCGACGACGAGGTTTGAGAGGTTGCAGTGATATTTTTTGCAAAGCGGCTCCCATCCCTCCAGCATGGAAAGAATCCTGTTCCGATGCTGCGGCTGATACCATCTGGTCTTAGACCTGATGTCGCCCTCGGGAAGGACATAGTCCCTGCCGATCCTCCCGGTGAGCAATCCCTGCTCCAAGGGGGAATAGGCCTGCAGCGTGATGCCTTTTTCTTCGCAGAGAGGCAGCAGCCCTTCCTCGACATTCCTGTCGAGCATCGAGTATTTTTGCTGAACGAGGGCGACGTCCCCACACCTTAAATACTCCTCTACTTGCTCACAGGTGGCGTTTGCAACGCCGATGGCCCTGATCTTACCCTCCTTTTTGAGCTGCAAAAGCGCCTCCATGGTCTCGCTGATCGGTGTTATAAACGGCGGGGCCGACTGCCAGTGGGTAATGAAAATATCGATATAATCCGTGCCGAGGTTTCTAAGGCTTTCCTCGGCACCGGCAAGAATGGCTTTTTTCGACAGATTCCTGCGGATAACCGCGCCGTCTCTTACCAAAAACTGTGATCCTTCGTTGTCGCCCCAGACGAGGCCGCATTTGGTGGAAAGAATCACGCGGTCCCTTTTTCCCCTGATCGCTTTGCCGACGACCCTTTCGCTATGCCCCAATCCGTATGCGGGGGCCGTATCCACCAGATTGATCCCTTTTTCAAGCGCCGCATGTATCGCGCGTATGGAAATGTCGTCGTCCTGCTTTCCCCATGCCGCGTCCCCTCCGATTGCCCATGTGCCTAAGGCAAGAACCGACGCCCGGATGCCTGAATTGCCTATTTCTCTGAAGATCACCGATATTTGCCCCTTTCTTTTGATTTAAGATAATGATACCATAAGCCTGCCCATTTTATTTGTTCATTTGGGCCGGCGTTATGCTTTTTTTGCGGGCTTACATGAATACCTTGAGGCCCCACATGGCGAGAAAGGGAAATACAATGCACAAAATCAGCCCCAAAAGCTGCAAGGCGAGAAACGGCAGCCCCGCCCTGATAATATCTTTCAGAATAATCCCGGGAGGCGCCACGCTCTTTAAATAAAAAAGACTCATGCCGAAAGGCGGGGTCAGATAGGCGCCCTGGAGACATATGATGAATACGACCCCGAACCAGAGAGGATCGATCCCGGCCGCCTGTATCAGAGGAGTGAATATCGGCGCGCAGATGATCACGATTGCATTGGTCTCCAAAAAGCAGCCCAGGAAAAAGACGATTGCCAGCGTGACGAACAACACACCGTACTGTCCGAACGGTATGATGTCCGCCATGGCCATCACGAACTTGTTTCCGCCCGATGCGATAAAAACCTGCCCGAAAAAGGAAGCCGCGACCATGATAAAGCCGACCATGGCGGTTATCTTCAGGGTGTCATGGCAGGCACCGCGAACTGCCCTCCATGTAAGCTTTTTTCGGAAAGCCGCGATGACGATCGCGCCCGCGGAACCGACCGCCGCGGCTTCCGTCGGCGTCGCTATGCCGCCGAATATCGACCCCAGAACGCAAAGGACCAGTAAGATCGGCGCGATCACATTTTTAAGATATTTGAGGTTTTCACTGAAAGGCTGCCGCTCCCCGACCGGCATCGCGGGGCAGAGGTCTTTGTTGATGGAGCAGCGGATCAGGATATAAGAGCAGAAAAGAAACGACAGCAATAAGCCGCTGCTGATGCCGCCTGCGAAGAGGCCGCCCACGGAAACGCCCGTCATGGAACCGTAAATGATCATAAGCACGCTGGGTGGGATCAGCTGTCCCAAAGTGCCGCCGGACAAAACCGCACCCATGGATATATATTTATCGTATTTATATTTCAGCATCTGCGGCAGGGCGATGGTGCCCAGCGCTACGACCGTACCCGCGACGACGCCCGTCATCGCGCCCATGAGCGTCCCGACCAAAACGGAGCAGACGGCAAGCCCTCCGCGCAGCTTCCCCGTGAAGCGGTAAAATGTGTCATAGAGCTCTTCCACCACGCCCGTCTTGAACAGAACCACCGACATGAAAGTAAAGAGGGGCACCGCCAGAAGCGTCCAGTTGTTCATCACGCCGATCGATGCGGTGATCAGGCCGAATATGCTGTTCGGGCCCCACAGGCCGACAGCGCTTAAAACAGCGACGATTCCGATCGCGTAAACCACCGGGATGCCGACGCACAGGCATATAATCAGCGACCCGAACATAATGAGGGGAACAAGCATAAAATTCATCTTTTTCTGCCCTCCCTTATCCATTGACGCGACTGACTTATACTCTCGGTATAAGAGATCAGGGTGCGGCAGAACAGGAGGAACGCGCCGACCGGTATCGCCCATCTTGACGGCCACAGATAAGGCGCCCATAAGGATTCCGATTTTTCCATTGTCGCCGTGACCTCAATCGCGAGCTTGCTTCCGAAATAAACCATCACCCCGCAAAAAACGAGGCAGGCGATCAAGCTTACCGTGTCCACGGCGATTTTCCATGTGCCCCTTAAGCGGCCGTAGAACAGATCCATCACAACATGACCCTGGCGCGCCTCGCAATATGCGCCGCCTATAAAGAAAAATATGCCGAAGAGCAGGGTGGTAAGCTCCGCGGTCCAAATAGTGGGCTTGGAGAGTAAACTGCGAAGGAACACCGATTCCAGTGTCGGGAACAAAACGATTGCCAGTATCAGGTAAGACCAGATTTCTCCAAATCTGTCGAGTTTTCCTTTTATGTAATTCAGGACTTTCACCGGCTCATCCCCTTATGTTGAAATGTGTTTTTATTTGCCGTCCCGCTTAAGCGGGACGGCAAAACAGCTGAAATTACACTATTTCGCTATGGCCTTTGCAAGATCGTCGCGTCCGATTTCCGTTAAAAAGTCCATGTAAACCTGAAGGAATTTGTCGGTAAGCTCGCTTTTTCCCCAGTAGGCTTTCAGTGTCTGGGCGGCTATCAGCCTCGCGGCTTTCACATCCTCCTCGGGGAGGGTGAGCGTCTCGACGCCCGCCGCCTCAAAGAGCTTTTTGCCCTCTGCATACTGCGCGGTCAGGTCGTCCCAGCAATGCTTTCTCGAATCCTCCGCGCACGACGCAATCAGTTCCCTCAGATCGTCGGGGAGAGCGTTCCACGCCTTTTCATTTATAATGAAGTCTTCGGTATTGACGCCGACCGGGGAATGGAGCGCGGGCTCTATGTTGTACTTCACCACCTCGTGGAGGGCGCTTTGATAGTTATCCATGTAACCGCCCGCTTCGAATGCCTCGATGGTATTGAGCTGCAGCGCCTGGTAGACCTCGGTCATCGGCATCGTCACGATGGACGCCCCGAGAGCCTGATACAATTCCTGGCCAAGCCCGGAAGACCTGATCAGAAGGTTTTTGAAATCCGCAAGTCCCGTGATCTTCTTGGTGCTGTGCAGCGATTCGCCGGGATAGGCCACGACACTGTCGACGTAGACAATGCCGCCGAAGGATTCATACGCCTCTTTCACAAGCGGGAACATTTTCTCGAAGAACTTACTCATGGTGTCGAAATCATGCTCCCAGGGATCGCTTGTGCGATATGGCACCAGCTTCAGCATGGGTTCTTTGCCCGCCATATAGTCCCCGGTCGTAAAGCTGGCTTCCACAATTCCCTGTTTTGTGGCTTCTATCGCGTTCATGGTAGGATACAGGACGTCGGACGGATACAGTTCGATTTCAAATCTTCCGCCCGAGGCTTCCTTCAGCTTTTCGCAAAAATACTCCACGGCGGCATATCTCGCCGTACCCGAAACCTCGTTGCTTTGGGCGCGCCATTTAACCGATTGGGCCGGTGCCGCCGAGGTGCCGGTCTGGGTTGCGGAGGTGCCGCCCGGAGCCGCCGAAGTGCCGCTTGAGGTGGTGGGAGCGGGGGTGCAGGATGCCAGAAGCACAGAGGCAATGAGAATCACGCCGACCAGACTTGCCAGTTTTTTCATTTTTTTCCCTCCTGATATTGTTTTTGTTTACCTCCTATGAAAATTGCTGCACCGGCCCTTCATCGACAGTGCTCTTTGAGCATAGTTGCAAGTAATGCAGCAACGATCATTTAGGAAAACCATGGCGGTGGCGGCTCCAAGCGAGAAAGCGCAAACTGTTCATAAAGCGTACAGCACGCTGATTTTGCCGTATATTTCCTCATACAGGCCGCAAAGCGCATCTTCAAGGGCCTCCTTTTTGCCGTCGACCCATTTTGCTTCTTTCTCAAAATATTCCGCTACTTCCGAAATCCCCTCAAGAAGGCCGACCCCGGGCTTGAACTGTGGCACATCGGTTTTGATTTTCCGGGTGTCAAAAATCCCGTTATATGCTTTTTCATACAATATGTGCCCGCACAGATTGGGCGCGGCTTTGTTCAAAAGCTCCGAGGGCATATGATAAATAATGGGCTCGACGCCTATCACCTTTCCGAAGGTCAGATACAAATCATCCCAGATATGGTATCCGTCTCCGACGACATGATAGGAGTTGCAAAAGGTTTTGGGGTTTCCCGCGGCGCCGGCGAAGCCCTTGGCGACGTCCTTTACGAAGCTGAAGGTGAACGATTGGGCTCCGTCGCCGAACATGATCAGAGGCTTCTTGTTTTTTATCCTCTCGATAATACCGTAGTTCTGGCGAAAAATCCCTACGTTCTGAGCGCCCCAGCCGTATGTCAGAGACGGTCTCATCACCGTGACGGGCACGCCCGCCTCCATTTGCTTTCTTAAGTACCTCTCCACCGCGCCTTTGCCGTATCCATAGGGAAAGACCGGATCGTCCCAGAAATCCTCCTCATCCTCGAGGACAGGAACGCTTTTATATGGTCTTTTATAGGCCCCGATGGTGGAGCACACCATAATCTGCCCGGTCCGCCCCTGAAAGGTTTCGACGGTCGACCTGGCATCTTCCTCGGTGAATGCGAGCATGTCGATCACGACGTCGAAGCGCTCATTTTTCAGAAGCTCGTAAAATCCCTCATAATCCCTTCTGTCGCCGCAAATGGTCCGGACATCCTTTGAAAATTCGGTTTTTCTGCTGCCTCGGTTGAAGTGAGTGATCTCGTGGCTTTCGGAGAGCATGATTTTCGTGATCTCACGGCTGATCACTCCCGTGCCGCCTAAAATAAGAACTTTGATAATAACCACCGCCTTTATTAAAAATGATTTTATCCAATATTACCCTCCCGGCTCTGGTGCAGCTACTCAATAAAACTCAAAAATGTATTTAAAAATCGAAATTTTGTATACATTTTTTGGAATAAATATCCATATAAATGCGATTATTTATCCTCCAAATTCTGCAGCCTTTGAATTTCGTGAGGCTGCAGTGAAAAAACGCATGTATCCATAAGGATGCGCTCTATTCCATGCAGCGTTTCCCTGCAATGCTGCCGGATCTTCGCCTTTGCATCGTCGGCATCCCCGGCTTCTATGGCGGCAACAATCTCCTTATGTTCTCTGACAGTTTTTTCAAACTGCATTTCTTGGATCAGGCCGATATGCCTGATTCTTTGCTGTTTTGCTTCAATCGAATCGATCCAGCCGTTTAAGATCTTGCTCCCGTACGCGCTTGTGATGCATTTATGAAAGAGGAGATCCTTGTCGCAGAACAGTTCTTTGTTCTTTTCGGACATGGCAAGCTCCATATCCGAAATCAGCTCTTTCAGCTGCGGGACCATCCGGGGGGTGATTTGACAAAGCTTGCGGTCGATTACCATGCACTCAATATTTTCCCTCATGTCGTAAATGTCGAGAATATCGGACAATGTAAATTCCGTTACCTTAAATTTTTTGCCCGGCGCATTTATGACCAGCCCCTC
Source organism: Clostridiales bacterium UBA6114 (assembly GCA_002423435.1). Classification (GTDB taxonomy): domain Bacteria; phylum Bacillota; class Clostridia; order Oscillospirales; family Butyricicoccaceae; genus UBA6114. The sequence continues at coordinate 24,667 of DIWE01000010.1, forward strand.
CTCGACCAATCTCACGAGAGCTTCCCTAAGAGGCGTTCTGCTGATATTGAACCGTTTGGAAAGCTGCTGGATAATGAGTACTTCTCCGGGTTCAAACGCCAGATCAATAATCATTGATTTGATTTTATTGTATGCTTCCTGCGTCAAAGGTTTTGAAGTTGTATCTGTATTCATGAATTTTAAATCCAATTCCATTAAATTTGTATACATTATATAACAATTAATGGCAGATATAAATACTATTTTAAATTTGAGCTGTAAAAAATTTGCATTTATATTTGTGAATAATGCAAAATTCTCGTATAAGCAGAAAATATTCTGTGCACCGTGCAGTCTGCAAAGCCGTATCCATTTTATGCCTGCCACGGTTGACTATATGGTAAAAAATGGTATAATAAAAGCGATATTTTAATAAAGTGGATAAGCGGAGAAATACGGTGACAAGCGGGACCCCGATCGACATCGGCATGAAAGTCCGCCGGCCGGCCCAAAATGTGTAATCTATCGGATTTTCAATATTATAAATTCTGGGAAGGATGTTTGTTGTGGAAAAAAAGAATTCTCTTTTCGGATTGCTGACTGCTATATCCCATGCGATGATCGAGGCAGAGCCGGTTCTGACCGAGCTCGACTCCGTCATTGGCGACGGCGACTGCGGCCAGGGGATGAAAGCGGGATTTACGGCGGTGCTCAAAGCGATTGAAGGCGCCGAGGGTGCAAACGTGCAGGACCTCTTGAAGAAAACCGCAATGGCCCTTATTTCCGCCGTCGGAGGCACGTCGGGCGCGATTTATGGGACCGCTTTCATGAAAATGGCCGCCACAGTCGCAAAAGCGTCGGAAGTCAGCCTGTCGGTCATATCCGACGCGCTCTTAGCCGCCCTCGAGGGCGCCAAGATGCGCGGCGAAAACACCAAGGTCGGCGACAAGACCCTGATCGACGCCTTTGAACCGGCGGTGTACGCGTTTAAGGAAAAAATTGAAAGCGGAGCGCCTCTCCGGGAGGCGTGCGCGGCCGCGACCGACGCAGCAGAGAAGGGCAGCGACAGCACGATCGACCTGATTGCCAGAAAGGGCAGGGCCTCCTACCTCGGAGAGAGGAGCATCGGCCACAGGGACGCGGGGTCCTATGGCATTGTCGTCATCTGCAAGGCCGTTCAGGAATATGTCGGATAGTCCCTTGATACGCGTGGTTTTGCAGGGCTCCGACAAAACATAAAAAAGAAAGGGTTTTTAACATGAAGAAAATCATCAATGCGCCGGAAACCGTTGTCAATGAAATGCTCGACGGCCTTGTCGCCGCAAACCCGGAAAAGCTCGATATCATTCCTGAAAAGAGAATCATTCTGAGAAAAGAGAAAAAGGCGGCCGGGAAGGTTGCCGTTTTGACCGGCTCCGGCAGCGGGCATGAGCCGGATCAGGTGTTCTACGTGGGCAAAGGCATGATGGACGCGGCCTGCGCGGGCCCGGTCTTCGCGGCGCCCACGGCGGACGCCATCTATGAGGCGACGAAGGCCGTCGAAAACGGCGCCGGAGTGCTTTACATGATCAAGAACTACACCGGCGACAGGGCCCAGTTCGGCATGGCGGCGGAAATGGCCGAGATGGACGGGATCACCGTGAAAACGGTGATTTCCGACGACGACGTCGCGGTGAAGGACAGCACGTTTACGGCGGGCAGAAGAGGCGTCGCCGGCGCGATCTTAAATTATAAAATCACCTGCGCCAAGGCGGAAAAGGGCGCTAGCCTCGACGAGCTCGTTGAGCTTTCAAACCGCGTGAACGCCAATGTGAGAAGCATGGGCTTCGGGCTCACCTCCTGCGTGACGCCGGCAAAGGGCGGGCCGACGTTTGAAATCGGCGGCGACGAAATGGAAATCGGCGTCGGGCTGCACGGAGAGCCCGGCCGCAAGAGGACAAAGCTGATGTCGGCGGACGAGATCATCGGGCTCCTGACCAAAAGCGTGCTTGACGACCTGCCGTTCGGTGCGGGAGACGAGGTGGCGGTCATGGTAAACGGCCTTGGCGGCACGCCGCTGATGGAGCTCTACATCGCCTACAACAAGGTGGCCAAAATGCTGAAGGAGGCCGGCATCAAGGTGTTTAAATCCTATATTAACGAATATTGCACCTCGATCGATATGGCGGGCTGCTCGGTAAGCGTGCTGAAGCTCGACGACGAGATGAAGGAGCTCCTTATGTATCCGGTCGACATCCCGTACTCGATTTTCTGACCGGGGACCATCCATAAGAAAAAACGCCGAAGCGGGCCGGTTAAGGCCCGCTTTTTTTGTTTTAGGACTTATCGCGTTCATGCGGCCATCCTTTTTTCAATCCGAGCGCGGGTCCGGGCATCGTATATTGAGTGGGAATTTTCAAATAATAGAACGATGAACGAAAAAAGGAGGCTGTTTTTATTGGGAAAAGTAACGATTGACGGAAACGAGGCGGCTGCGAGAGCCGCTTATGCCTTTACCGAGGTCGCCGCTATTTACCCGATCACGCCGTCTTCTCCGATGGCGGAGCTTACGGACGAATGGTCGGCGAAGGGAAAAACAAACCTGTTCGGGCAGCGGGTGAAGGTGGTGCAGCTGCAGTCGGAGGCCGGCGCCGCCGGCGCGATGCACGGCTCCCTCGAGGGGGGCGCGCTCACCACGACCTTTACGGCATCCCAGGGGCTTCTCCTGATGATCCCGAACCTTTATAAAATGGTGGGCGAGCTTCTGCCCGGCGTGCTGCACGTGTCGGCAAGGGCGCTTGCGACCCACGCTTTGTCGATTTTCGGCGACCACCAGGACGTGATGGCCTGCCGGCAGACGGGCGCGCCGATGCTCGCGTCGGCAAACGCGCAGGAGGTCCTGGATTTAGGCTGCATCGCGCATCTGTCCGCCATTTCTTCAAAGCTGCCGTTTATCCACTTTTTCGACGGCTTCCGCACCTCCCACGAATACCGGAATATTGAGGAGATCGCGTATGAGGAGCTTTTGAAGCTCGTTGACTTAAAAGCCGTCAACGAATTTAGAAACCGCGCGCTGAACCCGGCGCATCCCCTGATCAAGGGGACGGCGCAGAACCCCGATATCTATTTCCAGGGCAGGGAGGTCCAGAACCGCTATTTCGAACGCGTGCCCGATACGGTCGCGGATTACATGCAAAAAATCGGGCGGGTCACAGGGCGGCAGTACCGGCCGTTTGACTATTACGGGCCGCCCGACGCGGAAAACGTCGTCGTTGCGATGGGCTCGGTGTGCGACACGGCAAAGGAGGTCGTCGACGACCTGTCAAACAAGGGAGAAAAGGTCGGCCTTCTGCAGGTCAGGCTGTATCGCCCGTTTTCGCAGAAATACTTTTTCGAGGCCCTGCCGGCGACGGTAAAGAAAATTGCCGTTCTCGACCGCACCAAGGAGCCCGGCGCACCGGGCGAGCCGCTGTATCTCGACGTGTGCAGCATGTTCCTCGGACGGGTAAATCCGCCGCTGATCGCCGGCGGGCGCTACGGGCTCGGTTCGAAGGACACGACCCCGAGCCAGCTCCTCGCCGTGTTTTCAAACCTGAAGGCGCAGCAGCCGAAAAACGGCTTTACCATCGGCATCGTAGACGACGTGACAGACACCTCTCTGCCGGAGGACCGCTCCTACAGCCCGCCTGGAAACGGCAATTTAAGCTGCAAATTCTGGGGGCTCGGCTCGGACGGCACGGTGGGCGCGAACAAATCGGCCTGCAAAATCATCGGCGAGCACACCGACCTAAACGTGCAGGCGTATTTTGCGTACGACAGCAAGAAATCGGGTGGCACGACCATATCCCACCTGCGCTTCGGCAAAAACCCGATCCGCTCCCCTTATCTTGTGATCGACGCGGATTATATCGCCTGCCACAACAAGTCGTTCTTAAACCACTATGATCTGGTGCGCGGCTTAAAGCCGGGCGGCACGTTTGTGTTAAACTGCGACTATATGAAGGAGACGATCGAGAAAAACCTTCCCGCGGACCTTAAGCGGTATCTCGCGGCGAACAAAATAAAGTTTTATATCATAGACGCGGAAAAGGTCGCGTCCGAAATCGGGCTCGGCAACCGCATCAACATGATTATGCAGTCGGCGTTCTTTAAGCTGATCAACATTATCCCCCTCGACGAGGCGGTCAGGCTGTTAAAGGAATCGATCCAAAAGGCATACGGCCGCAAGGGCCAGAATATCGTCGACATGAACAACGCCGCGGTCGACCGGGGGATCGGCGCCCTTGTGCAGATCGAGGTGCCCGACGAATGGGCGAACGTGCTCGGGGACGCGTCCGCGGCCGAGGACGTGCCCGATTTCATATCGCGCATCCAGCGGGTAATGGCGAGAAACGAGGGCGACAATCTGCCCGTCAGCGCCTTTTACGGCATGGAGGACGGCGCTTTCCCGCCCGGTGTCACCGCTTATGAAAAACGCGGCATCGCGCCGACCATACCCGAGTGGCAGATCGACAAATGCATCCAGTGCGGCAGATGCTCCTATATCTGCCCGCACGCGACGGTCCGGCTGTTTCTTTTGGACGAGGGCGAGCAAAAACGCGCCCCCGCGTCCTTTAAGACCAAAAAAGCGGTGGGCAAGGGACTGGAAAACTACCAGCTCCGCGTCCAGATAAGCCCGCTCGACTGCACCGGCTGCGGCAACTGCGCCGACGTCTGCCCGGCGAAGGGCAAAGCGCTCATTATGAAGCCCGCCGATCCCGAGATCGAGGCGCAGGCGCAAAACTGGGAGTTTGCGACGACAATTTCCGAGAAGCCGGACCTCCTTGATCGCGGCACGGTCAAAGGGAGCCAGCTTGTAAGGCCGCTGCTCGAATTCAACGGCGCCTGCCCGGGCTGCGGCGAAACCCCGTATATCCGGCTTTTGACCCAGCTTTTCGGCGAACGCATGATGATCGCCAACGCGACCGGCTGCTCGTCGATCTGGGGCGCGAGCGCGCCGTCGATCGCCTATACGAAAAACGCGGAGGGCAGAGGCCCCGCGTGGGCAAACTCGCTGTTTGAAGACAACGCGGAGTACGGCTACGGCATGTTCCTCGGCGTGCGTCAGCTCCGGCGGCGGCTTTTTGAGCTTGTGCACCAGGCGGTCAATCAGGACGGCATCGACGAGGAGCTGAAAAATCTGTTCAGAGACTGGCTCAAATACAGCGACGACGGCATGTCGTCCTTAAAAAGCGCGAGGGAAATCAAAAAAGCCCTTGAAAAACGGGACGTTTCCCAGAATCTCCTGCTCCGGGAAATCGATGCGAAAAAGGACTATCTTGAAAAACGGTCGGTCTGGATGATCGGCGGGGATGGCTGGGNNGCTGGGCGTACGACATCGGCTACGGCGGCGTCGACCATGTGCTCGCGTCGGGAGAGGACGTAAACCTGTTCGTCATGGACACCGAGGTCTATTCCAATACCGGCGGGCAGTCGTCGAAATCCACGCCGACGGGCGCGGTCGCGAAATTCGCCTATGACGGGAAAAACACGCGGAAAAAGGATCTCGGGCTGATGGCCGTCACGTACGGCAATGTCTACGTCGCGCAGATCGCGATGGGCGCGGACCTAAACCAGACGATCAAAGCGATCGTGGATGCGGAAAGCTACCCCGGCCCGTCTCTCGTGATCGCCTATTGCCCGTGCATCAGCCACGGGATCAAAACCGGCATGGCGTCGAGCCTGCACGAGGAGAAAAAGGCGGTGGACGCCGGGTACTGGCACCTTTTCCGCTACGACCCCAGACGCGGGGAAGCGGGGGAAAATCCCTTCATGCTGGATTCCAAGGAGCCGTTTGCGTCCTATCAGGATTTCCTAAACGGCGAAATCCGGTACTCGCAGCTTAAAAATACCTTCCCGGACAAGGCGGACACATTGTTTGAGATGGCGGAGAAGCAGGCGCAGACGCGCTATAAGACGTATAAGCGCATGTCGGAAAATCCATGAATTTTGCGCAATAATGCGATAAAAACAGGGCAGACGCCCTGTTTTTATCGCGCTATTTTTCGTTTTCGTCGACGTAGTCCTTCGCGTTTTCGGCCTGCAGATTGCTCGGCTCAGCTACGTTTGAAACGGATTTCGTGCTTTCGATGTCCGACCAGGCGGCCGTTTCATGCTTCTCTATCGGTTTTCTAGAAAACCATAACCCACGTTTCATCTGAAGACCCCTTTTTTTTATGATAACTATATTTTTTGCCGTTGCGCAAAGAATATATAAACCAATATTTGGAAGAGATTCGACTCCGATAAAATAACCACTTGCGCTTTTCATTTTCTTCCATTATATTGAATAAAGTAAAGGGGTAGTTTCGGGTAAAATGCGGATGAATGAGGGGTTTTATGAAACGTTGTGATGGCAGGTTGCTTCGATCCATCGGGCCGTTCGAAAAAATGATCCCGTATATCATGACCCGGCGCAGCGACGCCCAGGTTTTCGCAAAGCAGCTGATCTGTACGGATAAAATAAGCGCATATCTCAAGGAAAAACGGCAACAGGGGCGTAATATCCGCTTTCTGCATTTTTTCATCGCCATTTATGTGCGCGTTATCGCCGAACGGCCATACTTAAACCGCTTTGTGATGAACAGCAGGCTTTACGAGCGCGACGGCATTTTCATCTCGATGGCGGTCAAGCGCTCGCTAAACGACGAGGCGGAGGAGACGACCGTCAAATTCTCATTTACCGGGCGTGAAAACGTGTTTGAGGTCGCGGAGATCGTCGAACGGAAAATCAGGGAGGGCATTTTGTCGTCCGCATCCAGCAATGTCGACCGGATCGCATCAATGATAATGTCGCTCCCCGGGAAAAAGGTGCTTGTCGGGATACTCAAGGCAATGGACCGGCACAGCCTCCTGCCGAAGCTCCTGATTAACGTAAGCCCGTTTCACACCTCGCTGTTTTTTACATATCTGAAATCGATCAACCTCGATTATATCTACCACCATCTTTATGATTTCGGCACGACGGGTATTTTTGTCGCGCTCGGCAAGGTCAAAAAGGTCCCCGTGGCGGAGGATAACGCCGTCGTCGTCAAAAGCTGCTGCGAGATCGGCTATACGCTGGACGAGCGGATCTGCGACGGGCTGTATTTCGCCAACTCCTTAAAGCTGGTCAAAAAATATCTCGAAGACCCGTGGCTTCTCGAAAAAGCCCCGGCGGATAAGGCCCGGACCGGGAAAGTAATTTTGCATTGACGGCCGTTCCGAACGCTTGACTTTTTGTGAAAATTTATGTAGAATTATTTCAATAAAGACTGTAGTCTTCGGCGCGGACCCTTTTCGAAATCATAACGAGAAATACCATGAAGGTATTTGCCTTCCCAAGGAGGGCATCTGTCCTGATGGTATTTTTTTTATGTTGAAGAAGGGGATTGAAATGAAAAATTTTACGACTAAAAAGTTAACGCTGTCCGCTGTTTTCCTCGCCCTCGGGCTTTTGCTGCCGTTTCTGACGGCGCAAATTCCAAGTATCGGTATGGCGCTTTTGCCAATGCATATTCCGGTTCTGCTCTGCGGTTTTATTTGCGGATGGCGGTACGGCCTGCTTGTGGGCCTTATTTTGCCGGTATTTCGCAGCATGGCCTTCGGGATGCCGCCGCTTTATCCCACTGCCGCCGCGATGACCTTCGAGCTTGCCGCCTACGGATTTTTCACCGGCCTTTTTCATAATTTGCTGCCCCAGAAGAAACTGTTTTCCTACCTGACCTTGATCCTTTCGATGGTCGGCGGGAGGATTGTATGGGGAATCGCAAGCGCCTTTCTTTATGGCCTCGGCGATACGGCGTTTACGACGCAGATGTTTGTCGCCGGTGCTCTCTTAAACGCAATCCCCGGCATTTTGATCCAGCTTATTATCATTCCGCCCATCGTAATGGCTTTGAAAAGGGGAACTGCAATAGAAAATGCGGTCTGAAATGATTTGAAAGGCTACATTATAGATACATAAAAAAGAGACCCCGCCAGATTTTGAACCGCATCCCGTCAAGAGGACAATGAAAAACTATAGAATTTTTCTCGGACAGCAGCAAAACTGCTGTCCTCTGGCTGCATCCACCCGCAAGATATTCCAGAACTGCTTGTCTCCTTAATTCGAGACTGTATACCCGGTTCTTCTCTGCCGGTGTCAGGCTCAATGCTCCCTCTGCACGATATTTCTGCGCCCAACTGCTTATAGACGAGGGCGCAACCCCGCCTCGTCTGGCAGCCTCCCCCCTTGAGATATTTCCTGCTATATACTCTCTGATGATTTTAACCTTTTCCTCAATCTCTACTTTCGACTTGCTCGGCATAGAAATACTCCCTTCATGATGAACAGTGTTTTTTCATTTCACTGTCTCTCATTAAGGGAGCATATCATAATTTGGCGGGGTCTCTTTTTTTATGTTTCCTGGTTGCCGATAAACTCCTTTACCTGCCGCACGGCCAGATGGATGTACTCGCCGAGAGGCAGATCCTTCACCCCGACGACAGTGTTGTTGCATTTTGCGACCGGAATTAAAATTTTTTGCGCCCTGCTCTGGCCGACTGCCAGCGCCATCGGCGGGGTGATTTCTCCCATCAGCGAGTTTGCCACCACAATCCCGATCGGACCGACGATAATATCCGCGTCGTGACAGTTGAAAACAACCGGATTTTCGCCCGTCGCGCCGAAATCCGCGCCCGCCTTCAGCATGGACGCGGTCGCGATGCTGTTTGTGCCCAGCGCGATCAGCGCATATCCGGGCAATTCCTTTTTCAGGTTTTCCACAAGCATTTTGCCCATTTTTCCGCCCTGGCCGTCTATAATAATGATTTTCAAGCGGGAACCTCCAAATAATATCTTTATACCGCTCAGTATATCATAGCTGCAAAGCAGCTATGGCAGACTGTAGACAAAGTACGTTCTCACGTCTTTTTTGAAAAAATGCGTTGCGCTTCGCGTGACCATTTTTTCGAAAAACCGATTAAAATCTCTTTTTTTGGGAATTTCTTCACGCTCTCATAGCCGCAAAGCAGCTATGGTGTACTTGTCCAATTTTCGCGGTTGCAGCGAAAAGGACACAAGATCTCTGTATAATAGCCGGTATGCGGTTATTATATCATAAATTGTTTTATCGTGCATAACATATTGCTCCTAGAAAAGCAGCGAAAATCCCCATTGATCGGCCCTTCTCAGAAAACGATCGAAGGCATATACTTTTATGGGAAATGTTTCTAAAAAAATTGAAGGATGATATAATTTTTATTGCAGGGATCAGATTTCCGGCGCAGCATTATTTAATTGACAGAATACGGTTGCGGTTATATGATAAGATATAAAGAAATTGGATAACACATTTCGACGCGGCTGGATTTTTTAGTCCCGCCCGTCCTCCTTTTGTCCGGGTCAGATAATTAATGTCCGCTGAATAAATGCGATCTACGAATCGCATTTACCGAAAGAGCAAATTTTGCTCTTTTGTGATTCTGCTCCGGGAAAATACCGAAGGAAATGGGGACATATCATGAACATACCTCGCTTTGACAAACAAAGCAAACCGGTAAGGCTTTTGCTGACCGTCGTGATCGGCCTTGCGGGCGGACTGATTTTTGTGGCCGTGCACATGCCGCTTCCATGGCTGCTCGGTCCGATGACCGCCTTGCTGGTCGGGGCGAGGTTCTGCAAAAAGATCCAATTGTACTGGCCGTCGAGATTAAGGGGCTGGGGCCTCATCGTCGTCGGCTACTCCAGCGGGTCGTCGATCAGCCGGGGTACTCTTTCGCAGATCGCCAAGGATCTGCCGTGGATGCTGTTCATGACAATCGCCATCATAGCCGTCGCCGCGCTCGCCGCTTTTATCGTGTCCAAGCTGTCCGAGGTTGATTACCCTTCCACTCTTGTCGCGGGATTCCCGGGAGGGCTGACGCAGCTAATTACCCTGTCGGAGGAGCTCGACGGCGTCGACTGCACGGTCGTCACTTTTTTCCAGGTTGTGCGGGTGATCCTGATCGTTTTTTGCGCCCCTTTGCTTGTGTTCAGCCCGCTGTATTCGGTGGGGAATACCTCCGATTACACGGCGGCCGCAGTCTCGGCCGCGATGCCAATGAGCGAGCTCCTGCCGAAAATCGTGCTTTTCACCGTCATCTCGGTGCTCAGCGCCATATTGGCCAAAAAAGTGAAGCTTCCCACCGCGTACATGCTGGGCCCAATCCTGGGCGTCGCTGTTTTCAACGTAGCCGGAATCCATGGCCCGTCGCTTTCCCCCATTCTGCTCGATATCGCGCAGTTCAGCATCGGCGCGTATCTGGGGCTTCTATTAAAGCCCGAAAGGCTGCAGAACAAGGCGAGGATCATTATTTTATCGGTTATAAACGGCCTGGTCCTGGTTTTGTTTTCTCTGGGACTCAGTTTTATTCTCGTAAAAGCGCACGGTATGGACGCCGTGACAAGCTTCCTCGCCACGGCCCCCGGCGGATCGGACCAGATGACCGTGATGGCAAGGGTCATCTCCGCCGATGTGTCGATGGTTACCGGCTACCAGATATTCCGTATCCTGTTCATCAATTTCCTGGTCCCGCCGATACTGAAAGTATTCTGCAGGCGTTACTATTCAAAATGTAAACAGGCGGACGACAATTTAAGCCTGAGCGAGAATAATCAGAATTGATTTTTCCCGGATACAGGCAGAGGCATAAACGCCTGGCGCTCCCATCCGTTTACTTTGATAGACCGGATAAACCGTCTATATAATTCCCATACAAAAGGGGGGAGAAAATGAGTCCGTTAAGAAGCCCATAGCGCAGGGGCATAAACCCGTCTGCAAGACAATCCGAAAAACGGATGTTAAAAGTCTTATCCGCAAAGGCAACGGGCTTTTGCGCCGAGTCAAAGCACAAAACGTCCCGATCAGGGATGCCGTCATGGTTGACGTTTTGTGATCGCCGTTGTTGCGTAGTTGGTTTGGTGGAGCAGCCCGTAAATGCGCGATAAGCGAAGTTCGTAAAACCGGAAATGAAATGATGCAAGGAGTTAATTCGTATGGCTAGTTATAAAATCGGCATATTGGACGGCGACGATATCGGGCTGGAAATCGTTCCTGTCGCGGTGGAAGTCTTAAAAGCGGCTGTAAAAAAATACCCCGGCGTTAAAATCGAATGGATTCCTCTCCCGATCGGCTATAAATCGTTTGTCGAACACGGCAAATCTCTCCTTCCCGAGGTCCTCGACACACTTTACAAGCTCGACGGCTGGATCCTCGGGCCGATCGGACATATGGCATACCCGAAGGACCCAAACTGCATAAACCCCCATCCGATCCTTCGCCGCAATTACGATCTTGTGAGCAATATCCGCCCCTCAAAATCCTATCCGTCCGTGCCGTGCATCAACAAAAATGTGGACCTGATCATCGTGCGTGAAAACAACGAGGGCTTCCAGCCCGACCGCAATATGTATATGGGGACCAGCGACTGCATGCCGACGCCCGACATAGCGCTTTCCTTACGCGTGATCACGAGGCGAAACAGCTCGATGGCCGCGACGACCGCCTTCGAGCTCGCGCGGCAGCGCGGCGGGCTCAAAAAGGTCACCGCCATCCACAAAAACACCGTTTTCAAGCTCGGTTGCGGGCTTTTTATCGACTCGTGCAAGGAAGTCGCCAAGAATTATCCCGACATAACGCTTGAGACGGTCGTGGTCGACACCTTCGCGATGAAAATGCTGATGAATCCTGAAAAGTATGACGTCGCGGTCACGACCAACATGTTCGGAGACATCCTTTCCGACGAGGCGGCGGGCCTGGTCGGAGGACTCGGCATGGCGGCCGGGCTGTGCGTCGGCCCGGATTACTGCATGGCGCAGGCGACCCACGGCTCGGCGCCCGACATCGCCGGCAAAGGCATTGCGAACCCGTTTGCCATGATCATGTCGGCCCAGATGATGCTGTCCTGGCTCGGCAACAAAAAAGGCGACGGTGAGGCTGTCGAGGCCGCGAACGATATCCAGAAAGCGGCCGAGGACACGCTTAATGATAAAAGCTGCGTCACGCCGGACCTTGGTGGAACGGCGTCCACGTCCGGCATGGGCGAGGCGATCTGCCGCAGGCTGGCATAACGTTTATACCATTTTGAATTGCGGCGCGGATAAACCAATTGTCGGTTTGCCCGCGCCGCTTTTTTTTATTGCATTTGCCTCGCCCGAATGTGTCGGCCTGCAAAAAAGTGGTATAATACATGTAATAAATAAAGCTGTGGAAAGGAGTGGAATTGTGCCGATACTGGGAGCGTTTATCGTTCCTCACCCCCCGCTGATCATTCCCGAGGTCGGAAGGGGTCAGGAAAGAGGAATCCAAAGGACGATCGACGCATATGAGAAAATAGGGCAAAAAATTGCGGCAATCGGTCCGGAGACCATCGTCGTGATCTCGCCGCATTCCGTCATGTACGGGGACTATATCCATATTTCGCCCGGCGGCGGCGCGAAAGGCGGTTTTGGGAAATTCGGCGCGTCCGGCGTTTCCCTCGAAAAGAAGTACGACGAAGCCTTTGTAGGAGCCCTGTCGGAAGAGGCAAAGCGCGCAAAAATCCCCGCCGGAACCCTTGGCGAGCGGGACCGGTCGCTCGACCACGGCGTCTTGGTTCCGCTTTATTTCGTCGAGCGTTATTTTAAGGTTTATCAGCTTGTGCGCATATCCATCTCCGGCCTTTCCCTTCTCGAGCATTACAATTTCGGGAAATGCATCGCGAAAGCGTCGGATGCGCTCGGGAGGAAAACCGTTATCGTCGCAAGCGGAGACTTATCCCATAAGCTCAAAGCCGACGGGCCGTACGGCTTTGCGTCCGAAGGGCCGGAGTTCGACAAGGAGGCCGCAGACGCCATGGAGTCGGGCGACTTCATGCGTTTTCTCGATTTCGACGAGGAATTCTGCGAAAAAGCCGCCGAATGCGGCCTGCGCTCCTTTGTCGAAATGGCGGGCGCGCTCGACGGCAGGGCGGTAGAAACGGAGTTTTTGTCCTATGAGGGGCCGTTCGGCGTGGGCTATGCCGTCTGCGGGTTTTCGCCGGGAGAAGCGGACGAGCGCAGGCGCTTCGGACGCCGGTATGAGGAGAAAAGGCAAAAACGCCTTGCCGCCGTCAAAAGCGCGGAGGACGAATATGTGCGCCTGGCGCGGCTTTCGCTCGAGACGTATGTCAGGGAAAAAAAGCCGATCAGATGCCCGGAAGGGCTGCCGAACGACATGCTCCATAAACGGGCCGGGGTTTTTGTGTCCCTGAAAAAGGACGGGAGGCTCCGCGGCTGCATCGGGACGATTGCCCCGACCGAGCCCTCGGTCGCGGACGAGATCGTCCGAAACGCGGTAAGCGCCGGTGCGAAAGACCCCAGATTCGAGCCTGTCGGGGAGGAGGAGCTTCCGCTTCTCGTCTACAGCGTGGACGTTTTAGGCGAGCCGGAGCCGATCGCCTCCGCAAAGGAGCTCGACGTAAAGCGCTATGGCGTGATCGTGGCAAAAGATGCAAGGAGGGGGCTCTTGCTGCCCGACCTTGAAGGCGTGGACACACCGGAGCAGCAGATCTCGATCGCGCTGCAAAAAGCGGGTATATCCCCAAACGAGCGGTATTCCATGGAGCGCTTTTGTGTGGTGCGCCACAAATGAGCGGCGGGGTCCGGTGCGGGATATGCCCGCACGGCTGCGTCCTTGAGGAAGGGCGGGCCGGCTTTTGCCGGGCAAGGCGAAACCGCGATGGCGTGATCCGCGACGACAATTACGGGCTCGTCACCTCTCTTGCCCTCGACCCAATCGAGAAAAAGCCGCTGCGCAGATTTTTCCCGGGCAGCAAAATCCTGTCCGTCGGAAGCTACGGCTGCAATTTGCGGTGCGCCTTCTGTCAGAATTACGAGATCTCGATGGCGTCGGGCGGGCAGGCGGACGCTGCCTATGTTTCTCCCGAGGCCCTTGTCCGGAAAGCGGCCGAGCTTCGGCCCGCGGGGAACATCGGCTTGGCCTTTACCTATAACGAGCCGCTTGTCGGATACGAGTACGTATACGACTGCGCGAAGCTGTCAAAGGAGCGGGGGCTGAAAACCGTGCTGGTCACAAACGGCTACGTAAACGGGGAGCCGCTCCGCGCGCTTTTGCCGCTGATCGACGCGATGAATATCGACTTAAAGGCCTTTACCGAGGACTTTTATCGAAAGATCGCCGGCGACCTTGAAACGGTCAAGCGGACGATTGAGCAATCGGCAAAGGCGTGCCATGTCGAGGTCACCACCCTGATCGTTCCGGATGAAAACGACGCCCCGGAGGAAATGCGCGGCCTTTCCCGCTGGCTTTCATCCCTCGACCGCCGGATTCCGCTCCACGTCACCCGCTTTTTCCCGCGCTATCGGATGACCGACCGCGGCGCGACGAGTGTTGAAACCATCTGCGCGCTATCAGAGATCGCGCGCGAGTCGCTTATCCACGTATACGAGGGAAACTGCTGAATAAAACCGCAGGGCCGCCAATTTGGCGGCTTGGCGTTCGGAATTGAAAAATATTCCGGCTATTCGGCCGATCGGATTTTTGACAAATCGCCGCTGCACAAGGCCTCGAGATTGTCAAAGATCTTCTTGGCGCTCCAGTCCCACCATTTCAAGTTTAAGAGGTATTCGATCATCCTGTCGTCAAAGCGTTTCCGGATCAGTTTTGCGGGGTTCCCGCCCACGACCGTGTAGGGGGGCACATCCTTTGCCACGGTGGAATTCGCGGCGACGATCGCGCCGTCGCCGACATGGATGCCGGGCAGGACGGTCACGTTCTGACCGAACCAGACGTCGTTTCCCACGACGGTGTTTCCTTTAAACGGCAGATCGATTAACTCCGGCGTCGCTTTTTCCCAGCCGTTGCCCATGATGTTGAAAGGATAGGTCGTCACCGAGTTCATGCGGTGGTTCGCGCCATTCATGATAAACTCGACACCGCGGCCGATGGCGCAAAACTTGCCGATGATCAGCAGGTCACCCAGGAATTCATAATGGTGCGTCACATGCCGCTCAAAATTTTCGGCGCCGTCCGAATCGTCATAATAGGTGTAATCGCCCACAATGATGTTCGGGCGTGTGATCACATTTTTGATAAAGCACACCTGTTTTATGGCTTCGTTCGGGTAAATCGAGCTTGGATCGGGACCGTAACGCCTCATTTGTCCATTCCTCCTTCGAATATATCCCATTATAATGAATTTGCGCGGCAATGTCTATTCAAGGAAATTTCATTACATAGAGGTGTGCTGGTGTAAAAATCACACTAACCATAAATAAAAGGCGTGCCGCTCGCCTTAAAGCGGCAACCGCGGCACATGCCAAAAACCTCCATTCGCTCGTGAGGTTTTTGACAACTTATCTGTGCGCGGAGCGAATGGAGGTTATTATGTCGGAGATCGATGAGCTTCAGAAAATGATATCGGAAAGCCGCAATATCGTGTTTTTCGGCGGCGCGGGGGTGTCCACAGAGAGCGGGATTCCCGATTTTCGGAGCGTGGACGGGCTTTATAATCAGCAATACGCGTATCCGCCGGAGGTCATGCTGAGCCACAGCTTTTATGTGGACCACACCGGGGAATTCTACGATTTCTACCGGAAAAAGATGATCTTTCCCGACGCGAAGCCGAACAAGGCGCACTATAAGCTCGCCGAGCTTGAAAAGGCCGGCAGGCTCAAGGCGGTCGTCACGCAGAATATCGACGGGCTGCATCAGGTGGCGGGGAGCAAAACGGTGTTCGAGCTCCACGGGTCGGTAAAACGAAACACCTGCCTGCGCTGCGGGCAGCATTACGACGAAACGTTTATCTTAAAAAGCGCCGGCGTACCGACCTGTACTTGCGGGGGAACGATAAAGCCCGATGTGGTCCTGTACGAGGAGGGGCTCGACCAGGATACGATAAACGGGGCGGTTTTAAGCATCCGCGACGCCGATATGCTGATTGTCGGCGGGACCTCCCTCGTGGTCTATCCCGCGGCGGGGCTGATCGATTATTTCGGAGGCGACAACCTTGTCCTAATCAACCGATCGGTGACGTCCTACGACAGACGCGCAAGGCTGCGCATACAGGGCAGCATCGGCGAGGTGCTCGGACAAATCTCGGTGTGACACATAAGATTGATATGATAAAATAACGAATGGAGCTGCCCGGTAATTTTCAGGGCGGCTCCATTTCAATTATCTTCGAAAAACTTGGGTAAATTTACCTGTTGACAACATGCTGCCACAATTGTAAAATGTGGACAAAATGCATACTACGTTTGTAAAAGGATGCGATGTTATGAAGGATTCAATCAGGCGGCTGCCCGATGCGGAACTCGAAATTATGCTGGTTCTGTGGGAAGCCGGAAAGCCTGTGCCCCGTTCGTATATCGATGAACGGCTCAAGGGCAAAAAAGACTGGGCGGTCAGCACGGTGTTGAATCTGCTTGCCCGTCTGGTGGAGCGCGGTTTTGTTGCGGTTGAGCGTCAGGGGCAGGGCAAGATGAATATTTACAGCGCGGCCGTCGGTGAGCAGGAATATCTCGAATTCGAAAGCAAAACCATGCTGGAAAAGCTATACGGAAATTCTGTAAAAAATCTTGTTGCCTCGCTGTATAACGGCAAAGCGATGGACGACCACGATATGAAGGAGTTGCAGACGTTTATCGACGAGCACAGAAAGCGTGGAAAAGATGCCTGAGAAGCTCTTTGTCGGCATCCTCAACGTTACGTTGACCGGTTCTATCCTGATCGCCGCGCTTTTGCTTCTTTTTCCTCTGCTGGACAGGAGGTTTACGGCGAAATGGAGATACATGATCTGGCTTGTGCTGGCGATAAGGCTGCTTGTCCCGTTCAGCCTGCCGTCGATACCGGTCCACTTCTTCGCGCCGCAGATTACTTTTACATACCCTTCCGCAGCCGGGACGGCTTTGGAAAACATGCAGTCCGACGATTCTAGTGAAACGCAGACAACTGCCTTTCAAGCGGGGCCATCCGGATCATCCGCAAATACATCCGTGCAGGCTGTTCCCCAAACGGAGCCGGCACAGCCATCCGCTCCGGGCAAAAGCGTTCCGCTCATAACATTGTTGATCGTCGTCTGGCTATCGGGGGCGCTTCTCTTTATTGCGTATCTGTTTTACGGCTATATCCTTTTCCGAAAATCGGTATCCCACTGGTGCCGCCCCGTTACACAAAAACGGGTCGTGGAGCTGTGGGAAGAAGTACGCTCAGAAATGGAGATACATAAGAACATCCCTGTCATGGTTTGCAAAAAGATCCGCAGCCCGATGATGACGGGATTTATAAGGCCGGTTGTCCTGCTCCCGCACGAGAATTACGATAACATAGCACTGTCCGCCGTATTAAAGCATGAGCTGATGCACTGCAAACGTCTTGACCTCTGGGACAAGCTTTTATTAAAGCTTGTCCATGCCGTTCACTGGTTCAACCCGCTGGTCCTAATGATGGTGCGCACTGCGGAAAACGACATTGAGGTTTCCTGCGACGAGGCGGTGGTGCGCGGTCGCGATATGAGTTACCGTTTGCGGTATTGCGAGGCTATCTTGTCGGCGGCGCAGGGCGAGCGCGTAAGAAACACCGTTTTTTCAACCGGTTTCTACGGCGGGAAAAACTCCATGAAACGGAGATTCGGCAATATTTTAAATATAAGTAAAAAACGAAAGGGAACGGCGGCGCTTATTGTGCTTGTTCTTGCGATGGTCACATCGGGAACCGTGTTGGCCTGCCAGGGTGCAAACGACAATTCTGCGGCTCAGGATCAGGGATCAAACATAAATGACGTATTAATCAGCGGCAAGTCTGTGCCGTTCATCCTGAAAGCGGAAAATAAGGATTGGGCCAGGTCTAAATATGTGAAAGCATGGGATGATCCTCTGTATAAAGAAAAATTTCCTGATTCCTCCGTGCGGGACGAAGCCGCGAAACACGTGCTGTTTGAAATGCCGGCAAGCGCGTCCGTGAGCTCTTACTTTTTTGCAAACATCGGATTTGACGACCCGGACGGCCTATCCGATTCATTTGGCCCCGGGGACTATTTAGATTATGTCGGGCTCCTGCTTTTAAATGCAAGGATTCAAAGCGTGAAGATATTGGATGATCGGGTAGCGATCCTTGCCGACCCGGCCGACACCGGCTATCAGGTGATTTGGCTCGATCGGGATGATCTGCCGAAAGAGGATACAGAAATAACTCTGCTGACTCCCGACGGAAAGAAAGTAGATTCCCTTCAGATTCAATCGGGGGAAACGGGCGAGAACCAACAGGCCGAAGCGGGTATACCAGCAGCAGGAACCGGATCGAATGCATCTGAGCCGACGATAACAGGGTCAACAGCGACGGGGGCAAATGGAACCGAGCCGAAATCACCCACTAAGGCCAAAGTGAATGTTGTCGAAGTAAACAGTTCGGGAGTGCCCGAGAAAGAAGGACATTTTTACAGGCTGTTTGATCAAAACGGCAAGCCCCTCTCAAAAATATATTATACCTATCTTTATAAAGTGGATGACCTTCAGCAAAACAGCGGTTATCAATTAGACGACAATCTTTACGCAGGATGGGTGATGAACGGGGTAAAGGATGAGGACCGATGGTTTGAAATACTATCGTGCGACGGAAAAAGCGAGGCTCACGTACTCAGAAAGGCAACCACCTACGTCGTTTGCGCGGACGGCGAAGGCCGGTATACGGTGCAGTCGGATTTAAATACCCTGGATATCTTTGATCGAAACGGCGCGACTATCAACCAGATTTTTACCGACCCCGCGGAAGGGCGAGTCGTCAATTACAGGTTTGATAACGGAAAGATCCGCGCGATACAGGCGAAGGGCAATCATGAATACCGGTTTCAGGATGATGATCAAATCGTGTATTATTCGCTTGACGGAGAGAAGCTATCCGTGCAGAGCATGTCGGACCAATCCGGCAGCGATACAAATTAAGAGATTACCGCTTAGTGGACACAAAAACGAAGGGGCTGTTGCAAAACACCCTTGTTGGAAAATAACGCACAAAAATGCGCCTTGATTTGGCCCCAAAAAGCCATTTCAAAGCGCATTTCCCTGTTTGCAGAACTGTTTTTATTGTGCAATTTGCTGTCATTATGCAACAGCCCCTACTGGTTTTGGGATGACGGGAGGTTTTACGACATGGCCAGATAGCCTCCGTCGACGTTTAAGAATACGCCGCTTACATAGGCGGCGGCGTCGGACGCCAAAAACAGGCAAGCCCCTTTGATATCCTCCGGCACGCCGATGCGCCCCGACGGGATGCGGGCCAGAATTCTTGAAAGCCTTTCCGGGTCTTTCTTGACTCCCGCGATAAAATCGGTGTCCGTATAGCTTGGGGCGACGCAGTTGTAAGTAATCCCGTATTGGCCACAGTCGTTCGAGAACGACTTCGTCATCTGCAAAATGGCGCCCTTGGTCGCGGCGTAGGCCGCGACGCCGATCCCCCCGAAAAACGCAAGGGTCGAGGACATGTTGATCACCCTGCCCTTTCCCTTAAGCTTCATAAGAAGAGTCGCCTTTTGCGTCATCAGATAATAGGCCACCACGTTTGTATTAATCATCCTCCGGATTTCCTCAAGCGGGATCTCCTCGGCGCTGCACCGATAGATTACGGCGGCGTTGTTTACCAGAACATCCAGCCCGCCGTCTAATTCTTTTACCGCCTCGTCGAACGCCCTGCCTACTTCTTCGGGATAAGAGAGGTCGGCGCGGACGCCGCTGCACTTGTAGCCTTTCCGGCAAAATTCCTCGGGCACGGTATAGGCTTTTTCGGATGAGCCGATAATTACGACCTCGCAGCCCGCTTCGAGAAAGCCCTCGGCGACGGCGCGGCCGATGCCCCGGGTCCCGCCCGTTACGATGACCTTTCTTCCTTCTATGTTGAAATGATTCATAAATAACTCCAATCTGCCGCCCCTTATTTCATCATGCCCGGGAGCAGCATAATAATCTGCGGAAAGCACATCAGAACAACCAGTATGACGGTTGCGCATCCGAGGTATAAAAAGAGATGCTTGTTTATCACCTGTTCCATCCCGGTATGGGAAAGGCTGGAGGCCACATAAAGATTCAGCCCGACAGGCGGGGTGACCAGTCCGATGCCGAGGTTTACAACGATAATGACTCCGAAAGCCACCGGGTCGACGCCGAACTCTTTTGCGATCGGCAATAAAATAGGCGTTAAGATCATGATGGCGGGCGAGGTGTCCATGACGCACCCGACGATAAAGAGCAGCACCGAGATCAAAAACCAGAAGCTGAATTGTGTTGTAGCGACGCTCAGAATCGCCGTTGCTATGCGTTTCGGGATCAGCTCTAGCGTTATGACATAACCGAACGCCGTGGCCGTCGCAACGATGAACATGATCATCGAACTGGTGACGACGGCGTTTTTAAAAATATCGTGTATTTTTTTTAAGTCCAATTCCTTGTAAACGAATATGCCGACAATCAGGCCGTAAAACGTGGCGACGGCGGCCGCTTCCGTCGGAGTGAAAACACCGCAGTAAATCCCGCCCAGCACAATCAGCGGCATAATAAGCGCCCAGAGCGCATCGCGCAGCGCCGTCCACATTTCGGAAAGGGAAAACGGTTTGCAGACGACGCCTTTTAAGTGTTTCATCCCGTAATAAACGGCATATACCGACATGCCCCCGGCGAGCAGAAATCCGGGAATAAAGCCGCCGATAAAAACCTCTCCCACCGATACGTTGCCCGACAGGCCGTACAGAACCATGGGATTGCTCGGCGGGATGACGACGCCTAAAAACCCGGCGCTCGCGATCGTGGCGAGCGAAAACCGCAAAGGATAGCCTTCCCGGAGCATGGCGGGCAGCATAATCGATCCCACTGCGGCCACCGTCGCGGCGGAAGACCCGGAAATCGCCCCGAAAAATGCCGAGGACAGTATTGTAACAACCGCGAGCCCCCCCGGAAGCCAGCCGACCATCGCGTTTGCCAGATTGACCAGCCGCCTTGATACGCCGCCCTTGTCAAGGAGCCCACCCGCGAGCATAAAAAAGGGGATGGCCATCAGGGCGTAGGCGTCGGTCGCGGTAAAAAACTTCTGGATTACGGCGGTAAGCGGAAGGGTTGTAAAAAAAGCGAGCGAAATAAGCGCGCCCAGCGCAAGCGAGACGGCGATGGGCACTCCCATCAGGATCAGGCCGAAAAACACCCCGAAAATGGTTGCGGTTACCACGGCGATTCCTCCTTGCTTTGCGTAAGGATTTTCTCGGCCGCGATATAGTCGTTCCAAAACATCATGACCGATCGGACGGAGCTTAAAAAAAGTCCCGCAAGGATCGCGGAGTAAATCAGATACATCGGGACGTTCATGGCCGGAGACGTCTGCCCGAAGCCGTACATCATTCTGACAAACCGGAACGCATAAAAGGTGAGCACCAGGTATCCGAGCGTTGTAATGATGCCGGCGGCGACAAATACGGTTTTCGAAAGCTTGCCCGGCAGCTTTTCGGCCACGATGGTCACGCCGAGGTGCGCCTTTTGGCGCACGCCGATACTGACGCCGATAAAAATTCCGCAGATCATCAGGTATCGGGATGCCTCCTCGCCGTACTGGTTGGGGATTTTCAGAATAAACCGCATCACGATTCCCGCGATTACAAAGACGCACATCAGCGCAAAGCAGACAATTGTAATGAAGCTTTCGGCCCTGGAAAGCGCGCGATCTGCCATGACAAGCCGGCGGTAACGGTTAATTTTGTCCGCTTCATTTTGCGCCTTTTTTGTATTTCCATTGAATCGATCCCGCATGCTTTCACCTCGCAACATCCAATCAAATTTTCCGCTGGGAGCGCCGCAAAATGCATGAATATGCGTCTCGCGACACCCCCGGTCCGGCAAGGTTCCGCTCCGCCTATTTGAGTGCATCTATCGCGTCGATGTCCGACTGGAGCACCTTGTTTCCGATATAGGTATCCCAGACCTTTGACTGAATGGCGTCCTGCCATGCCTTGCGCTCTTCCGGCGTGTAAACACGCACCGTAGTCCCCTCTGTTTTCATCTGCTCGATATACTTTAATTCCGCGTCCTTCAGGTAATTCCGCTCATAGTCGCGTGCCTCGATTGCGGCCTCTTTCAGAATTTCCTGGCAATCGGCGGGCAGCTTATCCCATGTCGTTTTGCTGACGACAAGCGGCAGCGGGCTGTAAATCGCGTCCACGCAGTCGAGATAGGGCGCAACTGTGTAAAGCTTGCTGGTAAAAATAGAAGAGATGGACACCGAGGCGCCGTCCACCGTTCCGTTTTGCACCGCCGTGAAGACCTCGCTGAAAGCCATCGGGACCGGGTTTGCGTTCATCGCCTTGATCCACGCCATAAACACCTCGTTCTCCATGACGCGGATATTGAGCCCGGCGGCGTCGGAGGGGGTCTGCATCGTTTTTTTGCTGGTCGCAATCGGGAAGAATCCGGCTTCCCAGTAGGCGAGGCCGACCATGCCCGATCTCTCCAGAATGTCGAATTTGGACTGCCCGAATTCGCCGTCCAAGCAGCGGTAGGCGTGCTCCCTGCTGTCGAACAGATAGGGAAGGTCGAAAACCAGAAAGCTGGAGTCGAAATTGGCGAGCGGAGCCGTCGCGCCGAGCGCGATATCGACGGTTCCCATCTGGGC
The DNA here is from genome assembly GCA_002423435.1 of Clostridiales bacterium UBA6114. Lineage (GTDB taxonomy): Bacteria > Bacillota > Clostridia > Oscillospirales > Butyricicoccaceae > UBA6114. Next base: position 47,286 of record DIWE01000010.1, read on the forward strand.
CCCTTCAAAAAGCTCTCTTTCCCCGCCGAGCTGAGCGCTCGGATAAATCTCGAGCCTCATTTTTCCGCCGCTTCTTTCAACGAGCAGCTTATCGAGATATTCAAGGCCGTACTGATAGGGGTGGTCGGCCGCCACGGTATGCCCCGCTTTCAGCACGTATTGCGCCGTGCCCGATGCGTCCCCGCCTCCTTGAGCGCCCGCCGTGCCGGAGGACGTCCGGGAGGGGGCCGACACATTGGAGGGAGAGCCGCAGGCCGCCAGAGTAATCGCCAGAATCACGGCTAAAAACGCGGACATTCTTTTCCTCATAGTCTTTGCCTCCTTGCTTTTTCGAACTTGCATCCGCTTTTCACGTCGAGGGTCGTGTGCATATCAAACCGGCGATAGCCCCTTCCCGGCTTCAGGATATCAGCTTGATCAGCTCGTCAAGGTTCTGGAGCTTTTCGAGATTCCCGATCAGACCGATGATTGTATCCTGCTCGATTCTGCCGATATGGTGGCCGGCCATAAAGCGGAATTTTTCGACCGCCTCGTCCCAGGTGACCGCGTTCTCGGGATCGCCCTTCGGGTAATCGATATGCGAGGTGTATTCGCTGCCGTCTTTCATCCTTACGATAACGGTGCAGGGGTAGTACTTCGGATAAACCGCTTCCGCTTCGGGGTCGAGCTCCCATTTCACCTTGCGCGCAAGCGCGAGCACCTCGGGGTCCCGGATCGACTCGTTGGTATATTCCGCGATTGTCTCCCTGCCCTTGACCATGCCGACCGCGATCGCGTACGGCAGGCTGAACTGCGCGTCGACAACGGTCTTCGGGTCCGCCTTCGTTTCCGGGGGAATGGTAAGTACCTTGATGGAATATTTGTTGACCTTGGCGAGGATCGACTCGACGTTCGAAACGTCCACTCCCTGCCTGTACAGGTCCAGCGCGCAGTCGGCGAGCGGCGCGGAAAACCGGCAGCAGGCGTGCACCTTGATGCTCGTATCCGCCATTTCCCATCTCTTGCCGAACTCGTCGATGATTTTTCCGTAATCCCATATGTCCTTGTAGGAATATGCCCTGATAAACCCGTCCTGGCCGTCCCATACGCTCGTCGGAGCGGTGTAGCCTCTCATGGCCATCAGCGCGCCGAGCGCCCCGCTCATTGCGGGATTGCCCGCCTGAAATCTCTTCGACCAGGTCCCCTGCGCCTTCCACTCGAGAAGCCCCGCCGCCTGGCTCCCGGCAAGGCCCAGCGCATAGGTGATCTTCCCGGAATCAAGGCCCAGGATCTTCGCGCACCCTCCCGCCGCGCCGAAAACGCCGCATGTCCCGGTCGGATGGAAGCCCTGGTAATAGGTCTGACCGAGGAATGCTTCGCCGAGCCGTATGGTGATTTCCGATCCGTAGGCAAAGGCGGTAATCAGATCCCTGCCGCTTTTTTTGTATCTCTCGGCCAGGGACAAAACCGCCGGGAACACGACGACGGAGGAATGCTGCGTGCCCTCGCGGTGGTCGTCGTCCATGTCGAACGCGTGACCCATCGTGCCGTTTGCCAGAGCGGCAAGAGGCGCGGAGGTTTTCAAGTTGCAGCCGATTACCGTGCTGGTGGGAGTGCCTCCCAGATCCTTGACCGTGTCCACGATGATTCTGCTGGATTCGATATGCTTTGAAGCCAGAATGTTGCCGAGAAGATCGAGGATAAATTTTTTGCTGTTGTCCACCACATGTCGGGGAAGGTCTTCAAATTTCAAATCAGCACCGATATCCGCGACCTGTTGGGAAAGAGTTTTACTGTTCATGGGCGCCTCCTTCAAGCTTCCTTAAGAATTTTTACGGCCGGACGATCGCGGCGATTTTTTCCTGCGCGGCCAGCCCGATACCGTACACACCCTTAATAAAGCAAATTGTGTGCCAACCCGGTTTCGCATGAATACCGGCGGCGCTTTACGACATTGCGAAATAGCCGCCGTCCACATTGAGGAATACGCCGCTCACATACGCGGCGGCGTCGGACGCGAGAAACAGGCACGCGCCCTTTAAATCCTCCGGGAGGCCGAAACGCCCCGAGGGGACGCGGGAGAGGACTTTTGCGGTTCTGACCGGGTCGTTTTTGATTGCCGCGATCATATCGGTATCCATATAGCCGGGGGCGACGCAGTTGTAGGTGATGCCGTATTTGCCGCAGTCGTTTGAAAACGACTTTGTAAGCTGCAAAACGCCGCCCTTGCAGGCGGAGTACGGCGCCACGCCGACGCCGCCGAAAAAGGCGAGCATTGAGGAGATGTTGATCACTCTTCCGTGCCCCCTCGGCATCATCGCCTTTGTAGCCTTCTGCGTCATAAGATAGACCGCGATCAGATTCGTGTCGATCAGGCGCCTGATTTCCTCGAGCGGGACCTCGTCGGCCCTGCACCGGTACTGTATGGCCGCGTTGTTTATTAGCACGTCCAGTTCTCCCTGAAGTCTTTCCATCGCCTCGCCGAACGCCCTGTCGACCTCCTCGGCGATTCCGAGATCCGCTCGGACGCCGTGGCATTTGTAGCCTCTCTGGCGGAATTCCTCGGGCACGGTATAGGCCTTTTTGGACGAGCCGATGATAACGACCTCGCAGCCCGCCTCAAGAAAGCCCTCCGCGATGGCGTGGCCGCAGCCTCGGGTGCCCCCGGTCACAATGACCTTTCTTCCTTCGATGTTGAAATGATTCATAATAACCTCCATTCGCTCCGCGAGCAAATCAAACCTTAAAGACCTCCAGACGAATGGAGGTTATTGGCATGTGCCGCGGTTGCCGCTTTAAGGCGAGCGGCACGCCTTTTATTGCTGTAGTGTGATTTTTTCACACCACAGCTTCATTCTTTTTGTTATCGAAATGGTGCCTTATATGTGCGGAGGATAGGAGCCGTGCTCAAAAATCAGCGGCTCGTGGCTCGGCAGGATGCGGTAGCCGAGGGCCTTGATTTTGTCAAGGCTTTCATAGTAGGAAACGAGATCGGTATGATAGCTGCTGCAGGCCATCGGTTCGCTCTCAAAGCATTCGTACAGCCCGACCAAATCGCCGACAATCACGTACTTTCCCCTTGATGTATCGACGACGACCGACTGCGAGCCCGGGCTGTGTCCCGGGGTGAGGATTACGGAGATGCCCCCAAAAAGACCGCAATCGCCGTTTAATACCTTGTATTCGGTGTTGAAGATCACTTTGTGGTCGTAAGAGTTTTTGTGCAGGACGATCGGCGCCGCCGCATACTGAAGCTCGGCTTTCTGAACATAGAATACCGCGTTCGGAAAGAGCTGGTTGTTGCCGGCATGGTCCCAATGCAGATGCGTCAGAATCACGTCGGTGATCTCCCCGGGCCTTACGCCAAGGGACAAAAGCGCGGCGAGGGGCTCCTGCTCTTTTGTGCGGGTGTAGGGCTGGTAGCGGTGATCGGGCGCGGTGCCTCCGGTATCGACCAGCACCCGGCGCTCCCCGTCGGTCAGATACCACATGATGAGCGGCATCTCCATCGTCTTTCCCGGATCCTTCATAAACGCCATGTTGCTTTTCTGGCGCACAATGGAACCGACCTTGAGAGGATAAATGGTATATTGGCTCATTTCGCATCTCCCTTTTTCCGGTCGCCCGGACGGCGTTTTACGCTCCGCCCGGGCCGCTTTATTTTTCAATGGATACTAAAATAGTGAGCAAACAACGTGCCAGCAAAAAAACGGCGGTATCCGCTTCATGAATGAAGCTGTGAAAAAACGGTATGAACGAGCCTTACGTTGTGAGCCGGTTGCAAGGTTGCGTTTCAAGGGAGCAACGCCGCAACGCCGCCTGCCCCGGCCGCCGTCCTTCCGGCGGCCTGTCCGCATCCGGGAGGAGAGCGAGAGGCATATGTCCCGGTTTCTTCCGGCATCGGCGCATAAAAAGAATTTTCGGGCATGGTCATTTCAAGGCGTCCCGAATGTTGGCACATTCCTTGCTCTATACCAAGGCAAGGAAGCTTTTGGCCGGGATTAAAGCGGCGCTTTGATTCCGATTCAGAAAGGAGAAAAAAATGAAAAGCCTCGGTTTAATTAAAAAATGTGTCTGTATCGCGCTTTTTGCAGGTATGCTTTTTGCCGCTATGTCATGCGGCAACTCAAACGGCGGCGCGCCGGCCTCGTCCGCGCCCTCGCCCACAGCCTCGCCGTCCGAAGCCCCCAAAGCGCCGGAAGGAAACCCGATTGTATTGAAGGCGGCTCATGTCCTCGCGGCGGACCACCCGTACAATCTGGGCATGACGAAAATGAACGAGCTTTTAAAGGAGAAGACGAACGGGCAGATAAGCCTTGATATCTTCCCCGCTTCCCAACTGGGCAATGAAAGGGAGCTCGCGGAGGGAATCCAGCTCGGCACGGTGGATATCGCTCTGGCGGCGTCGTCCGTTATCGCAAATTTTGACCGGAATTTTGGGATATTCGACCTTCCGTTCCTGTTTGAAAACAGGGAACACGCCTACAAGTTCCTTGACGGTGACCTCGGCAAAGCGTATCTTGACGAGCTTTTCGATTATAAAATGATCGGGCTCGGCTATTGGGAGACGGGGTTTTCCAAGCTTTGCAACAGCAAACGCCCCATATCCACCCCGGATCAGGTGGCGGGACTGAATATCCGGACGATGGAAAGCGCGCCGTACATGCTTTACTTTTCGACGCTTCGAGCAAATCCGGTTCCCATGGGCTGGGGCGATATTTATACGGGCCTGCAAAACGGCACGATCGACGGCCTGACAAATCCGATTACCGCGATCTACACGAGCCACTTAAACGATTACGCCAAATATCTGTCGAAGGACGACAGCCACTATTGCCCGATCGTGATGATCATGAGTCCGAGCGCGTATGAAAAGCTGACCCCCGAGCAGCAAACGGCGATCAGGGAAAGCGAGGAGGAGGCGCGGCATTATGAAAGGGAATGCGTGCTTTTAGGGGAAGAAAAGCTGTATCAGGCGTTTCAGGATGAAGGCGGCACGATCGTCGAGCTGGACAGGTCGGTTTGGATGAATACGCCCGCCGTCGAGGCTGTGTACGACAGCATTGTGCCCGAGATCATCCCCCAGGAGATCATCGATCGGTGCAGGGCGCTCAGCACAGCAGGCAAGGCCGGTTAACGTCTTATGGAGCGGCGGACTGCCCCCGTTTTGAAGTTTTACAGGCGGTCCGCCGTTTGAGCCGTAGTCGGAAGGATGGAGGTTTTTATGGGTAAAAGGGGAAAAGACGCTTCCTTTTTCATAAAAGCAAAACCGTTTCATCGCGTATTGGAGGGCGTCAGAGCCATCCAGAGCTATGTCACGATCACCTGCTTTATCGGGATGTTCATCATCGCTTTGGTCCTTGTGTTTATGCGCTTTGTTTTGAGGCAGCCTTTCGTATGGGGGGAAGAGGCGGCCCGATATCTGATGGTGATCTCTCTCTTCCTCGCCATCAGCATGGGTGTCAAAGAGAAGGTTCATTTGAATGTGGAGTTTTTTGTCTCCAAATTGCCGCCAAAGATGGCAAGGGCTGTCCTTATAACGACAGGATTTTTAACGACCTTGAGTTACGCTTTTTTATCCGCTTTGGCGATTACCTTTGTAGGCGCGGTGAAAACCTCCAATCAGACCTCGGCGGCGCTTAAAATACCGACCTGGATGCTTTATTGCTTTATCGCGGCCGGCTTTGTTTTATGTGTCGTTGAAAGTATATTTGTTTTTTATAACGATTTCTTAAAGACAGGTTCGGCCGCTGCGGCGGAGAAGGGCGGAGGTGATCGGAATTGACGGGAGCACTGTTCGGCACGTTTTTTCTGTTGCTGCTGATCGGCATGCCCATTGCCGTTTGTCTTCTGGTCTCCACCGCGGTTGCAATCGCCTTTTTTACAAACCTTCCCTTAACCGTCATCATGCAGAAAATTTTTACCGCGGTCGATTCCTACAATTTAATGGCCATCCCTTTTTTCATGATATGCGGAGGCCTGTTGGAAAAAGGGGGCGTGTCCAAAAGGCTTGTCGATTTTGCGAATTCGCTCGTTGGAAATCTTCACGGCGGCCTGGCAATCGTAACATTTCTGGCGTCCGCGTTTTTCGGGGCGATCTCCGGCTCCTCGGCCGCGACAGTCGCGGCGATCGGCTCGATCATGGTGCCGGCGATGCTCGAGGCGGGCTATCCGCTGAAATTCAGCCTGGCCACGGTGGCGAGCGCGGGGTGGCTCGGGATCATCGTTCCGCCGAGTATCCCGATGGTCGTCTTCGGCCTGTCCGGAAACGTTTCAATCGGCGCGCTTTTCATGGGCGGTTTTATACCGGGCGTCCTGCTCGCCGGCGGTATGTCCGTGTACGCCTATTTCTACGGAAAAAAACACATTCAATCGAAGAAGGCGTTTTCCGCCTCCGAAGTGTTCCGGACATTTAAAGAGGCGATATGGGCTTTGCTGATGCCGCTTATTATTCTCGGCGGAATTTACGGAGGTGTCTTTACCCCGACGGAAGCGGCCGCGGTCGCGTCCCTTTACGGGCTTTTCGTCGGCACGCTCGTTTACAGGGAGCTCGACCTTAAAAAGATCGTTTCCGTCATGAAAACCGCGGTTACGACATCGGGCATGATCATGTTCGCCATCGCGGCCGCTTCCGCCTTCGGGTACCTGCTTACGAGAGAGATGGTGCCCGTCAGGGTTGCGACCCTTATCATGAGCATATCCAAAAGCCCGGCGGTATTTTTAGCCTTGGTTACGGCGCTTTTGTTTATCGTCGGCACCTTTATGGATACGCTTCCCGCGATCATGATACTGACGCCGATCCTGATCCCCGCTCTTTCGCAGTACGGCATCGATCCGGTCGCCTTCGGCGTTATTATGGTCATAAACCTCGGCATCGGGCAGATCACCCCGCCCGTCGGGCTTTGCCTCTATGTCGCGGCGAGCCTTAAGAAAACCGTTATCGAAAACGTGGTGTGCAGGCACCTGCTGATTTATATTTCGGCGGCAACGGCAATCCTTATCTTTTTAATGTGCCTGCCGCAGATTATCCTGTTTTTGCCGAACCTCATGCTGTAAACAGCGTCTTCAATATTCCGCAAAAACGAAATGGGACCGGTGAGAAAAAAACGATAAATGAGGAGGTGTGATTTTTGTGAACATGATGACCGTTTGGATCTGCATGGCGCTGGGGTTTACCGTTTTCTACATCGCGGAGGTTTTGTATCTGTACAGGTCGGATAAGTAGCGGCTGGGGTTTCCGTTGCAATCATCATTTCACAGTGTAGGTTATTGCGCAAAATCAGAAAAAGGAGTGGTATCACATGTCAACAGCTGCCATATTTTTTGTCTTTTATTTGATTCTTGTACTTGCGCTTGCCATTCTGGGGATGAGAAAAGTAAAGGATATGTCGACCTATGCGATCGGCAATAAGGAAATGGGGCCTGTCCTCTGCGCGATCGTATGGGCGGCTACGATGTCGAGCGCCGGCAGTTTTATGGGCGTCAGCGGTCAGATGTATTCAAACGGACTTTCCGTACTGTGGTATCAGCTGGCTCTCGGCTTTTGCATCCCGATCGGCTTTGCCTTTTTCGGCAAGGGTTATCGCCGCGTCAGCCAGAAGAAAAAATCCCTCTCCACCCCGGACTGGATCGCCGACCGCTATAACAGCGAGTTTTTGCGGGTATTCCTCGGCATTACCGCCACCCTTCAGGTGACCTATGTCGCCTCCCAGTTCATCGGGGTCGGCATCATCCTGCAGGAAATATTCAATATACCCTATCTCTACGGTGCGCTGCTGGGCGTCGCGATCGTTGTCGGCTATATCTTCGCGGGAGGGACATACGCCCACGTATATACGAATATATTTCAGGGACTTCTGATGCTTGCCGCGGCCATATTCGTATTTTCGCTCGGTTTTAAGTTTTTCCCGAATCTGTTTTCCGATTTGCCGGACCAGCTCGCGGGTATCGATGCAAGGCTTGTAGACCCGCTCAATCCCAAGGACGTTGCGTTCAATACGCCCTTTGCCATTGTCGGCATCTTTGTGGCGCACCTGCTGTGGGGCTTAAACCCTCACCAGGTGAACAAGGTGCAGTATCTGAAAAGCAACAGGGACTTAAAGAAATTCTTTCTCCTGTCGGGACTTTTCGGAGTGATTCTTTCGCTCACCACGTGGAGCGGGCTTTACGCGAGAGTCCTCACGCCTAATCTTGAAAAAGCCGACCACGCCGTCGTCTCCCTTGTAACCTTTGCCTTTAATCCGCTGGTTTCCGCGCTGTTTCTCACGGTATTCATCGCAGCCGCCATGTCGACCACGGACGGCCTTCTCGTTTATTTGTCCACCGTGTACGGAAATACGCTTTATAAAAAGAGCTATATCAGATGGAAGGAAAGCAAAGGCGCAAAGTATGATCCTGTGGAAGCGGACAAAACGGCTCTGCGTATCAGCCGGTATAGCCTGCTGTTCATCTGCGCGCTCGCTTTGCCCATGATCGTCTCACAGCCAAAGTTCCTGAACGTTCTGCTGTGGGTCGGAAACGGCGGCGTTTTATCATCCTTTGCCGGCCCGATCCTCTTCGGCGTTTATTCCAGAAAAGCCGGCAAGACGGCGGCAATCATCTCTTCCGTGACGGGATTCTTCGGGTACCTCATTATCTATTTCTCGGGAATCGTTCCGAGCGTGTACGCCGCGACGGGCTGCGGAATGGTTCTCGGTATTGTGACTATGGCAATTGCCGTGAAGCTTACGAAACCAATGCCGAGCGAAGAATCGGACGACTGGTTTGCTTCCGACGAGGAAAGCGCCCCGGCCGCAGAGACGCCGGGCTGATTTGAAATAGGTCTTAAGACGGTTTCTTCCGCCCTTCGGGGGACGGGAGAAGCCGATCGGAACAGATGCTTTAAGGGAGGATCGATCTGAGATGATCAAAAGCTTCAGGATGCGTGCAAGCGTATGCGAAATGCAGAGTTTCAAGGAATTTGCCGAAGAGTTTTCCGTCGGAAAAGGCGATCTTATTATTACCGAAAGATTTTTATATGAGGATTATATTAAGCCGCTGAGCCTCGACTGCGACTATTTGTTTTACGGGGATTATCGCGTCGGCGAACCGGACGAGGATTTTTTCGATACAGCCATCGCGCTTTGCGCAGAAATGCCGCACATCACAAGGGTCATCGGCGTCGGCGGCGGGAGCATTATGGATACCGCAAAGCTTTTAAGCTTAAAGGACATAAAATCGCCGCTTGATGTTTTCGGGGGAAAGGGCCCTTATGCGCGCGGTAAAAAGTGTATTTGCGTCCCGACGACCTGCGGCACCGGCAGCGAGATGGACGGCATTATCGCGGGCGAGATGAAGGTCATGGGCAAGGTGGGCAAGGGGATTGACGAGGCGACGCCCGATCAGGCCGTTCTGATTTCCGAGCTTATTGATAAGCTTCCCTACAGGACCTTTATGTTCTGCTCGGCGGATGCGCTTGTACACTGCATGGAAACGTCCGTTTCCCCGAACGCGCATCCGTTCAGCACCGTATACGGCTATGAGGGAATCCGGATTATCGTCGACAGATACATAAGGATCAGGGAAAACGGGCCGGAGGAAAGATATCAATACCTGGCCGATTTCTTAAGAGCCAGCGCATACGGCGGCATCTGCCTGTCCTATGCCCCGTGCGGCGCATCCCACGCGATGGCGCACCATTTCGGAAGCAACTACCACGTGTCGCACGGCGAATCGAACGCCATGTTCGTCGCCCCTACCTTTCAGTTCTATGCCCGTCAAAATCCCGAAGGCAGCATAAAGGATATGGCACAGATCATCGCAAAGGCGGCGGGCGTCAAAATGGACACGATAGAGGCCTTTCAGTACCTGTCGGAGCTTTTAAACGACATCGTCCCCATGAAGCGGCTTAAGGAATACGGCATATCGGAGCCGGCTTTCCCCGGATTTGCCGAGAGAGTGCTTGAGACGCAGCAGAGGCTTTTGGTGCAGAGCTACATCACTCCGATCAGAAAGGAGCATCTGATCGGGATATACAGGGATATGTACTGACCTGCATTGCGGCCGGCAGACTGAAGGAGCGTTTTATCCGGACGGATGACCGGACAAAATAATCATGGCGGAACCCCGCTCAGGGAGGCTTCCGCCAGGCATATTCCGCGCCCGACAGCCATGCATTTGGCTTCGGGCGCGCGCTATTTTATTTCCGCATCAAGCTTTTTGAGTTTCCGCCACAGGGTGATCCGGTGAATCCCGAGCATCTGGGCCGCTTTTATGTATTTCCCGTCGCAGGCGATAAGCGCCGCTTTGATCTGCTCGGCCTCGTTATTTTGGGCCGCAGTCCTGATGCTTGTTAAGCGCATATTGCCCTCCCCGGCGGTTATGGAGGGAATGCCCGCGCGCTGGCGCTTTTTATTGAGGGTATTTGTGATCAGGCGAAGCTTCTTCTGCGCGAGATCGTCCGGCTGCCAGGAAGCGGCCAGCATATGCGCGAAATTTTCAAGCTCCCGCACGTTTCCCGGCCAGCTGTACGAGGAAAGAAGCTCGCCGAGCTCCGCGCAATGCGGGGAAAGGAGCTCCCAGACGGCGGGGGACAGCTCTTTTAAGAACCTTTCAAACAGCGGCAGGATATCCTCCGCCCTTTCCCGGAGCGGCGGTATTTCAAGCTCCAATACGTTAAGGCGATAATACAGGTCCTTTCTGAATTCGTCCTTTTGCGCAAGCTCCCATAAATTTCTGTTTGTGGCGACGATGATCCGCGCATCAAAGGGGATGAGCTTTGTTCCGCCGACGCGCAGCACCTGCTTTTCCTGAATGACGCGCAAAAGCTTGCTTTGCAGCGCCGGACTCATCTCGCTTATTTCGTCAAGAAAGATCGTGCCCATGTGAGCCATTTCAAAATAGCCCTCTTTGCCGCCCTTTCTCGCGCCGGTGAACGCCCCTTCGCTGTAACCGAACAGCTCGCTTTCCAAAAGGTTCTCCGGAATCGCGGCGCAGTTGACGGCGACAAACGCCTTGCCCGAGCGCTTGCTGTAATTATGGATGGACTGCGCGAGAACCTCCTTGCCCGTGCCCGTTTCGCCGAGGATCACGATCGATTCGTCGTTTTGCGAAAAGCTTTTCGCGGTGGACAGTATTTCGGAACAATGGGGATTTAACGAATGATACATATCAAATGTGTATTTTGCCACAAAGCCTTTCTGCGCCCAGACCTCTCTTCGGATATACCGCTCGGTTTTCTGGATGGAATTTACATCGTCCAGGTATAAAAGCCAATTTGTAATTTCATTTTTCGAAATGACGGGTATGATCTCCACAACAAACTGCATGCTTTTGATTTTGCAGAAAACCGACCTGGTTTCCATCGTCGACAGCATACTCTGCACGATTTCCCGCGGGAAGAACTGGCTGATTTTCTGCCCTATGATCTCGCTCTCGCCGGCCTGGAGGTATTCCTGCGCGACGGGATTGCAGAGAAAGATCGTCTGCTGATTATCCGTAAACAGGATTCCCTGTCTGGAATTGCTTATCATGCTGGAAAGCTGCAGATTCTGGCTGTTTTTCTGGCAGATGGAAGCCGCGAGATCGGCCGCGGTCTGAAGGCTCGTGCGGATCGATTCGCGCGGGAACAGATAAATGCTCCGCATGCCGTGCTTTTCGGCGTAGTCGCAGACAAGCCCGCTTCCGATCATACATTTTTGTCCCGCGTTTTTATAGCGGAGAATGGTGCCCTCAATCCGGTTATCGATTTTGTCGTAATATTCGACGGTGATATTTAAGGATAGGATCGTGGATATCTGGTCGAGCTGCTGGGTGGAAAAGTCGTTCTTAAAGGCGATTACCACGGGCGACTCGCAAAATTCCATCGCTTTATTGCATGCGAGCAGGACGTCGTAAGTACTCGGCGATATTGTAATAACCGGCTTATCCGTTTTCTCTTTCAGTATCTGCGCATTGTTTCCGCTCGACAGAAAGACGTCGAACCTGTCCAGGCTTTTCGGGAGCTTTGTGCTCTCGTAAAGAAGCATTTCGTGAAACACAAATTCCGCAGGCAGCCGAAGCGTTTTCAGCTCATCCGATATCACCTTGCTTGTACGGCCAACGCTGATAATACAGACTCTCGGCTGCATCTTATCATCCCCCGCCGCTTAAGTTTTACAGTTGTCCATACCGTTTAACCAGTATACCATATTCACCGCAAAAAATCCATAAATTGGAAATTATAAGTTTCATTATTTTTTGATAACGCATGCTTTCAAGGGGCGGGTTATGCCTTTTGGAAGCATGACAAAACGTGTTTAAACGCATCTTTATACCATCTTTACACGATCCGTAGGATTTTAATACAAAATTAATGCCTGCCTCAGGATTTTAATACAAACTTTATACGCCCGATGCTAAAATAATGCCTGCTTCAATAAAGGCGGAGAAGGTGGTTAAAATAGATGTGGTTTTAATTCTGGCCTGTTTTGCTTATATTGCCTTTCTTGGCTTTTTGGTTATGGACAGGATCGATCGGTATTTTTCGGCGAACGTCGAAAAAGAAAAAAAAGACGACTCCCGGATCGGAAGCACAGATATCGTTCTGTTTCTGGGGGAAAGCGGCGAGCCCGGCTCCGGGGAGCTGCCCGGCTTTTTGCCGGGAATCTGCATTAAGGGACCGTCGGATATCGGGAAGTATTCCAGGCTTAAATATTTGCTCGCGCTGTCAAGAAGCGATTTCGAAAACCTGACCGTTTCTTCCGTTGCCAAAAAACAAAACGATGGAGTTTCAATCATCGCCGTCTGCAACGAGCCGGAAAATATGGCCCTTTTTCATACGCTTGAGATCCAGACGGTGCCCAGGGAACACGCAACACCCGATTATCTCGCTTCCATCATCGACATATCTGAAAAAAAGAAGGTGGGGAAAACGTTATGAGGCGGCTGCCTTTTACCTATATACAGATTATCGCGGCAGGGTTTTTTCTGATCATCATGATCGGCGCCTTGCTGCTCAGCCTGCCGGTATCATCGAGGGACGGTACCTTTACGCCGGCTGTCGACGCGATTTTTACCGCGGCTTCGGCGACCTGCGTGACGGGCCTTGTCGTGTATGACACATATACCCACTGGTCTCTTTTCGGGCAGCTTGTGATCCTGATCCTGATCCAGACCGGCGGTTTGGGATTTATGAGCATTGCCGCGCTTATCTCCATGGCTTTCCACAGGAAAATAGGCTTAAGAGAGCGCGAGCTGATGCGGGAGGCGGCGAATACCGCCCATCTCGGAGGGGTTGTGCGCCTGACACGCAATCTTCTCCTTGGGACGCTGATTTTCGAAGGGCTTGGCGCCGTGCTGCTTTCCCTTCGCTTCTGCCCGGAAATGGGACTAATTAAGGGGATCTATTTCGGAATCTTTCACTCGATTTCCGCCTTTTGCAACGCCGGCTTTGATCTGATGGGCGGATACGGGCAGTACTCCTCCTTTACGGGCTATCGCGACGATTTTCTGATCAATGTCGTGATTATGTCGTTGATCATCATCGGAGGCATCGGCTTCTTTGTCTGGGAAGACATTCGGAAGAACAGGCTTACTTTCAAAAATTATCGGCTGCATACGAAAATCGTGCTCTCGGCGACGGCGTTTCTGATTGTTTTTCCCGCTGTTTTGGTTTTCTTTGTCGAGCATAACGGCGTGCTGAAAGGAATGGACGGACCGGCGGCGTTTATGGCGTCGGTTTTCCAGTCGGTTACCGCCAGAACGGCGGGCTTCAACACGATCGACACCGGAGCGCTTAAAAGCCCCACGCTCCTGATCGTCATGGCGCTGATGTTTATCGGCGGTTCGCCCGGCTCCACCGCGGGCGGCATCAAGACGTCGACCTTCGCGGTTATATTGATTTCCGTGCTCTCGGTTATCAGAAGCAGAAACTCTACTTATGCTTTCCGACGGAGGTTTGAAGACGGCGTGCTAAAACGTGCTTGTTCGATCTTCTTTATTTATCTCGGGATCGTCTTTATATCGACGGTGATTTTGGCGGGAATACAGGGTTTCGCGCTGGAGAAAATCCTGTTTGAGGTCTTTTCCGCGATCGGCACCGTCGGCCTGACGACGGGGATTACACCACAGCTTCTGCCCTTCTCAAGAATATTGGTGGCTTGCCTTATGTATTTCGGGCGGGTGGGAGTTCTGACCATGGCGTTTGCGCTGGTCAAGACTCCGGTAAACGCGCCCGTCCAGTACCCCAGCGAAAAAATAATGATAGGGTGATTAAAATGAAAACGGTATTGGTAATTGGGATGGGCCGGTTCGGCCGGCATATCGCCACAAAATTCGCGGCGCTTGGAAACGATGTTATGGCCGTCGACCGCTCGGAGGATAGGATCGAGGAGGTGCTCTCAAAAGTGACGAGCGCGCAAATCGGCGACTGCACGAAGGAAAGCGTCCTGCGCTCGATCGGCGTCAATAATTTTGATATCTGCGTGGTCGCGATCGGCTCCGATTTTCAGTCGTCGCTTGAAATCACCCTGCTCTTAAAGGAGCTCGGGGCGAGACATGTAATCGCCAAGGCCGGCCGGGATATTCAGGCGAAATTTCTTCTGCGCAGCGGGGCCGACGAAGTGATTTACCCGGAAAAACAGATGGCTGAGAAGGTCGCGGTGCGCTACAGCGCCCACAACGTGTTTGATTACATCGAGCTTACGCCGGATTATTCGGTTTTCGAAATTACCCCGATGGAACCCTGGCTCAACAAATCGATCGAACAGGTCGGCGTGCGCACAAAATACCATATCAGCATTCTGGCGATAAAAGAAGGGGAAAACATTATCCCGCTTCCGAAGGCGGATCATGTCTTTACAAAAAGCGAGCATCTGATTGTGTTCGGGAAAAAAGAAGATGTCTTTAAATTCACAAAACATATCTGAAGCTTTTTATAAATTATGATATAATTACCGCAAAACGGATCTGATGTCGATGGATTTATGCTTAAAGCAAGGAAGGCGAATGGGTCACATGAAAAAAAGCAAGGCGCATGCAAAATATTTCCTGTGCGTAATCGCGATCACGGCCGCCTCGACCATCACATCTTTTCTGATATACCGGTTCGGCATCGACAAGGAAAATGTTCTGATGGTGTTTTTAGTCGGCGTGCTCGCGACGA
This sequence comes from Clostridiales bacterium UBA6114, assembly GCA_002423435.1. Taxonomy (GTDB): domain Bacteria; phylum Bacillota; class Clostridia; order Oscillospirales; family Butyricicoccaceae; genus UBA6114. Next base: position 62,386 of record DIWE01000010.1, read on the forward strand.
CGGTCCTGACAAGCGGGTATTGGTACAGCATTCTGGCGGCGCTTTTCAGCGTGCTGCTCTTTAACTTCTTTTTTACTTATCCGACCAACACCTTTCGGATGGAAAACACAAGCGACGTGATCCTGCTGTTCTTTTTCCTCGGCGTTTCATTGATTACAAGTACCCTGACCTCAAAATTCAGAAAGCAGGCGGACATCGCGCGCTTAAACGAACGTATGACAAAGCTTCTGTACGAGGTGACGGGGAGCTTCCTGAATATCGCGGGTGAGAAAAGCGCGATTTCCCTGGCACTTACCCATATATACAGGCACACCGGATGCCACTCTTCCGTTTCGATCCGCGGGGGCGAAACGACATATGACAGCGAGGAGTACGGGCTTTCCGAAAAAAACGGGGAGCGCGCGCTGCGGGAATTTCCGATAAAAAGCGCCGGGAGGGATCTTGGAAGCGTAAGGGTTTATTCCGACAAAGCGGAGCTCTCGGAGGACGAGGAGCTGATCATCCGGACCGTCACATCCCAGCTTGCGCTTGTGCTCGACCGCGAATTTGTCGGCAGGGAGCAGGAGAAAATAAGAATCGCCATGGAGCGCGAGCACGTCAAAAGCAATCTGCTGCGCGCCATTTCGCACGACTTGAGAACCCCGCTTACCGGCATTGTCGGGGCGAGCTCGCTCTTAAACGAGAGCGGCGCGAGCCTAGATCAGGAATCGGTCAGAAAGCTTGTAAGGGATATCAACGAGGAGGCGCTGTGGCTTACCCGGCTTGTCGAGAACATTCTCAATATGACGCGCATCGGAGAGGGAAAGCTTGAGATCCATAAAAGCGTCGAGGTTGTCGACGATATCGTAAACGAGGCGGTTTCCCATGTCCCGGGGCTTTTGTCCTGCGGAAGGCTGAAAACGGTTTTGCCCCGAAGCCTTGTTTCCCTGCCCATGGACGGGATTTTGATCGTGCAGGTGCTGACAAACCTGCTCGACAATGCGTTAAAGCATACAAACGAGCAGGACGAAATTATACTGCGAATATATACAAAAGGCGAGAATGCCGTTTTTGAAGTGCAGGACAGTGGTCCCGGAATCGACGAATCCATACGCGACACGCTGTTTGAAAGCTTTGTAACCGCGGCTCCGGCAAGCGCCGCCGACGCCAAACGCGGCGTGGGGCTCGGGCTGTCCGTCTGCAAGGCGATCATAAACGCCCACGGCGGGACGATAACGGCACAGAGCCTTCCGGGCCATGGCGCGCTCTTTCGCTTTACCCTTCCGCTGAAAGGAGGAGACGAAAAATTTGGAAAATAGCATCAGCGTCCTTTTGATTGAGGACGACAAATACATCATTCACTTTGTGTCCATGTCGATGAAATCCAACGAATACCGCCTGTTTACCGCCCAGACCGGAGGCGGCGGCATTGCGCTTTTTCATGCGAACAGCCCGGATCTGATCCTACTTGACCTCGGACTGCCGGACATGGACGGGATTGAAGTCGTCCGCAGAATCCGGCAGGTCTCCGATATCCCCATTATGATCATTTCGGCGAGAGGGCAGGAGCAGGAAAAGATAACCGCCCTCGACGCGGGAGCGGACGACTATATCACAAAGCCGTTTCACATGGGCGAGCTTCTGGCCCGCATCCGCGTTTTTGAAAGAAAGCTCAGAAAAGAAGCAGGTCCCAAAATCTCGGAGGAATTTATCTGCGATTACCTGACGGTTGATTTTGAGAAGGGGCGCGTGTTTCTGGACGGCTCGGAAATCCATCTCACGCCGATCGAGTATAAGCTCCTCACCCTGATGATCCAAAACCGCGGCAAGGTGCTGACCCATAATTATATATCCAAGGAAGTATGGGGATACGGGGAGACGGGAGATGCGCAGTCGATCCGGGTTTACATGGCAAGCCTGCGCAGAAAAATTGAAAAAAATACCGCGCAGCCGCGGTTTATCCTCACGCAGGTGGGCGTCGGCTACCGTTTCGCCGACGAATGAACGCTTTTAGAAGAGGGAATGGTCATAAATATGCGCCTGTTCACCGCGGTCTGTTTTGACGAACGGACGAAGGACCGCCTTTGCGGTACGATGCAGAACCTGAAAAAGCATCTGACAAGCGGCAATTTTACCACCCGGGACAATCTGCACCTTACGCTTGTTTTTATCGGGGAAACGTCGAGGGAAAAAGATATCCGGCGCGCGATGGATCAGGTAAGCTCGGATAAATTTGAACTGTGCCTCGGCGGGCTCGGCAGCTTTCGCAGGGACCGGGGCCGGATCTACTGGATCGGCGTCAGAATGAGCAAGACGCTCGATTCGATCCAGCATCAGCTGACCCAGGCGCTCCGGGAAGACCGGTTCCCGATTGAAGAGAGGCCGTATAAGCCTCATCTGACGCTCGCGAGGGACGCTAAGCCGGAAGAAGCCTTTCAGGAAAAGCTTTTTTCCGAAACAATGCCGGAAATCAGGCTGAAGGTTTCAAAAATCAGCCTGATGAAGTCGGAACGGATCGCGGGAAAGCTCGTCTATACGGAAATATACGCGAAAAGCCTGAAACCTCAGGAGGAAGTTTGAAAGAATTCAAACTTCAAAATTTAAGTGCGTGTTGCTCGCCCTATGGGCAACCGCAACACATGCACAATATGACCATTCCTTTTACATGGCCGTTTTGTGCCGGAAAGCGCGGCGGAAAGGATTGGTCATGAAAATACAGATCTTCGGAAAGTCAAAATGCTTCGACACAAAAAAGGCCGAGCGCTATTTTAAGGAGCGAAACATCCCCTATCAGCGAATCGACCTTTTGCGGTTCGGAATGAGCCGCGGCGAATTTGAAAGCGTGAAAAAGGCGGTCGGCGGCGTCGACGCGCTGATCGACAAGAAGGCGAAGGACGCGCCGTTACTTACGTATCTCGCCTATGAAAGCGATAAAGAGGAAAAGCTTCTTGAAAATCCGGCGCTTTTCCTGACGCCGGTTGTCCGAAACGGAAAACAGGCGACGGTCGGCTTCCGGCCGGAAATATGGAAAACGTGGGAATAATGACTAAGACAACAAAGAACCGCGCCCGTATCAGAAAGATGCGGGCGCGGTTCTTTATTATCGGATTTATATGAACAGGTTGGTGTCCGAAGTTTCGGCCGAACCCAAAAAGGTGGCGACTCCCGCGGTCTCGACCCCGTCGATCAACTCCTCGGGCTTTATGCCCATGATGTCCATCGACATCCGGCAGGCGACGATGCGCACGCCGTTTTCCATCGCCGCTTTTAACAGCTCCTCAAGCGACTGCACGTTTTTGCTCTTCATAACCCACCGGATCATTTTCGGGCCCATGCCGAGCATGTTCATCCTGGAAAGCCCGAGCTTTTTGCTGCCGCGCGGCATCATCAGGCCGAACATCCGCTCGATAAAGCTTTTTTTCACCTTCACATGTTCGCTTTTGCGCAGAATATTAAGCCCCCAGAAGGTAAAGAACAGCGTGACCCGGCGGCCCATCGAGGCCGCGCCGTTTGCGATGATCAGGGAAGCGATCGCGCGGTCCAAGTCGCCGCTGAACACGATCATGCTCTTGTCGTTTCCGCCCGCTAAAGCCGCGCCGGGCGCCGCTTTGCCGCTCTTTTCGATCCGGACGCTGTATACTCCCCGGTCGCGGTCGACGGAAAGGAGGCGGTTTCCCGTGCGCTCGCACCAGACGCCGACATCCGAGGCGAAGGCGGGGTCGGTCGCGCGGATCAGAAGGCTCTCGCCGTCATGGAGCTTGCCGATGCCCTCGGCGACCTTCATGATCGGCCCCGGACACTGCAGCCCGCAGGCGTCTACCTCGATTGCCGCGGCGGCGTCCCCGGCCGTGGGCCCGGCGATGCCACATTTTCTGATCCCGACGCAGTCGACATTTGACTGGCCCTCTGCCTCTTCCCTCGCCATTTTATAGGTCTTGTAGCCGCCGCTTAAATTATAGGCGTCGTAGCCCAACTGCGTCAGGATGCGCGCGGCGATGTAGCCTCTTAAACCGACCCGGCACAGCACATAGACCGGCTTTTCTTTCGGCAGCTCCCCGAGCCGCTGCCTCAGCTCATCCAGGGGGATGTTCTTGGAGCCGTCGATCGCGCCCATGCAGTATTCATCTTTCGTGCTGACGTCGAGCAAAGTGACTTTCTGCAGATCGAGCGCGTCGACCTCGTCATAGTGGAACACCTTGACAAGGCCTCTTAAGATATTTGCCGCCGTAAAGCCGAGCATGTTGACCGGGTCCTTGGCGGAGGAATAGGGCGGCGCGTAGCAGAGCTCGAGCTCCTCGAGATCGTACACCGTCCCGCCCAGACGCAGCGCCGCCGCGAGCACGTCGATGCGCTTGTCGACGCCGCCGTAGCCAACGGCCTGCGCGCCGAGGATTTTCCCGTCCGCCGGCGAAAATAAAAGCTTCATGGAAAGCTGTGCCGCATCCGGATAGTAAGTCGCGTGGCTCGAGGGATGGATGTAGGTTTTCGCATAGAGAATATTCAGCTCTTTCAGCTGTTTTTCGTTTAATCCGGTGGAAGCGGCCGTCAGCTCGAACACCTTCAGGATCGCGCTCGCCTGGACGCCGGTACCATTTATGGCCCGCTCGCCGAGCGCATTTTCGGCGGCGATCCTGCCCTGCCGGTTTGCGGGCCCCGCGAGCGGGACCAGGACTTCCTTGCCGGACACAAGGTGGCTTACCGAGATCGCGTCGCCGACCGCGTAAATGTCGGGGTCGGACGTTTTGTAGGTTTCGTCCGTCTTTATGCTGCCGCCGATCGAGAGCGAAAGGCCCGCCTCCTTCGCGAGCTTGTTTTCCGGCGCGACGCCGATGCTTAGGATGACGAGGTCCGCCTTAAGCTCGCCGCCGTCCGAAAGCTTTACGCGAAGACCCTCACCCGCCGCTTCAAAGCCCTGCACGCCGGTTTTGAACTTAAGCCGGATTCCGTTTTCCCTCATATGCCGGTGCAGTATCGCCGCCATCTCCGGGTCTAAGGACGCGACCGCCTGGCCGAGAAACTCGACGATGGTCACGTCAAGGCCGCGCTCCTTCAGGTTTTCTGCCATCTCCACCCCGACAAAGCCCGCGCCGACAACGACTGCCCGTTTCGGGCGGCGGGCGCTTATGAACTCGTCGATCTCAAACGTATCGGGTACGGTCCTTAAAGTGAAGATTCCCGGAAGGCCGATGCCGGGCAGGTTCGGGCGCTTGGGGGAGGCGCCGGGGGAAAGGATGAGCTTGTCGTAGCCCTCCTCGTAATCAGTCCCATCTGTTAGGTTTTTGACCGTGACGGTCTTTCTCTCCCGGTCAATGCTTGTAACCTCGCTCGACATGCGCAGGTCGATCCGGAAGCGCTCCCTGAAAATCTGCGGCTTTGTGACGACGAGCCGCTCCCTGTCTTTGATCGTCCCTCCGATAAAATACGGCAGGCCGCAGTTTGCGTAGGATACATACTCACCCTTTTCAAACAGGATGATTTCCGCGTCCTCGCTTAATCTGCGCAGCCTGGTCGCGGCGCTCGCGCCGCCCGCGACGCCGCCTATGATAATGAACTTCATAACGCCCACTCCTTAAATTATTCTTCGCCCAGTAATTTTTCGATTTCGAGGCGCAGCGTCTCCTCGTCGATTATGCCTCTGTACCCGGCGGTGATATAGCCGTCACCGTCGACAAAGACCGTCGACGGGATTGCGGAAATGCCGTAGGTATAGGCCGCGTCCTGCTCCGTGTCGTAATAAACCGGGAACGAATACCCCTGATCTTCTACATGCTGTGAGCCCGTTTCAACCGTTTCCCTCTGCCCGTCGACCATGTCGACCATCATAAACGCGACGTCGTCGCGGTATTCGCCGTAAGCCCGGTCGAAATCCGGCATTTCCCCCTTGCACGGGGAGCACCAGCTCGCCCAAAAATTGAGGACGACCGGCGTTCCCGAGAAATCGGACAGACTGACCTCTTTGCCCTCGGCGTCGTAAACGGTGAAGTCCGGGGCCTCAGTCTTCTCCATCGTCATTTCGTTTTGTGACTCGGGAGCGTTATTTGCCGAAAGAAATTGATACGCGGCGTAAGCGCCGGCGAGCAGGACGACAAGCGCCCCCGCCAAAAGCACGGAGTTTCGCTTATTTTTCATATTAACCTCCATTTGTCAGCATGATTTTTCACGCTAATCCTCCCATGAGCCCGAAGGCCGTCAGAAGCCCGACTGCGACGAGAAAGCCTCCGGAAATCAGATTGATCGCGCGGTAATGCCGTTTGATAAAATCGAAGGACGTCTTGAGCTGATCGATTAAAACGGCGCTCAATAAAAAGGGGATACCGAGGCCCATAGAGAAGCAGAGCAGCATAAAGATCCCCCTGATGCTTTCGCCGGAGCTTGCTGCGAGCATCAGCGCCGAACCGAGGAACGCGCCGACGCAGGGCGTCCAGCCGACGGAAAAGATGATGCCGAACAAGAACGCGGATAAGAATTTCGAGCGGGGGAGCTTTCGTGAAACCCTGATATCCCGGCTGAAAAAGGGCAGCTTGAAAAGCCCCATAAACTGCAGCCCGAATAATATGATGACCAGTCCGGCTATTCTGTCGACGATTGTGGAATACTTTGTAAGGAAACGCCCGAGCGTTCCCGCAAAAGCGCCCATCGTAACGAATATAACGGTAAATCCCAAAATAAACCCGACGGCGTGGATAACCGCCCGGTTTGATTTTAATTCGCCTTCCTGTCCGGCAAAAAAGGAGATATAAACCGGAACCATCGGCAAAAGGCAGGGTGAAATAAAGGTGATGATCCCCTCCAAAAACGAAAGAAAATAATCCATTGCCGCCTCCTTTGTCGTTTGCGCGGATACGATATTGTTATAAATCTATCATACACTTTCCGGGCGCGGTTTCCGTGACTTAATCACAAAACGGGCATGGATTTTTCCGAGTCTGATCGGGGATTCCCGACATGAAAAAAATGTGAAAACATCTGTGCCGTGTGATAAAATTACAGAATAGGGAAGCTAAAAACGATACGCTCGACATACAAATGAAGGCAGGTGGTCAAATGACAGACATCATCATTCTGGGAAAGGGTCCGGCGGGCATCTCGGCCTCGCTCTACACGGCCAGGGCGAACCTCAAAACAACCGTGATCGGCCGCGACGGCGGAGCCCTGCAAAAAGCCGGAAAAATTGAAAACTATTACGGATTCCCCGAACCCGTTGCGGCAGAAGAGCTGCTCCAAAACGGCATCGACCAGGCGAAAAGGCTCGGCGTGACGATCCTTTCGGAGGAAGTCGTCGGACTGGGGTATAATGGGAATTTTATCGTGCAGACAAAGGAAGCGGAGCTCGAGGCCGGGGGCGTGATCCTCGCGACCGGTTCCTCACGCAAAACCCCGTCGATTCCGGGACTTAGCGAGTTTGAGGGAAAGGGCGTGAGCTACTGCGCCGTCTGCGACGCGTTTTTTTACCGGGGAAAGCCGGTCGCTGTGCTTGGAGACGGGGAGTACGCGCTGCACGAAGCGGCCGAGCTTTTGCCGGTCGCGTCATCCGTGACGCTTATTACAAACGGAAAAGAGCCGGACGCGGAAATCCCATCGGGACTGGCTGTAATCAAGCGGGGAATCACGGCGTTTGAAGGAGAGTCCGTTTTGCAGTCGGTGCGTTTTGCCGACGGCTCGGCGCTTTCGATAAACGGGGTGTTTATCGCAATGGGAGTCGCGGGCAGCGCCGACCTTGCGAGAAAGCTGGGCGCGCAGGTAAACGGGACGACCATCGAGGTCGATGAAAACATGCGCACGAACATCCCCGGTCTCTTTGCCGCGGGCGACTGCACGGGCGGCACGCTGCAGATCGCCAAGGCGGTCTATGATGGCATGAAAGCGGGCACCGCCGCGATCAAATACCTCCGGGCAAGACAGAAATAGGGTGACCCACCCGGATTTCACCCCGGCAGATTGCATCTGCCGGGGGACCATGTTGCAATTTCATAGCATTGATGCAGAGGAAAGGGTTCAGACAGCAGGTATGGCACAAACTGATCGGAAGAGCCGCATCGGATTGGGGTTATGCCCGTGCAGGGCGGAAACAACGATCCGGCGCGGCGGGATCACGATTTGTTATGGCCGTCATATATGGTAACGACAGAAACCGGGGCAGGAAGTGGCGAAAAGGCAGTTGCATAACTTCATGCAACTGCCTTTTTGTCATCGAAGGAAGGGTTGATAAAAGAGGCGGTGAAAACCGCTTCAATCGACTGACACTTCAGAAAAATGAGGTTTACAACATAAAAGCAGCCGCGGTATAGTTTGTTACCGCGGCTTCCAGCCCGATAAACTGTATATTTACTTATAACCTAAGCATGCTTGACGGAGCCTGTGACGGCGAATGGATCAACATCGATATGCATTAGATACAGACTGTTTAGCTTACCGATTGCCGCAATCTTTTGTTCCATTTGAGAGTGGGCATACACTTTTAGCGTAATAATCACACTGGAATGTCCCAGTATCTCGCTGAGCGTTTTGACATCGACACCTGTTTCCAGCATACGCGTTGCAAAGGTATGCCTGATCGCGTGAAACTTTCGGTCTTTCACTCCGGTGCGTTTCAGAATCTTTTTAAACAGCTTTTGATATGTTCTCGGATCGATTGGCCTGTCTGAGCCGGAAAGAATATAATTATTTTCACTTCCTGCATTTTTAAGCGGACGCAGAATTTCCAACAGGAAATCCGGCAGTGGAATTTCACGTATCGAATGGTGGCTCTTGGGCGTACCGGCAGCCAATAGGGTTTTGCTTCCGTTTCCATGAAAGTTTTTCGTGCGAGATACCGTTTCGATAATAGACATTATTTTGGTTTCGAAATTAATATTTCCCCATTTCAGCGCACACAGTTCTCCCAAACGGATACCCGTATAAAAGCATATAAGCACACCAAATGCCCTACCATCATCCATTTTCAGTACTTCAGTTTCTATTTGCCGCTGTTCTCTGTCTGAGAATACTTCAACCGGAGGATGTTTCGCCCTTGGCATTTTAACGGCATTCAGGATCTGTTCATAACTGTCGGAATCCTTTAATATTTCCTTCAGGGCAACTTTAAATATAGCCATAATCTTCATTTTATACGTTCCGGACAGCGCTCCATTTTCATGAATGTATTTCACAAACTGCTCGATTGAAAGCTTGGTGATCTGATTTTCTTTGCTCCCCTTGAAATAAGGGATTACATAGTTCTTTAGGCATCGGTAATAGCTTTCGTAAGTGGACGGCTTTACGCGGTCGAAAACGCCTCCCTCCAGCCAGCTTTCAAACAATTCGGATGCGCAGGGAACTTCATATAGTCTTTTTTTTGCAGTCTCTTTTACACAATCCTGAAAAATTTTCTTTTTTTTCTTAACCTCCTTATAGGTTTTGGCATATACATACTGGTATTTTCCATTCGGCTTCTGTATACGGCCTTCCCAGCGTCCGTCCCTGCGCTTGTAAATGTTTTCCCCGCGTCTTGGCATTTTTTTGCTACTCCTTTCAAATTTGACAACAAAATTGACGGCGAATAGACAATTAATAACCCGAAATATTCTATATTCCGACAAGAATAAATTTTAAACTGTAGAAATCTTTATTTTTTACCTTGACAATGTCAAATGGATTGCCATATAATTTGCATGTATCGGAATAAATTCTTAAAAATTAAGTGGCCGCGGTAACAAACTATACCGCGGTGTAGGAGAATTATTTTTTTAGTTTTCCCTGCCCGATTATTTTTATACATGTGCTCTTTAATATGATAACAAATTAAAAAAGTTTGAGGGGTAATAAATTATGAGAAAAACATTGAGCATGGTTCTTACCCTCGCAATGATCTTATCATTGTTTACGGGTCTGGGAGTCACAGCGGGCGCGGCTGGGTTTGGCGATATGCCTGACGAAGGTCACTGGTCCTATGTCGCTCTCCAGGCCGCAGTTGACAATGGGTTGATGCGAGGCGATAACGGACTGATTCGTCCGAATGACTCCATTACCAGGGCGGAGGCGGCAGCAATAGTGAACCGCGCTTTCGGAGCCAAGGAAACAAGCCCGGTGTCGTTCAACGATGTAGCCGGTTCGGCGTGGTATCACAATGATGTGTCTGTTGCAGTCCATATGAAGACATTCAACGGAACATCTGACGTGACGTTTGATCCGACAGCCAACATTACGCGCGAGCAGGCGTTTACCATGCTGGCACGTGCGCTGAAGCTGAAGGACGGCAACTCCGCCGACCTGAAAGCGTACACCGATGGGTCCAAAGTTTCATCCTGGGCTGTTGCCCCCGTGGCGGCCATGGTAAAGGCGGGCTACGTCAACGGCAGCAACGGCAAGCTGAACCTCAAGGGTTATATCACCCGGGAAGAATTTGCGCAGATTATGTACAACGCCGTGGGCCAGTACATCACTGAGGCCGGCACCTATACGGGCGTGTCTGCCGAAGGCAATGTGCTGATCCGTGCGGCAGGCGTTACGCTGAAGGACGCTACTGTTTCCGGCGACCTCATCGTCGGCGACGGCGTTGGCGACGGTGACGTGACGCTTGACAACGTCACGCTTCAGGGGCGTCTCGTGATCCGGGGCGGCGGCGTGAATTCCATCAAGATCGTTGGAAACGGTACATATAAAGAAGTCGTTATCGCCAAGGTCGACGGCGAGGTCCGGGTCTACGCCGACGGCGTGCAGGTAGAGACCGTCGCGGTGGCTGACGGCAAGGCTGATAGCAATATCATCCTCGAAGGCGCGTTCGAAAGCGTCTCCATTGAGGCGGAGAATGTCACTGTCAACGCCAGCAGCAGCGACCTTGCGACGACCATAAACAATGCCAGCATTAAGGGCGCGGGCTCCCAGCTGGTCATTGGCTCCGGTACGAAAGTCACGAATATTGCGGTTTCTACGGATAAGGCATCTGTAGAAGTGTTTGGCGAAGTCGACACGGTCAACGTCTCGGGAAATAACGTCACGATTACGGCCAAGACCGGCGGCAAGGTTAACAGCGTGACCACAAGCGCTGCGAATACAACGGTCTCCGGCAGCGGCACGGTAAGCAGCGTAACGGCGGAAAGCGGCGCTTCCGGCACGAGTGTCAGTACTGGAAACACCGAGGTTATAAACAACAGCTCGGGGGACGTCAAGGTTGGCGACAGCACAGTCCCGTCCGGCTCCACCGGAACGACGCCTGCCACCGGCGGTGACGGAGGCGGCGGTGGTGGCGGAGGCGGCGGCAATGGCGACGGCAGTGCCGACAATTACGGAAATATCAACGATACCGACAGCTACAACTTTAAGATTTATACCACGGTAGGCGGTGCCGGCGCTGGTAGGGTGGTCTTCAACAAGTCGAATTATATTATGGAAGCTGTGCTGAAGAACTCAATCACGTTCAGCGGCGACATGGTGACCGACATTTGCGCCAAGGATATCGACGGGCTTGGGATTGATGGCGCAAGGTCCTTTACCTCAACCCGTTCGGCCTCTTCCGTTTCCGGCATGTCGGCGGACTACAGCCATGCGGTCGACAACTTTGCGCTTTCGTCCGTGAGTTTGACGGCGGGTGGTCATACTGTCGGCTATTCGATCGGAAAGAGAGTCTATGACGACGGCATTGTGAAATTTACGGCCACCCCTGATAGTCTTTCCAATGCGAAACTGGTCTGGACGGCGATAAGCTCGAAGCTCGACTGCTCACTGGAAGGGACGGGTCCCAACGGCCTTACAGCATCCGATTCATTCAGCGGCGGCGAGATCACCTTTGGAACTTCCGATAAACTTGTGCTGGATGATACGCTTATCGCTCCCAATACCGATATAACGGTCGGGGTCACCGGAGCGGACGACACAAATCTCAACGCCGTTCTTACGTTCCTCAAGACCTTGAATTCGGGCGATCTGGTGGGCGCAGTGGCGGCCATGGACCTTATCTGCACCAACAGTAGCAGCCTCGCGATCGTGATCGACTGATCGGGATCACAACCGAATCAATTACTGTCGGAAGGCCGGGTCTCCGGCCTCCCGGCTTGCATATAAGCAGACAAATCGGGAGATTTACCGTATGAAAAGAAAACTGATATCCGTGGTTTTATGCCTTGTGTTGTCGCTGTCGCTGTGTGCTCCTGCTCTCGCCGTCACGGATGACGGACAAAAAGCGGCGGAAGCTCTCCGTGCTCTTGGGCTCTTGCAAGGCACCAGCGATACGGAGTTCAATCCGGTATTGGACGAAAACCTGACAAGGGCTGAGGCTGTTACGCTCATCTGCCGTTTTTTCGGCGCGGAGAACGAGGCGCTCGATAAAACCTGGAATACTCCGTTTATGGATGTGCCCGACTGGGCCGCACCATACGTAGGCTGGGCTTACACCAATGGGATTACGGATGGAACGGGCAATACTACGTTCGGCCCGGATGCGGCGATACCCTCGTGCCAATTTATCACTCTGATGTTGCGCTCTATGGGGTATTCGGAAGGGGCGGACGCTTTCAGCTGGGCCGATCCCTTTGCGCTTGCGGCCGGCGTGGGGCTTATTGACGAAGGCGCCGATACAAAAGGAGCCCTGTGCCGCGACTCCGTGATGATCATCTGCTTAAACGCCCTGTCCGCACCCCTTAAAGATGGAAATGAAACCGTGGCAGACAAGCTGATCGCCTTGGGGGTATTCACCCAAGAGCAGTATGCCGCAGCCAAAATCCAGTACGGCACCGGAGAGGAGAAGAACTCCGGCGGAAGCACTGCCGGGAACACCGGCGGGAGCGTACCGGTTCGGCATTATCGGTTCGAAGCTTCGATTTCCGGCCCCGCAACCGAAGGAAACGATGTTCTGAAAACAGGCGAGACACTGACGAATCTGGTCTCCGAGAGCAGCATCAGATCCTGCTTTCTGGTGAGCTTCAGTTATAACGAGTTGAGAAGCACATTCGGCACGGAGACCGCTCAAGCCGTCATAGGCATCTATAACGACAGTTCCGGCGCATGGGGTACCAGTGTCACCGGAGATGAGGAGCTGTGGCAGGCGCTTACGAAAAGCAGTACGATTGGTTCGCTGGGTGAGGGAAGCTATCAGCTTTATTTTACTGAACCCGCAACGCAGAATCAATATTCCCTGACAGTTGCAATCACCGCGGAATAAATACAGACCGCAGCGTGCCGAATTCTTATGCATAGGAGCTTTCTATGAGCACTTCTGTAGAAAAAAGAAGCGTTGAGGTTGTCCTGAAACAGGAGACCAACGACGATGAGATTTCCGTCCCCATATTTTCCGTTTTTGAGAAGATTGGAAAAAACAAGGGCGTCTGGAAGCGATGGGTAATCGCCGCTTTGATCGTCAGCGTCCTTGCGGCAGCCGTTTGGGTTTGGGTTTCGGCGCATAGGGCCGTTACTGCTATGGTCGGCTTCTCCTATGATGGCATTGAGAAAGGCCTTGATCCGAACGGAAACGAGTTTGACATCTCCATGCTCAAATCTTCGGCAGTCGTCACTCCGGCCCTTGAGTCCCTTGGATTGGATGCAAAGCTGGCGGAAGCCGTGCGGCAGAATATTACAATCGACGGCGTCGTTCCCAAGGACGCGATAGACCGCATCGCCATGTACAAAACGATGGCCGAGAAGGACGTACAGTACTATGAGCAGGCCCAAGATGTTTCCTATTACGCTACCCAGTACGTGGTGAGCCTCGATTGCGGAGGCAACGTCGGCCTGTCTTTCGGAAGGGGGCGCGAATTGCTGGATGCTATCCTGGAAAGCTATGGGCACTGGTTCTATAACACATATGGAACGGTATATGCCCTGGGCGCGGCGGTCAGCACAATGGATTACAGCCAGTACGACTATGCCGAGACGCTGGATGTTATAAGGTCTCAACTGGATAAGCTCAGCGGCTATTCGTCCCAGCTTGACAGCAATGACCGCACTGGTTTCCGTTCGATAAAAACAGGAAACACTTTTAAGGATATCATGACTTCCGTCAGCACGTTGGAAGACGTGGACATGGCAAAGATCGAGTCCTTTGTCGTCGCCAACTGTCTGACGAAGGACAAGCAACGCGCCACTACCTATTACAATTATCTTATCGAAAACGGTAAACGGGAATTGACGGTAGCCAAGGACAATTACGACAGCATCGTGGCCAGCATTGAAAGCTACGACAGGGGCACCATCCTTGTGACCGGCGCGAGCGATTCAGACATGTTGACCATGTCGCAGAACTCCGAGGAATATGACTCGCTGTTCGAGCAAAAGATTGCAGCCGCCAATAAGATTTCGGAGCTGCAAAAGAATATTGACAAATATCAGATGCGCGTAGATACGCTGAACGGCTACGCGACGATCACGAAATACAACGAGGACGGCTCACCCTACACCACAAAGGTTGCAGTGGATATGACAAACAACACGCCGGAAAACCGGAATGCCGCCGAGAAGGAGCTTGCCGCGCTGGAGGGAAAAATATCGACTCTTGTGGACGTCATGACGATAACGGCGGACGAATACTACGAGACTGTGGCGCTCTCCGGGTCCGTAAGCGTATTGGTCCAGGCAAAGGATAACGGGCCGGGGCTTATAGATATGGCCAAAAAGGCGGCCATCTGTGTTGCGACCGGGCAGGCTCTCGTGTTCATATTCATCTTAGTGTCCGCATTCTTTACCGTCTTTATTGAAAACAGCCGGCGCAGCAGGCAAAAGAAACACCTTGCCGATCAGACTGTCGGCGTTTCTCCGGCGGACGGCAGCGATGAGATTCCGGACGAAGGCGGGGAAGTCTAGGACGCTATCAATTTTTGGAAAGGAGACAGGGATGAGCATTAAAAAAACTCCGGAAAGCGGCAATTCCACAGAGCCTGAGACAGCTGGGAAGAAGCGGTGCTCACCGGCGAATCATAAAAAAAGACGAAAACGCATATGGGTATCGGTCGGTTCTATCGTTCTTGCCCTCGCCGTCGTCGTCGCACTGCAGTGGAAACGTATTCAGTTATTATACTATGTCGTAACTGTGGATGCAGAGAGTGCAAGGACCGAGGCGACGGAATCCAGGGCATTGCTGGAGAGCCATATGAGTGTGTCCGCAGTCGATATTTCGCTGAGCGATAAAATCAAGGCCTCCATTGCCAACGGCGAGACCAGCATTTCAAATGTTGCGGCCGGCATACTCGCAGCCGCTTCCAGCGCGGAATCTCCGTCAGAATCGCCGGATAATGTCTTGGCTGTCTCCGATACGGGGTCTTCGGCTTCGGCAAAATCGCCGGATCATGCCTCGACTGCCCCTGATGCGGAATTACCGACTCATAAGAAATCGCCGGAGCTATCCCAGGCCGAACCCGGAGGCACCGCCGATTACGAATACGAAATCCAGCTTCGACTGACAGAGCTGTATGTGCTGCAGGATTCGTTTACGAATAGCATCAATCGGATTATTCTGGCGGCGTTCGACGAGTATATGGCGCTGCCGAAAGACGAGCGGTCGCCATCCGCCAAAATTTCGATCTGTCTCTCCAAACTATCGGAGCTTTCTACCCTGGAGGATAAATGCGATGCGCAGGTTGATACGGCAATCGATGAGCTTAGGCAACTATTGACGGAAAGCGGCGGAGATCAAAGTATTGCAGCGCAGGCCAGGCAGAGCTATAAAGACCAGAAGGCCGCCGTTATCGCCACGCTCGCAAATCAGATCTACAGCGGCGGCGATGGATCCGGTCTCTCGGGAAAATGGATTTCCGAGCATATAAAATGAGATAAAAAACGGAGATATCAGAAATGGATGGGGAAGTTATTCTGCCAAACGGCATACAGGTTGTTCGTGGAAGTCTGGCCGCCGACCGCCGGAGTATATTTGTCGTATATTGTGTCGACCTATTGGCGGCCCAACTCGCGATGCTGCTCGGCTTTGTTGTGTGCTACGGCGGTGTTGCTGAGGCTCCCAAGCTGTATGTTGATAACTGGCAGGAATACGCACTTTGTTATGAGCTGATCGTTATAGCGGTGCTGTTCGCGTTGCAGCCGCAAGGCTGCAACTGGAGGCATGCAGGCATACGCGACCTTGGCAGCGCTACAGCGGCCTCGATCCTGTCCAGCGGCACCGGTATACTGCTGGGTTTGATTTTATGCTACCGGTTGCCTGGCCCCGTGTGTGCGTGGGCGATGATATTCCAACTGGCACTTGCGGTGCTAGCGCGGTCAGCCTTAATGACCTGGTCGAATATAGACCCAGCCGCGGAGCCGCTATACATATTTTTCAAACGAATTTTGGACGTGGTCATAAGTGCCTGCGCCCTGACCGTGCTGAGCCCGCTGTTTTTAGCCGTTGCCGTCGCCATCAAGCTGGACGACGGCGGACCTATAATTTATACTTCGACTCGGGTTGGGGAAAAAGGCAGGCAGTTTCAGTTTTACAAGTTCCGCTCCATGTATGTAGATGCGGACAAACACTTAAATAAGGTTATGCACTTAAACGAAATGGATGGGCCTGTTTTTAAAATCAAAGATGATCCCCGCATTACAAAAGTCGGCCGTTTTCTGCGGAAGTCCTCATTGGACGAGCTCCCGCAGCTATGGAACATTCTCCGGGGCGACATGAGCATTGTGGGACCCCGCCCGCCCCTGCCCGGAGAGGTCATGGAGTACGGGGATTACGAGCGGCAGCGGTTGAATGTCCCCGGCGGACTGACCTGCTACTGGCAGTGCAGCGGCCGGAGCGAAATCGGCTTTGACGACTGGATGCGGCTGGATGTTCAGTACATAGCCGACCGCGGCATCTGGACGGATATCAAGCTTATCTTCAGGACCGTCGGCGCCGTTCTGAGCGGCAAGGGCGCGGAATAATGAAGATCGCAATGATAGGCCATAAGCGCATCCCCTCGCGGGAAGGCGGCGTGGAAATCGTTGTCCAGGAACTGTCCACCCGCCTTGCGGCTAAAGGCCATGACGTATGCGTTTATAACCGCGGCGGACATCATGTGTCCGGCAGCGAGTATGATTATTCCGAAAAATTACATGAATATCAGGGTGTCAGGATAAAGACGGTTCTAACGATCAATAAAAAAGGTCTGGCTGCCATGACATCTTCAATGTTTGCCACGATCCGGACCCTTTTTGGTCATTACGATGTTATCCACTATCACGCCGAAGGCCCCTGTGCCATGCTGTGGCTGCCTCATTTATTTGGCATCCGCACGGTCGCAACGATACACGGTCTGGACTGGCAACGTGCCAAATGGGGCGGTTTCGCGGTGAAATATCTGAAACTCGGCGAAAAGACCGCCGCGAAATACGCGGACGAGGTTGTCGTGCTATCGGAAAATGTCCGGCGCTATTTTAAGGATACTTACGGGCGGAAAACCGCGTTTATTCCAAACGGCGTCTCTGAGCCGCAAATTCGGGAAGCTGATGTTATCCGGAAAAAGTGGGGACTTAAAAAAGACAGCTATATTCTTTTCCTCGGCCGCATTGTTCCGGAAAAAGGAATTCATTACCTGATTGACGTGTACAGAACCCTCGAGACGGATAAACGGCTCGTTATAGCGGGCGGCGCCAGCGACACGGATACTTATATGGCCGGGCTTAAGGCAAAGGCAACAGGGGAAGACCGCATTCTCTTTACCGGGTTTGTCCAGGGGGAACCGCTTGAGGAATTATACGCTAATGCATATCTATATGTCCTGCCGTCGGACCTCGAGGGCATGCCGTTGAGTTTGCTTGAAGCCATGAGCTACGGAAACTGTTGCCTTGTCAGCGATATACCGGAGTGCGCCGAGGTGGTGGAAGACCAAGCCGCCACATTCCGGAAAGGCGACGTGGCAGACCTGCGGGACAAACTGGCGGAGCTTATTAGAAATCCGGATACCGTGCAGGCTTATAAGAAAAATGCGGCGACATTTGTCTGCGGCAAATACAGCTGGGATACCGTCGTCAGCGAAACGCTGGCGCTTTATCAAATATAGGAGCGGTTTAAACATGTCGAGACGAAATCTATGGGGAACTGTTATCGTTACTTACAGGTGCAACGCCCGGTGTAACATGTGCAATGTTTATCAGTATCCCACAGGCAAACAGGAAGAAATCACGCTTGCGGAAATCAGAAAGCTGCCGGAGATGGCGTTTACCAACATTACGGGCGGCGAGCCGTTTGTCCGGCAGGATATTCCCGAGATCGTGGAGGAGCTGTACAAGAAATCCGACCGCATCGTAATCTCCACCAACGGCTTTTTCACCGACCGCATTATCGACCTATGTAAGCGCTTCCCCAAGGTCGGCATTCGCATCAGCATCGAGGGCCTGCAGGAGACCAACGACAAAATCCGCGGCATCCCCGACGGATTCAACCGGGGCTATAATACGCTCAGGACGCTGGTGGAGATGAGGCACCCGGATGTAGGCTTCGGCATGACGGTGCAGGATCTCAACTGTGAAGACCTGGTGCCGCTCTACAAGCTCTCCGATGAGCTCAATATGGAGTTTGCCACCGCTACCCTGCATAACTCCTTCTATTTCCACAAGTACGACAATAAGATCGACGACAGGCGCCATGTGGCGGAAAATTTCGAGGCGCTCATCAACGAGCTGCTGAAGAGCAACAGTCCTAAGAAGTGGTTCCGCGCGTATTTCAACCATGGGCTCGTCAATTATATTTATGGCCAGCCACGGCTTTTGCCCTGTGATATGAGCAAAAACGCTTTTTTTATCGACCCATACTGCGACGTGGTGCCGTGCAACGGCACGGCGGAGAAGATGGTCATGGGGAATCTGCGGGAGCAAAGCTGGGACGAGCTCTGGAATTCGGAGCAAGCGAAGAAGGTACGGGAGAAGATCTGCCGTTGCGACCGAAATTGCTGGATGATCGGCAGCGCCAGCCCCGCCATGCACAAATATATCTGGGTTCCTGGCTGGTGGGTCTTAAAGCATAAGGTTTTAAAGGTTGGAAAATACAGTCTTAAAGAGAACCGCTATATCATGGAGAAGGTGTAAATGAAAATTCTAATTGTCCATTACAGGTATTTTATTTCCGGGGGACCGGAAAGATACCTATTTAATGTAAAGACGTCGTTGGAAAAGCGCGGACATACTGTAATCCCGTTTTCAATTAAGAACCGGAACAATATTTCTAACGAATATTCAGAATTCTTTACGGATAATATCGGGAATTCGGATGTTGTTTTTGTGGATGAGTATCCTAAAACGCTGAAGACATATGTTGATTTACTATCAAGAGAATTTTATTCCTTTAAGGTACGGAAAGATATTGTGAAGTTGATTCGGGTGATACAACCTGACATCTGTTACTTATTGGTATATAAAAGAGCGTTATCGCCAAGTGTGGTTGACGCGTGTAAGAAGTACGGAATACCAGTGGTAAACCGTATTTCTGATTATAATCCTGTCTGTGGAGCCGCGTCTTTATATAGAGAAGGTAAGTATTGTGAAGAATGCCTGACAAGTGATTTGGGATGTTTGAAATATTTTTGCGTTAAGTCCAGCCGGATTTTTTCGTTAGCCAGATTCCTTTCTATCAAGTTGCATAAAATACTTAAAATACAAAAAAAAATATCTGCATATGTTTGCACGAACGGTTTTATGGCAGACATGATGGAGCAATATGGATACGACAAAACGCAAATTGTCACGATCCCTACATTTTTCGGAGAAACGCCCGAACTTCTGGTAAAAAAGAAGCCAAATATAGTAAGAGACTATGTAAAATTCTTGTTTATCGGTAATATCGACGAATCCAAGGGGATTTACGATTTGTTGCATGCCGTTATCAGTCTGAAAACAGAAGTATCCAATTTTCATCTGACAATTGTGGGGGGATTACATGTTTCTGAAAATGAGAAGGTAAACAAAATCGTTGAGGACAGTGGACTTAAAAACTTGATAACCTTGGTACCATATACCTCCGGAAACGGTATATTTGATTATTACATTGAAACAAACGTAACGGTTATTCCCGCAAGGTGGGTGGAAAATTTGCCGAATACTCTGATAGAATCGCTGTTTTTCCAACGCCCTGTTGTTGTTCCTGATTATGGATCGTTTCGTTTTACGGTTGATGAAACTGTTGCATTCAAGTATAAGGCATTGTCTGCGTCATCCTTAAAAGATACTCTTTTGAGCCTGTGCGAAAACCCAAATCTTATAGCGCAAAAGTCTTACGCCTGTGAAAAGTATTATCACGATCATTTCTCAGAAGAGCAGCATATGAATGCGTTGCTGGCTCTTTTCACTGTTATATTGGAGAAGTGCCATGAAAATAATTGAAGTTGGTACGGGCTATACATCAATACCCACGAAAATGGGGGCGGCCACAGAAATCGTGGTGGAGGAGCTCAGCCGGTCTCTGCTGAGCTATGGAAACGAAGTGATGGTTGCCGACATCCGGGATTCAAATCGCCAGAAATGCGATCTGCCAATCGTCGAGGTGTGGGTTCCCGGTTTTTTAGCCGGAACTGACGTTCATCTGGGTCTGATGCACAAGGTAAAAAGAGTCACGTATTCCGTTGCGCTGGTTCGAACGCTTAAAAATCTCATCAGAAAGTCTGACGAAAAAATAATCCTGCATTTTCACAATCAATATAATTTGTTTTTCTTTCTGAAGCTGGTTCCCCAAAAAATTAGAAAGAAAGCTATCCTTGCTTATACGATACACAGCTATATATGGCAGGGCGAATGGAATGCCATTGAACAAACCATTCGGCAACGCTATTTTCAGGAAATCGTCTGCTGTGAAAAGGCCGATGTGGTTTTTGCCTTGAATCGTGATTCGATTAAGAACCTTCAGGAACATACAAATATAGTCGAGAACAAACTGCATCTTATTATTAACGGCGTAAATACGGATACCTATGCACCTCTTGATGACTCAGAAAAAGTGATGGCTCACAGAAAATATAATTTAGTAGGGAAAAAGGTTTTCCTCCAGGTGGGCTCCGTATGCGACAGAAAAAATCAGCTTGAAGGAGTCAGGCTTTTGTTGCCGCTTTTACAGAAGGATGAAAGCATTGTATATGTATATGCTGGCGGCATTATCTCGCCCGAATATCAAGAACAAATTAATAAATATGCATCTGAGAACGGCGTTTCGAAGCAGGTGATTTATGCCGGAGAACTCGAACCGGGCAAACCTCTGAACGAATATTATAACATGGCATTGGCAACTGTTTTCCCGTCGAAATTGGAAGGGTTCAGTCTTGTCGTTACGGAGTCCCTGTCGTCCGGTACTCCGGTCATGATCAGCGGTAATTCAAAATTTGATGTTGGAGCGGGGTGCCTGTGCTATAGGGATCCGGAGCATTTTGTCCGGCTGGTGGAAGCGGAACTCCTCAATGAACAAAAACTGCGGGAGAACTCCATGTATGCAAGAGAGAATGTTATAAAAAACTTTAGTTGGAATAAAGCCGCCGGACTGTATTTAGATGTCTTTCAACGTCTGACTGGTAAAGAGGGTTATTCATGAACCATAAAACGAAAATTTCAAAGTTCCTTCATAATCCATTTTGCATAATACCGGCCTTGGGATTCCGGGGTTATTTGAATTGGATTCCCGATAAGGTATATTTAAAGATGCTCTATTGGATTGAATTAGGGAAAAAACTAAATCTGGATAATCCGCAGACTTTTAATGAAAAGCTGCAATGGCTCAAACTCTACGACCGCAAACCGGAATATGCCATGATGGTGGATAAGTACGAGGCAAGAAAATACATAGCGGATACCATTGGGGAAGAATATCTAATCCCGCTTGTTGGAGGGCCGTGGGATAGATTTGAAGATATTGACTTTAACGCTTTGCCTGATCAATTCGTTTTGAAATGCACCCATGACAGTGGAAGCGTGATTATATGCCAGGATAAATCGGCACTTGATATTGGAGAAACCCGAAAAAAGCTTAATACTTGCCTGGTGAGGAATTTATATTGGCATTGTAGAGAATGGCCATATAAAAATGTCAAGCCCAGAATTATTGCAGAGAAATATATGGGCAAGATTCAGGAGGGGGCAATTCTCGCACCGGAAGATTATAAAATATATTGTTTCAATGATGTGCCAAGATTAATTGTTGTTTTCCATGACCGCTTTAATCCAAATAAAGAAAAAAGTGAGACAGTATATAATACTGAATGGGAAAGACAGCCTTATTCGCTTGATGCCCATTTTCAAATAAGTGACATTGTAGAGCCATGTCCTAAATGCTTAGATGAGCTGTTGACTTTAAGTGCAAAACTTTGCAAGGGTTTTCCTCAAATAAGAACAGATTTTTATATTATTGAAGGTAAAATCTATTTTGGTGAATTAACTTTGCATACAGCGGCTGGCTTAATTTCAATGAATCCGACCTATATTGATGAAATGATAGGCAATTGGTTTGTGCTGCCCTTAAAAGTAGCTAAAAATTGATGTATAGAGTATAGGTAATGCCATAATGTCTAGAGTTACGTTTTTTACGCCTTCTTATAACAGAGCGGCAACGTTGTGCCGTATTTTCAATAGCCTGATGGCGCAGACCTGTCGAGATTTCACCTGGCTTATTATTGACGACGGCAGTACAGACGATACCTTATCCGTGGTTGAGAAATTTAGAAAGATAGCTGTGTTTCCAATTGCATATGTTTATCAGGAGAATGGCGGTAAGCATTCGGCGATGAATCATGCCGTTAGTCTAGTAAAGACAGATTTTTTAATAATTGCCGACTCCGATGATGAATTTGTTCCGGTAACCACTAATACTTTTATACGGATTTGGGAAAGTATCCCGGAAGAAAAAAAAGAATGTTTCTGCGGTGTTTGCTGTCGTTGCATCGATCAGTCAACGGGCAAAATGGAGGGCAGGCCACTTCCGCAGGAACCGTTGGACATCAGCAAGGCTGATTTGCAGCTTAAGCTTCGGCTGGATTATGAGGCTTGTTCCATGTATAGGACCGCGGTTTTGAAGGAATTTCCATTTCCGGAGCCGCCAGAACACCTGCCTTTTTTCCCGGAAACCGTGGTTTGGCATACAATGGCGAAAAAATATATCCTCCGATGTACGAACGACTGTCTGCGCGTCCGCTACCACGACCAAGGCAATTCTGTTACAAAAAACAAAAGCTATACACGCCATAGGATGAACATCTATCTCTGGGAGTATTATGTTAACAATGAACTGGATTATTTCCGGTATTATCCGATGCGTTTTGTGAAATCATTTGTCGGTTTTTGCCGGGATGGCATTCTTTGCGGGTACTCATATAAAATGCTGATGAAGCGGCTGAATACCAGATATAAAAAAGCTGTTACCTCCCTGTTTTATCCCGCCGGGTGGATATTGGCAAAGTACGCGGCATGGGATGGAAGAAGAAATAAGGGTTGATTGCTAATGATTTCAGTCATATTGAAAATCGAAAAACAAAAAAAAGAGCTACTAAATCAGATTCCGTTTACGTTCTCTTTTATATCCTTTGCCGGTTCCCTGTGTTTTGATAAATCTTTTGCTCCTGCTTGCCTTGTTTTAAGTATTTTGCCTCTTATATGGGATATTTTTACTGACCGGCAGAGTTTATGGCGCTATGTTTTCTGCTATTTTTTATTCCAAAATGCCATTCAGCAAAAGGTCACTGCGATTGCATATACGGTGGTGACATATTCCGATGAATTCGCGGCAATTATTATGCTTGCCGTGATTTTAATTCTGGCAATTGAGCAAAAAGCAGACTTGTTAAGGTTCGAAAAATACATAGTTGTATTTCAACTGCTGTTTGTTATCTGGGGATTTATAGGCAATATCGTATTTGGTTATCAGCGATTGCTTTTGGGGCTTGTGGATGTGTTAACCTGCTCCAGATTTTTGATCTACTATTTTGGCGCGAGGATCGTTTATACGCGGTACCTGAAGAAAAAACTGCTCATACTAAGAGCTGAAGACGGTTTTAACCAATATTTTGGCTATATGGCCAAATGTGTCACTGTCACATTATTTTTTTTTCTTGTCCATGATCTGATCTTTAGTCCTTTTTTTGAAAAGGGAGATTATCGTTATTTCACATATTCGATCAAGCTCTGCTTTGGCCACTCGACAAATCTGGCAATGGTTTGTATCATATGCATCGTTATTTTGATTTCAGGTTTCCGGTATGACAGACATGCGATGCGATATATTGTCTTGTTGTCGATCATTACACTTTTTACATTCCGCATGAAGGCGATTGTTGCCGTTGTATGTATTTTTGCAGTATATTTCCTGGTCATCCGCAGGAACGTCAAATCAAAAACCCTGGTGGGAATGGCTGTGGGCGGTAGCGCTCTAGCCATCGGTTTCAGGCAGTTTGCCCGTTATTATCTGAGCACTTCCCATACGCTTCCCATCCGGCAGAAAATGACGCAGGATGCGGTGGCTCTCGCAAACCGGCATTTCCCGTTCGGGACAGGCTTTGGGACATTTGGATCTGCTACGGCATATGATTTCGCTTCGCGAATTTATAAGAAGCTCGGCTATTTCGGCAGGTATTATATAAATCAGCCGCTGTCAGATACTTTCTGGCCGATTGTCATTGCGCAGTCTGGCTGGATAGGGCTGCTTTTATTTATCCCTGTGATTCTCTTGTTATGTAACAGTTCTATTAAACGCTTAAGAAAAGATCCTTATTCCTTTTGGGCATCATTCTCCGTCCTTGTGTATTCTCTAATATGTTCAACATCAGAAAGCGCATTCTTTCATCCGTCAATCATGCCGTTATTCATCATTTTGGGTATTGTCAATGCCAAATATTACTGGAAGAACAATGTGATAGTATAAAGGACTTGATTATAAAAAAGGGAGAGCGTGTGGACGGTTTGGTTAAGAAAAGAGTTGCGCCAAAAGTAAAAGTAGTTGAGAAGATTAAATTAAAATGTAACATCTATATTGGGAAAATTTGACTATGAAAATTGGAATCATGACGTTTCATAAAGCTTATAATTACGGAGCGGAATTACAAGCTTATGCCCTTTGTACAAAAATTCGTAAACTAGGACATGAGGCAGAAATAATAGACTATAGGGACCTATATAATCATAGTCAAATTTTTTTGAAGCAACATATCACCCCCAAAAACTTAATAAAAGTTTTGATTCAAATAGCATATAGGTTAAAAAAGCATGGAAAATTTGACCGGTTTGCCAGAAGCTATATACCTGTTTCAAATACTGTTTATAGGAATCATGATGGGTTAGTTACATTAGATAGAGAGCAAGTCTATGACGTCTATGTCGCTGGAAGTGATCAGATATGGAACTTCGAAATTCCGATTTATGATGAATCTTATCTTTTGAACTTCGTCAAAGATCCAAACAAGAAATGTGCATATGCGCCAAGTATGGGTGGGAGTGTTATCCCGGAGAATAGGTTTACACGATACAAGGACATAATCAGTGATTTCCGTGTACTGTCTCTTCGGGAAGAGAGTGATATTGTACGATACAAGGATTTTTTTGGCACCAATGCACGCCCCGCTCTTGATCCGACACTGTTGCTCACAGCAGATGATTATAAGAGTATTATGCCAAAACGTTTGACAGAAAAAAAGTATACACTACTATATACAATTACAGGATCCGATAGACTTAAGAAGATTGCGGCAAAAACGGCGGATCAGAAAGGATTAAAGCTTATTGATTTAAAAAGAAGTCTAGAAGTATTTTCACACTGTGGTCCGGAGGACTTTATTTCATGGATATACCATGCAGATTATGTTTTTACAAATTCATTCCACGGGACAGCTTTTTCAATCATATTCCAAAAGCAATTTTCTGTTGAACTCCATAATCAAAACAATTACTGTAATACTCGTGCCGGCGATTTGATGGATAAGCTTGGGCTTGGTGGCAGAGATATAGACTCGGCGGAATACATGCTTGATCGGAAAATTAACTGGGATTATACGTCACGACGGTTGAATGTGTTACGTTTAAACTCCGAAAACGTCCTACGTGATATTCTTGGAGAAAAACAGTTGAAAATTGCTGATAATATCATAAAGCCTGACGAAAAGTTAAATTCCACTTTTGAATGCTACGGTTGTGCTGCCTGTGTGGCTGTTTGTCCTCATGAGGCAATTTCAATGAAAGAAAATGACTTCGGTTTTGGTTATCCTGTTATCGATTCATGTAGGTGCACAGGGTGTGGTTTATGCAGAGAGGTTTGTCAATTGGAAGACCCTAGAGCGCTGATACGGGAGC
Source organism: Clostridiales bacterium UBA6114 (assembly GCA_002423435.1). Classification (GTDB taxonomy): domain Bacteria; phylum Bacillota; class Clostridia; order Oscillospirales; family Butyricicoccaceae; genus UBA6114. The sequence goes on from DIWE01000010.1 coordinate 88,549, forward strand.
ATGATCCTGCCTATTATTCTGCACGTCATACTGACGAAAATGTGGTAAAGCAGAGCTCATCAGGAGGAATATTTACTACTATATCAGATTTTGTGCTACAGAGTGGAGGCACGGTATACGGTTGCATACTTGATGAGAATATGAAGGCGGTTCATATTCGGGCGGAAACGGTAGAAGTACGTGACCGGATGCGCGGCTCCAAATATATACAGAGCGACTGCGCCGAGTCCTATAAGCAAGTGGCCGAAGATCTGCATAATGGGCGTAGAGTATTATATTCAGGAACGCCCTGCCAGATCGTAGCATTATACCGATATCTGGAAGTGGTGAAACAAAGCGATTCCGGACTGTACACGCAAGAGGTGCTGTGCCACGGTGTAGCATCGCCGCAGTTTTTCCGGGATTATATTGCCACTTTGGAGCAAAAATACGGTGGAAAAGCCATACACTGTAACTTTCGTGCCCATCGCAAGCCGGGCAAAATGCAGGATATGGAGGTTCGTTTTAACAATGGCCGGGCATATCATGCGGTATCAACAAAAGAAGACGCTTTTTATAAGTTTTACAAAAACATGATTCTCAGATCCTCTTGTTACGAGTGCCCATATGCAGCCCAACACAGGTGGGGAGATATATCTTTAGGGGATCATTGGAGCCGCAAAACAACGAGCACTCAAGACCGTCTAATAGATTATTCTATTATAATTACAAGTACCGCTAAGGGACAGCAGTTGCTGGAAGGTAGCCGAAAAGCATTGGATATATCGCAATGCAGTATGGGAGCTGCCATACAAGATGCGCTAAAATGTCCGGTACTCAGGCCATATGACCATGATATTTTCTGCAGTGAATATATTGAAAAAGGCTATGAATATATACAAAAGAAATACGGAAATGAGAATTTTAAGGGACGAGTGAAACTAATATCATATAATGTAGCAGATAATCTAGGACTAACGGAAGCGGCAAAGAAGGCAAAAACAATGCTAAAAAAGCTCTGGGGCAGTAAGTACTAATGAAACTTGAGAGAACAAAAAACACTCTAAGAAATACTGTCTGGTTTACCGTAAATAAGGCGGTTACTATTCTAATCCCGTTTTTTCTGAGAACAATCATTATTTATACCTTAGGGACTAAATATCTTGGGTTAAGCAGTTTATTCAAGTCTATCCTTCAGGTCTTAAATCTCGCAGAGCTTGGTTTTGGCGAAGCGGTTATATTCGGCTTATATAAGCCAATTGCGGAGAATGATACCAACAAAATATGTGCGTTGCTCAGCCTTTACAGGAAAATTTACCGCTTGGTCGGACTTTTTATTCTTATCATTGGATTAGCACTAGCACCGTTTCTATCACAGCTGATCAAAGGATCCTGGCCGAATGATATAAATTTTTATGTCTTATATATTATGTACTTGGCCGATACAGTGCTCAGCTATATTCTGTTTTCATACATGCAAATGCTATTTTTTGCCCATCAGAGAGACGATGTAATTCAAAATTTAGGTACGGTGGCCCATCTAATACTCTATGCATTACAAATCACGACATTATTTATATTTCATAACTACTATTGGTATGTTTCGCTACTGTTGGCCTATACGCTATTTGTCAATATATATAAGTATTTTCTGGCAAAGAAGTACTATCCGGACTACAAATGTCGAGGCAAAGTTTTACCATCACAACAAAAAGAGTTATTAAAAAATGTTGGTGCTCTTTTTGGTCATAAAGTATCTACAGTTATCCGCAATTCAGTAGACGATGTAGTGCTTTCTACCTTTATTGGGCTGACTATTGTAGCTATTTACGATAATTATTACTATATTATGAGTGCTACAATAGCAATAGCAGCTATTTTATCAAAGGCTATGCTCGCCGGGATTGGCAACAGTATTGTTACGGAAAGCGTGGAAAAAAACCGTTCGGATTTCGACAAAATCACCTTTATAAACGCATGGATAGCGGGTTGGGCATGTATTTGCCTTTTGTGCCTGTACCAACCGTTCATGAAGATCTGGATGGGAGCGGACCTAATGCTTCCGGTTTCGTCCGTCGTTTTATTTGCCGTCTATTTTTATGTCTGGCAGATGCGCCAGAGCGTTCTCCTTTACAAGGATGCCAACGGCATGTGGCGGGCGGACAAGTTCAAGCCCTATGTGGAAATCGCCGTCAACCTGACGACGAGCATCATCCTTGTAAAACTTATGGGCGTCAATGGCGTTATTCTTGGCACGATCGTCAGCATGCTTGTCGGCGCCCCGTGGGAGATCATAGTGTTGTTCCGACAGTATTTCGGAAGGGGCATGAAACAGTATGTCTGTCGGCTAGGTGCATACACGGCCATCATTGTCACGAGCGCTGTCGGGACATATTATATTTGTGCATGCATGGCTTTTGCCTCTGAAATCGGAATGCTTGTTGCGCGGCTGCTCATATGTTGTATTTTACCCAATGGGATCTTCTGGCTGCTTGGTCACAGGACGGAGGAGTACAGGTATCTGCTGGACAAGGGGCGGGCCTTAATCAAACGAAAGACATGAGGTGTGTTAGGACGGATATGGGAAAAACGGTCCTCGTCACCGGCGCGGCCGGTTTTATCGGCTTCTACCTGTCAAAAGCCCTGCTGGAACAGGATGGGTTGGTTGTCGGCTTCGATAACTGCAACGACTATTACGATCCATTGCTGAAAGAAGCCCGGCTGGAGATATTGCGCGGCTATGACAGATTTACATTTGTTAAAGGCGATCTTGCCGACGCAAACGCCGTAGACGGGTTATTTGAAAAGTTCAAGCCTACTATTGTTGTGAACCTCGCTGCCCAGGCCGGGGTCCGTTATTCAATTGACCATCCGCGAACTTACATAGAAAGCAATATCATCGGTTTCTTTAACATACTCGAGGCCAGCCGCTATTATGGCACGGAACATCTGGTCTACGCTTCCTCGTCCTCAGTCTACGGCAACCAGCAGAAAACACCGTTTTCCACGGATGACGACGTGTCCCGCCCTATCTCCCTTTACGCTGCTACCAAAAAGACGGACGAGCTTATGGCTTATGCTTACAGCCATTTGTACGGAATCCCCACCACGGGTTTGCGGTTCTTTACCGTCTATGGGCCGTATGGGCGTCCGGACATGGCCTATTTCAAGTTTACAAATAAAATCATGTGCGGCGAGCCAATCCAGATTTATAATAACGGCGATATGCTGCGGGATTTCACCTATATCGACGATATTGTCAAGGGCATCATGAGTGTGATGGTCAGGCCGCCAAAACCGGATGATATGGATGTGCGGCATAAGGTATACAACATTGGCAACAATAAGCCGGAAAATCTTCTGTATTTCGTTGAGGTACTGGAAAAATGCATTGGACGCGAGGCAATCAAGGAATTTCTTCCCATGCAGCCAGGGGATGTCTATCAGACCTATGCCGACATAGATGAATTCATGCGGGATTTCAGCTTTAAGCCATCCACCACCATCGAGCAGGGGCTGGCTAGATTTGCAGAATGGTATAAGGAGTATTACAAACTATGAAAATAGCAGTCGCGGGCGATGGCTATGTCGGTCTTTCTCTGGCCGTGCTGCTGGCGCAGAAAAACGAAGTGCATATTGTCAGCATCACGCCCTGGAAGGTGGACCTGATCAACAGCAAACAGTCCCCTATTGTGGACAGGGAGATCTCTGAATTCCTGGTTTCGAAGGAATTGAAGCTCACTGCGACGCTGGATAAGGAAACGGCCTATAGGAACGCAGAGATCGTTGTTATTGCCACGCCCACCAATTATGACGCGAGGTTGGATTATTTTGACACCTCCGCCGTGGAGGATGTTATCGAAATCGTGCTGCGCGTCAACCCGAACGCGCTGATGGTGATCAAGTCCACTGTGCCCGTGGGGTATACGGAGTCCGTCAGAAAAAAATACAACCGGAACATCATTTTTTCTCCGGAATTTCTCCGTGAGGGAAAGGCACTGTACGACAACCTCTATCCATCCCGCATCGTAGTGGGAGCACCGGAAGAGATGCGTCCCAAGGCGGAGCAGTTCGCCGCCCTGCTTAAGGAGGGGGCCGTCAGGGAAGATATCCCTGTTCTTATCACGCATCCCACTGAGGCTGAAGCCGTCAAGCTTTTCGCCAATACATATCTGGCCCTGCGGGTGAGCTTTTTCAATGAGCTTGATACCTATGCCGTCGTCCGCGGGTTGGATACGAAACAGGTCATCGAGGGAGTATGCCTCGATCCGCGTATCGGTTCCCATTACAACAACCCGTCTTTCGGTTACGGCGGCTATTGTCTGCCCAAGGATACCAAGCAACTGCTGGCAAATTACAGCAACGTTCCCAACAACCTTATCCGTGCCGTGGTCGATGCCAATCGGACGAGGAAAGACTTCATCGCCGGGCAGGTGCTGATGATGATCGGCTACAGGGAGCGGAATGCAAGCAAAAGCGTCGTGGGCATCTACCGGCTCACCATGAAGTTCGATTCGGATAATTTTCGCTCTTCAAGCGTCCAGGGCGTCATGAAGCGCATCAAGGCGAAGGGCATTGAGGTTGTGGTATACGAACCCATACTGGATGAAGAGACATTTTTCAACAGTCGCATTATCCGGGATCTGGATGAGTTCAAGCGCATATCCGATGTCATTGTCGCCAACCGCATGAGCCTTGACCTGGCAGACGTGGCGGATAAGGTCTATACCCGCGATCTCTTCGGGGAGAATTAGTCCGATGGCTCTGTGGCGGACGTACTGATCGATTTTGCCGGAGGCATGGTGGGCATCGCATTTGCCGGGCTCGTATTCGCGGTAATTCGGGCCATCAACTGATTTTGCGCATCTTAGTTTACCTTATCTTTCAACCATAAATTAGGAGTAAGATATTAGAAGGAGCTGTCTTAACGGGACAGCTCCTTCTAATATGTCCGCAGCCGGACATGCGCCGGGTATGGTTCCCGGCAAATCGTAATTTGTCGGGAGAAGGGGTAGGACAGCTGAGACAAAGCATTCGTGTATTGTCCGCTGCTGGTGGAGCCCCAAGGGTTATTGGAGATCCCCTCGAAAAATTGCCGTTATTGTGATCTTGTCACGGAAACGGTTTTTCTCATCGCTTATAATGAAGCCATCATAAAGAATTTGATAACGCAAAGGAGAATTATTATGGCGACAATGAAGATAACAAAAACAAATTTTGAAACTGAAGTATTGAATTCCGAAAAACCCGTGTTGATTGATTTCTGGGCGCCGTGGTGCGGCCCGTGCCGGATGGTTTCCCCGGTTGTCGACGAAGTGGCCGAGGAAATAAAGGAGAAGGCGACGGTGGGCAAGGTAAACGTCGACGAAGAGCCGCAGCTCGCCGCAATGTTCCGCGTCATGAGCATTCCGACTCTGATCGTTATGAAAAACGGAAAGGTTTCCTCATCCTCCGTCGGGGTCAGAAGCAAAAAGCAAATTCTGGATATGATCGCAGAATAGTCCATAGCCTGGCCGCAGAGAGAGAATATGGCCGGACCGTAAGCTCCCTCTTTTTAAGCTCTGCACATTATTGTGTGGAGCTTTTTGTTTTATTTTCATTTTGTTTGTTGTACAATGAATATAAGCAATGTAAAGCGGGGTGTTTTTGATGCTTAAGCAGGAGGAACTTTCATTTTTAGGGGATTCTCTTCCGTTCTGGGGCAGGATTACCGAGGAACAGAGGCAGCTTCTTAAGGAGTCGGCGACCAGCCGCATCTATCGGGCGGGCGAGAGCCTCCACAACGGCTCGGCCGACTGCATCGGCTTCCTCCTCGTCAAAAGCGGGCAGGTCCGTGTTTATATTGTATCGGAATCGGGCAAGGAGATTACGCTGTACCGTCTTTTTGAGCGGGATGTCTGCATGTTCTCCGCGTCCTGCATGATGAAAAACATTAATTTCGACGTTCATGTGCAGGCGGAAAAGGAATCCTGCGTGATATTGATCCCCACGCCCGTCTACGACCGACTGAACAAAACCTCTCTCCCCGTGTCGGATTACACAAACCAGCTGATGTCTTCCCGGTTTTCCGATGTGATGTGGGTGATGGAGCAGGTGCTCTTTATGAGCTTTGACCGACGGCTCGCGCATTTTTTGATTGAGCAATCCGTGATCGACGCGTCGGAAAGGCTCGAAATCACTCACGAAACGATTGCAAAGCATATGGGCACCGCGCGCGAAGTCGTGACGCGCATGCTGAAATATTTTCAGAGCGAGGGAATCGTGTCACTTTTCCGGGGTGGGATTTCGATCGTCGACCGGACAAAGCTCGAAAGGCTCGCAATGTCGGAGCGGCAGTAAAAACCGGCTTTTGTGAGTTTATCACGGTAATATCTCCGGAAAACGGTATAATGAGGGCAGTCTGATAACCGGAGGAGATACCATGGAATTGAAAGTCGCAAAAGACCGCTGCCCGCAGAATCATGCGTGCCCGTCGGTCAGAATATGCCCGGTCGGCGCGCTTTCGCAGGAAGGCTTCAAGGCCCCGGTCGCCGACCGGAAGTTATGCATCAAATGTGGCAAATGCGTCCGCTTTTGTCCGTTTCGGGCGCTTCGGCTGGAATAAGAACTGCGCAGATACTGACAAAACCGAAAGCGGGTGGTCGCGATAACGGAATTCAAAAAGCGGGTGGAGCTTCACCTGCATACAAAATATTCGCCCGACGATTCGGAGGCCGATGTCGGCGCGTATCTGAAAAAAGCCGCCGGGGACGGGCAGACGGCAATGGCGGTGACCGATTTTATGTCTGTCGGCGCATTTTCCGAGGCAGCTTCGAAAAAGCCGGAGGGCCTCCGGCTTCTTTTCGGCCTGGAGTTTTTCATGTCCGACGGCGGACATGCCTTTCATACGACGGCGCTCGCAAAAAACGAACGGGGGATTCATGCCTTGGCCTCGCTTTCCCGCGGCGGGGCGGTTTATAAAAGCGCGCTTTTTAAGCTCAAAGACGGGCTTTTGATCGGCTCGGCCTGCGACGAGGGGGAGCTTTACCAGGGGCTGCTTTGCGGCAAAACGGAGTGGGAGCTTAAAAATATGGCGTCGTTTTACGATTATATCGAGGTGCAGCCGCCCGATAACTTCGCCTTTCTGATCGAACAGGGAAGGGTAAGCGATAAAACCGCCCTGACCGTGAACATAAAAAAGCTCGTCCGACTCGGCGCTTTCACCGGCGTCCCGGTCGTCGCCGTCGGGGATGTCTGCTTTTTGGACAAGGGGGACGTTTGCAAAAGGGAGGTGCTTTTGAAAGTCAAAGGCGTTTCGGGCGCTTACGCAAGGGCGCCGCTTTATTTCCGCACAACAGCTGAGATGCTCCGCGAGTTCGATTTCCTGGGCCGGGACGCAGCGTGGGAAATCACGGTGGAAAATCCGAACAGGCTCGCGTCGCTCTGCGAAAAAAGGCTTGCGGCCGAGGGTTTTGCCTGATCCGATGAAGAATACGGGGGCGCTTTTTTGGCATACTACTTTTGCATGCCGAAAAAGCGCCTATTTTTTCAGGAGGGATTATCAATGGCAAAAGCGGGAATGCGCCGCCCGGACCCGAAGGAGCCGCACGGCACGGAATCAAATCATAAAACGCATCTGCCGAAAAACGACCTGTCCCCCGTGCCCGAGCTCCAGGGAAAAGCCAAAAAGGGACACGAAAAGGCAAAGCCGGTGTAAAATGGAATCAGCTGTGACACATGGCGTAACGCGCAGTTTTAACGCTTAAAGCGGGGTTGCCCGAAGTCTTTTTGGCTTTTCGGGCAGCCCTCCGGCGTTTTTAAAGGGCATTTTTTATGTTTTACCATTGACAAACCGATCGCATGGCGTTATATTGTACATATAGTATATATACAATATTTTGGGTGATGTTGTGGATATTATCATCAGCAACTCGGACGGCAAGCCGATCTATGAGCAGATCGCGCAGCAGATCAAAAACCAGATCATGAGCGGCGCGCTGACGGAAGGGCAGGCGCTTCCATCCATGCGCCTGCTCGCGCGGGAGCTCCGGATCAGCGTGATCACGACCAAGCGCGCCTATGAGGATCTGGAGCGCGACGGGTTTATCGAAACGGTTACCGGAAAGGGAAGCTTTGTCGCGAAAAAGAATATTGAATTTGTCAGGGAGGAATGCTTCCGGAGGATGGAGGAAGCGCTCTTCAAAGCGGTGGACATCGCAAAGGGCAGCGGCATTTCCTTGGAGGAAATGACCGATGCGCTGACGGTCTTATACAGGGAGGCATAAACGGTGGAGAATGTACTGTCGGTAAAAAATCTTTCAAAGGATTACGGAAGCTTCAAGCTTGAAGACGTCGGCTTTGTCCTGCCGAAGGGGAGCATTATGGGCCTCGTCGGCGAAAACGGGGCGGGCAAAAGCACAACGATCAACCTGATCCTGAATCTAGTAAAAAAGGATGCGGGCGAGGTGTCGGTTTTCGGACTCGACCATATCGCGCACGAAAAGGAGATCAAAAAGCAGGTCGGCGTCGTGCTCGACGAAAGCTCGTTTCACGATACATTAAACGCGCTGCGCATATCAAAAATCATGGGAAATCTGTTTGAAAGCTGGGACGAAGCGCTTTACCGCCATTATCTCGAGATCTTTAAGCTCCCCGAAAAGAAGACCGTGAAGGAATATTCGCGGGGCATGAAAATGAAGCTGTCGATTGCCGCGGCCCTGTCCCACCGGCCGAAGCTTCTGCTGCTCGACGAGGCGACGAGCGGGCTCGACCCGGTTGTAAGAAATGAGATTTTGGATATTCTGCTGGAGTTTATCCAGGATGAGGAGCACGCCGTTTTGCTTTCCTCCCATATCACGAGCGATCTTGAGAGGATTTCCGATTATATCACGTTTATCCATAACGGGAAAATCATTTTTTCAAAGCCGAAGGACGTGTTGCTGGAAAGCTATGGAGTATTGAAATGCGGCGTGGACGAATTTCGCAAAATCGATCCGTCGGATATTGTCGGATGTCGGAAAGGGCAGTTCGGTTACGAGGCTTTGATTCAAAACAGGGCTCGGGCGGCGGAAAAGTACCACGGGTTTACGATCGACGGCACGACAATCGAAGAAATCATGCTGTTTTACGCAAGGGGGACGGAGCAATGAAAGGTCTTTTGGTCAAGGATATTTATGTGATAAGCAAATACGCAAAAACCTACCTCGTCATTTTTGGATTTTATGCCGTTTTCTCCTTTTACACGGGCGATACCGGCTTTCTGTCCGGGATGACCGTTCTTCTCGCCGCTCTTATGACCATTACGTCGTTTTCTTACGACGACCTCGCGAAGTGGGATAAATATGCCCGGAGCCTTCCCGTCACAAAAAGAGAGATCGTACTGAGCAAATACCTGCTCGGATTCGTCCTCACCGTGGCGGGCGCTATTCTTTCCCTTGTGGGCACGGCGCTTTTTCATCTGATCGACAAGAACGGCACTTTGCTGCCCGAGCAGCTTGCCACCTCTTATGCGCTGTCTGCGCTGGCGGTCGTGTTTCTTTGCATCCTGCTTCCCCTGATTTTCCGGTTCGGAGTGGAAAAAAGCCGCCTTATGATGTTTGCCGTCTTTTTGATTCCGACGCTGGCCGTTGTCGCCCTTTCCAAAATGAACGTGCAGATGCCGACGGAGGACCAGCTTATGCTTGCTTTAAAGGTGTCGCCTGTCATACTGGTCGTTTTGGTCGCTTTGTCCTTTTTGATTTCCTGCCGGATTTATCGGAACAGGGAAACCTAAGAGCTTCCTGTATTAACAGTTTCATTTTGCGAAAAAGCGGCGCCGTTTATGGAGGACGGCGCCGCTTTTTTGGTACCGGGCGGCGACTATATGCGGTCATGCCCGAAAATTCCCCGATCGGCCGGATTTCACCTCTAATAACACCAAAAATACGACAAAAACAGGGGCTTTATTTGCAAATCAACAGGAAATATTAATCAAATTCGTATTTGCGCGCTTCGCTACTTGACATAATGGAATTTAAAGACTAAAATTTTCTATATGTTATATTTAAGAGGGGCGATTATTTTGAAGAAAATGCTTGCAGTGCTGGCATTGTGCGCACTTTTGGGCTCGCTTTTTACCGGTTGCTCAAAACCTGCGGACAACACAGCAGGACAGACAGGACAAACGGAACAGACAGGCGAGGCGGAACAGAGCGAGATCAAGATCGGTATCAATTACGAGCTGTCCGGCGGCGTGGCGACTTACGGGCAGAGTTCCGTCGAAGGCATTGAAATGGCGATCGAAGAAATCAATGCCGCGGGCGGCATCAACGGCAAGAAGCTTGTCCCCGTCAAATACGACAACAAATCCGAGCCCGCCGAGGCGACGACGCTCGCCAATAAACTGATGACCCAGGACAAGGTGGTTGCGGTTTTGGGACCTGCGACCTCCGGCGCGTTTAAAGCGGAGATCCCCGTCGGAACGAAGAATAAGATCCCGGTGATTTCAGGCTCCGCGACGGCCGACGACGTGACGGTCGACAGCTCGGGCGTCAAGGAATACGCGTTCCGCATCTGCTTTTATGATTCTTTCCAGGGAACGACGATGGCGAATTTCGCGCTCAATAATTTAAACGCCAAGAGCGCCGTTATCATTATGGACAGCTCGAGCGACTACGGCAAGGGCCTTGCAAAGAACTTTACCGATACCTTTACCGAAAAAGGCGGCACGATTGTCACCCAGGAAGCCTACGTCGCCAACGATACCGACTTCAACGCGATTCTGACCAAGATCAAGGGACTTCAGTATGACGTCATCTATATCCCGGGCTACTACAACGAGGCCGGGCTGATCATCAAGCAGGCCCGCAACCAGGGGATCGACGCCCCGGTTCTGGGCGCCGACGGCTTTGACTCCCCGACGCTTTTGGACCTTGCGGGCGCTACCGCGCTGAACAATGTTTACTTTACAAACCATTATTCCTCTCTCGACAAGGACCCGGCGGTTGTGAAGTTTATCTCGGATTTCAAAGCGAAATATAATAAGGAGCCCGACGCCTTCAACGCGCTTGGGTATGACCTTGCAATGTTTGTCGCCGACGGTATCAAACGCGCGAGCAGCGTCGACGGCGAGTCAATCAAAACCGCTCTGGCCGAAACGAAGGACTTTGCCGGAGTTACCGGCTCCTTCAGCGTGGATGAAAACCATAACCCGGTCAAATCGATCGTCGTGATCGGCCTTAAGGACGGCGTCCAGGACACCAGCGAAAAGATCGGTTCCTGACCGAATAAATGAAACACTGAGACAGTTGTAAGTGAGGACAACCAAATTGTCCTCACTTATTACGTTACGACAGCGGCATTTTTATGGCGGGGCATGGAAAAAGGGGGTACTTACTTGGAACAATTCTTACAGCAGGTGATAAACGGGATCTCGCTGGGCAGTATTTATGCGCTGATCGCGCTCGGCTATACCATGGTGTACGGAATCATAAAACTTATAAACTTTGCGCACTGCGACGTATATATGATCGGCGCGTATATCGGCTATTTCTGCATGACTTACTTAAATCTGGGCTTTTTGCCGTCCATGCTGATCGCGATGGCCGTTTGCACGGTCCTCGGCGTTGCGATTGAGAAAATCGCGTACAAGCCCTTGAGAAACGCGACCCGGATCGCGGTGCTGATCACCGCAATCGGCGTGTCGCTGTTTTTGGAATACGGGACGATGTTTTTTGTCAAGGCAAACGTCCGCTCGTATCCCCCCATGAGCGGATTTATGACCCAGTCGTTCCATCTGGGCGACGTCGTGATTTCGATGCAGCAGCTTCTGATCTTCTGCGTCACGGTGGTTCTGATGATCCTTTTGCAGTTTGTCGTCAAAAAGACAAAGGTGGGCAAGGCCATGCGCGCGGTGTCGCTCGACACCGACGCCGCCGAATTGATGGGCATCAACGTAAACACCACCATTTCCTTTACCTTTGCGATCGGTTCGGCTTTGGCCGGCGCGGCCGGTGTGCTGGTGGGCGTTTACTATAACTCGATCAGCCCGCTGATGGGGATTACGCCCGGACTCAAAGCGTTTATCGCGGCGGTTTTCGGCGGCATCGGCCTGATCCCGGGCGCGATGATCGGCGGATACTTTATCGGCGCGGTCGAGGTTTTTGTCGCGGGCTACGGGAATTCGATGTACAAAGACGCGGTTGTCTATGCCATTCTGATTCTGATCCTGATCGTCAAGCCGTCCGGTCTTTTGGGTAAAAATACAAAAGAGAAGGTGTAAGGCATTTATGAAAATTTTTAAAGCTAATGGCATTAAAAAGCTGATTGCGCTTACACTGACGTTTGCCGTCATGCAGATACTGATCTCGACGAATATCGTAAGCGACTATATCTTCGCGACCATTACGACGATCTGCATCAATATTATTCTGGCGGTGAGCTTAAACCTGATCACCGGTTTTACGGGTCAGTTTTCCTTGGGGCATGCCGGCTTCATGTCGATCGGCGCTTATACCTGCGCCGTTGTTTCGATACACATGCAGTCATTGACAGGGTTTATTCTTGGGCTTTTGCTGGGCGCGTCGGCCGCCGCTCTGGTCGGCTTTTTGGTGGGGCTTCCGACTTTGCGCTTAAACGGGGACTATCTTGCGATAGCAACGCTTGGCATGGCGGAGATTATCCGGGTTTTGTTTTTGAATATGAACATCACAAACGGCGCCGCGGGCTTAAACGGCATCCCTCAATATGTAAACTGGTTCTGGCTGTTTTTATTCACCGCCGGGACCGTCGTCCTGATCGTGAACTTTCTTAACTCCTCGCATGGCCGTGCCTGTATCTCGATCCGCGAGGATGAGATCGCTTCCGAGGCTATGGGCATTAATTCGACAAAGTATAAAGTGACCGCCTTTATCATCGGCGCTTTTTGCGCGGGCATCGCGGGCTCGCTTTATGCATCGTATTTCTATTATATAAAACCGGATACGTTCAATTTCTTAAAGTCGATCGACATTCTGGTGATCGTCGTGCTCGGGGGGCTCGGCAGCGTTTCAGGCTCCGTCATCGCCGCGATTGTTCTGGCGCTGATCTCGACCTACCTCCAGTCGTTCCCGGAAGTGCGCATGGTGATCTATGCCGTGCTTCTGGTCGTCATCATGGTTTTCCGCCCCCAGGGCCTGATGGGCTCAAAGGAAATCTCATTCTCCGTTTTCAAAAGAATCGGGAATGTCTTTAAATCGAAGAAGGAGGGGGCCTGACGGATGCCGATACTTACGATCAATAATCTGACCAAGACCTTCGGAGGCCTGACCGCGATTTCAAACGTGAATATGGAGCTTGAGCCGGGCGAGCTCGTCGGCCTGATCGGGCCGAACGGCGCGGGGAAGACGACGGTTTTCAACCTCCTGACGGGCATGTACGAGCCCTCCGCGGGCACGATTACCTTTTTCAGAGACGACAGGGAGGTCGCCCTTCAGGGCTTGAAACCGTATACCGTCTGCAAGGCGGGCGTCGCAAGGACGTTCCAGAACATCCGTCTTTTTAAGGATCTTTCGGTGCTTGACAACGTGCGTATCGCGATGCATAAAAACGTAAGCTACGGGCTTTTGCCGAGCTTTCTGCACCTGAAAACCTACCGCGAGGCAGAAAAAAAGCTGATCGAAGACAGCATGGAGCTTTTGCGGATCTTAAAGCTTGATCATAAAAAGGACGAGTATGCGAGAAATCTGCCCTATGGCGAGCAGCGCCACCTCGAAATTGCGAGGGCGCTCGCAACAAACCCCAGCCTCCTGCTCCTCGACGAGCCGGCGGCGGGTATGAATCCGGCGGAAACAATTCAGCTGACCGAGATCATCAGATGGATCCGCGTGAATTTCCATCTGACGATCCTTTTGATCGAGCACGACATGTCTCTGGTCATGAAAATCTGCGAACGCATTTACGTGCTCGACTATGGGGTGGTCATCGCCAACGGCACCCCGGATGAGATCAAAACAAACAAACGCGTGATCGAGGCTTATCTGGGGGAGGATATGACGAATGTTAGAGATCAGAAATCTTGACGTCCATTTCGGCGTGATCCATGCCTTGAAAAGCGTCTCATTGTCGGTTTACGACGGTGAGATCGTCACGCTGATCGGCGCCAACGGCGCGGGCAAGACGACGACGCTGCGCACCATATCGGGCCTTAAAAAGCCGACGAACGGAGAAATCCTGCTCGACGGGAAGGATATCACCTCGACCTCCGCGCGCGACAGAGTGACGATGGGCATCTCCCAGGTACCGGAGGGCAGGCGCGTTTTCGCCAGTATGACGGTGCTTGAGAATCTGGAGCTCGGCGCTTATCTCCGACGGGACAAAGCGGAGATCGGCCGGAGCCTGAAGACGGTTTACGAACGGTTTCCCATCCTCGCCGACCGGAAAAAACAAGCGGCGGGCACATTGTCCGGCGGAGAGCAGCAGATGCTCGCGATCGGCCGCGCGCTGATGAGCCGGCCGAAAATCCTGTGCCTTGACGAGCCGTCGATGGGACTTGCGCCGATCCTCGTGCAGCAGATCTTTGAGATCATCCGGGACATCAACGAACAGGGCACGACGGTTCTTTTAGTCGAGCAGAACGCCAGCATGGCGCTGCAGATAGCAAACCGCGCGTATGTTGTGGAAACGGGTTCGATCGTTTTGTCCGGCACGGGAGAAGAACTGATGCAAAGCGACGATATCAAAAAGGCCTATCTCGGCGGCTGACCTAAAAACTGCCCCGGACAGCGTGCTGTACTTAATATCCACTGAAAAAACCGATTTGTCGGCTCAGTCAGCAGATACTACTTATCAATAAAACAGGATGCAAAGCCAAAGGGCCATTTACCGGTAAAAGTGGTCCTTCTTTTTTTGCCGGTCGCCGGCCTTTTTTGAGTCTGTATCCAAAGCGGCGGCGTTTCAGGCCGTTCGTGTATACTTTTTTACCAAGGGGTTATGCGCATGAAGACAAAGGCGTTAAAAGCCGCTTTCCCGCACACGCTTCCCGTCCTCACGGGGTATCTTTTTCTGGGCATCGCGTTCGGGATCCTGCTCTCCAGCAAGGGTTACCCTTACGGTTTCGCGATTTTGATGAGCGTTTTTATTTTTGCAGGCTCGATGCAGTTTGTCGCCATCGGCCTCTTGACAAGCGGTTTTCATCCCCTGACGGCCGTGATTATGACGCTGATCGTCAACGCGAGGCACTTGTTCTACGGGCTTTCGATGCTCAAAAGCTTCCAGGGCATGGGGAAAATGAAGCCGTATATGATATTTGCCCTGACCGACGAGACGTTTTCCCTGCTGTTGAGCGCCGAGCCGCCGGAGGGGGTCGACCGCAGATGGTTTTCCTTTTTTATCGCTCTGCTCGACCAGTTGTACTGGGTGACGGGCTCGGCGATCGGCGGCGTCATGGGCTGGGTCTTCACCTTCGATACGAAGGGGATCGATTTTGTCATGACGGCGCTGTTTGTCGTGATCTTTATCGAGCAATGGGAAAAATGCCGCGGCCGTATTCCCGCCCTCGTCGGCGTCGGGTCCTCCGTGCTCTGCCTGATCCTGTTCGGGCCGGACCGCTTTATTGTACCGGCGATGCTTCTGATGCTTCTGATCCTTACGGCCTTCCGTAAGCAGCTTAAAGGAGGGGACGAAGTTTGACGCAGACCGCCGCCGAAACCCTCCTGACCATTCTTTTCATCGCGCTTGCGACGCTTTTTTTAAGGGCTCTTCCTTTCCTGCTCTTTCCCCCTTCGAGGGAAACGCCGGAATATATCCGTTATCTCGGCTTCGGGCTTCCCTATGCCGTGATCGGAATGCTGGTCGTCTACTGCCTAAAAGGCGTGTCGCCGACCGCGGCTCCCTTCGGACTGCCCGAGCTCATCAGTATTCTCTGTATTTTTATTCTGCATAAGTTAAAGCACAATACGCTTTTGAGCATCGGCGGGGGCACGGCACTATATATGCTTCTGATAAGGCTCCTTTAAGGCGGGAAAATCGCCGGTCCGGCGGAAAATATGAAAATATCCGAGGAAAGAAAAAGCCCTGGAAACTTCTATGGATTGGAAGTTCTCAGGGCGGCTTTTTTTATGAGCACGGGCATCAGATTGCAGGGTTGGGGGACGCGACTACTCTGACCTTCGCCATAATGGCAAACAAATTGAGTTTGTTCGAAAACGCTGCAAAACAGAAAGCGCTTTCAAGAAAGCAAAAATAATAGCATTCGAAATAATATCATGCAGTCACTTGGAATTTTTTTCAAAACCAGCTTCGACTTCCGGTATTTTCGATGTCGAATTATTTTAAATACAATATAATGGGAAGCATATTATTCATTCTAAATGATGAAGACAAATTAAACAGAAAGGGCTTTCATTCCTGCGATTTTATAATATCATTCAAATAAATCCTTATAAACACGAATTAATATGTCGATATTGCCAAAATAACAATGCATAGATTGGAAATAAACACCATTCGCCTTGCTGTAAATGAAAAAAACAGAAGCAGAAATTCGATAAAAAATATAGAAATTATCATTTTATATTAGAATATCGTATTGATTTTAACCGGTTTATATTTTATAATGAAAGTGCTTTCAAAACTGATGCTGTAATGCGGGGGCGTTTTATGACAATCTATGATATTGCTTCCGAGGCTGGTGTTTCCATATCGACCGTGTCTCGCGTGCTCAACAATCCGGAAAAAGTAAAGGATTCGACATATAAAAAAGTAGAGGCCGTGCTGACCAAATACAATTATTCGCCCAACGCCATGGCGCGCGGGCTTGTTTACAATTCGATGAAAACCATCGGCATGTGTTCAAGCGATTTCCGGCATCTTCATTTTTCCGTTACGGCGTCGGTGATCGAACGCCTTTTTTTCAATTGGGGCTACAGCTCCATGCTGTGCAATACCGGTTATCAGCTCGAAAAACAGATCCGATATATTCGGATCCTGGCGGAAAAGAAGGTTGACGGTGTCGTACTGATCGGCTCACCCTTCAATGAGATTGGAAAACAGATCCACGACTTTTTGCCCGATACGCCGATTGTAATGGCAAACGGCACTCTTTCGATCCCCAATGCCTATTCGGTGATGATCGATCACAGGCATGGGATGAACCTGGCCGTCACCCATCTGAAGGAGCGCGGCCGCCGCGATATTTTATTGGTAATTACAAGGCCGACCTACAATATCCGTCTGAAAACCCAAAGTTTTTTTAAGGCGATGGAGGAAAACGAGCTTCCCGCGGACAACAGCAGTCTTTTTGAAACCGTTTACGGCCTCCAGGGAGGCAGCGATGTTATCGACCAAATTCTGGACTCCAAATGCAAATTCAACGCGATCACCTTCACCGACGACCTGACTGCCCTTGGAGCAATCAAACGCTTAAAGCAAAGGGGGCTGCGGGTGCCGGAGGACGTCGCGGTCGTCGGCTATGACAATTCCAGCTTCAGCCAATGCGCCGATCCCGGACTGACCACGGTCGACACAAGAAATGAAACCTTCTCAACCATTGTGGCAAATACGCTTCATGACCTTCTTCTGCAAAAGGCGGTCGGAACCTCCATCACCGTCCGGCCGGAGCTGGTGGTGAGAGAAAGCACTTAGACGGGCCGCCGGAGCTTTACATACCAAGGCGATACCTTATAAAAAATAAAAGCCGCCGAAGGCGGTTTTTTTATAATGGTTTGATAATTTTCCGTGTAAAAGACGGGCAAAACCAAGCCCGGACGCTTTTACTGATTTTTAACAGATGAGGCAGGCATTTTATGCTGCCGTGTCGGCTTTTTAAACAATGTATTTGAAGAATCTGCGATAAACCTATTGACACAAAATTAAAATTCCTTTATATTTTTATTATTAAGAACCTGTTTCTATATAAAGTAATGGTGGATGAAAGATGGCCAATAAAGAATACGATGTAGCTGCAATTTCAAAGGCTGTAAAAATTATTGATTATATCAAGGAAAAAAAGGCAGCTTATTTTATAAATATTCAGACCGATTTGGGATTTGCAAAGTCGACGACCTATCAGCTTTTAAGCACTTTTGAAAAATATAATATCGTATCAAAGACGGACGACGGGAAATACGAGCTCGGCATCAAGCTCTTTGAATGGGGCTATGCCATGTTCGAAAAAATCGATATCAGGAAGGTTTCGTATAATATCTTAAGCGAGCTTTCGGAAAGAGTAGGCTTGAGCGTACATCTGGGGATCATGAGCAGGGCGGATCAGGCGACCTTTATCGAAAAAATTGACGGTCCCCTGTATACGATTAAAACGACTGTTCTGGGCCAGAAGATCCTTTTTCATTGCAATTCCACCGGCAAAGCGCTGCTTGCCTGGCAGGATGAGGAGACCCAGAACAGGATTATCAGAAATATTGAGTATACCCAGTTTACACCGAATACCATCACCAATGAGGCCGATTTGCGCAGGGACCTGGCGCTGACAAGGAAGAGAGGGTACGCGCTCGATCGGATGGAGCGGGATACCGGCGTTATCGGCATCGGCGTTCCGGTGTTCAACTGGTCCGGCAATGTCGTTGCGGCGATCAGTTTCGGGATACTGAACTTTGAAATCGATGAAAAGGATTACGAGCTTTATGCGGGTTATCTGATTGAGGGGAGCAAGAAAATAACCGCACGATTGGGCGCGTAAAGCGCATTTTCGTACATATTATCACGAACTTATTTCTATATACAGAACCGAAGGCGCCCATTGATAAAGAAACCGCCTTTGAGGAAGCATAAATATGCCTGTTTGGCTTGCAAAAGTGCCGTCCCGTCGATTTAAGACGGGATTATTTTAGAAAGGGGTTAGGAGATGGAATACGAAAATCAGAAGCTGCTGGTTGAAACGTATGAAAACGGGGTGGCGAAGGTTACGCTCAATAACCCGCCGCTCAATACCGTCACTCTGGATCTGACGCGCGAAATGTACGATACGTTCAAGAAGCTCGATCGGGATGAGCGTGTAAGGGTGATTGTCCTTACCGGATCGGGGACAAGGGCGTTTTGCGCCGGATCGGACATCAAAGAGTTCCCCGCGGTCAGCGCTGATGTGATCGAGCTCAAGCTTAAAAAGGAAAATGAAGCTTACAATATGATCGAGCAGATTTCAAAACCGGTTATCGCGGCGCTGGAAGGGGTGGTTTACGGCGGGGGCTGCGAGCTCGCGCTGACCTGCGACATCCGGATCGCCTCCGAAACGGCGAAATTCGCCCTTCCGGAAATCAACCTCGGCGTCGTGCCCGGCACGGGCGGGGTGATGAGAATGCCGAAGACCGTGGGGCTTTCCAAGGCGTGCGAAATGATGTATCTCGGAGAACCGATTTCCGCCCGTGAGGCAAAGGAATGGAGGCTTGTCGGCCACGTTGTCCCGGCCGGCGAAGCCGTAAAGGCGGCGCTCGAGATGGCGGGAAAAATCGCTGAAAAATCTTCCCTGTCGCTCGCCGCGATCAAAAAGTATTCCCGGGAAATGTGCGAGGAGACAAGAGAGCAAAGCTTTTGGAAGAACCTTCTGATGAGCGATCCCTTATTTAAATCGCCCGAGTGCAAGGAAGGCGTCGAAGCCTTTTTTGCAAAGCGCAAGCCGGACTTCCACAAAAAAAATAACGTCTGAGACGGACAGGAGCCGCCTGCGGTTTCGAAAAGACCGGAAAACCTTGGGAGAGAATCTTTATTTAATGGCCGCTGAACAAAACAAAAACTCAGTCATATCAAGCCTTTCAATCTGTTTTTGTTTTGTTCAGGTGCAAGGTTTTTGGCTGTTTCCAGCCAAAAACCTTGCACCTTGGATTTGCGGCGTGTGTCCGCAAATCCAAGTGGACAGTCAAACAATGCATCTGAAGCGACAAAACAGGCTTGTTTTGTCGCCCAGAAAGGTGGAAACCGCCTTTCCGGCAAATGCGATTCGCAAATCGCATTTGTTCAGTGGACATTATTTAGTGTATTTTTATTAATAAACAGGAGGATGGCTGCGGAATGTTAAAATCCAAGATCATTCGTTTTGAGGATGCCGTTGATTTGATCAGGGACGGAGATACCGTTGCGGTATGCGGCTGCGAGAATCTGCTTGTGCCGAACAAAATGCTTGGTGCGATCGAGGAAAAGTTCCTGAGAGCGGGGCACCCCGGAAATCTGACGGAATTTCATCCGATTATTCACGGAATGGGTGTCGGCCTTGGATTGGAGCATTTCGCGCATGAAGGCTTCATAAAAACCACAATCGGCAGCGGTTACAGTTATTTGAAAACCTCGAAAATATCGCAGATGATCCGTGAAAACAGGATCGAGGCGCATATCATGCCGATGGGCACTGCGTTTAAGATGATCCAGAGCATCGCTTCGGGGGAAGAATATACCCTTACCGACGTCGGGATCAATACGTTCGTCGACCCCAGAATCGAAGGAGGCCGGATGAACGAGGCGACGCAGGGCTCCCTTTCAAAGGTGATCACCTTCGAGGGAAAAGAGATGCTCTGCTATAAAAACCCGAAAATCGACATCGCCGTCATCCGGGGCACGACCGCGGACGAAAACGGCAACCTGAGCCTGGAGGAGGAGCCGGTGACGCTGGGAGTCTGTACCCTGGCCATGGCGGCGAGGGCGTGCGGGGGCAAGGTGATCGCGCAGGTCAAAAGGGTGGCGAAGTCAGGCTCGCTTCATCCGAAAAGCGTGATCGTGCCGGGAATTATGGTCGACGCGATTGTGGTCGACGAAGACCAGAGTTTTTCCGGAGGCGAAAAATTGAACCCGGCGCTGACCGGGGAAATTAAAATACCGATCGGAAGCATCGAGCTTCTTCCCTTAGACGTCCAGAAGGTCGTGATTAGCCGCGCGGCCGAAGAGGTGCCGAAACAGCCGATGACGATCAATCTCGGGGTCGGGATGCCGGTCGGGGTGCCGAAGATCCTTGTGGAGCAGGACCGGATGGAGGGAATCACGTTTTTCCCGGAACATGGCTCGGTCGGGGGCATCCTGGGCGACAGGAGCATATTCGGCACGAATATGAACCCCGACGCGATCATCGACTCGACGCAGGTGTTCCATTATTTCCGCGGCGGCGGGCTCGATATCACCTTCCTCGGCTGCGGCCAAGTGGACAGACACGGCAACGTGAACGTCAGCAAATTCAACGGCATCATTCCCGGCTGCGGCGGCTTTATCGATATTGCCTACAAAACCAAAAAGCTTGTGTTCTGCGGGACGTTTTCCGCCGGCGGCATCGATGTCGTCCTTGATAACGGAAAAATAAAAATCAACCGGGAAGGCAAATATTTTAAGTTCGTCGAGGACGTCGAGCAGATCACGTTAAACGGCGATGAGGCCCTCAAAAAGGGCCAGGAGGTGATTTATGTCACCGAACGCGCCGTGTTCCGGCTCGAAAAGGACGGTATTCATCTGATCGAGATCGCCGACGGAGTCGACATAAACAAAGAACTCCTTGACTATATCCCGTTTGAGATCAAGGTCGACAGGGACCTTAAAAAAATGGACCTCAAACATTTTCAGTAAAGCATAAAAGGATCTTTTAAGGCCGATTGCCTCCGTCCGGGGAAAGGCGCTGCCCTTCCCCGGACGGCCCCCGCGAAACGGCAGCCCACGGAAATGTCTTATTTTTCACAAATTTGTAAAAACCGTCGATAATGACTTGATTTAAGCCCCGGCTTGCATTATAATTTGTTAAGATAGACATGAGTGGGCTGTGCGGAATTTGATAAGGCCGCCCGAGCTTTTGAAATAATCCGGTAAGAATTTGCAAAAACATGAACGGAGTCCTATAATATAGAATAAATACAATAAGGGAGTGGGTTTGTTTGAGGTATTTCGACGAGCTTTCATTGGAAGAAGAGTTTCTGACTCCGGCCAGAACGATGACGGAGACCGATGTCGTGATGTTTGCGGCAATGACCGGCGATTACAATGAGATTCATACAAACGCGGAAAAAATGAAGGACAGCCAATTCGGCGGAAGGCTTGTTCACGGGCTTCTGGCGCTGTCGGTCAGCCACGGCCTGATGTTCCGGACGGCCATCTTAGACGGGAGCGCGGTCGCGTTTGTAGGCATCGACGACCTTAAATTCCTCGCGCCCGTAAAAATCGGCGACACCGTCCACGGAAAGATCACGGTAAAAAATCTTGTTCCGAGCAGGTCAAAACCGGACAGAGGCATCGCCTATTTTCAGTTTGAACTGATCAAACAGGACGGCACCGTTGTGCAAAGCTGCGTAAAGAAAATCATGATGATAAAAAAACCGTGAATTTTCCGGAAAAATAAAATCTCACCTTTTCGAAGCATAAACAGGTCTGTGAAATTAAAATATAATGATGGTAATGTTATGAACGATCTGATAAAATTACAACAGGAAGAAAAGCAGGGTATTTTGTCCTGCTGTTGCGGCTATGCGGTTAAACCAGGTTTAATATATTAAACTGTTTTCTGGTCGCATGGAAGGCTGTAGGGAGGTCTGATTATGGAGAACTTCAAGGGGAAAAAGCATTCCGTATTAAAAACGGACGTTCTGGTGATCGGCGGGGGAGGGGCGGCCCTGCGCGCCGCGCTCCAGGCTGATGAAAGCGGCGCCGAGGTTCTGATCGCATCGAAGGGGCCTGTCGGGAAAAGCGGCGCGACATATTACAGCGTGGCTGAAATAGGGGCGTTCAACGTGCCCGACGGGGCGATGGACGAAAAGGACAATCCCGACGCCTTCTACAAGGATATCATGGACGCCGCCCTCGGCGTCGCAAATCCGAAGCTTGCGAGGATTGTGGCCGACGAGGCGGTGGAGGCGATGAAATACCTTGAGAGCCGCGGTATGGAATATGCCAGGGACGAAAAGCAAAATTACATGGTTTACCGCGCGTGCTTTTCGACGCGGCCGAGGTCCCATGTCGTCAAGGACCATTTCAGGCCGATCGTAAAGGCCTTGTCCGACGAGGTGGAAAAGAGAAATATCCGCTTGATGGAAAACGTCACCGTAACCGACCTGATCGTCAGGGGAAATGAGGTTGGCGGCGCTTTTGCAATCGATGATAACGACAATCTTTTTGTGATCCGGGCGAAGGCGGTCATCGTCGCGTCGGGCGGCGCGAGCACCCTGTTTAAGAGGAACATGTATCCGAGCGATATCACGGGCGACGGCTACGCGATGGCGAAAAGGGCCGGCGCGAAGCTTACGAACATGGAATTTATCCAGGCCGGAATCGGCCTTGCGCACCCCGCGATCAATCTGTTCGGCAATCAGCTCTGGGTGGCCATGCCGAATCTGACCAACGGAAAAAACGAGAGCTTCCTTGAAAAATATATCGAGGGGCCCTATTCAAAGGCCGACGTCATCCGCGCCAAGAGCGGGCATTTCCCGTTTTCCACCCGGGATATCTCGAAATTTGTCGAGATATCGGTGCAGCGCGAAATTACGGAGGGCACGCCGACGGAAAACGGCAACGTTTATCTCGATTTTTTGAGCACCGACTTTGAGGACCTGTTCCGGAGAGACGCGAATTTCAAGGAGATGTGGCCGCTGACCTACGACCATTTCCTGAAGCTCGGCAGGGATCTATACAAGGAAAAGATAGAGATCGCCTGCTTTGCCCACGCCATCAACGGCGGAATTATGATCGACGAGAATGCCGAGAGCACGATAAGCGGTCTTTTTGCCGCGGGTGAAACCGCGTCGGGACCCCACGGAGCCGACCGCCTCGGCGGAAATATGTCGGTCACCTGTCAGGTGTTCGGCCGCAGGGCCGGAATCGCAGCGGCGAAACGGGCGAAAGCGCAAAACGAGTATCCGGACTATGAAAGCGCGCTTGAGGCAGAACTGGACTTCTTAAACACGTTTGCGCCGAAAGGGGAGCAGGCGAGAAGGGCGATGCTCGAAAGGCTCCAGCAGAAAGCGGACGCGAGCCTTCTGATCGTCAGGGACGAGGCGCGGATAAACGGATTCTTAAAGGAGCTCGGGAGTCTCGAAGAGGAAATGAAAAAGGAAGACGCCGCGGGTGACACAGTTTCCGTCGCCCGTATGGTCGAACTCAAAAATCTCTGCGGCACCGGAGAAATGATCGCGACGGCGGCGCTTTTGCGCAGGGAAAGCCGCGGCAGCCATTACAGAAGCGATTTTCCCTCCCTGGATGAAAAGTTCGCATATAATATTATTCTATAAAGAATCATAATTTGAGGTGTACGATGTTAGAAGGAGTTAAAGTACTGAGCTTTACCCACTTTTTGCAGGGACCGTCCTGTTCCCAGACGCTGGCGGATTTAGGCGCGGACGTTATAAAAATCGAATCCACCGCCGGATCGTTTGAACGCGGCTGGTCGGGCCCCAACTCCTTTAAAAACGGTGTCAGCGTGTTTTTTCTCCTTGGAAACCGAAACTTAAAGTCGATTGCGATCGACTTAAAGACGGAAGAGGGCAAAAAGATTATATACGACCTTGTCAAAACATATGATGTTGTCGTTGAGAATTTCAGGCCCGGCGTTATGGATCGGCTGGGCCTTTCCTATGAGGAACTGAAGAAGATCAATCAAAGGCTGATCTATTGCTCCTGTTCCGGCTACGGCCCGACGGGGCCGTACGCGGGAAAGCCCGGCCAGGACCTGCTCGCCCAGAGCATCAGCGGGCTGATCGATATGACCGGCCGCGGCGATCCGACTGCCGTCGGCACCTCCGTCATCGATCAGCACGGGGCGATTCTGGCGGCGCTCGGCATTGTTTCCGCCGTGTACGAGAGGGAGAAGACCGGAAAGGGCCACAAGATCGACGCAAGCCTTTTAAACGCGGCGCTCGATTTGCAGATCGAGCCGCTTGCATACTATATGAACGCGAAGGAAACCGTCGCCGGAGGCCGAAGCCCGACCGGGCTCGGGACAAGGATTCACGGCTCCCCCTACGGGGTTTATAAAACGGCGGACGGATACATCACGATGTCCCTGACCGGCTTTGACAAGCTTGCGGAAGTGTTCGAGCCGGGCGCGCTCGACGGATTTACGGCCGAGGACCAGATCGAACGCCGCGAGGAGTTCGACCGGGTGCTTTCCGAGCAGGTGAAAAAGAAAACCACCGGGGAATGGATAGAGATTTTTGAAAAAAAGAAAATGTGGTATGCCCCGGTCAATACTTATGAGGACGTGATCAATAATCCCCAGGTCGTCTGGAACGAATCGGTCATGACGATCGATTATCCGGGGGCGGGAGAAGTAAAGGTCATAAACCACCCCTTGCGCTACGACGGAAAGCCCCTCCGGCTTAAAAGACGTCCCCCGAAGTTCGGCGAACATACCTTGGAGATCCTGAAAGAGTTCGGATACAGCGAGGAGAAGATTCGCGCATACAAGGAAAAGGGCGTGCTCGCCTGGGAGGACTAGCCGCCGATAAAGTCGGGCCCGGTCCGAATTAAAAATAAACAACAGTGGAAGGAAGCGTTTGTCGGTGATCGTAAGGCAGATTGGACATTCGGGCATTTACGCCTCGGTTTTAGCGCTCGGCACGTGGGCCATCGGGGGAGACGCGGCATGGGGCAGGCAGGACGACGGCATTTCTATCCGCGCGATACACGAAGGGCTTGACAAGGGCATAAACCTCATTGATACGGCCCCCGCGTACGGCTTCGGACACAGCGAGAGGGTTGTCGGCGAGGCGCTCAAGGGGAGGCGGGACAAAGTGATCCTGTCCACCAAGTGCGGCCTTGTATGGGATGGCCTCGGAGGATCGAAACACCTCGAAAGGGACGGCAAAATCGTCTGCAAGAATCTGTCGAAAGAGGCGATTTTGAGAGGCGCCGAGGAAAGCCTCAGGAATCTCCAGACCGATTACATCGATATTTTCATCACCCACTGGCAGTCGGCCCCGCCGTACTTAACGCCCGTTTCCGAGACGATGGAGGCGCTTCTTGCGCTGAAAAAGGAGGGAAAGATCCGGGCGATCGGCGTGTCCAACGTAAGCTGCGCCCAGGTGGAGGAATATTTAAGCTGCGGCGATATTGCCCTTGTTCAGCAGAAGTACTCCATGCTGGACAGAAAGGTGGAGGAAGAGCTCCTGCCCCTGTGCGAAAAAAAGGACCTCACCTTCCAGGCGTATTCACCGCTGGAGCAGGGACTGCTCACCGGAAATATCGGCCGCGACACCGTTTTGCCGGAAGAAGACGTGCGGCGCAGGTCCATTTGGTATCAGCCGCAAAACCGGGAAAAGGTGATTTCCATGCTCGAGGGCTTCGGGCCGCTTTGTGAAAAGTACGGCTGCAGCCTTTCAAACCTTGTCATCGCGTGGATGGCGGCCCAGGGCGGCAAAATCAATATTTTGTGCGGCGCGAGAAAACCCGCCCATGTTCTGGAAAACGTAAAAGGCGGGGAAATCGAGCTCGACGGGCAGGACGTTTTGAATATGCGCCGGGATATTGAAAATCTGACGGCATTATAATGTGTTATTGAAAAAGATAATGGAAATTTCTATTGATCATTTTGAATTTAGATTATATAATTAATGTGTATGTAATTGCATGCTGCATAACGATGTATATACAATTAAAATCAAGTATGGAATGGTCAGGGGTGATACGTCATAGCATGCAAGGGTGGAGACCTGGAAATACCCCGCGGCATACGGCATATATTTATAATTGCACAATCATATAAAAGGAGATGTAGTCATGATAGCAATCGGCTGCGACAACCTGGGCTTGGACCTTAAGAACAAGGTGATCGAGGAATTTACGAAAAAGGGCTACGAGTTTCAGGATTTCGGGACGTACGACAAAAACCCCATGGACTATCCGGACATCGCGTACAAGGTTGCGACGGAGGTCGCGAAGGGGAAATTTGAGAGAGGCGTCCTGATCTGCGGAACCGGAATCGGCATGGCGATATCCGCCAACAAGGTAAAAGGGGCTTACGCCGCCGTCTGCCACGATCTGTATTC
Organism: Clostridiales bacterium UBA6114; assembly: GCA_002423435.1. Taxonomy (GTDB): domain Bacteria; phylum Bacillota; class Clostridia; order Oscillospirales; family Butyricicoccaceae; genus UBA6114. Next base: position 115,416 of record DIWE01000010.1, read on the forward strand.
GACCGAGCGGTCCATTCTGAGTAACAATATCCAGATCGCCTGCTTCGGAGCGCTCGTCGTGGGGCCGTCGACCGTGATTTCCCTGCTCGACAGATGGCTTAAGCTCGAGTTCAAGGAGAGCCCATCCTCAAAGAAGATCGCGAAGATCAAGGAGATTGAAGCAAAGCAGGGGGGAGCAAATTGAATAAAACGAATTGCGACGTCGAACTGCTGGAGAAGGAAGCGTTTCAGATCAGGCGCCATGTCGTCAATACAATCGTCAACAACGGCGAGGGTCATGGCGGACCGGCGCTTTCGTGCGCGGATATCCTTTCGGTGCTCTATTTCGGGGTTATGAACGTCGATCCGAAAAATCCGAAATGGGAGGACAGAGACCGCTTTCTCTTAAGCGCCGGGCATAAATGCCTGGGGCTTTACGGCGCGCTTGTGGAAAAGGGCTTTGTGCCGGAGGATGTGCTCAATACGTATAACAAGCTGGGGACGCCCGTTCCCGGCCACCCGGACATGAAAAAGCTCAAAGGAGTCGATTTCAGCACAGGGTCTCTCGGCCACGGACTCCCCCTGGGCAACGGAATGGCGCTCGCGGCGAAGCTGGACGGAAAAAGCTACAAGGTTTACGTCCTCATGGGCGACGGGGAACAGGGCGAAGGGTCGGTATGGGAAGCGGCAGCCTTCGCGTCTCATAAAAAGCTCGACAATCTGGTTGCGATCCTCGACCGCAACGGCCTCCAGATAAACGGCACGACGAAACAGGTTCTTAATACCTGTGATCTGGCCGACAGATACAAGGCGTTCGGCTGGTCGGTGAAGGTCGTCGACGGGCACGACGTCAAAAGCCTTTATGAAACGCTGAGCGCAGCGCCCTTCGAGCCCGGCAAGCCCAGCATGGTCGTCGCCAACACCATAAAGGGCAAGGGCCTTTCCTTTGCCGAGAACAATTACAAGTACCACCACTGGCATCCCGGAAAAGAGGAAGCCGAACAGGCGCTCAATGAACTCAAAGCATATGAAAAGAGGTGGCTGTGATTATGAGCGGCACATTGAAAGACCCGAGGAAAGCCTTTTCCGACGCGCTGATGGAAATCGGGAAGGAAAACCCGCGCGTTCTGGCGGTGTCCTGCGACTCCGCGAGCGGCTCGGGAATGTCGGATTTCCTGAAAACGTACCCCGAAAGATATGTTGAAGTGGGCATCAGCGAGCAGAACGCGATAGACGTGAGCGCCGGCCTTGCCGAGCGGGGATTTATACCCGTCATATCGGCGATCGCCCCGTTTATCTCGATGCGCTGCTACGAGCAGGTGCGAAACGACGTCGGCTACAGCAAAATGAACGTAAAGGTCATCGGCTCGAGCAGCGGGCTTTCGCACAGCACCTTGGGCTCCTCCCATCAGGCCGTCGAGGACATGTGCCTTATGCGGTCGATCCCGAACATGGTGATCTTGAATCCCGGCGACTATTATGAGGTCCAAATGTCCCTGAAAAAAGCGGTGGAGTACGACGGCCCGGTGTATATCAGGATGCCGCGGCACGCCGCCGAGGACGTTGCCCCCGCCGAAAAGCGGAATTTCGAAATCGGAAAAGCCGAGGTTTTGAGCCGGGGAAGCGATGTTACCCTGATCGCGACGGGAACGCTTGTAAACGAGGCCCAAAAAGCCGCCGAAGCGCTTAAAGCCCGCGGGATCAGCGCGGGTGTCGTCAACATGTGCACGGTCAAGCCGCTCGACATGGACGCGGTGCTGAGCTCGTATAAAAACAGCAGGCTGCTGGTAACAATAGAAGAACATTCCGTTGTCGGAGGTCTCGGCGGCGCCGTCGCCGAAGCGATTGCCCCGCTTAAGGGCGGCGCTCCGCTTCAGATCCTCGGCATCGCCGAGGGCGCGGTCAACGTAGGGCCTTACAGGGAACTTCTTGAAAGCTACTCGCTGACCGGCGAAAAGCTGGCCGATTCCGTCTATCAGTTCTATCAGAAAATCTGAGAACCGTAAAAGATAAACTTCAGGTCGATAATAAGTATTTTTGTTAAATAAAGGAGAAGTTTTGATGTTTTTTGATTCAATTGTCCAGGAGGGCTATGGAGCTTTGACGGAAGCAGGGTGCACGATCGGCTCGCTGATCAGACAGAGTGATTCCACGTCCGGCGCCTCCATAGTAAGGGGCGAGGAGGAGTATGTCGGAAGGGTCCTTGAATTCCCTGTCTCCCTCGGGCTTTACAGAAAGCTTAAGGACCTCGTGCAGTTTGTCGGCGTGACGAAGAATTTCAGGGAAGTCGTCGATTACTTCAAGACGCCGAAGGGCGAGACGCCCGCGGGCTTTCGCATCGAATGCGGACTCGAGGCGAACGGTGTGCTGAGAGCAAACCTTGTCAGGGACATCTCCTTTGACAAAAACGGCATGAAGCGCCCGACAAGGCTCCTGTTTTCCGCCGACAGCGCCAACCCCTACGAGGTTGAGCCGATTTCGAACATGCTCGCGAACCTGACCTGCAATCCGGGCATCGTCTACGACCTGTTCATCAACAACCCCAAGGCAAACGTCGGCAATAAGTTCAAGACCAGGGACGAGGTCATGACCGAGCTCGGAAGGATTCTCGGGCCCGGGGTCGACATCAGCGTCGAGCTCAACAACCCGTTTTCCAAGTCCAAGGAAGAAATCCTGGAGGAAGCGGCGCAGTTTCGGGAGATCCTGTCCAAATACCGCGTCGTGATCAAGGTGCCGCATACGGGCCCTGTCAACGCGGAAAACGTAAACGAGCTTTTGACGGGAGACAAGAAGTTCCACTGCAGAGCCAACCAGTGCTCGACAGGGGACGCGTTCCGCGGACATAACCTCGCGCTGATGCTCCGTGAGAACGGGTATAGGGTAAACTTCACGCTGATGTTCGAGCCCTATCAGACGCAGCTCGCGCTCCAGGCAAGGCCCTACTTCATCAACAGCTTTATCCGCCACAGGATGATGCAGAGTGCGACAATAAAAACTCTCCTTGACGCTTATAATATGAGCGGAAACAGTAAGTTCATCGTCGATTTGAGAAAAGAACTGATCGAGAAAGACTACCTCTCCGCGCAGGAGGCCGAGTACGACCTGTTAAAGGTAAAAGAGATGGCCGAAGGTATCTTAAAATACAGAAACTTCGAGGATCATGAGGGCATCGACGGGCTTGACAGCGTAAGGCATAACTTAAGGGTGTTGAAAAACGCGAACCTGCCCGACACGAGGCTCATCATCTGCAGCATGGAGGGCGAAAGGAATTATCCCGAGATCGACAAGCTGCTCTCCGAGCCCGAGTTTTCCGATATGCAGGACAAGGTTGTCATCACCGCGGAGCCGAACTACCTCGCGCAGTTTACGGCGAGCAGCCAGGTGATTTCTTATCAGAGACGGTTTATGAACGCCGCGAAGGGACAGAAATAGGAAAGTCCGCAGGGCGGGCGCCTTGAAAAGACGCCGAAGAAACATTCAAATATAGGGAATATGGGAGGAAACGACTTTGAAAGAGAAAATTTGCGGAATTTACGCACCGATTACCACCCCCTTTATGGAAAACGGGGATCTGGACATTGAAGGCCTCAAAAAGAACATGGGCGTTTACGCGGCCTCCAAGCTCCACGGCTATCTCGCGCTGGGCTCCAACGGCGAAAACAAGAGCCTGACCTGGGACGAGAAAAAACTGGTGCTCAAGACCATCGTCGACAACAAGAGAAAAGACCAGAAGGTTATGGCCGGCGTCATCTTCGAATCGACAAGGGAAACGATCGCGTTTGCGAAGGAAGCCGAGGCCCTGGGCGCCGATTATCTGACGCTTCTCCCGCCGTCCTATTTCGCAAAGCAGATGAAGGACGACGTCCTCTTAAAGTATTTCAGCGACGTGGCCGACTCCGTCTCCGTTCCCTGCCTCGTGTACAACGCGCCCCAGTTTTCCGGCGGCGTGACGATCTCGGTAAACCTCGTGAAAAACCTTGCCAAGCACCCGAACATCGCGGGCGTGAAGGACTCCTCCAACGCGGCGAATATCGAGAGCTATCTCTTTGCCGCAAGGGATCAGTTCAGCGTCATGGCGGGCTCCGCGAACTTCTTCCTAAACGGCATGATCATGGGCGCCACCGGCGGAATCATTTCCCTCGGCAACGTGTTCCCCAACATCTCCGTTGAGCTTTACGACCTGATCCTCGCGAAGAAATACGAAGAGGCCTTCGCGCTGAACGAAAGAATCCTGAAGCTGAACAAAGGCGTCTCCGGAAGCGGCGGCGTTGCCGCGGTCAAATACGCGATGGATCTCGCGGGCCTTGCCGGCGCATATCCGAGGCTCCCGCTCCTTCCGCTCGGCGCCGACGCAAAGCAGACACTTAAAAACTTCCTTGTGAGTGAAGGGATGATCAATCAATGAAAGTGTTGGTAGCGCAGAAAATCAGCCAGCCGGCGATGGATCTTCTGTATCAGTCCGGAGCCGACGTCACCGTTGCGCCCGAAGGGGACGCCGAGGCTTTCAAGGAGCTTCTGAAAAGCACCGAGGCCGTGGTTCTCGGCACCTGGATTAAATTTACCGCCGAGATGATGGACAGCGCGCCCGGCCTCAAGGTGATCAGCCGGACCGGCATGGGCGTCGACAACGTCGACGTAAAGGCGGCAACCGAGAGAAAGATCCTCGTGCTCAATACCCCGAAGGCAAACGCCGTTTCGGTGGCCGAGCACGCGACATCGATGATCGGCGCGATATCAAAGCAGTTTATCTTCCTTGACAGCGCGGTCCGAGAGGGGAACTTCAAGGCGCGCCGCATGAACCTGCCGGTGGACATCGACGGCAAGACGCTGGGCCTCATCGGCTGCGGCAATATCGGAAGGCAGGTCGCCGCGAAATGCGCCGCCGCCTACAATATGGCGGTGATCGGCTATGACGCCTATATTCCGGGAGACCTTCCGGGCATCAAAATGATGAAATCGATCGAAGAGGTATTCGTAAACGCCGACTACATTTCGATCCACGTCCCCTTAACCGACGAGACCAGAGGGCTCGTAAACGCCGAGCTGATCGCCAAAATGAAGCCGACGTCCTATATTGTCAACACCTCCCGCGGCGGGATCGTGGACGAGGACGCCCTTGTCGACGCGATCAGAAACGGAAAGCTTGCCGGCGCCGCGCTCGACGTCTTTTCCTCCGAGCCGCCCGCAGCCGACAGCGAGCTTCTAAAAGAGCGCAAGATCCTTCTCACCCCGCACAGCGCCGCCCTCACGAAGGAGTGCACGGTAAGGGTCGCCTGCGCCGCCGTCACCGGCGTGATCGACTACATGAACGGGAAAACGCCCGAATTCGTATTCAATAAGGAACTCGTGAAGTAAAATAAAAATTTTTTGAGGAGAAAACGAATATGGACAAGAAGTTTGATTTACTGGGCTTTGGCGAAGCAATGGTGCGTTTCAGCCCCCCCGACCACTTACGGTTTGAGCAGGCGGATTCCATGCGCCTTGCCATCGCCGCCGCAGAACTGAACTGCTGCGTAAACGTTTCCACCCTCGGGCTCAAGACCAAATGGGTCTCCAAGATGTGCGACAACTGGGCCGGCCGCTATGTGGTCAACAAGGGCAGAGAGCACAACGTCAACATGGACGGCGTGAAGATGATCCCCTACGACGGCGCCGGGCGCGTGAGAAACGGCCTGTGCTTTGTCGAGGTGGGCATCGGCCCGCGCCCGAACACCCAGATGTACGACCGCGGCCACAGCGCCGTCAGCCTGATGGAGCCCGACGAGCTCGACTGGAAGTCCCTGATGTCGGAAACCCGCTGGTACCACACCACCGGCATCACGACCGCCATCTCCGACAAAGCGGCGGCCTCCGCCGTCAAATCCCTGAAGATCGCGAAGGAAATGGGCGTCTCCACAAGCTTTGACTTAAACTTCCGTTCCACGCTCTGGACGTCCGAAAGGGCGCAGGAGGTCATGAAGGACGTCATGCCGTATGTCGACTATATCATCGGCAACGAAGAGGATTTTGAAAAAATGCTCGGCATCAAAGCCGACGACACCGGAAACTCCTACTCCAATTTGAACTCTGCGAGCTACGAAAACGTCGCGAAAAAGGTCTGCGAGAAATACCCGAACGTCGTGGCGGTCGGGACGACGCTGAGAGACGCCAAGACCGCGCTGTTAAACGACTGGCAGGTCGTCATGCTTTACAAGGGCAAATTCTACGCCTCCAGAAAATATGAGAACCTGGAGATCGTCGACCGCACGGGCGGCGGCGACAGCTTCGCGTCCGCGCTGATTTACAGCTTCATGACGCAGGAGCTGGAGCCCGAGCAGATCATCGAGTTCGCCGGCGCGTATTCCGCGCTCTGCCACGGCTATTTCGGAGACTGGAACTGGGCGACAAAGCAGGAAGCCATGCGCGTGATGAAGGGCGGAAACGCGCGCGTCATCCGATAATATCAATCAGAGATAATATATTTGCCGACATGCCGGGGGACTTCGCGCCTCCGGCATAGCGGCAGAATGGTGGATGTGACTATGAAAGACTTGAGCCGTTTTAAAGTTGTAATTTCAGACAGCATGCATGTGCCGATGGATATCGAGATCCAGACGCTTTCCGAAGCCGGCATCCGTCCGGAAATTTATTCCTGCGTCACCGAGGACGAGGTCATCGAGGCGTGCAGGGACGCCGACGGGATCGTAAACGGGTTTGCCCCCTTTACCCGCCGCGTGATTGAAAACCTGAATAAATGCAAAATCATCGCCAGAGCCGGCATCGGTTATGACAATGTCGACGTCGCGGCCGCGACGGAAAAGAAAATTTATGTGACCAACCTGCCGACCTACTGCATAAACGAGGTGGCGGATCACGCGCTCGCCCTTCTTATGGCGGTCAACCGCAAGATCATATATGCCGACAGATGCTTTCGAAACCACGATTGGGATATGAGCCACTTAGCGCCCGTAAAAGCCTTCGAGGGGCGCACGATGGGGCTTATCGGCTTCGGCCGCATCGGGTCCATGTTTGCAAAACGCGTCGCCGTTTTGGGCTGCAATATCCTGGTGTACGATCCCTATCTGCCGGCCGAGGCGGTCGAAAAGCAGGGCTATACCTATACAAGCGATATCGACCAGATTTATCGGGAGAGCGATTTTATCTCGATGCACCTGCCGCTTACCGAAAAGACAAAGTATTTTATCGGGGAAAAAGAGCTCGCCAAAATGAAAAAGGACGCGATTTTGTTAAACGTGTCCCGCGGCAAGCTGATCGACGAGGCCGCCCTTGCCAAGGCGCTTAATAACGGCGTCATCGGCGGCGCCGGCATCGACGTGTTTGAAAGCGAGCTTCCGCCGCAGCGCATGCCTTCGTTTAATAAGAAGATGGAAAGCTACAGCTGCCCCCTTCTGGAGGTCGACTCCGACAAAATCGTGCTGACCGCGCACGAGGCGTGGTATTCCGACAAAAGCTTTATCCTCTTAAAAGAGCTCCCCTGCCGCGAGGTCATGAGAGTGCTTTCGGGAGAGGACCCGCAAAGCGCGGTCAATTTCAAAAACATCAATCAGCGTTGATTCCATAGAAAAAATCGCCTTCTTAATTTGAAACGGACAGGAAGGGAAAACCAATGAAAACGAATTTGTTGAAACAGAAGCTAAAGCAGGGGATTCCGTGCATGGGCACCTTTGTACGCATGGGAGCCATGTCGGTGGAGATACTCGGACTTACCGGTTGGGATTTTGTGGTCATCGACATGGAACACGGCGTGCATTCGTTTTCCGATGTCCTTACGTTTACAAGAACCGCCGCCGCTTCGGGCATCAGCACGGTGGTGCGCGTTCCCGACCCGACCGCGATCAGCGTCATGCGCGCGCTTGACTCGGGCGCCGAGGGTGTGCAGGTTCCCCAGATAAAGACGATCGAAGAGGTCGAGACCGTATGCCGCGCAGCCCGTTTCGCACCGCTCGGCGACCGCGGCTCCTGCTCCTACACAAGCGGCGCCTTCTACGCGACCGTGCCCTTTCCGGAGCATATCAGGACGTCGAACGAGGAAGTGCTGACCGTCATTCATGTCGAGAACATAGAAACGGTAAACCTCATCGACAAGATGCTCGAGGTGCCGAACATCGACGTCATCTTCTGCGGCCCATGGGATCTTTCCCAGTCTCTCGGCATCCCGGGGCAGACCCAGGACGAAAGGGTCAAGTCCGCGATCAAAAAGGTTGCCGCCGCCTGCCTGAAAAAGGGTGTGGCCGTGGGAATGTTTATAAATAAGCCGGAGCAGGTGACCGAATGGCTCGAGGCCGGCGTCACGTATTTTACCTATGCCACCGACGTCGGAATATATGCTCAGGCGGCGAAACAGTGTCTGCATGATACAAACGCATATATCGGAAAATGGAAAGACGGTAAAAACGGCTGATCCCCGCGCGGGATCAGCCGACGGCAAAGCGGAGGTCTTTATGATGAGAGAAGAGCTTAACGGAGTGTTTGTCCCTGTCACAACCCCGTATTGCGAAGACGGAAGCGTAAATTTCGCCGCGCTCAAAAAAAATATCGAGTTCTACGCATCCACAGGCCTTGCGGGCTGCCATGTCCTCGGGACAAACGGGGAAAACAAGAGCCTGTCCATGGACGAGAAGCTGCATATCGTGAAAAAGGTGCTCAAATACAGAGGAAACCTGAAAATCATCGCGGGCTGCGCGTTTGAGTCGACCTGGGAGACCATTGAGGCCGCTTCGGAATTCGCCTCGCTCGGGGTGGACTATATCACGCTGATGGCCCCGTCCTATTACAAGCAGCGCATGACCGACCGCGCCCTGTTCGGTTATTTTACCGATGTGGCGTCGTCCGCCGGGGTCCCCTGCATTGTTTACAACGCGCCGATGTACTGCGGAGGCATCGTCCTTTCGCCGGAGCTTGTAAAGGAGCTGTGCGGGCACGAAAATATTGTGGCGATGAAGGACTCGTCCGTGGGGAATATCGAAAACTATCTCGCCGCCATCGACGGCAGGATCGATCTTTTGGCCGGATCGGCCAACTTCTTCCTAAACGCCCTGATCTCCGGCTGCTCCGGCGGCGTGATCTCTCTTTCCACCGTTTTTCCCGAGCTTGTCGTAAAGCTGTATGAGTTGTTCGCCGCAAAGGAGTACGACGAGGCGTTTTGTCTCAACAAGCGTATTTTGCGTTTAAATAAGGCGATATCGGGCAAACACGGCGTGGCGGGCGTCAAATATGCCATGGATCTGGTCGGGCTTTCCGGGGGAGAGCCGAGGGCGCCGCTCATGCCGCTTGACGAAAACGATAAGCGGAATATGGCCGATTTTTTGGTAAAAGAGGGCATGCTGCACGCGTAGTCCTGCCTGGATGGACCTTTTTGCAGCAAAAAGATGCCGATTGTCTCTTGTGGGCGAAACGTCATTGTTATATAATGAAATAATAATCTGCAAAAAACATGAAGCGCATATTAACATGACGAGAGGGAATTCTTGATATGCTTGAGCGAACAAACCCCAAGCCGTTATACCTGCAGTTCGAGGAAATTATACGCGACAGGATCGAAAGCCACGAATGGAAACCGAACAGCCCCATTCCGTCGGAGAATGAATTGAGCAGGACTTACGGACTGAGCAGAATGACGGTCAGATCGGTAATCACCCAGTTTGTAAAGGAAGGCTTGCTTTACAGAGTCCCGGGCAAAGGCACCTATGTCGTGGAGCCGAAGATTACCACAAAATCGCTGTCGTACGCGGGGATCAGGGAACAGCTCGAGCGGATGGGCTATGAAATCTTTACAAAGGTTTTGAGTGTCCAGGTGATACCGGCTACGGAGAAAATCGCGGAAAAGCTGAATGTCAATAAAGAGGACCCCGTATATGCGCTGGAGCGAATCCGGTATATCAAGAATGAGCCTTTAAGCGTGCATACCTCGTACATGCCCGAGGATCTGTGCAGGGGCCTTGAAACAAAGGGCCTGGAGGACGAACAGCTTTGCGTCATTCTCAGAAAGGATTTCAATTTAAGCCGCGGGAAAGTGGTTGAGACTTTAGAATCCTCCCGGGCGACCTCCCCGGAGGCGAGGCTTCTCAATGTGAAGCCGGGGTACCCTCTTTTGCTTTTGGAGGATATCATTTACTCCGAGAGCGGGAAACCGTTCGAATATTCGAAGGTTTTGTTCCGAGGGGACAAAATTATCCTGAAATTTGAATTTGACCAGCTATAATACTGAAGAAGTGGCTTAAACGAAAGTTTAAGCCACTTCTTACGTCTAGGGGTAAATGCGCCGACCCGTCAATGATTCCGCGATTGGATTTAAAACTGTTTTTCAGCCATCGCGATCATCTTTTTGACCATCAGCCCGCCGATCGGGCCGCCCTGCTGCCCGTTGATTTTCGACGCGACGTCGCCTTTGTAATGGTCGTTGTTTTCCTTGACGTACTGCGTCATTCCGAGCTCCTGCGCGCACTCCATTTTGAGCTTATTAAGCGCGTTCTTTGTCGCCTGATCCGTCATTTTTTCCCTCCTTTGCTTTTACAGACTAGCTGCCTACATTCCGCTGCGCCATTTCTATAGCCTTTTTGACCATATTGCCGCAATCTCTCGACGATACCTCACCCCAGCCTTTTTGGCTGACGGTGTCGTAAACACCAAGTTCTTTCGCGATTTCTTCCTTTAATTTCTCAGACATGATTCCGTTTTTTGCACTCATTATTTTTTCCTCCTCTTATCCAAAAAACCAGGGAAACTGAAGCGGCCGCTTTCCGGCGCTTCAAATACGTCGCAGCATTTTTGATTCATATTTCATGAATCGAATTTATTTTTCCCCTAAGTATCTCTTAATAAGCTGGAACAATCTGACCAAATTGTGCCTTATTTGCGGTTATTCGCTTTGATTTCGTCTGCCAATCAGTTATAATTTTGGCAAATAGTGTCTTGCGGATAAAGCAATAAAAGTGAAAAGATAAAAAACAGCAATCAAATTTTTTTTGGAGGGATACAATGAAGCGTATCAATGAAACCATCCGGCGCGTCATAAAGGCAATATCCCGTGCCGTTTATCGTTTTCCGCTTACTGCCGTAAGCCTTATCGGCGCCGCGTCTCTCATCTGTTATATGATCTCGCTTCATAAATCGCCGCCGCTTATAACTGAGAAGCTGCTGTTTACCCTTCTTGTAAGCGCGGTTTTGGGCATGGCCGCCCAGTTCGCCCTCGAGCGTTTTGAGCGTCTTTCGAAAATGCGGCTTGCCGTTTACGGACTGTCCGTTTTGCTTGCCGCGGGCTACTTCCTGATTTTGCGGCCCGCGCCGGAAGTAAGTGTTGAGATCGGCGTGCGGACCTTTGCGGCGGTGTTCGCGGCGGTCTGCTTTGTGCTCTGGTTCCCCTCGTTTCGGGACAGGACCGATTTTAACAAGATCGCCCTGGTCCACTTTAAATCGGTTTTTACGGCCGCGCTCTACGCAGCCGTGCTGTCGGCCGGTATTGCGGCGATTATCGCCGCGGTCGACATTCTGCTCTTAAACGTCGATAACGATGCATACGCGTATATGATGGCCGTCGTCTGGGTGCTGTTTGCCCCGGTCTACTACCTGTCGCTTCTGCCGCGGTTCGGGTCGGAGGACGAAGCCGACCGGGCGTTTATGCGAAACGCCGAAAAATATCCGCGGTTTCTTGAAATCCTCGTCTCGAACATCGCGGTCCCGATCGTCGCCGTGTACACGCTGGTGCTTTTTTTATATTTTGTCAAAATCCTTGTCACCTTAAACTGGCCGTCTGGGCAGCTCGGGCCGATGGTGCTCTGGTATTCGGCCGCGGGGCTCATCCTTTTTGTCCTCGCAAGCCCGCTTGATAACCGCTTCGCCTTATTTTACCGAAGGGCCTTCCCGAAAGCGCTGATCCCGGTCGTCGTCATGCAGCTTGTGTCCGTCGGCATACGCCTTCGCGCTTACGGCTTCACCGAGTCGCGGTACTATGTCGCGCTGTTCGGCATATTTTCCATCCTGACCGGCGTGCTAATGACGATAAAGCCCTCGCATAAAAACAGCCTCATTGCGCTTCTCGCCGCCTCCTTCGCCGTTTTTTCCGTGATCCCCCCGGTAGACGCGTTTACGGTGTCGCGTATAAGCCAGATCGCAAGAGTTGAAAATATCCTCCGGTCGGAGGGCATCCTGACGGACGTTGGACTCCAGCCGAAGTCCGGCGCCTCCGAACGGACCAAATTTGAAACGACCAGCATCCTGTCCTATCTCGACCGGCACGGCAGCCTGAACCGTTTGAGCTGGCTGCCGGAGGATTTCAGCCTCTATGACGATATGGAGGGCGCGCTCGGCTTCCCGCCGGAATACGCGTCCGGCGAAAGCGGCGGCCGATTCCTGTATGTTTCCGTCGACGCGGAAAAGCCGGTCGCGATTTCGGGCTACGACGTTTCCGTAAACATTTATACCGACCGGTACGCAAACGGCCCGGATTTAAGTACCTTCAGCTTCTCGGTTCGGGGTGTGGACTACACGCTTTCGGTCGACAGGCTTTCGAGAGAGGACGCAAGGGTTTCGGTTAAAAACGCGGCAGGGGAAGCACTTGTCGAAAGCACCCTCCATGAGTTTGCCGACAGCCTCCGGGAGACCGCGGGCGCGGAAAAAGGCACTCTGCCGCCGGAGCGGATGACTCTTGAAGCGGCCAAGGACGGATACAGGCTTAAAATCGTGTTTCAGAACATCAGCATGACGGTGGGGGAAGGAACGGACGCGGGCGTGGACTATTCGGCCGTCGTCCTGTTCGGCGCTCCTTAATGAACTTGAGCTAAAAAAACTGCCGTTTGTCAGAACCGGGGGTGTCGCAAGATGCATATTCATGCATCTTGCGACACCCCCTCCGTGCTGCGCACGCCGCTGCGGCGGATGTTTGGACGCAAAAGAGGGCCTCGCCGGCCCCCTTTCACACTATCCCCCGCGCCCTGCGGGCCCCGGCCACAGCAAATGATTATATTTATACATTTTGCGACAGCCCGGGTAGTCGTATTTGCATTTGAGGTCAAACTATTTCGGTTTGCGAGGACTTCTTGCGGTTTATCAGAAAGTTCCGAATCGCAAGGACATAGATAATAATGATTGCAGCGCCGAGAACCAGCGTAATGGGACGCGTCATCAGATAGGGAAGAATTCCGTCTGTGGCGATGCCGATGGTGCGTCTCAAATTGACCTCGAATAAATTACCAAGCACAAGTCCCAGTACAATGGCCGAAATATTGAAGTGGCATTTTTTCAGGACGAATCCCAAAAGGCCGGCAAACAGCATGATGCACACGTCGTTGATTCTTCCGTTCTTGGCATAGCAGCCCACCAGGGCCAGTACAAAAATGCCTGCGGCCAAATAGCGGTAGGAGATGCAAAATACTCTGGCGAACAGCTTTGCGATGGCGAGGGAAATCAATACCATAGCGATGCTGGCAAAGAGCATACCGGCCACGATGCAGTAGAGGTATTCCGGCTGAGTTTTCAGCAGCATGGGGCCGACCTGTACGCCCTGCATGGTAAGCGCCACGATCATCATTGCTGCGCCTGTGCCGCCGGGGATGCCCATGGCGACCAGGGGAATCATCATACCGGCGGCCGCCGCGTTGTTTCGAGGCGATCAAGGGCGGCCTTGCCGGTTCCATCGTGATGAACGCGAAATCGCCCATGATGATAGAGGGGAACTTTAGGCCCGGCTTTAAGATCGATCTGCATATCAAGGACCTTTCCAACGCTCTGGACACCGGCCACAGTGTGGGTTCCCCGCTGCCCCTGACCGCAGCCGTGATGGAGATGATGCAAACCCTTAATGCGGACGGCTTCGGGCAGGAAGATCACAGCGCCCTGGCCAGATACTATGCCAAGGTGTCGGGTACTAAAATCAGCGGTTAGTCCGACCCCCGAAAAGAAAAAAAGCGGCCTCATTCCGGTCTGACCGGGATGAGGCCGCTCTTTTTTCAGTTTGCCCGGTTATTGCCCGGAGCTTTTGTCGATCCTGTGGAAGATTATATAGGAATAGACCGCCGGGACAAGCGCGAGAACGGCGACTCCGCTCATAAAAACTATAAAGAATAAAGATTCCGGGATAATAAAGGCGGATAAGGTCATCAAAAGCCCGCCCCAGAACCAGATCACGCCGGCAAGGCGGTGCGTTCTGCGCCAGACCTCCTCGTTTGCAAGAGTCCAGGGGGTTTTGACGCCGACAAAGTAGTTGTGCTTGAATTTCGGCATGAAGTTGCCGATCACCGCGAAAAGAAGCCCGATGCCGGCGGGAACAAGGATATTCACGGCGGCGCTCTCGGGATTATACGCTCCATATAAAACGATTCCGGAAATAAGGCCCATGAACAGCACTAACACGAGCCGCACCGCGTCGTAGGCGCCGCCGAAGCGCGCGTAATTCCTGCGTTTCGGGTCAAAAAGCGGCAGAAATTTTAAGAGCAGGCTGAGGCCGATTGTAAGAAGCGGGATATAAAACGCGGATGCGCGGCCTCCCCATGAATCGATCTCGCCGTTTATGTTCCAATGCATCGGGACCTGCTCGGGCAGCGAGCCGTATAAAAAAGCCGTAACGATCAGCGGGGCCGCCGCTAAAATCCATATTATAATTTCTATGCGTTTATTGTTTTTCATTGCGATCACCACCCAATCCTGCAATCCAGCCTAAAATTTCGTCGACCACCGACAGGTCGAGCTCGTAATAGATATTCTTCCCCACTTTTTCGTCGGAAATTAACCCCGAATCCCGTAAAACCGCGAGATGATGCGACACGGTGGCGGCAGTCATATTGAAATTCGAGGCAATGTCTCCGGCGGTCATCCGGCCGCCCTTCAGTTTCTCAAGGATCTCGCGGCGCGTTTTGTCGGAAAGCGCCTTGAAGGTCTCCTGGAAGCCCATAAAAATCCGCCTCCCTGCTCGATATTTAGATGAACGTCTAAATATAATATACACGCTGGCGCCGGTTTTGTCAATTGACATTTTGATCCATGTCTAAATAATATGCCGCGCTGTGAAAAGAGATTCAAAAAGGTATTTCACACTGCAAAAATGAAATACTATTGACGAGGTGATAACGTTGGCAAAGGAGAGCGCTTATTTTAAGGTCGCGAACTTAAACGGCAGACACGGCGTAAAGCAGCTCAAGCGGGAGCTTGACGCGATAAAAGGCGTCATATCGGTAAGCGTCAGCCCGGATAATCAAAGGGTGGCGGTCGATTTTGACGACACCGGGGTGTCGCGCGGCCGGATCGAGGAAAGCCTCGGCAAAATGGGGTTTCAGGTAACGGCCGAAACCTCTGAAAAGCATATCATGTAGGAGGTCTGAGAAATGCCGAAGGACAGCCAGCCGGACAACAAAAAGGCAAGGGTAAAAAAAGCAAAAGGGCAGATCCCGATCACGCGGGAGAACCAGAATCAAAACAGGACCACAAAAAAGCAGTCGACGGAAGGAAACGATGTCTGATCATGAAAGAAGAGGGGTTATTATGAGTACGGACAATGAAAAGAAAAGCACGAACAACAAGAAGAAGGAAGACGGCAAATTCCACTCGAAGAAAATAAAACACGATCCGAACGCGGAAAGCGCAAGGGCTCTTTTCCGTTTGTCTGAACCCGAAGACGAGTAAGTTTGATGGAGAAGCAGGCGCTCTTTTTGGAGATGGAGGCGCATTTAACGCGCGACGATGCGCCGTCTGAGTATTTTAACGGGATTCTGGACGTACCACTCATGGAGGAGCATCCGTTTCTGATGCTGAAAATGCTCGATAAGACCGAACAGTCGCCGAAATATCACCCGGAGGGAAACGTGTGGAACCACACGATGCTGGTCGTCGACGCGGCGGCCGCGGTGAAGCGGAGAAGCAAAGACGAAAGAGCCTTTATGTGGGCCGCGCTTTTGCACGATATCGGAAAGCCGGGGACAACAAAGCGAAGGCGCGGAAAAATTACCTCCTACGATCACGACAAAAGGGGCGCCGAAATGGCCGAGGCGTTTCTGCGCGAATTTACAGACGACGAGGATTTTGTAAGGCGGGTCTCTTCTCTGGTCCGTTATCATATGCAGATTCTTTTTGTCGTGAAAGACCTTCCGTTTGCGGACATAGAGGAAATGAAGCGCCGCTCGGATGTCCGTGAGGTCGCACTTCTCGGGCTGTGCGACCGGCTCGGGAGACTTTATGCCGACAGGGAACGGGAGGAGGAAAACGTCCGCCTGTTTCTTAGAAAGGTGCAGGGGGATAAGGCGGCGTCGGCTGCGTTTGACCCCGTTTGAGTAACCACTGCACAAAATCGCAAGTCGGCGTCTGAGCGGATTATTTCCCGCCATTTCGCCCAAAAAGCCTCGTTAATACACAGAGTATTGCCTGCGTTTTTTGGACAAACTGACGAAAAATCCTCTCGTTCATCCATCCAACGCGATTTGTGCAGTGGTTACTTGAAAGGAGATTTGAACATTGTCGAAAAATGAGCGTCCCGGCAATCAAAAAGAAAGGCAGATAAAGGGAAATCCCCGGGCGGATTTTAAAGGGGAAGCGGAAAACCAGAACCAGAAGTTTCAGGTCAAAAAGGAAGCTCTGGGGCGCAATACGGAACAATAAAAAACAACGTGCGCAGGGAATCCGCGCACGTTGTTTTTTGAGGCAGTCGACAAAGTCGCCAGCCTTTCGAGGGGGAATTGGGGCAAATTGTCAAATCAAGTGCAACACTTAGCAAGGAAATCGGCGGGAGAAAGACCATCAAGGCATTTTCTGGGCCTTGTATTGAGTAAATCAGCGACTTCATCTAGTCTGTCCTGGGTGATTTGACGGAAATCAGAACCCTTTGGAAAGAAGAAACGCAACAACCCATTTGTGTTCTCATTTGTTCCTCGCTGCCACGGAGAATGCGGATCGGCAAAGAAAACCGGGCTATGAAGCGACTTTTCTATGTTTTTGTAATCCGCGAACTCCGTCCCGTTGTCGAAGGTCAGAGAGTGTACCGGTAATCCGCTCAGCGCCGAACATACTGCCTTTGTGGTTTCGGTGGCGATCCTTGTTTTGGGAAGCAAAGCCATTGCGAGGTATCGGCTTTTTCGATCCACACAGGTCACAATGTAGCCTTTCCCCACACCTCCGCGTATGGTGTCGCCTTCCCAGTCCCCGGTGCGGCTGCGCAGCTTGATTTCATCAGGCCAGTCGGAGATTGTGCGCTCCGGTTTTACCGGATTTACATTGCCTTTTTTGAATTTCCTGCGTCCTCTGCGAAGCAAATGGGTACGTTCGCTGTATCCGCTCAAACTTTTGCGCTTCAATGCCGAATAGATCGTGCTATGGCTGAGCTTTGCGCAAGGATGCTCTTTTTTCCATTGAAGTACGATTTGTTCCGGCGACCAGTAACGGTTCAGCTTGGACGTAATAAACTCCTCAAGGGCCGGATCGCTGAGAATACGCAATGTTCGCCGACAGTTTTTTCTGCGGTGCAGGTAAGCACAATTCCCATACCATGCGTTATATGTTCCTTTCGGGCCGCTATTTCGTTTGAGTTCCCGGCTGATGCTCGATACGTTCCTGCACAGTTCTTTTGCTATTTCACGCAGACTTTTCTTTTCGCTCAGCTTAATCCGTAGATTTTCCCGCTCGCTTAGTGTAAAATGATGATATGACTGCATGGCTACCTCCGTGTGAATGGTGTTGTGGTGACTTCATTTTACACCTTGGAAGTCATGCAGTCTCCCTTTTTCTTCCTCTGTTGCTCTTCCTATTATAATCTGCCCCAATTCCCCCTCAAAGCTCCTCCAGGTGCGGACAAAACCGTTGGTTTTGTCCAGGGTGTCCTTCGGCGGCGCATGTCCGCCTGCGGACTTATCCCAAGTTAAGGGGCTTCGGCCCCTTAACAATTCCCGGAATATACTTTTTTGACACTCTGAAAAACAACGTGCGCAGAGTATCCGCGCACGTTGTTTTTTTAAATTTGTTTACTTGAAGCGCAAAAAATAGCATAATAAATATGGATCATCCGCAGCACGGTTTGAAATTTAAATCAGCACGAGGATAACTTTATGCATCCGAACGTGATTGTAAAAAGATCAAAGCGCAGGACCGTCTCACTGTCCGTGACAAAAGAGCTTGAGATCCTGGTGAAAGCGCCGATGAAAATGACCGACACGGAAATCGGGCGCTTTGTGGAAAAGTACGATAAGTGGATCGAAAAGCATCTTTTGATGCAAAACGAAAAGAACGAAAAAGCGAAAAGCCTTATTTTTTCCGACGAAGAGGTCCGAATGTTAAAGGAGAGGGCAAGAAATACCGTAATGGAAAGAGTCCGGCATTTCGGCGGGCTTATGCGCGTCGAGCCGACTTCCGTCAAAATCACGTCGGCCGTCACGAGATGGGGCTCGTGCAGCGGAAAAAACAGCCTTTGCTTTTCCTACAGGATCATCCTCCTGCCGCCGGAGCTGATCGATTATATCGTTGTGCACGAGCTTTCGCATATCCGCGTGAAAAACCACAGCCGGGGCTTCTATCTCGAGGTGGGAAAGTATTTGCCCGACTATAAAAACCGCATCAACGGCTTAAAAGCTGCCCAAAAAGAGCTGGGGATATAACGCCGGACCGCAAGGCTGAAATTTTAATCGTATTTTAATCTTGCGCAAATTGTCCTTTAAGCCTTTTCTGTTAGGATAATATCCAAACAGAAATAAAGGAGAGATTGATTATGGCAACACTGGAACAGGTTGAAAAACTTCGCGAACGGGCGAATGTCAGCTACGACGAGGCAAAGGCCGCGCTGGACGCATCAAACGGGGATATTCTGGAGGCGCTCATTTATCTTGAAAAGCAGGGGAAGGTGACACCTCCGGCGGGCGGCGGCTACTACAGCAGCGAGCAGGCCGGAAGCGCCGAAGACAAGAGCGGCCCGGAGAAAAAGGAGAAAAATACGGCGCACTGCGAAAGCCTCGGGGATGCTGTCAGGAGGTTCGCAAAATTCTGCGGGAAGCTGATTCATAAAGGGAATATCAACACCTTCGAGGTGTTAAGAGGGGACGAAAGCAAGGTTACGTTCCCGGTCACGGTGCTGGTGCTGCTTTTGATCTTCGCGTTCTGGGTTACGATCCCGCTGATCATCATCGGGCTGTTCTTTGGGTTTAGGTACCGCTTCCGCGGCCCGGACCTGGGCGACAATCCGGTAAACCACGCGATGGACAGCGCGGCGAACGCGGCCGAGAGCTTTAAGAATTCGATCAACAGCGAGAAAAAATAATAAAAAGCGGTGAAACGGGATGGGTGCGAGGATCCTGATTATCGAGGATGAGGAAAAGCTTGCGCGCTTTGTAGAGCTGGAGCTTAAGTTTGAGGGCTACGAGATTTCAAAGGCTTTTGACGGCAGGTCGGGCCTGAAGCTTGCCGAAACAGGCGGGTTCGATCTGATCCTGCTCGACATCATGCTGCCCGGATTAAGCGGCATGGAGATCTTAAGAAGGCTCCGCCGCGCCTCCTCCCCCATCCCCGTGATCATGCTGACGGCGCGGGACAGCGTGATCGACAAGGTGTCCGGCCTCGACGGCGGCGCCGACGACTACATTACGAAGCCGTTTGCCATCGAGGAGCTGTTGGCCCGTATCCGCGCCTGTCTCAGGAAAAAATCCCAGTCTTCGGAAAAGCTGCTTTCCGTGTCCGGGCTATGCCTTGATCCGGACCGGCGGTCGGTGTCCGTGGGCGGCAGGGAAGTAGAGCTTACAAAGCGCGAGTTCGACCTTCTCCATTATCTGATGAAGAACAAGGGAGTGGTTGTCTCGCGCGAAGCCCTTCTGGAAAAGGTATGGGGCTACGATTTTGAAGGGGAAACAAACGCCGTCGATGTTTACATCCGTTTTTTGCGCGGAAAAATTGACGAGGCGTTTGGTATGAAGCTGATACACACCGTGCGCGGAGTGGGGTATGTGATTCGGGATGGAGAATAAGGAATCGGGAGCGAACGGAGCCGGTTTGAAAGTCCGCTCTTCTATCGTGTTTAAGCTGAACCTTCGTCTTATTTCCCGCCTTTTCGGAATTTTTCTTGCAATAGATCTTTTTTTGTGCGCCGCCGCGGCCGTGTCCGTTATCGCTTACGCGGAGCGCACCGGCGCCAGGGCGGCTGAGCTTGCGGACGCGTACGGGCCGCCGCAGGAGTTTTTGCAGAAATGGCTTTTTGTTTCCGGATGCACCGTTTTGCCTCTTGACGAGGCGCCTGACGGCATCAAAGTGCCCGGTGTCCTGCAGCGGTTTATGCCGCCCTCGACCGCCTCGGGCGTCCGCTCCCTAAACGTCTCGTCCGCTCCGGGCGCGTCCTTTTCGGAAAAGCTTCGGAACCTGTCTTACCATATCGCGGTCGGGTCCGACGAAGGGTATTACGATGTTGCCGTTTCGCTCGGGCAGGCGGCGGTGATTTGCCGCAACGTTCTGCTTTTGCTCTTTGTCATACAGCTTGTCATGCTGTTAAACAGTATATTCTCCGGGGCGCGGATCATCCGCATAACGCTTCGCCCGATCGCCGAGCTTGCCGAAACTGCGAAAAGCCTGAACAGGGCGGAAGGGGCGTTCTCACCGGAAAAGATGGAGGCGCTCGCGGGCAAGCTCGACGGCATCAACGCGTCCCGCCTCGACACCCGCATTTCAGTGGACGGGACGCAGGCGGAGCTTAAAAATCTCGCGGAGGCCATCAACGGAATGCTCGACCGGATCAACGGGGCGTACCGTTCGCAGGTTCGTTTCGTCTCCGACGCGTCGCATGAGCTTAGAACCCCGATCGCGGTGATCCAGGGTTATGCAAATCTTCTCGACCGCTGGGGCAAAAACGACGAAAAGACCCTTCAGGAGTCCATCGACGCGATCAAGGAAGAGGCGTCGAACATGAAGGCGCTTATCGAGCAGCTCCTTTTTCTGGCGCGCGGCGATAACAATACGATGGCGCTGCGGATGGAGCGTTTTGATCTGGGCGAGCTTGCATCCGAGGTGCTGCGCGAGACCCAGATGATCGACGCCGGGCACGAGTATGGCTCGCGCATAACCCCCGTCTTCATATATGCCGACAAGGCGCTTATGAAGCAGGCGCTCAGAATCCTTACGGACAACGCGATCAAATATACCGAGGCCGGAGGGCATATCGCCGTTTCCGTTGCCGAAGAGGGCGGCTTTGCCAGGCTTACGGTGCAGGACGACGGCATCGGGATCCCGCCCGAGGCGGTGCCGCAGATCTTTGACCGCTTTTACCGGGCGGACGAATCCCGCGCGCGCTCGACCGGCGGGGCGGGACTCGGCCTGTCCATTGCAAAATGGATCTCCGAACGCCACAGGGGGCATATGGAGGTCTTGAGCCGCAAGGACGTCGGGACCAGAATCTCGGTCGTCATCCCGCTCTCCGAAGCGGAGGAAAAACCTCGAGAATCGGATCAAAATTTGTAGATTCCTTCAACCCGTTTTTAAAATGCGGGTTGAATTTTATTTAAATAGTATAATTTTTTTGAAGAAGAATTAGTAAAACCAACGAATAAAATTTAGGGCAAATCAATTGACTTTTTCAAAAGCCGGTTCTATACTAAAGACAGAAAGCAAAAAGTAAACTAAGTTCAATATTTTGAATGTAAATAAAAGGAAGATTCTTCCCTGATCCAAAATAAGCATGCAAAAGGTAAAACTTGCCTGCATTTTTTTAACCCATAATACATAAACAAAGTTCAGAATGTTAAACAATAAAGGGGTAGTAGCAGTGAGTAAATATCTTGACGAATATCAGGTAGGGGAAAAATACGTGACCTCCGCCCGTACGGTAACCGAGGCCGACGTAGTCAATTTCGCCTGTACGACGGGGGATATGCATCCAAATCATACCGACGCCGCCAGGATGGCGAAAAGCCAATTCGGAAAACGGATTGCCCACGGACTTTTGGGGATCGCCTGGGCACACGGCCTTTTATACCGTCTGGACCTGATTACCGACAGCGCCATCGCCTTTCTTGAAATAGAGGACTGGAAGTTTAAGGCTCCCATTTTTTTCGGGGACACCCTTCACGCGGAGATCACCGTTCAGGAGATCATTTTCAGCAAAAGCAAGCAGGACAGAGGAATCTTAAAGCTCCATTTTGATCTGAAAAACCAGGACGGTGTTGTCTGCCAGAGCGGTGTAAAGAGCATTATGATGAAGAGAAAACCCGACGGGGAATAAATAAGGGAGTATAGAGATGCAAAGCAAAGTGGTTTCTGCCAGAGAGGCAGTGGACTCGATCAGAGACAAAAGCACGGTTGTCTCGTGCGGCTGCGAGAATCTTCTTCTGCCGGAGAAGGTATTGACGGAGCTCGAAAACAGATTCCTGGAAACCGGTCATCCCCGCGACCTGACCGAGATCCATCCCATCATCAACGGGATGGGCCCCGGACTCGGACTGGAGCATTTCGCCCATGAGGGCATGACCAGGTGCACCATCGGCAGCGGCTTCAGCTATCTGAAGACCTCGAAAATGACGGGGCTTCTCCGCGCGGAAAAGATTCCGGCATATATCATACCCATGGGCACGGTTTTTCAGATGCTTTCAAACATCGCCTCCGGAGAAAAGCTGACCTTGAGCCGGGTAGGCATCAATACTTTCGTCGACCCCGATGTCGAAGGCGGATGCATGAACAAAATCGCCTCGAACACCCTTTGCAGAAAGATCGTCCTTGAGGGCGAGGAATATTTGGCCTATGACAACCCGAAGATCGACGTCGCCATTATCAGGGGCACAACCTCCGACGAGTTCGGCAACATCAGCATGGAGGAGGAGCCGGTAAACCTGGGGGTCATGACGATGGCGATGGCGGCCAAGGCCTGCGGCGGCAAGGTGATCGCACAGGTCAAGAGGCTTTCGAAGCGCTCGAGCATCCCGCCGAGGCAGGTGCTTGTGCCGGGTATCATGGTGGATATGGTCGTCGTCGACGAAAACCAGAGCACGACGGGCGGCGACGTGTTAAACCCGGCGCTGACCGGCGAGATCAGAATGCCGGTTTCGAAGCTCGATCCCCTGCCGCTGGACGTTTCCAAGGTCGTCAGCAGAAGGGCGGCAAAAGAGATCCGGAGGGAAAACGCCGTCGTGAACCTCGGCGTCGGAATTCCGGTCAACATTCCGATGATCCAGGTGGAGGACAATACGGATATCGGCACCATCTTTTTTCCGGAGCACGGCTCCATCGGCGGTGTCCCCGGCGACAGGAGCATTTTCGGAACAAACGTAAATCCCGAGGCGATCATCGACTCGACAAACGTGTTCCATTTCTTCCGGGGCGGCGGCCTTACCCAGTCGTTTTTGGGGTTCGGGGAAATCGATCAATACGGCAACGTGAACGTAAGCAAATTCAACGGCATCGTTCCGGGCTGCGGCGGATTTATCGACATTGCGCACAGAACCGAAAAACTGGTGTTCTGCGGGAACTTCTCGGCGGGCGGCGCGGTCGTTGAGATCGAAAATAAAAAGCTCGTCATCAAAAACGAAGGCAAATACCACAAATTCGTAAACAAAGTCGAACAGATCACCTTAAACGGGCAGGAAGCGCTGAAAAAAGGACAGGATGTCACCTATGTGACGGAGAGAGCCGTGTTCAAGCTCACCGAAAAGGGTTTAAAGCTTATCGAGTACGCGCCGGGCGTCGACATCAGAAAGGATATCGTCGAGCTGATTCCGTTCCCGATCATTGTCGAAAATCCCGCTTTAATGGATGAAAACCTGTTTTGCTGACCGGGTTTACAATATACCCGTAGATCGCGGGCACGCGCCCGAAGCTGCAAAGAGCGCAGGGTCGGGCGCGGACAACCCTGCATAATGGAAGGCCGCGTGAAAGCGCGTTCAAGGGGGGAACTCAAACCAAAGAAACTCGATACATAAGTCGGCGTTAAGCGGTAAACGACAAGCTTTCCATGCACCCTCAAAACGAGGCGTCCGGCAGTTTGCTGCGGGAAGGCGCCGGTTTCTCCTCCATGTATGGACATGTATGGATTTGGCTGTCAACAGAATCGGCATTGATCCCTTAAGCTTCGATGCATCGGCTCACGATTCAAAATGAACGAGCGCCGGGTTATTCCGAATATTTGGCACGGTTGGGGGATACCCTAATCTCATACTGAAAAAGGCAAAATGAATGGCTTTTAACCTTAGGACACTGTTCATCCGACTATACAAACTTTAAGAAGGAGAAAAGAAAATGAGAAAGTTATTCAGCATCCTTTTGGCACTTGCAATGGCAATCGGTCTCCTCGGCGGCTGCGCCAACAATACGACACCCGGCACTACGGGCACCACCGGCCAGACCACCACGACGACGGGAGAGACAATTACTCTGACGGCCGGCACGGAAGCGACGGAAGGCAATCTGTATTATGAATCGCTTAACTATCTGAAAGAGGTTCTGGAAAAGAACTCAAACGGCCGGATTCAGGTAAAAATTTACCCGAACTCCGAACTCGGCGACGAGCTCAGCATGATGGAGCAGGTCAGGAGCGGAAACCTGGATATCAGCATTATCGGCGGAGCGAACCTGGCGTCGCTCGTTCCCGAGCTTCAGATCCTGAGCGTCCCCTATATGTTTAAGGATTACGACACGTTTGTAAAGGGAATGTCGTCCGACAGCGACCTCTGGAAGCTGCTTGTGGACACGGTCGCCTCAAAGAACGCGGGCGTCCAGCTTGCGGCGCCGACGACGATCGGCTCGAGATGGGTCGTAAATACAAAAGGCGAGGTCAAGACTCCCGCCGACATGAAAACGCTGAACCTGAAAATGAGGGTGCAGTCGAACCCTGTTGAAGCGCAGGTGTGGAGCACCTTCGGTGCAACGCCGACCAACATGCCGATGACGGACGTGTTCACGGCCATGCAGCAGGGAGTTGTCGACGCGGTCGAGAACGCGCCGGACATCCTGTATAACTACAAAATCCAGGAGGTCGCCAAATATTTCAGCGCCACGGATCACAACTGGTACTTTGCGGCCGTTCTTGCCGGAGATAAAATGTGGGAAAAGATCCCGGACGACTTAAAGGACGTTGTAACGGACGCGTTTAACGAATGCGGCAAGCATACGCTGGAAGTAACGCCGGAATTTCAGGACAAAGCGATTTCCGCCCTGCGCGATTCGGGTGTGACCATTACCGAGGATGTGGATAAGGACGCGTTCAGGAACATGATCCTCGGCCTTTACGACCAGGTCGCGAAAAGCTGCGGCGGAGAACAGATCCTCGCGGCCGTCAACGCCCTCTAATCCGGTCAAAAAAACAATCCGATCCTTGCAAAGTGGGTAACAAAGCGTTCTTTTGGGGCTCTTTGTACAAAAAATGCTTTGTTACCCACATGGAAATACACTTGTAAAGAGGATGATATCGATTGAAACTATTGGAAGGTTTTGCGCTTTGTATACGCAAGATCAATGATGTATGGGAAAAGATCATCTCTTTCATCCTGGTCATATTTACATTCGTAATGCTTTTTTCCATCCTTGTCCAAATCATTGCACGAATTTTCCGGGTCACCGTAATTTGGACAAGCGACCTCGCGACATTCCTTTTCGTCTGGATCGCTTTTTTAGGTGCTGCAATCGCGGTCAAAACCGGGGAGCATTTCGTGGTGGATATCTTTCCGCCCAAGTGGAACGAAAATAAGGCTTTTCGGATCAGTCTGGAAATCCTGGCGATTGCGCTCCAGTTTATCGTCGGCTATGTTCTTCTCAGATACGGGATCGACAACGTTAAGGCGCTTTCCCTGCGATATTCCTATGCGCTTGGGATCAGGCTTTCCAATATAGCCGTCGTCATACCGATTACAGGTGTGCTTTTGCTGCTCGGAACGCTGGAGCAGCTTTTGCATATCAATGAAAACAGGAAGACAGGGGGAACGGAAAATGTCTGATACCGCTTTGCTGGTTCTGCTGGTTGGGACTTTCCTGGTTCTGACGATCCTGCGCGTTCCCGTTGCCTTCGGGCTCGCGGGAGCCTCTCTGCTTGTCCTTTTGCTGATGGGCAGGCAGCCGATTCTGGCGGTGCAGAGAATGGAGGCCGCCCTGGAGTATTACCCGTTGCTCGCGATTCCGTTTTTTATGCTGGTCGGGGTTTTGATGTCGAGCGGAACGTCCATGGAGCGGCTTTTGGATGTTTCCAGGGCCTTTATCGGCCATATGAAGGGTTCCCTTGCGCAGATCAACGTACTCGTCAGCATGATCTTCGCCGGTGTCAGCGGCACTTCAACCTCCGATACGGCGGGAATCGGGTCCATTTTGATCCCCGCAATGGTCAGAAGCGGATACCCGAGAGGCTTTTCCGTCGCCGTCACGGCGGCCTCGTCCACAATCGGGACGATCATTCCGCCGAGCGTGCTTATGGTGGTGTTCGGTTCCGTTGCAAACGTTTCGATTGCGAAGCTGTTCCTCGCGGGTGCAATCCCGGGTGTCCTTGTGGGCGTTGTCCAGATGATCTATTCCTATGCGCTTGCCAAAAAGTACAACTGGCCGTCAAATGAGCGCGTCGCGTGGAAGGATAAGCTCAAGGCGCTTTGGAGAGGAGCGCTGCCGATGCTTGTGCCGGTGATCATTATCGTCGGTATCCTCGGCGGTATCTTTACGGCAACGGAAGCCGGAGCGATCGCGTCGGCATACGCCCTCCTGGTCGGGGTTATTTATAGAGAGATTACCTTTAGAAATGTTTTCCAGATCTTTAATAAGGCGTGCAGGATACTGGCGCTGCCACTGTTTGCGATCGCGGCGTCGACGCTGTTCGGATGGCTGCTTGCTTACCTGGACGCGCCGTCAATTGCGACCGATTTCGTTTTAAACATTACAAACTCCCCCAATGTGGGACTGATCTTTATCTTCTTGATGTTTTTTATTGTCGGAATGTTTATCGACGGCGTGCCCGCGATCATTATCTTCTCTCCGGTCGCGATGGCGATTGGAAACGCAATGGGCATATCGCCCATGCAGATTGCGATCGTCGTCTGCATGACGGCATCCCTTGGACTGATCACGCCGCCCTTCGGCCTGTGCCTGCTGTTGGCCGCCAAAATCGGCAACCTTGAAATCATACCGGCCATCAGGGCAATCATTCCGTTTATTCTGTTATTTATTCTTGTCGTGGTGCTCGTTATATTTGTTCCCCCGGTCGCGCTTTGGCTGCCCGGGTTCCTCTCTTAAACTTCGGGAAAAAGGCGGGACGGCCTATATCCGATATTACGAAAAATACAAAGAATTAAAATATGCGGATTTTTATTTCTTGCTGTCGTAAAGAGCATCGGCCCTATTGTATACAAATCACAAACCGCCTGCCGGAGAGTTCTTCGGCAGGCGATTTGTTTGCCCATTAGACCAAAAGAATCGGTTTCGCTTGACATATGCGGCACCGCATATATAAAATATATCAAAACGGAGGGTGAGACATTATGCTGTATCTGGAATCTTCCAGTACCGATCCGCATTTCAACCTTGCGCTGGAACAATACGTATTCGATAAGATGGATCCTTCTCAGGAATATTTTATGCTCTGGCAAAACGACAACGCCATCATCGTCGGGAAATATCAAAATACGGTTTCTGAGATCAATCTGGATTACGTAAGGTCCCGCGGTATCCGCGTTGTACGACGCCTCTCGGGGGGAGGCGCCGTTTATCATGATCTGGGCAATTTGAATTTTACCTTCATCGTTAACGGCGGCAAAGCAGGCGCCCTTGATTTCAATATGTTCTGCGGTCCCGTCGCTCAGGCGCTGCAAAAGCTGGGAGTCAATGCGCAGATAAACGGCAGAAACGATATCACGATTGACGGGAAAAAGTTTTCCGGCAATTCTCAGTATATCAAAAACGGACGAATCATGCATCATGGCACCATCCTGTTTGATTCCGATTTGGATACGGTCGCAAATTCCCTCATGGTATCGGCCGACAAAATCGAGTCGAAAGGCGTCGCATCGGTCAGGAGCAGGGTTACAAACGTAAAGGAGCATCTGTCGGCGGATATCTCGGTGAGGGAATTTAAAGAGCTGCTGCTCTTGTACATGTTTGCGAATCAGCCGATAAAACGCATTGAACTGACTGAAAGCGACATCCTCTGCGTCCGGGAAATCCAGAAGCAGCGCTATGATACCTGGGAATGGAATTTCGGAGCCTCGCCGCGCTACCGTATCCATAAGGAGCGGCGGGTGCCAAACTGCGGAAAAATTGAGCTTTACATGGAAGTCGGCAATGGGAAGATCACGGATCTGCTGTTTTTCGGAGATTTTTTTGGCAGCGGCGACGTAAAGGATGTCGCGGAGGCCGTCATAGGCTGCAGCGTGCGGGAGGATGAGCTCGGCTCCGCCCTCTCGGGAATCGATATCGGGCAATATTTCAATAACCTTTCCAGGGAGCAACTGGTCCAAATTATTTTACAGTGATGTAACGGCCGACAGAGACGAGCGAAGCCGGCTTTCCCGGGTAATGCTTCGCGCTATCCGGGAGTAACATTAAAAAGTTGCGCCGGCCGCGCCGAATAGCTTTCCTGGCGAATGATAAAGGGGCCGGCCTAAAAATTTTTCAGGCCGGCCCCTATCAGAAAAATATTTGATTTTCGTTTTATGAGCCGCCAAGCTGCTTTGAGATCTTTTTGCTCGCCTTTATAAGGAGCTGCGCCATGCCCTCGACCCGGGACGGCGGCAGCTCCGCCGCAACCCCTCCCAGACTGATGGCGGCGACTACGTTCTGGTTCCAGTCAAAGACGGGCACGCCGATGCCCCTGATAAAGTTCTCGCTTTCGCTGTTGTCGATGGAATACCCGTGTTTCTTGATTTCTTCGAGCTCATTTAAGAATTGGTCTATACTGGTGATTGTGTTTTCCGTATGCTTTGCAAAATCCATTTTGGCGAATATTTTCTGACGGGTTTCCTCGTTTTGCCACGCGACAAGCGCTTTTCCCGCCGCGCTCGCATGCATTTTTATTTTTCCGCCCACCGTGGTTTTCCGGATCGCATAAACCCTCGCGTCAACCTTTTCGATGAAAATACCCTCGTACTCATCGTTAATGATGCCCAAATGAGTCGTAAGGTCGGTTTTTTCCGTCAATTCCCGGAGTATTTCACCCGAAATGGTCCTTAAGTTTATTTTTTTCGACATGGCATAACCCAGCTCAAACAGCCTGATCCCCAGCTCAAACTCGCTGTTTTCCTTCTGAGACAAAAACCCATGCTTCTTTAAGGATTGCAGCAAACGATATGTACTCGATTTGGGCAGGTCCAGGTCCATATAGATATTTGTAAAATAGGCGCCGTCGCTTTGTTTTATATAATCCAGAATCTTATCGGCTTTCGCTATGGCGTCGACGTCGTAATCCCGTTTGCTTTCTTTCATACATACCTCTGCGTTTTATATTTTGAACTTGTTTTTATTTTTATGATTTAACTATAAAGCACCTGCCCCTTACTGTCAAGATCCCGGGAGATGAATTATGACAAATAGCGGAATCAAAAAAATCCATTTATACAATATATTCGATTCTTACTTCGGGCAGGTTTTTTTTGATTTCATTTTGCAAAAACAGCCCCCCCTCTTCCCTTAACGGCTGTTTGTAGCAGTATTTGCCCCTGCCGCGCCCCGTCATCCGCTCTTTGTCGTAAAGCTCGACTGCATTCGGGAAAGCCTCGCTGTTGATCATCCGGTGAACATAGCTGTAGGTCATGAAGATAACCTCGATAAACAGCTGACGCTTTGCATTTTCGCTTAAGCACTCGCGCAGCCTTTTAAGGAGGCCGGAATAGAGCTCCTTCCAGCCGGGCAGCATAATGACGGGAGCAATGATGAGCCCCGTTTTGTAATTTGCATCGCAAAGCTTGTTGATCGCCGCAATCCGCGCATCGAGCGGGGATGTGCCGAATTCAACCTTTTTGATGATTTCCTCGGGATTTACGCTCATACGGATAATCGTCCTGCCGTTGTGGTTTAAGGAAAGAAGGGGATCGACCATATCGAATTTCGTCGGCAGGGTGAGGTAGCCCTTTTGCATTTTCCCGTAATTCTCGATTGTCCAGACAAGATTTCCCGTAATTTCGTTTTCCAGGACCAGGTCGCTGTTGCTGCCGATTTCAAAGGTGAGGTCCCGGCCGCTTCTCTCGGCGGTTTTTTTTATTTTCGAAAGCATTTCCTCGCGGTTTACAAAAAGCCTTAAATAGGCGCATTTATTAAAATTGCAGACGAGATAACAATAAAGGCAGGCGGCCGAACAGCCGGACGACGTATAGGGCACCAGAAAGTCCGACGTCTTGTGATTTTCGGTGTATTTATGCGTTTTCCGGACGGCGACGACGATCGCATGCTTCATCCGCGCAAACTCGCGATTCGGGTTTCCCCGGAGCTCGGGGATATTGTTGTGGTTTTCAATCGGCACCCATAAAAGATGCGCGTATTTTTCGCGCAGCCGTTTTCCGAGCTCGTAGCGGAGCGCGGCTTCCTCATAATATACTTTATTCGGTTCCCGCAGCATTTATAAAAACCTCTTGCACGCTTCGATATTTTGTTGCTCGAACGCAAGAAGCCGCTCGCCCAGCGACAGGATATCGCCCTCGGCATCCTTATACATTTTAAGCTTTTTGGTGATATCGATCACGCCGAGCATATTTCCCTCGATCAGCATTTCAGACATGTGCGAGGGCGATTTGTCCGTCAGGGTT
Organism: Clostridiales bacterium UBA6114; assembly: GCA_002423435.1. Lineage (GTDB taxonomy): Bacteria > Bacillota > Clostridia > Oscillospirales > Butyricicoccaceae > UBA6114. The sequence goes on from DIWE01000010.1 coordinate 146,033, forward strand.
CCGGCGTGCAGCGCGAGGCGGGTCGATACCTTTTTCCTGGCGCAGATTCCACGGGCCCCGTAATTCGAAAGCTCCTTCTTCTTTTGTTCCGCCATATCCAATATGGTGTTGTACTCCTGAAATTGGGAATCAAGTACCGAGTGAAACTCATTGTCCCCGTTGATCTTTAAAAAATGCTTCAGCGTGTTGCGTCCCACTTGTGAATTCTGATAAATATCGTTTAACAGCTCGATATCCGCGTTCATTAAAAGAACCCCCCTTTTTAAATAGTTTCACCCGTTATAAAAAAATTATGATAGGCTCCGGGCCTGGCAATAAAACCCCCGTGTGGTATCATATCCATATGACGGATATGATACCGGATTTTAAGGCCCGTTTGATTGGGCTTTTGCCGCAGCTGTCAGAAGATAGCATATTATCAATCAGGAGGGCGACAACCGATGAAACTGGAAAACGGGCTTTTAAGCTGCAACTGCCCGAAGAAAAAATGCGTCCGCCACGGCAGATGCGCCGAATGCATAGAGCATCATAAAAGCTCCAGGCGGCCGCCTTACTGCAAAAAAGAGAAATCCGGCCGGTCGTCAAAAATGAGAATGAAAAAGGGCCGGACGTCCGGCCCCGCCGATTTGTAAAATGCGTCTTAAACGGCTAGGAGCCCGGCGACCGCTCCATCCCGCCGTTACCCGCCGCCTTATTGTCCCCAGGATTTTGCGGATCGGGCTGCGTTTTGCCGGATGCCTCCGGCTTGCCTTGGTTGGGGTCTTGCTGGCCGGGCTGCGTTTTGCCGGATGCCTCCGGCTTGCCTTGATTGGGATCCTGCTGACCGGGCTGCGTTTTGCCGGATGCCTCCGGCTTGCCTTGATTGGGATCCTGCTGACCGGGCTGCGTTTTGCCGCCGGGTTCCGGCTTGCCCTGATTGGGATCTTGCTGACCGGGCTGCGTCTTGCCGCCGGGTTCCGGCTTGCCTTGATTGGGATCTTGCTGACCGGGCTGCGTTTTGCCGCCGGACTCCGGCTTGCCCTGGTTGGGATCTTGCGGATTGCCCGCCGCCTGTTTGCCGGAAGGCCCGGCATTTTCGGCCTCCGATTTTTTTTGCTGCAACATCCCATCGATTGTTTTCTTCCTGAGTAAATATATAATCAAAATGATAAGGGGCAGGGCGAACGTAAAGGGCAGAATAATAAACGGGAAAATCCGATCCGATGTCAGTTTTAAGATAACATTGGATTTGTTCAGCGCGGGTATCATGCAAAGGGCAAACCCTATAGCGGCTATGGGAATGACAAAGCCCCTGTGCGATTTGGTCTTGAAGACGCCCGAGAGAAGGTAGCACGCCATAAAATTGTAAAGCGCCAGCTTCAGAATAAGCCCCGGAAACCAGGCCAGCGTGTTTATGGCCTGCACCCTCTGGATGAAATCGTATCCGCTGACCTGCCGTGAAAAAACGAAATACGGGTTGAACTCGTTTTTTGCGAAATCGATGCCCAGAACAAAAATGGTCGGCAAAAGGATCAGAGCAAAGGAAATGCCGAATACAATCAGTGCCCGTGTATAAGTTTTGTTGATATTTGCTTTTTGCTCCAGGAAACATGAGAAAACGAAGAAAATCAATATTTCCGAATATCTCGCGCCGGTGGAGAAGGCCCCCGTGTTCAGTTCGGAAAGGGTGGAATCGGAGAGAATCGGAAACAGCACCTTGAAATCCATCTGATGGATTCCAAGAAGGCAAAAAATGACGATTGTAAGCATCAGAAAGGAAACGATAAAGACAGCCAGCCGGCCGAGTGTCCCCGCGCCGTTGATGGAGGCGTAGATAATAGGGATGATCAGGTAAAGCAAAAAAGCCCATGTCGGCGTTTCGGGGAAAATCGCGACGCTTGAGAAGATCGCGCCGAGCAGCATGCAGGCCGAGAAACAGAAGAGAAAAAAAGAGACGAAAAAGAACGGCAGGATCTTCCCGAAAAATTTCCCCGTGACCATTTCAAGCATCTCGTTAATGGTAAATCCTCTGAAAACATTCATCAGGATTAACGCCGGAGCGTTTATGACGGCAATATAAAAAAATGCAAAGATCAGTGAAATCCATACATCCTGGTTGGCGGGCGGGGAATTTAAGATCGGCAAAAACGTATAGGGGAACATCAAAGCGCTCCCGACGGACATCATGATAAGCTGAACAGAGGTAATTTGGGGCTTACTGTTCATCAGCTTCACCACCCAAAGCAAAGGGATTTTTGATTTCGCCCTCCCTGACTACGGACGATTCCACCGTAATATTGACCTTCGCGTCGGAAAAGGAATCGTCCCAGCTCTCCTTCAATTCCTTCCATTCCTTGGGATGCTGTATATGGACATAGTTGCCGAATCCGAAGATATCGCTTTGAAATTCAAGCTGCGTTTTTCGGACGGTGCTTTCAATTTCCACTTTCAGCTGTCGATCGAATTCCTGCTCAATGACTTTAAGTCCGTCCTCCTGGGAAATGTCGATCATATCATTGCCCACCTGTATAAGGCTTAAAACGGCCTGAACTTTAATGTTGATCTCCGCCTGAGATGCGTTTACGCTGGTTTCAACCTTGGTCTTCGCCTTATTGACCCGGACGGCATTATAGACATTTCCGGAGGGAATGGAAAACACCGAGGAGCTGAACTCGTTTGTAAGGATATTGTACGTCCTTGCCTCAACCCCGTTCATATAGCCCACGAGCTTGTCGTCCTTAAACGCCGCGAGCCCTTCGTACCGGAGATATTGCTTTTTCTCTGCTGATTGGCTCTGGCCCCCTTGCTGGGAGCCTCCCTGCGCGCTTTGTGAACCTCCTCCGGAACCGGAACCCGTAGCCCCGCCCGCGCCGCCGTCGGAGGGCAGGGACTCGTCGTCGATAATCTTCACAAGGCCCATGACAGGCTGTTTTCCGTCGTCATAATAATCTTTTTTAAACTCGAGTCCCGTGACGAAAACCGATTCGTTTGTCGATTGATGCTGCGTATGCGAAAGGCTCTCCATATAATCCCCGATCATGTCCGACAAGCCGGGGGAACAGGTATAGATACGCTTGGGGTCCTCATCCTGAACGACAATTACAAGCGGCCGCTCGTCGGTCAGATGGTCTCTCGACAGATAATCCATCAACGGCTCGATCCCGCTTTTGGAAAGCTTCTCGGAAAAAAACCTGGCCTTGTTCAGGCCGCCGAATAGGACTCTGTCAATGCTTTTTGATTCGTCCCTGATCGCTTCCGCCGCCGTTTTGCCTTTGCAGAGAATCGTTAAGGAGGAAAGCTTCGGGCCTCCGCCGCCTCCGCCCGAACTCTGGCCGCCTCCCTCCGCCGGGGTCGGATCCATGATCTCGACCACAAGCTGGGCGTTTCCGTCGTCGTCTATGTCATACAGGGCGCTGTTTACCATGGAGAGTTGCTTTGGCTCCTTGCGGCTCCAACACCCCGAAAAAAGCAGCGCGGCCGAAGCGCACAATAAAATAAAAATCGATTTTTTCTTCACGTATGGGCCTCCCTTTTGCGACGCTTTTTTTATTTCATTCTTTTGATGTTGTCTTTTGCGATCGATACCGGCCTGTATTTCATGGACCCCAGAGTAGACCGCCAGACGCTGTCCTTCATCTCGTTTTTTGAAAAAGAGGAGAGGATGGGAATGCCGAAGGACTTCGTTGATATGAGCTGCGTCATCATGATGACCATGCCCGAGCCGATGCCGATCAGGCCCATTGTGGCGCCCAGAAATAAAAAGAAAAACCTGTAGATCAAAAGAAACTCGGAAAGATTTGGCACGATAAAGCTTGCAACCGCGGTCAAGGCGACGATGATGACCATCGGCGCCCCGACTACTCCCGCGCTCACCGCCGCATCCCCGATGATCAGTGAGCCGACGATCGTGATCGCGGAGCCGACCGTTTTAGGGAGCCTTGTCCCCGATTCTTTCAGAAGCTCGAACATCAGAATCAGGAAGAACGCTTCCGCGGCCGACGGCAGGGGGGTCTTCTGTGTGGCCGAGATCAGATTGATTAAGAAAGGCGCCGGGATCATTTCCTGATTGTAGGTGATGATAGCGACCGACAATCCGGGCAGCATGATGCCGATAAAGAGGCCGAGCAGCCGGAGAAACCGGATAAGGGTGGAATAGAGCGCCCTGTTGTAATAGTCCTCGGCCGTATGGATATTTTCAATAAAGAGCTCCGGCACCGTCAGCACGTGAGGCGTGCCGTCGCAAAGGATTGCCACCCTGCCCTCCAGAATCCTTGCTGCGACAACGTCGGGCTTTTGCGTGACACCGACGCCGGAAACGGGACACAGCGTGTTGTGGTCTATAAACTGTTCGATATTTCCGGACTCTAAAACGGCGTCAATGTCGATTTTGCTGATGCGGTTTTTGAGCTCTTCCAACACGTCCCGGTTGACGACTCCTTTTAAATAGACGAGAGATACCAATGTGTTGGTCTGCCTGCCTATGATCACGTTGTCAAAAATAAGGTTAGGGTTTCTGATTTTCCTGCGCACGAGCGCGGTGTTTGTGCGGATGTTTTCCGTAAAGCCCTCTTTCGGGCCGCGGGTCACGGCCTCCGCCTCGGGCGATTCCACCGACCGTTTGTCCCATTGTTTAAAGTCGATGACGAGAATTTCGCCGCTGTTTTCATAAAAAACCGCGACGTTTCCGTTTACGATATCCAAAACGGCCTGGGAAAAGTTTTTGACAGTCTTCAGATGGGATTTTATGGCGGAGTTTACGTCCCCTTTGAAATCGGGACATTTTAGGGGCGTAATGATGTCCCTGTCGGTGGTGTCTTTATTGGTAAGGCCGTCGATATAAACGATCATGGCCTTTTCTCTTGCCGTTTCAAATATGTCCGTGATCACATCGCTGCTGTTTGAAAAAGTCTTTTTGACAAGGTCCTCGCATTCGGAAATCTTCATCGGGATGTCTTGCTCGTCTTTGTTTTGCTGCTGGTTTTCTCCTGTATTCGATTGTCCATTTGCTTTGTTTTTGTTCCCGGCGGGGGCTTTCTTTTTATTCGCATTTTTCTTAAAGCCGAACATGTAATCACCTCTGCATATAGTGGATATTCTGCCAAATCAGGTTTGTTTTATGCCTGTCCTGTATAAACCGTTCAAATTTTTCGCCGCGATCTGAGGGAAAAACCGATTATATGTATAAAAGCCCGAAAAGTACGCCATAAAGATAGAAATAAAGACAAAAAGAGCGGAATTTTCGTAGTATCCTGAAAATGGTAAATGCTTGACAAATACGGATATATCCTTATAATTAGTTTATCAATCTAATTAAATTGGAGTGGACCGGTTTAATGGATTTGCTGGACACAAAACTCAATGATATCCTCGTGGACACCTTCCGCATCATTTTGAAGGCGGAGGAGCAGGCGATCAGGGACACGGGGGGGATTGACCTGTCAATCAGCGAAATGCACCTGATGGAAGCGATCGGCCGGCGGAAAGAAGGGAGAACGGTCAGCAGCATTGCCGAGGAACTCGGAGTGACATTGCCGGCGGTCACGGTTGCAATCGGCAGGCTTTTGAGAAAAGGCTACGTCGAAAAGACCAGAAGCGAGGACGACGGCAGGCTGGTGCTTGTGTCCCTGACAAAGCTTGGCCATAAAATGAACCATGCTCACGGGTACTTTCACGAGCAGATGATCAGAGACATCGTCATGGAGCTTAGCGCTGAGGAAAAAGAAATTTTTATGAACGGGATAAGTCGGCTCAATCAGTTTTTCAAACGAAAATATGCCGATATGGAGAAAAAATGAGTATCAAAATAGCAGGAACCGGAAGCTGCGTCCCATCCCTGAAAGTAGGAAACAACGACCTTTTAAGGCTTGTCGATACAAGCGACGAGTGGATTACATCCAGAACCGGAATCCACGAAAGGCGCATCCTTAAAGACGAGAGCCTTCTCGATATCGCGGAAAAAGCCGCGAATGCGGCGCTTAAAAACGCGGGAGTGGGCGCGGATGAGCTCGACATGATCCTCTGCACGACCATACAGGGCGACTATATAACCCCGTCTCTCGCCTGTCTTTTGCAGTCGCGGATCAACGCCAAATGCCCCGCGTTCGACTTAAACGCCGCATGCTCCGGTTTTATCTATGCCCTTGATGTGGCGGCGTCCTATTTTGAAGCGAAAAAAGCGAAGAAAATTTTAGTTGTCTGCGCCGAACAGTTATCGAAATTTGTCGACTGGGAGGACCGCCGCACCTGCGTGCTGTTTGGTGACGGCGCGGGCGCCGTCGTACTTACCGAAGGGGACGGGCTGCTTGCGATCCGCTTGAGGACGGCGGGACAGGCCGACTTTTTGAACATACCCGCGCCTTTGCCGAAAAACCCGTTTTCGGATTTTGAGGCAATTCCCCGAAAAAGCTTTCTTTCTATGAACGGACAGGAGATTTACAAGTTCGCGGTGTCGACCGTGACGGAGGACGCGGTGTTCGCGTCGGAAAAAGCGGGAATTCCTTTCAACGGCATCGATTATTTCCTGCTGCACCAGGCAAACGGCAGGATCATCGAAGCGGTTCAGACCCGGGTAAAACAGCCGAAAAGCAAGTTCCCGATGAACCTGTGCAGAATGGGAAACACCTCGTCGGCAAGCATTCCGCTGCTTTTAGACGAGTTGAACGCGGAGCATGTGCTGAAAAAGGGAGATATCCTCCTGATGAGCGCGTTCGGCGCGGGGCTCACATCAGGGGTATGCATCCTGAGATGGTAACGGCCGCTTATACTTAAAACAGGAATCAAAAAATTTTTTTGGAGGCAATCAACATGGTAATGGAAAAAATCGTAAAAATTCTGGCAGAGAACAGAGATGTGGATCCGTCCTTGATTACGCCTGAGACAACCTTCGCGGAGCTCGGGCTCGACTCCCTCGACACGGTGGAGCTTCTGATGGCGTTTGAAGAGGAATTCGGGATTAATCTCGAAATGAGCGAGGATTTAAAAACGGTGGGAGATGTCGCAAAGCTAATCGGCGGGGAGGAATGATCCCGAGCGGCACGGCTTTGGCTTAAAGAGCCTGCCGCGTGCCGTTTGGTACATATATGGACGGCCTGAAAAACCGCAAACTCTCCATGCAGGCGCCCGAAAAGGCCGGTTTGGGCCGGGCGCGGCGGACGGGGAGCATGAATTTTATTAAAACAGCACGTTTAATTCGGCGCGCCGCTCAGCCGTAATAAGCGGCAGCCGCGGCACAAGCCGCAAAGCCCCGGCGCTTTTTAAGGCGGTTTGTCCTTCGCGGCACGGAGTTTCATTATGATTAAAACACCGCTTTGCGATATTCTCGGGATCGAGTATCCCATCATACAGGGGGGCATGGCATGGGTCGCCGATGCAAGTCTTGCCTCGGCGGTCTCAAACGGCGGCGGACTTGGTCTGATCGCGGCCGGAAATGCGGACGCGGGCTGGCTCCGCTCGGAGATCAGGAAAGCGAAGGAGCTTACCAAAAAGCCCTTCGGCGTGAACATTATGCTTTTGAGCCCCTTTGCCGACGAGGTCGCGCGCGTCGTCATCGAGGAGAAAATCCCGGTGGTGACGACCGGGGCCGGGAACCCGGCCAAATATATGAGGGACTGGATTGCGGCTTCAATTAAGGTATTGCCCGTCGTGCCGTCCACTGCCATCGCAAAACTGGTCGAGCGCGTCGGCGCCACGGCGGTGATCGCCGAGGGCGGGGAGTCGGGCGGACATGTGGGCGAGCTCACGACGATGGCCCTCGTCCCGCAGGTCTGTGACACCGTTAAAATCCCGGTCGTCGCGGCCGGAGGGATCGCCGACGGCAGGGGAATCGCCGCGGCGTTTATGCTCGGGGCCTGCGGCGTGCAGGTGGGCACGCGGTTTCTGGTGGCAAACGAATGCACGATCCACCAAAATTATAAAAACAAGATCTTAAAAGCAAAGGACATCGACACCATCGTCACCGGCAAAAGGCTCGGCCATCCGGTGCGAAGCCTCAAAACCGCCTTTTCCAGGGCTTTTTTCCAGAAGGAATACGACAGCTCGATAACTAACGAGGAGCTCGACGCCTTCGGAATCGGAGCGCTGCGCAAGGCGGCCCGGGAAGGCGACGAGAAAAACGGCTGTTTCCTGTCGGGGCAGGTGGCGTCGATGATCAAAAAAGAGGAGCCCGCCGCGGATATGATCCGGGAGATGTTTGTAGAGGCCGAAGGAATTTTGGGCGGTGCCGGAAAATGGGTAAAGTAGCGTTTGTTTTTCCGGGGCAGGGCGCGCAGTACGGCGGCATGGGCAAGGAATTGTACGAGGCCTCCGGCGCAGCGCGCGCCGTGTTTGAAATGGCGGACAAAATCCGGCCGGGCACCCTGGAACAGTGCTTTTACGGGTCGAAGGAGGAGCTCTCACAGACAATAAACACCCAGCCTTGCCTCTTTGCCGTGGACCTCGCGTGCGCCGCGGCGCTCGAAGACGCCGGGGTCAAAGCGGACGGAGCGGCCGGTTTTTCGCTCGGCGAGGTGGCGGCGGTTTCCTTCTGCGGGATGCTCGGCTTCGAGGAAGGTTTCCGGCTGGTAATCAAAAGGGCCGAGTTTATGGACGGGTGCGCGTCGGAAAACGAGGGCGCGATGGCCGCGGTGCTGAAGCTCGACAGCCGGCTTGTGGAGGGGCTCTGCGAAAAGGCGGGGGTCTATCCCGTAAACTACAACTGCCCCGGCCAGCTTGTCGCCGCGGGGACAAAAGAAGGCATCGACGAGCTTGCCGAGCTTGTGCGGCAAAACGGCGGCAAGGCGTTAAAGCTTCCCGTGAGCGGGGCGTTTCACACCCCCTATATGAAAGAGGCGTCGGATAAGCTCTGCCGGGAGGCTTCGCGCTATGAGTTTGGAGACCAGAGAATTCCCCTTTACTCAAATGTGACGGCGAGGCCGTATGGAAGGGAACCCGCCGCCATCCTTTCAAAACAGGTATCAAGCCCGGTTTTATGGCAGGAGACGATCGAGAACATGCTTTCCGACGGCTTCGACACCTTTGTGGAGGCGGGCGCCGGGAAAACGCTCTCCTCTTTTATCAAAAAAATTTCCGCGGCGGCTTTTGTTTTCAATGTTGAAAATGTCGAGAGCCTGAATGCGGCGGTATGTGCGTTAAAAGGAGGACAATAGATGCTGAGCGGAAAAGTAGCGGTCGTAACGGGCGGATCAAGAGGGATCGGCAGGGCAATCGCGCTGAAAATGGCGGAGGCGGGCGCGTCGGTCGCCGTGATTTACGCGGGAAACCGCGACGCGGCCGAAGAGGTCTGCGAAAAAGCGCGAGAATTCGGCGTCGAAGCCTTCTGCTTTCAGTGCGACGTCTCCGATTTCTCAAAATCGAAGGAAACGGTCAATGAGATCATCTTAAAACTCGGCGGCATCGATATTCTGGTAAACAACGCCGGCATCAAAATCGACAAGCTGGTTTTGCAGATGACCGGGGACGATTTTGAAAAGGTGCTGGACGTAAACTTAAAAGGCGCTTTCCATATGATCAAGCATGTCTACGGCCACCTCGCGAAAAAGCGCGCCGGCAGGATCATAAACATCGCCTCCGTCGCGGGGCTTATGGGAAACGCGGGCCAGGCCAACTACGCGTCCGCGAAAGCGGGGATGATCGGCCTCACGAAAACCGTCGCAAAGGAGCTCGCGTCGAGAAACGTGACCTGCAACGCGATCGCGCCGGGGTTTATCGAAACCGATATGACGGACACCCTAAGTCCCGCCTTAAAGGAGCAGGCGCAAAACGCGATTCCGCTGAAAAGGATGGGAAAGCCCGAGGATGTCGCGAACCTCGCCGTGTTTCTGGCGTCCGACCTCGCCCAGTATATAACCGGCGAGGTCGTGAAGGTCGACGGAGGGCTCTGTATTTAACCGCATGACATTAAGCGCAGAAATGGGGAAATTTATGAGAAGAGTGGCAGTAACGGGACTTGGCGTCATTTCTCCCGTCGGCAACGAGCTGAAAAGCTTTTGGGATAATCTTGTCGCGGGCAAATGCGGCGTTGATTTCATCACAAGGTTTGATACAACCGGTTATAAGGTGAGAATCGCGGCCGAGGTAAAGAATTTTGACCCCTTGCTCTATATGGACAAAAACGAGGTCAGAAGGAGCGACCTGTACACGCAGTACGCCCTCGCTGCGGCAGCACAGGCGATGGAGGACAGCAGGCTTTCAGGGACAATAGATCCCGAGCGGCTGGGCGTCTATGTCGGTTCCGGCATCGGCGGCATGGTGACGTTTATAAACGAGACCGAAAAGCTTCTGACAAAAGGGCCGTCAAGAGTTTCTCCCTTTTTTATCCCGACCATGATCGGAAATATTGCGGCGGGGTCCATCGCGATCCGATACGGGGCGACGGGCCCGAGCCTGCCGGTTGTAACCGCGTGCGCGACCTCGACAAACGCGCTCGGGGAAGCCTTCCGCGCGATCCGCCACGGTTATGCCGACGCGATCATCGCGGGCGGAGCGGAGGCGACGATCACGCCGCTCGCGGTCGCAGGCTTTACAAACTGCATGGCGCTTTCGACGAAGAACGATCCGCAGAGAAGCTCGATCCCCTTTGACAAGGAGCGCGACGGCTTTGTCATGGGCGAGGGCGCGGGGATCGTGATTCTGGAGGAGTACGAGCGCGCCGTAAAAAGAGGGGCGAGGATCTACGCCGAAATCACGGGCTACGGCAATACCTGCGACGCCCACCATATCACGGCGCCCCAACCGGAGGGAGCCTCAGCCTCGCGCGCGATCGCGCTTGCGATGGAGGAAGCGGGCATTTCCTCGGGCGAAAAGCTTTACGTAAACGCCCATGGGACGGGCACGCCCCTAAACGACAAATCGGAGACGCTCGCAATCAAAAAAGCGCTGAAGGACGGCGCGTACAAGGCGCTTATCAGCTCGACCAAATCCATGACCGGCCATATGCTCGGCGCGGCGGGCGGCGTCGAGGCGATTGCGTGCATTATGGCGCTTGTCACCGGGTGCATTCCGCCGACGATCGGGTACAAAGAGCCGGACCCGGACTGCGATTTAAGTTATGTGCCGAACGTATCCTGTAAAGCCGACCCCAAAAGGGCCCTTTCGATCTCGCTCGGATTCGGGGGCCACAACGCCTGTCTCGCCTTTCAAAAGGCATAAGGAGTTCGTGAATTACACGAACATTGATAAAAGGCGTGCCGCTCGCCAGCGGCAACCGCGGCACATGCCAAAAACCTCCATTCGCATGTGAGGTTTTTGATAGTTGATATGTTCGCGGAGCGAATGGAGGTTCGTGTGAAAAATCACACGAACAATTAATAAAGGGCGTGCCGCTCGCCTAGCGGCAACCGCGACACATGCCAAAAACCTCCATTCGCATGTGAGGTTTTTGATAAATGATTTGTTCGCGGAGCGAATGGAGGTTTATATGGACTTAAAAGAGATCAAAAATCTTGTCAGGTTGTTTCAGGAAACCGACATAAACGTGCTTGAAGTCTGTGAGGACGGGAAAAAGGTGCGCCTTGAGAAGAACGCACATACGGCCGGCCCGGCGGTCACCCTATGCCCGCCCGGTCCGGGCCCCGGCAAAGCCCCGGCGGGCGGGAGCGCGCCGCAGCTTTCCGGCGGCGTCGACTTTAACCGGATCAAAGAGGTCAAATCGCCGATGATCGGCGTATTCTACAAGGCGCCCGCAGAGGACGCCGAGCCGTTTGTCAAAATCGGGGACAAAATCAAAAAGGGCGACGTGCTGTGCATTATCGAGGCCATGAAGCTGATGAACGAAATCTGCGCCGAGGAAGACGGGGAAATCATCGATATCTGCGCCGAAAACGGGCAGATCGTCGAGTACGGCCAGACAATATTTAAGATTTTTTAGGTGCTTTCTATGAATAAAGAGGAATTAAAGGCCATCCTTCCGCACAGGGAGCCGATGCTCCTGATCGACGAGGCGGCCGTCGGGGATGACGGCAAGGCTTACGGAAAATATACGGTGCGGGGCGACGAGTGGTTCTTGCAGGGCCACTTCCCGGAAAGGCCGGTCGTCCCCGGCGTCATCCAGTGCGAGATGCTTGCGCAGACCTGCTGCGTCCTGATGTCGGAAAACATCAAGGGCAATACCCCGCTTTTTACGGGCATCGACAAGCTGCGGTTTCGGGGCATGGTTCTGCCCGGAGATACGATCAGCTTCGTCTGCGGCATCGAAAAAAGCAAGCCCCCCTTTTATTTCGCAAAAGGGAGCGGATACGTAAACGGGAAACTGTGCGTAAGCGGAGAATTCTCATTTGCTCTTGTAAAGGGAGTGTAGCGGTTGTTTAAGAAATTGCTGATCGCAAACCGCGGTGAGATCGCGGTCAGGATCATTCGCGCCTGCAAGGAAATGGGCATCCAGTCGGTCGCCGTTTTCTCGGAGGCCGACGCGGATTCGCTCCACGTATCCTTGGCAGACGAAAGCTACTGCATCGGGCCCGCCTTCGTCAAAGACAGCTATTTAAACAGCGCGGCGATTCTCTCCACAGCCCTCGCCTGCCATGCGGAGGCGATTCATCCCGGCTACGGCCTTTTGTCCGAAAATGCCGGGTTCGCCGGGCTTTGCGCGCAACACGGGATCACGTTTGTCGGCCCTCCGGCGGAGGTGATCTCGAAAATGGGGGACAAAATCGAAGCGAGAAAAACCATGAAAGGCGCCGAGGTCCCCGTAATCCCGGGCTGCGACGCGGTTTTTGAGCCGGATGCCGCCGCGCAGGAGGCAAAGAAAATCGGATATCCCCTTCTGATCAAGGCCCGCTCCGGCGGGGGCGGCAGGGGAATCCGTCTCGTGCGGGAGGAAACGGAATTTGCGCGCGCCTATTCCGCCGCCTCGGCCGAGGCAAAAGCCGCCTTTGGCGACGAGGCCGTGTATCTTGAAAAGTTTCTGTCCCCCGCAAAACATATCGAGATCCAGCTTCTCTGCGACAATTTCGGCAACATTGTGTGCCTGGGCGAGCGCGAGTGCTCGATCCAGAGAAAAAACCAAAAGCTGATCGAAGAGAGCCCGAGCCCTGCGATTACGGACGAAATCCGCAGGGCGATGTGCGACGCGTCTATGAAAGCGGCCGCCGCGGTATCGTACCGGGGGGCGGGAACCATCGAGTACCTGCTCGACCGGGACGGGAAGTTTTGTTTTATGGAGATGAACACAAGGCTGCAGGTCGAGCACCCGGTGACCGAGATGGTGACGGGCATCGACCTCGTCAAATGGCAACTGAGGATCGCGTCGGGCATGCCGCTCGATTTTGCGAGCGAGGAGGCGGCTTTGCGGGGGCACGCGATCGAATGCAGGATAAACGCCGAAAACCCGTCGGAGAATTTTCGCCCGTCAAGCGGGAAGATCACCCTTCTGCATATCCCGAGCGGGCCGTGGGTACGCTTTGACACCGCGCTCTATCAGGATTACACTGTGCCGCCGTTTTATGATTCCCTGGTCGGGAAGCTGATTGTCCACGCGAAAACCAGAGAGGAAGCGATCCGGAAAATGCGCTCCTCCCTGTGCGAGCTCGTGATCGAGGGAATCGACCACAACCGGGAGTATCAGATGGAGCTTCTGTCAAGCGAGGAGTTTGAATCGGGAGCGTATACGACCGATACATTTGCGAATCGGGGGTAAGACATGTTAAAACGAGGAATCTTCAAAAGCCCCAGGAATACGCTGGAAGGAAACGCGAAGCTCGGAAAAAGCCTTGCGCCGGCATCGCCCGACGAAATGTCGATCCAGTGCCCGTCCTGCAAAAAGGCGCTTCTTTCGGGTGAGCTTTCAGAAAATTTGAATGTATGCAGGCATTGCGGGTACCACTTCCGGATGAACGCAAGGCAGAGAATTCATATGATCGCCGATCCGGACACGTTTTGCGAGTCGGATAAGGACCTCGAATCTGTAAATCTCCTTGATTTCCCGGAGTATGACCGGAAGCTGAATAACGCGCGCCTGGAAAGCGCCGAAAAGGACGCGGTGGTGTGCGGGACGTGTGAAATCGGCGGCTGTCGGTGCTGCCTGTTTGTCATGGAGCCGTATTTCATGATAGGCAGCATGGGCATCGTCGTCGGGGAAAAAATCACAAGGCTTTTCGAGTATGCCACCGAGCACTCCCTGCCGGTTATCGGTTTTACGGTATCAGGCGGGGCGAGGATGCAGGAAGGTATCCTGTCTCTGATGCAGATGGCAAAGACGAGCGGCGCCGTCAAGAGGCACAGCGACACGGGAAATTTATACATGGCGGTACTGACCGACCCGACGAGCGGCGGAGTGACCGCGAGTTTTGCGACGGAGGGCGACATTATCATCGGGGAGCCGGGAGCGTTTATCGGGTTTACAGGGCCCAGGGTGATCGAGCAGACGATTCGGCAGAAGCTTCCGCAGGGCTTTCAGCGGGCCGAGTTTCTCCTTGAAAAGGGGTTTTTAGACGCAATCGTCGACCGCAGAGAGCAAAAGAGCTATTTGTCGCGTCTCTTATTACTTCACGGGCAGGGAGGGCAGTCATGAACGCTTATGAAAGGGTTCGCTTATCGAGGGCCAAAGGGAGGCCGACGGCCGCCGATTATATCGGCGGGATCTTTACGGACTTTATAGAGCTTCACGGCGACCGCCGGTACGGCGACGACAGGGCGGTCATCGCCGGCATTGCAAGGCTTGAGGGCATAAACGTAACGGTCATCGCGACGGAAAAAGGGAAAAGCACAAAGGAAAAAATAGCGAGGAATTTCGGCTCGGCCAATCCGGAGGGATACCGCAAAGCACTCCGGCAGATGAAGCTCGCCGAAAAATTCGGCCGGCCTGTTATCTGTTTCGTCGATACGTCGGGCGCTTCATGCCACATCGGTGCCGAGGAGCGAGGGGAAGGGCATGCGATTGCCGAAAATCTGATGGAAATGATGACGCTCAAAGTGCCTATCGTATCCGTTTTCATCGGCGAGGGCGGCAGCGGCGGCGCGCTCGGGCTTGCCGTCTCAGACGAAGTGTGGATGCTTGAAAACGCCTATTATTCGGTGATCGCCCCGGAGGGCTGCGCGAGCATCCTGTGGAAGGACCCGTCCAAAATGAAAGAGGCCTCGGAATGCTTAAAGCTTACGGCCGACGACCTTCTGTCCTTTGGGATCATCGAGGAAATCATCTCCGAAAAGGGCGGGTTCGACAAGCTGTGCCTTGCGATTAAAAACCGCCTCATTGAAACGTTTGACGCAAAGCGAAGCCTGACTTCAAAAGAGCTTCTTGAAAACAGATATCAAAAGTTCCGGAAGATCGGGGGAAATCTCGGATGATCGCCATTGTCACCGACAGCACGGCGTATATGACAAGGCAGGAAGCGTGCGGCCTCGACGTGCGGATTGTGCCGATGACATACTATGTAAACGGATGCATGTATAACGAGACCTATTCCGACGAAAACGGGGCTTTTGAAAAGCTGATCGGCAGGGATGTCGGAAAATGCAAGACCTCCCAGGCGGGGGTCAGCGCTTTTTTGAGCACCTTTGAGGAGCTTCTGAGGGAGGGCCACTGTGTTTTATGCCTGACGATTTCCTCGCGCCTGAGCGGGACCTACAGCAGCGCGTCTTTGGCCGCGAGGGAGATCGGAAGTTCCAAAATCAGGGTCGTCGATTCCCTGACGACCGCAGGCGGCCTTTATTTCCTGATCAAAGAGGCCAGGAGGCTTTGCGACTGCCGGATGGAGCTCGAGGAGGTTGCGCTGAAAATCGAGGGGCTTCGCTGTAAAACGGAAATCGCCTTCTCGGTGGACGATATGACGCCGCTGCGGGAAAGCGGCAGGCTCGGGATTGTCCGGAAATCGGTCGGCACCATATTGAACGTAAAACCCCTCCTTCTGTGCAAAAACGGGTCGGTCGTCTCCGACGGCATTGCGAGGGGACGCCGGGAACAGGTAGGAAAGCTGATCGCGCAGGTCCCCGAAGGGACAAAAGACATTGCGGTCCATTTTATCGGAGATCCCGGCCCCGCCGCATTCATCGCGGATGAGATCAAAAGGCAGGGTCTTTCCGAGAACGTCGGGTTAAAGCCGCTTGGCCCCGTTTTGGCAATCCATCTCGGCATGGGCGTGATCGGCGTCGCATGGATGCGAAGCTGAATACGATCTGATGAAAATTGACAGAAACGGAAACCCCCGGGAGCCCCTTCGCGCGCGCTAAGCCGCGACAGGCTTTTGGGGGTTTTGCACAGGGATCGCCATTCGGATTTTTTCGGGTATGAGGCCGATATGACAAAGCCGCGCGGCTTTATTCAAAATGAGACAATTTATGGACTTTCGCGGCTTCACGTTGACACGCGGGGTTTCGTCGTCTATACTGAATTTCAGCTTACAGGTCGGGCACCTTTGTCGATTTTTTGGAAAGCATGCCGGTGAAGGGAAGAATATGCATGAAAATCACGGTGATCAACGGGAATTTAAGACGCGGAAGCACATGGAACTGCATGAATCTGTTTTTGGAAAAGCTGTCCGAATATAATGAGACCGAGGTCGTGGAATTTGCTTTGCCGAAGGGGTGCCCCAAGTTTTGCACCGGCTGTTTTTCCTGCTTTCTAAACGGGGAGCAGACCTGCCCGCACGCGGAATATACAGAGCCGATCGTAAAAGCGCTCGCGGATTCCGATCTGATTATACTCACCTCGCCTGTCTACGGGTTCGACGTCACGGGACAGATGAAGGCGCTTTTGGATCATTTGTGCTTCATGTGGCTGAGCCACAGGCCGAATCCAAGGCTGTTTCAAAGCGTCGGCCTCGTCATTACGACGACCGCCGGCGCGGGGCTTTCGCACACAGCCAAAACAATGAAAAACAGCCTGCAGTTCTGGGGCGTCAAAAAGGCGTTCACTTATAAAAAAGCGGTCGCCGCGTTAAAATGGGAGGACATCCCCGAACCGAAAAAAGCGCAGATCAAAAAAGAAATCGCGGCCCTGGCCGCGAAGGTGTCAAAGGCGGCGGCGGGCGTTTCAAAGCTCCCGACCCCGCTTAAGACAAGATTCATGTTTTATCTCATGAAAAAAATGCTGAAGACAGGCAAATGGGACAACCCATGCGACCGGAAGCACTGGGAGTCGCTCGGCTGGCTCGATGGGAAAAAACCGTTTTAGAGTGTCGACAAAGTCGGCACTGCAAGGTTTTTTCACCTTTTTTCAACGCTGCATAGATACTCATGGAATTACCTGTATCTGTTATTGTTGTCACACCACCAACATAGTAAAAGATAAGAACAAAACCGTATAAATATGGTAAACTCAAGTGTATCATTAAGCCCGCAGGGGAACGTTAGCCTCAACGATTGTTTTTGTGACTATCGTGTTATAGTTGGTCTTAGCATTTGTGGATAGCCGTGACAAAGCCTCCCTTGTTAAAGGGAGGTGGCGCGAAGCGCCGGAGGGATTCAGAGGAAGTGGGATTATTGCGGGATATTCAGACCGAATATATCCAAACATATGATTTAACCGTTATGAGGATACCAAACAATGAGATTTCAAGAAATTTCAATGGAGTATGTGCGTATATCGATAGCTTGATGAAGAAATCCTTCCACCGCTAAGGCGGTCCCCCTCCCTTTGACAAGGGAGGCTTACTTGTCTACAATCCGTTTTAATCCGCTCCTTAAATGACGTTCAACGGAGTTACATTTTATTTCCTTATTTGTCAATAATAATATTTAAGTTGCGCCTTTTATGTTTATACGGATAAGGGGAAATGAAAATGCCGCTTTTTGAAAAGGAACACTACCGGACGACGGGCCTTTTGTCGGCCATTGTATCGTTTATCCTGCTTTTTATGGGCGTCAGAGCGGTTTTGGGCAACGAAGTGGGCCTGAGAAACATTGTGGCCTTCCTCGGCTTTTCCATTGCCGTCGGATTGGTGGCCTCCTGCCTTACCTTTTTTAAGATGAGACCGGCGCTGATTGCCTTTTTGGCCGGGCTTGCGGTCGGCTTTCTTATGATGTACCGAAGCTTTTTGGACGGCACGTCGGGCTGGGGGGATTTGGTCGGCATCATATCCCTTCTGACCTGGGTCATTATCGGGCTCTGCGCGGGGCTTTTGATCCAGCTTTCGTTCTATTTGTATCGGAGATATAAGCGAAACTGAAAATACCGACGGATATGATCCGAGCCTTGTCCCCATTGGGGACAAGGCTGAGCGTGAAGACAAAGTCTTCGCGCTTTCAAAGGGGTGCCCAGTACCCCTTTGAGTAACCCCGGTTTCGCGCCCGTCTGGCGCGGGTTAAGGGCTTTTTTGGGGAAATGAATTCCCCAAAAAAGAGATTTTAATCGGTTTTTTGAAAAAATGGTCACACGAAGCGCAACGCATTTTTTTAAAAAAGACATGAGAACGCCTTACTTTATCGCGTCCGCGACGGACCGGATTCTGGCGCCGTCCCCGGTCCAGAAGCTGTTCAGCTTTTCGAACTGATCGCCGAGGCTGAAATGACGAACGCCGAGGTCGACATAGTACTGCGCCGCTTCCACGGTTTTGATCTCGCACCGGGGCTCCACGCCGTGTTTCAGGGCGATCTCGATCATTCTGCGCTCCTCGGCCTTAAATTCTTTGACATGCTCGCTCGAATTCCAGCCCCGGCTCATGCTGTAATCCGACGGCCCGAACTGAACCATGTCGACGCCTTCGATCGAACAGATCTCCTCGATATTTTTCATCGCCTCATCCTTTTCGATCATGAAGCAAAGAACGACATCGCGGATGCGCTTGGCGTGCGCCATCTGCGGCATATTCGGCTGGGCTCCGATAAAGCGCCTCTGCGGCGTCCCGAAAAGGCCGCCGTCCTCGGGCGTGTGGGGCTTTACCATGCGGATGCTTTCCCGGACCTGCTCGGGCGTCTCGTGGTCGGCGAACATAATCGCCTGAAATCCGGAGGCGACCGCCTTTTGCGCCACAAAGCCCCGGCTCTGGAAATCCACCTTGATCATCGAGCCCATGTTATTAAGCTCGGCGGCTCTTGCCAGGTTTTCGAGGTCGAACTGCGTAAAGGGAGCGTATTCCGCCACAAATTCCATGTAATCAAAATTCCCGGTGGCGCCCAGAGCCTCCGTAAAAAAGGGCCATGTGCTCCAGATGCGGGTAGAGGTGGATGGCTTGTTTTCATTTAAGAGCTGTCTGAGTTTGTTTTCCTTCATCGTAATTGGCTCCTTTTAATATAATAAATGTATTGGTCGGCTTGTTTGCCAGATGCTTACAGTATAAAAAAAACGGAACCGTTTGTCCATATAAATTGATCGTGATATGTGAACTAAAAAAAGATTCAAAAAGGAAATCCTCTCCTTTTTGAATCTTTTTGCGGTTATATTTTTTGGGGTTATCCGGTTTCCTGGTGACGGGACTCATAGCGCCCCAGGAACCGCGTTTTGCGAGGTCCTGCTTTCGCCTGGCTTTTTTGCTCAGCTTTTCTTTGGGTATGAATTTTTGCATGGCGATACCCTCCTTTACTATCATATTAACATAAACAAGGCTGAAAAAGCAACAAACAGATCACTCCCGGCACCGGCAAAACAGATACAAAAAATCGTTCGCAAATCAGTGCAGGTTCGGCAAATAATGAAATAAAAGTCTGTCCTATTGCATAAATTTGTGGTATTATTATTTCCAAAGAATTCATGTTAGGGGAGAATATGGAAAATTGAATACGGCTTAATAGACCGGAACATTTCATCATTCGCGTTAAAAGTTCATAACGGGGGGAGCTTATGGAGTCCGTATTTTGGAGGACGCCCGATTGCGGGCGTAATATGGACCGGGTTTATATGAAAAGAGCTTATACAATTTCCATCGTTGTCATCACAGATCTGATCTTTTCTATGCTTTCGCTCTATTTCGGTTTGCTGCTTCGCTTTGACGGAGTGATTCCGGACAAGTATGCAGGGAACATCAGAATTTTTATTCCGGTCGGCGGGGTTGTCATTTTCAGCTACCTGCTTGGGTGCTATAAGGAAGTCTGGCAGTATACGGGGCTTGCCGAGCTTTTGCGCCAGGGTGGGGCCGTGGCGCTTACCTGCGTATTTCTGCTGATTCTGAAGTACTCGGGCCTTTTGGATATGCCGGGCTCCGTCATCATTATCTCCGGCGGTCTTATTTTCGCGTTTACCTCATTCATCCGCCTCATGCCCCGCTTTGTCCGGCGGATCAAAAGCATGCTCGGGATCCGCGGCAAAGATGTTTCGAGAACGCTTATCGTGGGCGCGGGTGCGAGCGGCGCGCTGCTGATCAAGTATTTGTATAATAACAACAACACCGATCTGATCTGTCCGGTCGCCTGCGTCGACGATGATCCGAATAAAAAAAATCTGCGCATCTGCGGTGTCCGCGTGTTCGGCTCGACGGACGAGATCAAAAAAATCGCCCGCAAATGCAAAGCAAACGGCATTATTATATCAATCCCTTCGGCGGATGCGCAGACAATCCGAAAAATCTATGAGAAATGCCTTCCCTGCGGGCTCCCGATCAAGCTGTTCCAGAACGTGGTCGACGCCCGCGAGTTTCTGAAAGGAAAGCGGTCGGCGCTCAAGGAAGTAAGCATTGAGGACCTTCTCTTCCGCGAGAGCATAAACTGCGGCATAAGCGCGGCTGAGGAATATATCAGGGAGAAAACGGTGCTGGTGACCGGGGGCGCCGGGTCGATCGGCTCCGAGCTTTGCCGGCAGACGCTGAAAAACGGATGCAGGAAGCTGATTATTTTTGATATCTGTGAAAACGCCCTTTTCGAACTGAACGAGGAACTGAAGGCCGTCTATCCTAAAACGCGCTACGAGCTTTTATTGGGCTCGGTCCAGGATCGGGACCGGATCGATTATGTGTTTTCCGAATACCGGCCGCAGCTTGTGTTCCACGCCGCGGCGCATAAGCATGTCCCGATCGTTGAAATCAATCCCTCGGAGGCGGTAAAAAACAATATCATCGGCACAAAGAACGTCGTTGAAGCCTGCAAAAAGTATAAAGCGGCAAAATTTATCCTGATCTCAACGGACAAGGCGGTCAACCCGACAAATGTCATGGGCGCGTCGAAACGGATTGCCGAGCTGATTGTCAAGGCGGAAAACGGTGCCGGGACGGAAATGGCGTCGGTGCGTTTCGGCAATGTTTTGGGCTCGGTTGGAAGCGTCGTGCCTCTGTTCAAGAAGCAGATCGCCTCCGGCGGCCCTGTCACCCTAACCGATCCGGAGATGAGGCGCTATTTCATGACCATCCCGGAAGCGGTATCTCTCGTTCAGACGGCGGCGGCGCTTGCAAAAGGCGGCGAAACCTTTGTCCTCGACATGGGACAGCCCGTGCGGATTTATGATCTCGCCTGCGACTTAATCCGGCTTTCGGGTCTTGAGCCGAACCGGGACATCGATATCGTCATTACGGGACTCCGCCCGGGAGAAAAGCTTTTTGAGGAGCTGTCGCTTGACAGCGAATCGGTCGACGCGACGAGCTATAAGAAAATATTTGTCATGCGCTCCGGCGGAATCAACCGCTCGGGCCTGTACCGGCAGCTCTCGGAAATTCTGGCCTGCGAGGAGCGGCAGGACGACCCGTCGACACTTCGGTCGCTCATATTCGGCATGCTGAAGGATGGAGTGGAGGAGAAAACTGCTCCCCCTGTCCCCGCCGCCGCGGTTTCGCTGAGATAAAGAAACGATTAATAAAAAAGCCGGCAGGATAATCCCTGTCGGCGCTTTGTTTTTCGGATCTTTTATCTCTTTTGCGTTTGCGGCGATAATACCAGAAGAAGCTCGCGGAGGATTTTTAAGGCGGCGGCGGTCGACGCGCCGCTGTGGTCGTAGGCGGGCGCAAGCTCGTTTACGTCAAAGCCGACGACGTTTAAACCGGAAAGCGACAGTACGGCGTCGAGCAGAGCCTGAAACGAAACGCCCCCGGCCTCCGGCGTCCCCGTGCCCGGGAAGACGGACGGGTCGAGCACGTCCAGGTCGAGAGAAAAATAGACGGGCTTGCCCTTTAATTGCTCAACGACCGTTTTTAAGCCGCGAAAATCGAATTTCCCGGTAAAGACGTGCTCCTTTGCCCATTCGAATTCCGCGCGGTCGCCCGAACGGATGCCGAACTGAAAGATCCTGCCGTCGCCGAGAAACTCCCAGACCCTGCGCATAACGGATGCATGGGACAAACGCTCTCCGAGATAATCGTCCCGCAGATCGGTGTGCGCGTCGAAATGAAGCACATGCAGATCTGGATATTTTGAGAAAACAGCCCGCACGGCGCCCAGCGTCACCAGATGCTCGCCGCCGATCATGCAGGGGATTTTTCCGTCCGCAAGAATCCGCGCCGCAAAAGCCTCGATTTGCCAAAGGGCGTTTTCCGGGCTGCCGAACGGCAACTCGAGATCCCCGTAGTCAAACACAAGGGCGTCGTTTAAGTCCCTGTCCTGATAGGGACTGTACGTCTCCATGCCGAACGAATCGCCCCTCATCGCGCTGCAGCCGAAGCGCGCGCCCGGCCTAAAGGACGTCGTAGAATCAAACGGCGCGCCGAACAGCACGATTTTCGCGTCCTCATACTCTTTGTCGCAGCCGATAAAGGCGTTTAGCTTCCTATTCATCATCCGCGCTCTCCAATAGCTCGTTCACATAGGTCGGAAGGGCAAAGCAGCCCCTGTGCAGCGCGGTGTTGTAGTATTTTGTCCTGAGCTGGAAGGCGCTCCAGCCATGGGGGTCGAAATCGGCAACGGGGTCGTATTTTTTGGAGGCGAAGCCGAAAAGCCAGTGCCCGGAGGGATAGGTGGGGATATGGGCCTGGTAGACCCTGCATACGGGGAAAAACGCTTTGATCCTACGGTGTGCCCGCTTCATGGATTTGGCGTCGTTTTCGTAGTACGGGCTTTCATGCTGGTTTACCAGAATCCCGTCGTCTTTGAGCGCCTTATAACAGTTGCCGTAAAACTCCTTTGTAAACAGTCCCTCGCCGGGGCCGAACGGATCGGTCGAGTCGACGATAATGAGGTCGTACCTGTCGACCTGCGACCTGACGAAACGAAGCCCATCCTCAAAATACAGGCGCACCCTCGGGTCGTCGAATCTGCAGGCGGTTTTCGGCAGATACTCGCGGCAGACGGAGACGACCGCTTCGTCGATTTCGGCGACGTCGATGCGTTCGAGCGTCGGGTAGCGGGTAAGCTCCCGGACCGTCCCGCCGTCGCCCGCGCCGATCACGAGCACGTTTTTGATTTTGGGGTTTGTCGCCATCGGCACATGGACGATCATGTCATGGTAGATAAACTCGTCCTTTTCCGTCACCATGATAAAGCCGTCAAGCGTCAGAATCCGCCCGAATTCCTTTGAGTCGAAGACATCGATCCGCTGGAAGGGGCTTTGCACCGAGCAGAGCTGCTTCTCGACGCGGATGGAAAAGCGGACGTCTTCCGTGTGTTTTTCCGTAAACCAAAGTTCCATTTAGCCTTCCTCGATTATATTGATCTTTTCAAGCGTCAAGTCCTCCGTGCCGGTCAGGGCACAGCCCTTTTCCTTTGCGTAGGCGATGTAATCCAGGATTTCCCGGGTAATCCGCTCGCCCGGCGAAAGAATCGGGATCCCCGGCGGATAACACATGACGAACTCGGCGCAGATCGTGTTTTCAGCGTATTTGACCGGAAGAGCTCTCTTTTTTGAATAAAACGCCGCCTTCGGGGACAGCACGACCTCCGGCGTGATATACTCGTGGTCGAACATGCCGGAGGGGTCCTTTGAATACAGGCGTTTGATTTCCGACAGGGAAGAGATCAGGCGCTCCAAGTCCAGGGCTCTGTCGCCGACGGAAATGATCGCGAGAATGTTTCCGATGTCCCCGAACTCGATCTGGATACCGTACTCGTCGCGAAGGATATCGTAAACCTCGATGCCCGCGAGGCCCAGGTCCCTCGTATACACCGACAGCTTCGTCCGGTCGAAGTCGTACACGGTGTCGCCGTTTACAAGCTCCTTTGAGAAGGCGTAAAACCCGCCGATTTTATTGATTTCCTCTCTCGCGTACTCGGCGAATCTCGTCACCTTGGCGAAAATCTCCTTTCCGTTTTGAGCGAGATTCCTTCTGGAGATGTCGAGCGAGGACATCAGAAGGTAGGAGGCGCTCGTCGTCTGGGTCAGATTGATGATCTGACGGACGTGATCCGGATTTACGGCGCCGCTTAAGAGCAGAAGGGAGCTTTGGGTCAAAGAGCCGCCTGTTTTATGCATGCTGACGGCGGACATATCGGCGCCGGCCCTCATCGCATCCGGCGGCATGTCCTCGCCGAAATAAAAATGGGTGCCGTGCGCCTCGTCGGCGAGCACAAGCATGGAAGCCTCGTGGGCCAGGCGAACGATCTCACCGACGTTCGAGCAGATGCCGTAATAGGTCGGGTTGTTTATAAAAACCGCTTTGGCATCCGGATGCTCCTCTATTGCCCGTTTTAATTCGGAAACGGACATGCCCAGAGGGATTCCGAGTCTGCGGTTCAAGCCGGGGTTTAAATAGACCGGAACGGCGCCGCTTAAAATCAGCGCGTTGATCGCGCTGCGGTGCACATTTCGCGGCATGATGATTTTGTCGCCCCGGGCGCAGACGCTCATCACCATCGCCTGCACGGCCGAGGACGTGCCGTTTACCATAAAAAACGCGTTTTCGGCGCAAAAAGCCTCGGCGGCGAGTTTCTCGGCATCGCGGATCACGCCGACGGGGTGGCTTAGGTTGTCGAGCGGCTTCATGGAATTTACGTCGACGTTTAAGCAGGATTTGCCGAGAAAATCCGTAAGCTCCGGATTGCCGCGACCCTGCTTGTGCCCCGGCACGTCGAACGGAACTACGCGTTTTGACCTGTATTCAATCAATGCGTCGAGAAGCGGCGCCTGATCCTGAGACAGCGTTTTCATAGTCAATAAATGTTCATCCCGCTGAAGATTTCGATCATCTCGCGGCGCAGGTTGTTTGTGATCGCGAGCCTTTCCTTTGGCGGAAGCTCGTAGACGTCCAGGTTGAAAAGATAATTCTGCAGCTCGATTTCTTTTATTAAAAGCTTCGTGTGAAACATGTTCGACTGATAAACGTTCACATCGACCGCGTCGTATTTTTTTAAGGTGTCATCCTTGATGTAGTTTTGGATGGAGGTGATATTGTGATCGATAAAGCACTTCTTGCCCGACATATCGCGGGTAAAGCCGCGCACCCTGTAGTCAATCGTCATGATGTCCGAATCAAAGCTCCCGATCAGATAATCAAGAGCGTTTAAGGGGGAAACCTTGCCGCAGGTCGCGACGTCGATGTCGACGCGAAACGTGGCGATTGAATTGTCGGGGTGATACTCGGGGTATGTGTGCACCGTCACATGGCTTTTGTCGAGGTGGGCGACGATCGCGTCCCTGGCGCGTATCATGCCGCCTTCGATGCCGTCGGACGCTTTTTCCGGGACGGCCGTCATGGACTGCTCGGCAATCAGAAGGGTGACGCTCGCGCCCTGGGGGTCGTAGTCCTGTTTTGCAATATTAAGTACATTTGCCCCGATGATTTCGGTCACGTGGCGAAGAATCTTTGTAAGACGCTCGGAGTTATACTGCTCGTCAATGTATGCAATATAGTCCTTTTGTTCCCGCTCACTTTTTGCATAGCATACATCATAGATGTTGAAACTAAGTGTTTTTGTGAGGTTGTTAAAGCCATAAAGTTTCAGCTTTTTTGCCAACCCTATCTTCACAACCTTTCTGAATGAAAATAACAGATAAACAATACAGTAGAAAGACCGGAATGTCAATGAATTTACAAAAATATTTCATAAAATTCAAATTTATTTTAATTGGTATATAGTTTGCTCCGAATTGCTGTGGAATAGTCCGATTAGCTTTATTTTCCTTAAATGGACAAAACAAATATGAATGAATATTTCCGCGCTTTGGACGGCGGCGGGGAGCATACGGAAATTCCCGACAGAATTTTACCCGTCCTTCCCTGTCGAAAGCGGGGAAGAACGGGCGAAATCCAAGCAAAGCGGTATGGAGGCTGTCAGGTCTTTGCCTCGTAAAGAAATTCCTTCAGCGCCTTTACGTTTTGGCCGATGTCCGGCAAAATCACGGCGGCGCCGTTGATATTTGCATATTGATATTCGTCATCGACCGGGATGCAGAGTTCCTCGATATCCTTGTCGTAGCCGGAGGTAAGGACCCGCCATCCGATGGACAGGATTTCGCTCCTTGTCAGATTGGTCTCGAGATTCGGCAGGATATCGTCCAGAAGCGACAGGTCTTTTTTAAGATTCATGCCGAAAACCTTCAGGGTAAGCTGCTTTACCACATTGCGCTGGCGTTCCGTCCGGTAAAAATCGTTGTCGATGTAGCGGATGCGGGCATAGGCCACCGCTTCCTCGCCGTTTAGGGGGATTCTTTTGCCCGCTTTTACATCGCTGCCCCCCCTCGCGGTTTTGCGGATCTGGCCCGCTTCGGCCTCGGAAAGCTCCGGGATAATAACCCCGCCCAGGGTATTGATGATTTTCGCCATGCCGAAAAAGTCCACCTTGACATATTTCTGGATATCGGTGTCAAAATTCAGGTTGATCGTGTTGATCGCGAGGGCCGGCCCGCCGAACGCATAGGCCGCGTTGATCCTGTTTTTGCCGTGCCCGGGTATTTTCACATAGCAGTCCCTTAAAATCGAGGCCGCCCTGATTTTTTTGCCGACATGGTCAATCGATAGGATCATGATGACATCGCTCCTGCCGCTGTCGGAGCCCTCCTTGCGGACGTCCAGGCCGAAGAAAACGATATTTTCGATGTTTTTGTCGGATTGGGTCATGCCGATCAGCTTTTCCGGAACCTGATCGATCTCCGAGTTGTCCAGATCCTGAAAATTTTCCCTGTCGGTGTCGGACGTCCCGCCTTCCCCTTCCTTTAAGGATTCCCCGTCGTCGTCGCTTAAGGGCAGGGTGGTATAATCGATTTTGCCCAAGGGCCCGAAGTAAAAAAAGGACAGCGCTCCCGCAGACAACAGCAAAAAAAGCAGAAACAGTACCCCGAAAATGCGGATCGATTTGGGCAAAGACTGAAATCGCTCCCCAAAGCCGCCTTTTTGCCGTCCCTCGTTATTGGTATTGTGAAACCGAGCCATAGAACCTGCCTCATTGATCGAATTTTGATTTCATCATGTCCGGCGAGATGCGATTTGATACCTTAAGGGGAGAAAGAGTTAAATCCTCGCCTTAACCGAGCTTCAATAAACGCCCGTCCGTGATCTTATACACGCTGTCGCATTTGCTGAACAGGATTTCGCGGTGCGATACGAAAATACATGTTTTGTTTTTCGCGCGTATGGACCGGATTACCCTGTCCTCCGTGCCCGGGTCCAGCGCGGAGGTCGCTTCGTCGAGGACCAGAATGGGAGTGCCGTGGAGAAAAGCCCGGGCGATCGCGATCCGCTGCGACTGGCCTTCGGAAAGGGTGGTCCCCTTCTCGCCGACAAAGGTATGTATGGTATCCGGAAGCGCGGAAATAAAATCCCATGCGCAGGCGTCCTTAAGCGCTTCAACCAGTTCCCCGTCGGTCGCTTCCTGATTTCCCAGACGCAGATTTTCGGCAATCGTTCCCGAAAGCATCGAATTACCCTGCGGGACATAGGAGAAATAACAGCGGGTCTCAGGGCCCGCGTCCAGAGTATCTCCATTATCCGGAAGAATCCGGATCGCTCCGGAATCGGGGGGGACCAGAGAAAGCAGAAGGCGCAGAAGGGTCGTTTTTCCGTCGCCGGTCGGGCCCATGATCCCAAGCATTTCGCCCGGCTGTGCCGCAAGGGTGACGTCGTCCAAGATCTTTTTCCCCGCCGCATAGGAAAAGCTTACGTGCTGGACGGACAGTCCGGCCCGGGCGTCCGCGACCGCGGCGCAACGGGACATACTTTCCTCGGGCAGATCGTCGATCACCCTTAGCCGTTCGGCCGACGACGACGCCTGGATAAACCGGGGAAGCATGCGGGAAAGTCCCATAAACGGGCCCTGCACCTGGCCGACGAGCTGGACAAACGCCGTGACGGTCCCGAATGTGATCAGCCCTTGCGACAGGCGGTACGAACCCCAGAGGAGCGCGGCCAGAGTCCCGAGCCAGTACCCGAGCGACATGCCTGCGCCGGCAAGGACCGACGCGGCGTTTCGTTTGTAAACCCAGCCGAGCTTTGCCCTTTGAAGCTCGGAAAGCTTGTCCTGGAAGGGCTTGTAAAGATTAAAGGTTTTTATCAGAAGGAGATTCTGAACGGACTCCTGCAGGAAGGATTTTTCGGCGCTGTCGCACTTCTGGTACTTTTCAAAAAACGGTTTCAGCCTTCTGCCGTAAAGCCGGGCCAGCAGTATCACGAACGGCCCGAGAAAAAAAGCGGTAAACGCCATGATCCGGTCATAAAAGAACAAAGCCCCGAAGGCAGCCGCGATCTGCGCGCAGAGAGCCGCGACGCCGGGAATCAGGCTTGTGCAGACGGAAACAATATTGCCCGCGTCGGAGCTCATGCGCGTCATAATGTCACCGCTGTGGAAATCCCTGAGGCTGTACCACGGGCAGCGGCACAGTTTTGCAAACAATCTTTTGCGCAGCAGGTT
Organism: Clostridiales bacterium UBA6114; assembly: GCA_002423435.1. Classification (GTDB taxonomy): domain Bacteria; phylum Bacillota; class Clostridia; order Oscillospirales; family Butyricicoccaceae; genus UBA6114. The sequence goes on from DIWE01000010.1 coordinate 174,572, forward strand.
TTGCAGATTCTCGGTCGTATTGGTGGTCAGCAGAGAGAGAACGGACTGCGTGACGAGCTGAAACAGGACGATTCCCGCGAGGGGCAGCGCGACGGCCGGGATGCCGGCGGACGCTTCCAGCGCGCCGGTGGCGGTGTCGATCAGGCGCCGGGTCGCCAGGGCAAAGCTCACCCCGGTGACGGAAACCGCCATGGATATCGCGCAGAGGAGGACGATTCGAAGCCTGTATGGACGGGTCACCCCCATCAGCCATCGGAGCATACCGGCATGTTTTTTCATGCGACTGACGATTTAGACCGCCTCCTAATAATGTAAGGATATCCTCCGGGAACCTGAAAACGTGCAGTTTTAAATTGACGGCAGATTATCTGTGCCTTTTGCCGCCAATTTCTGCCGTTTTATGGAACTCTTGTAAAATATTCAAATAATTGACAAACATTTTTCTTAATAATATAATAAATGGGACGATAAAACAATATCTATTTTTAAGCCGGCTGTTGCTTCGACAGGGAAGTGGACTGAGTGGAGAATCGGGCGGACTGAGCACAAATTTGGATTTTGGCATGAACAGAAATTTTCTGGATGGTGAAATGATTGGAAAAGCAGCGGTTTGTCACTCAGGCGCCGATCGATGATCTCGAAATTGATATCAATATTAAGAACATACTCTACTGCATCGTAAAAAAATGGTGGCTTGTGCTGATCTTTATGGCGGTCTCGACGGCGATCGCCTATGCGTTTACGATTTATACCTATTTCCCGGTCTATAACGCGACAACCTCCATGATCGTAAATTCCAATCAGATAAAAGTGATCGGACAGGACGTTGTCAACATCAATGATATCTCCCTGTCCCGGCAGCTTGTGGACACCTATACCGTCATATTGAAAAGCAACCGGGTCATGGAGCACGTCGTCGAAAAGCTGGGCCTCAGTATCACTCCCACGCAGCTGCGGAGCTGCGTGTCGGTATATCCGGATAAAAATGCCGGCATTCTTTACCTGACGGTTACGGATCCGGACCCCCAAAGGGCGCTTCACATCTCCAAAACGATCATGGAGGTGGCTCCCGATATTATCAGCCAGACCGTGGAAGTCGGTTCTGTAAAGGTGCTCGACGAAGCGGTGCTCCCGAGGTATCCGATACCGCCTTCCACCGTGAGAAATTCGCTTCTTGGAATGCTCATCGGAATTGTCCTGGGCGTTTTGATCATCGTTATATCGAAGTATTTCAAACCCACCGTGATCAGCGCGGTCGATGTCAGGTCGAAACTGGAGCTTCCCGTCTTGGGGAGCATTCCCCATATGAAAAAAGCGAAATGGCGGGGCAGACATGCGGTGCCCTTGATTATCAATTCCAATGTCAATATCAATTTTTTCGAATCGGTCAAGTCCTTGCGCACCAATGTCCTGTACTTGTCGGAACGGGAGGATATCCACACAATCCTGATCGCCGGGGCGACGGAAAACGAAGGAAAGACGACAACCTCTATAAACCTTGCGTTATCCCTGTGCTCGCGGTTTAAAGTGCTGCTGATCGACGCGGACATGCGCAAGCCGGATGTCGCGGGGGCGCTGCATATCCTCGGCGACGTAAGCGTACCCTTGAAGTTATTACTGGAGCACCCGGATAAATATGAGAAATTTGTATATGTCGAGCCGACAAGCGGGCTGGGCGTGATATCCCTGAAGGAGTCCAAGCTGACCTCGGACCTTTTGAGTCTGCCGCAGTTTAAGGGACTGATCGATCAGTTGAAACGCGATTTTGACTTTGTCATTATCGATTCTCCGCCGGCGCAGATGCATGCCGACGCGACGATTATATCCCAATGCGTCGACGCGGTTATCCTGACGATCAAGCAGGACCATGCGCCTCTCGATGTGATCGCCCAGACACAAAATGACTTTGTAATGATTCAGGCCAAGATGATCGGGTGCATCTTAAACGACGCGCGCTATATGCGTTCGGACGCGGTCGACCGCTACAGGTATTATCACCGCTCTTAATAAAGGCGTCGGAGGCTTGGTTTGGGGACCGGTTTTCTTTACCTTAAGCATAAGAGGCAAATCCGAACCCGTTTTTGAGAGGCGGGATTCCGCCATTGCCGCAGAAATCCCCATTGCCATACGTCAGTATTGCCAATGTGTCTTTCCTTGCACTGACAAAATCCCGCTCCCTCAAAAATCTTCGACCTCTATGCTTCGATTTTTGGTGGATTTCGAGGCGGCCGACGAGGGCGGGCTGACGCCCGCCTGCCGGGGTCCCCAACAAATTCCCATTTGTTGGGGTGGGTAAGAGAACAACGAAGAAAGATGCCAAAAGGCGCTGCATAGAGGCGGGTTCGGATTTGCCGCTTATGATTAACGGAAGGGATCGTTTGAATGAAAGCGCTGGTTACGGGGGCGAGCTCGGGAATTGGCCGCGATATTGCAAGACTCCTCGGCAAAAGGGGATACGACCTGATCCTCGTCGCGAGAAGGGAGCAGAGACTTCTTGAGCTAAAAAAAGAGCTGGGCCAAAATGTGCGGATCATCTGCCTGGACCTTTCTGAGGAAGCCTCCTGTTTTTCGCTTTACGAGCAGGTAAAGCACGAAAATATCGACATTTTGGTAAACAGCGCGGGATTCGGCCTTTTCGGGATGTTTGACGAGACGGATCTTTTCAGGGAGCTTGAGATGTTAAACGTCAATATCAGGGCCCTTCACATTCTGACAAAGCTGTTTTTGAAGGATTTTAAGAGGAATAACGCGGGCTATATCCTGAATATCGCGTCCTCAGCCGCGTTTTTGCCCGGACCGCTTCTGTCGAGCTATTACGCGTCGAAGGCATATGTGCTCAGGCTTACCGAGGCGGTTTACGAGGAGCTTCGCAGGGAAAAGAGCAGGGTGTGCGTCTGCGCGCTGTGCCCGGGGCCCGTGGCGACGGAATTTGACAAGACTGCAAACGTGAAGTTCAGCATAAAGGGCTTAAAAAGCATCGACGTTGCAAAGGCCGCGGTAGACGGGATGTTCCGGCGCAAGCTTGTAATCGTGCCGGGCACCCGGATGAAGCTTGCCCGGCTCTTTAAAAAATTCGTTCCGGAAAAACAGCTTCTAAGGATCGTATACCATTTGCAAAAACGGAAAGAAGGCTGAAAAGAGCCGCGGCGGGATTTTAAGCGGCGGCCGGACAAAATATTAAAGGGTATGTCGCGGAATGTATGGATATGCATTTCGCGACACACCCTTTTGTTATTTATATGCGGGGTCTGGTGTAATCAATCACGCAATATGTATCTTTTTCCTTAGTCAAGAAATTACCTAAACACCGCACAATTACAGGGTTTATTGAGATATCCGACTAAGGAAACAAAATGTAACTGCACACCATTTTCAGACCGACTAAGGAAATTTAATATAAGCGTTTAAAAAGCCTACAAACCCCGTTTAATTCAGGGTTTATAGGCTTTTTATTATTGTCAGAAAGGAAAAATGACTAAAGGAATTGCGGACACAGAAAGGAAACGAAATGGCGCAACACAAGAAATAAGTATTTATACATAGATTTCTAATAAATATGCATATCAAAGTTTCATCTCATCTCCGATGAGAGCCAGATATAAATTGACCGAGTCTTTGATATTGGTAAACATGGAATTCAGCTTCGTTTCGCACTCAGACCTAAAGCGAAGGCAGGCCGCAGCATCTTTTTTGGAAGGAAGGATACTGCTGGAAACCGCAAAAATTATCTTCTCGTATTCGTCAACTGCCATACTGATATAGGCAAGGTATCTTGACTTATCTTCATCAGACAGCTTTCTTGGGGAAAGAAGGGCGTCAAAGTAGGCAAATGCTTCCACGGTGTTAATCAGGTCTTCACCTGTACGGCTATGGAGCTTTTCTTCAAAAGATACCCGCATAGCATTGTACTTCGAAATAGCACCTTCATCGGTATGCATGTCCCATCCCGGAGTAGGCGACCCGACACCATCGGTTAACCATGTTTCATCAATATTATATTTTTCAGAGATAAGACGCAGTAATGTTGCCGATGGATTCTCTACTCCCTTTTCTATTTTGCTTACATGTGTCTGACTTATCGCCATTTCATCTGCAAATTGAGCCTGTGTCAGATGCTGTTGGCTTCGTATATGTTTTATTCGTTCCCCAACTGAATCCATAAATACCCTCCTATATGTGAAAACCATAAAATTTTATTGACAGTATGTGAAACACATATTATAATAAAACTTATTAGTTAATTATATCGGTTATCATTGAACATTTCAAGGGGGTGAGACAATGTCGAGAACAACTAATCTCAACAACAAGCCGCCATTAGGAAAAGTGATTGGCAGGAAGCTAAAAGAAATGGGAAAGCAGCAAAAATGGCTTGCCCAAGAATGCGGCCTATCAACGATATATCTATGTGCCATTATTAATGGACGTACGATACCGACGCTGGCGGCGCTAAAGCAAATTGCAAAGCCGTTGGGAATGGACCCCTTCACTTTAGTAGGAGCACTATTCGGCAAGGAATAGGAGGTGAACACCATTGACATGGCTTCCTGTTAGTCAGGTAGCCGAATTGCTGGACAAGACACAAAGAGCAGTTCGGTTTAATGTCTCAAAAAATCAATATGAGCACCGCTATGTCAATGGTGTCGGTCGCGGAGGTAAGCAATTACAAATTGCCTTAGAATCCCTTCCGGAAGAGGCGCAAGCCCGGTATAGCGGCGAGCGGGAAACAACCAATGCGGAGGCGCTTCTTTCCCTCACCGACGCCCAGCGGAATGTAGTGTTTGCAAAACAGACCATCGTGCTGTCGTATCAAGACTTCAAGGCCACTTATCCCAAAGCGGACAAGATGCAGGCCTTCCTGCTGCAATACAACGAACAACACCCGGATAAACCGCTTACTAAACGGCAGTTAAACCACTGGGAAACGCTGTATAACCGGGAAGGCGTCGCCGGGATGATAGATAAGCGCGGCACCTACAACAAGGGAGTAAGCAGCATCCCTGACGATGTAAAGCAGGTGTTCCTTGCATACTGGATGCAGGAGAAGGGCAATCGGCGCGGCGGGGGCGGCCCATCAATCGCAAGCTGTTACCGCCTTACTCAGATGAATTTCCCAGATATGCAGCTTCCCAGCATTGCAGCCTTCCAGCGCCTGACACAAAGCATTCCTTATCCCGCAAAGGTTTTGGCACGGCAAGGCAAGAAAGCCTATGCCGACAAATGCGAACCTTTCATTCGGTTTGATTACCGTTCCATTTGCACGAATGAAGTATGGTGCGCGGATAACCATGTGTTTGACCTCTGGGTAAAAGATGATACAGGCCGGGTATTCAGACCGTGGGTTGTCGGCTGGATGGACAAGCGCTCCCGATATATCGTCGGCTATCTGCTCATTGACCACGACCCCAACGCTGATGCGGTGCTGGACGCGTTCGCCCGTTCAGTATTCGCTTACGGCATTCCGGAACGGGTACTTCTGGATAACGGCGCGGATTATATGGTTCATGACCTCTTTAACCGTGATTTTGCTTTATCGCTTGCAAATGAAATGTGCCTGAAGGTCACCAACGCGACGCCATATAACGCCAAGGCCAAGCTGATAGAGCGGTTTTTCAACACGCTGGAATACTCCTATTGCATTCATCTTCCGTCTTACTTCGGCGCAGACCCACAGCGCAGACCGGAGCGGATGAAAAAGGCCTGCGACAAGCTGAGGGATGAGGCCATGCCCTTTGATGAATTCGCGGAGTACCTTGCCGCCGTAATAGGCCAGTACAACAATACCGTGCATTCCGGTGACGCCATGGAGGGAATGACGCCCTGTCAGGCCTTTGAAAAATGCATTGTGCGGCCTATACGGATTGCCGACCCCGTTATGCTGTCCATGTATTTCAAGCGCACTTCAAAACTGTTGTCAGTGGGCCGCAATGGGGTACGGGTTCCGGAATTGCAACAGTATTTCGACGCTGAGGAGTTGTTCCCGTACCAGGGCAAAAAAGTCTATGTACGTTACAACACCGACGATGTACGGCAGGTTTATTGCATAACCGAGGATGGAGAATTCATCTGCATGGCAGAAAGCACCGCTTTGGGAAGTCTCAATCAGGAGCTTACCGCGCAGAATATGCGGAGGCTCAACGCGCAGAAAAAGCAGCGCCGGAAACAGGTGCGGGAGTACATACCGGATATTGCCGTTCCTTCTATCCAGCAGCTTGCCATTGAAAATGGTATGTCCTTGGATAAGCCGGATTTGAAGGTTATCCCCACAATGCAGACAGTCAATTCCACCCACCATCGGAAAGCAAAGGTAATAAAGGAGGCTGAGGAACGGCAGGAAGCCGAACGCGAACAGGCAGCAGGCGGCAAGACCCAGCGCGAACGTGACGACGCCTATTTTAATTTTGTGACAGGAGGTATGGAAAATGTCAGCGGATAATGAACGGGATTATGTATCGTCCATGCGGCAAAGCCTCGCGGAGTACATATCCAAAACCGAAGCCAGCCAAAGCCGTGTAGCCAAGGAACTGGGCGTATCTAAAACGACGCTCTCGTTCTTTATGAACGGCTCCTACACGGGAAACAACCACGAGATAGCGAAAAGCATCGAGCAGTATATCCATATGGGCGCGGCGCGTCAGGCCGTCGCCAAGGCCCCGAAAATTTGCCTCACGGTCAGAAATACCGTTGAGATTGAGCAAAAAGCCCGTATAGCTCATATTCAGAATAGCATCGTTCTGATTTACGGCCCTGCGGGATGTGGCAAGACCACCGCCCTACAGCACTATGCGCACACCAACAACGGCGTTATCTACGTCGAGGCAGACGTTACCACAAACACTCCGCGCTGCATCTTGAAACTGATTCTAAGAGCGTTGGGAGAGGATGCACGAGGTTCTACCGCCGACATCATGCAATACATCCTCGCAAAGCTGACCAGCACGAACCGTTTGCTCATCATCGACGAGGCCCAGCATCTGACGGAGAAATCCTTCGACACTGTCCGGGCCATAAACGATAAGGCCCATATCGGCATCGTATATGCCGGGAATCCCAGCATCCTAAAGCGGATGTACGGGCGGCAGGCGGAAGAATTCGACCAGGTATACAGCCGCACGATTTACAAATGCAAGCTGAGCAACGGATTCACACAAGAGGACATTTCCGAAATATATGCAGGGTTTGGCATCAGCAAGGAGTGTTTGAAGTACCTCTATCAGATAGCCAAGCGGAAAGGCGGCTTGCGGCTGATGGTCAATCAATGCCGGATAGCGCAGAATATCGCCTTATCCGTGAATGAGGAATTTTCGGTGCATCATCTTGAAGAAGCCGCCGTCAAGATGGGAATTGGCGGCGCAGCATGACACAGGTAAAAGAAAAGGCGGCTGTCGCTACCAACAACAACCGCCCCGCTGAGAAGACTTCCCTCGTAAAGAAGTCATCCAAAATGTAACATACAAACCCGGATTTTTCAAGATAGAAAGGAGCGTCCCCATGTTATTCGACACAAAAACCTTTGATTTAAGTACAGCTAACAACCAGACTCTAACCGACCTCTACGGCTTGCTTGATGGTTACTCAGACGCTGGTAACCGTAGCCCCGAGCAGGGGAAAATTGACGCCAAGTATGCCGGGGCCTACGAGGCGCTTGTAAGCTCCTTCAATCCAAAGCAGCAGAAATGGTTTTCCCTTTGCGAAAATGAGCAGACGGAAACCGAGGATTTACGGGCAACACAGGCATTCATTTTAGGCTTCAAGACGGCCCTGAGACTTGCCCTTGAAGGCATGAAGTAAGGAGGAGACAGTATGTTTAGCAAAAAGGTCCTGGACGCTATGCGGGATGAATTCAATGAAGAATTCGGCGCTCTGAGTGAGCGGGATGGGTACATACAGCAGATGAAGGCCGAGGCGTTCGCGCTCATCGGCAGCATGGCCCCCAATGACAGGCGGCTGGAAACCGATGTTGAAGACGCCATCACCGGCATTGTTTCCTCCGCGTCTCTGCTGGGCTTCTATATCGGCGTTAGAACCGGGGCTGATATGATGAAGCACATGACAGATATCAGCTTACCGGAACAGATTCTGGACGCATTCGGAGAGCTTGAAGAATAGCAAGCCGCCTGCCCCCGTTATCGTGCGTGATAACGGGGGCATAAGTGGATTTTGGTGTAATCACCCTTGAAGCCGCAAAACGCCACACAGAGCGTTTTAGAAGCGCCTAAACCTATCTCTTTTACGCAGTTTTACAGAACTGCTACCCACAGCAATTTCTTAGAAGAACTACTAAAATATAGCTGTAGCCAGATTACGAAAGGTGGTGTTATGGTATGCCGGACGAATGGATAAGAGAACTTACGCCGTCAATGCTCCCGGATGGAATGTATAAAGAAATTGCCGAGATGATTGGAACAGACAATCTCTTAAAGCTTTCCTCGCTAATCGGCGGCTCCACCTTCTACTTACCAAAGCAAAAACAGATTTTAAGGCCGCTTCGCGATAAGAAAATCCGTGAAGAATACAACGGCTACAATTCGCTGGAGCTATCCCAGAAATACGACGTAAGCGAGCGTTGGGTTCAACAAGTGGCTAATCAAAAGGATAATGATGAGGGCAACAAAAATGAATGACTATATTACACTCAAAGAGCGCATAGACGTTACAAACGCCCCGGAGATTATAACGGTTCTCCCTCTCGGTCATGTCATCAGCGATAAGGGCGAGTTCGATGTTGACGGGGAAAGCTTTCAGGCAATGAACGCGCAAATTGCAAAAAGGGGCGTCGACCTCGTTATCGACTATGAGCACCAAACACTCAAGGGGGGACAGGCTCCCGCCGCAGGATGGGTCAAGGAACTTATACTCAAGGATGGCCATATTCAAGCCCGTGTGGAATGGACTCCCGGTGCCACGAAGTATCTGAAAAACAAGGAGTACCGTTATCTTTCCCCGGTCATCACTGTTCGCAAATCTGACAGCAAGGCAATGGGGCTTCACTCACTGGCGCTTACCAACACCCCCGCGATTGAAGGGATGACCCCGCTTGTCAATTCCCGGAGCTTCAACGCCTCCGGACGGGCAGATTCCGATGATGAACTGGACGAAACAACTCTGCATATCTGCGAACAGTTAGGTATCAGCAGGGATGACCTTGTCAAATATGGGGGGATTGGGAGCCCGCCTAAGATTGACCCTTATCATACGAGCTTTAAGCTTAACAAACCCGACGACGCTACACGGCTTATCTGTAAGCAGCTTGGTATCAGCGAGGAAGACCTCATTAAATACGGACAACAATAATCAAAATAAGGAGAGATGTTTTCATGGAACGAAAGACCCCTATGGCGGACAGGCTTAAAGCATTTGTCTTAGAACTGGAATGTAAGAAGGAAAAACTCACACATACCATGGATAATTATGGCGACCAGTGCGCTCAAGAGCTTGAGCAGCAAACTCAGTTGGCGCAGGAGATTTCCGCAAAACTGCTTCTTGCAGAAAACGAAAACGACACGGCGAGCGTAAAGGAATACGAAGGGCAGATTGAGAAAGTCAAAAAGCAAATAGATGCGCTGCGTAAAAAAAGTGAGCGTTACAACGGCGTCGACCCGAAACGGTTATTGATAGGTGACTTTCCAAAGTTAAAGCAATATGCGTCGGATTGCCGGAAAGAGCGGATAAGCATATGTACAGATATCGAAGAATTGATTGCGAAAAAGAATCAGCAAATCAAGGAACTTCAAAAAGAAATAAACATACTGTTTTGGGAACAGAAGAGCTATCAGCCTGATTTTGAAGCCGATTGCATTGCCCCGATAGCTGCATATATGCCGGGCGGAGACAGCCTGAATCCCTATATTCCTGGTAATATTGACTACGCGCTCAGACAGCAAATAAACCATATGTTATTTGAATCAGGCGACTAAACAGGTTACACCATCAGACTTTAGGATGATACAAAATGTGAAGAAAGACTAACTATTAGAAGTCA
>DIWE01000037.1:0-3282 GCA_002423435.1 Clostridiales bacterium UBA6114
TGCAGTTCTTTGACAGTCTGAAAAAGTCAAGACCACGCTTTTTCTAGCGTGGTCTTGACTTTTGATCAGTTTTATTTTTCCGTAATGCGTTTGATGACCTTAAGCCGCACAAACTCTTCCCGGTCCTTTTCCTCAAGCGCGTCGGTGATATACTTGATATTCGACTGAAAGTCCGGAATGATGATGTTACTCAGCGCATTGGCGCGTTTTTGCGTTTTCTGAATCGCATGAGCCAGACGGTAAACGGACAGCTCGATCTGGGCGAGGCGGCAGGTCAGATGTTTTACCTTGTTAAACAGGATATACGCGTCGTCGACATATGAATTTGTGCCCGCAAACCCATAGGTGATGACGGGCACCGGCTCGACGTCCGGGGTCTTCGGCAGCTCGACGCCCATGACCGAAGTGGAGCGGACGGTGAGCGTATCGTCAACCGGCACGGACATCGCCGCGTGTACGCAGATGTTCTGCCCCAGCGTGATGCTCGCCTGCTGGAGCGCTTTATAGGCTTCGGAAAACGAACTGTCGATCTGCGACTGGAGCGCTTCGGCTTCGCCGATGAGCGACATCATTTCCCGTATCAGAATGTTGCGTTTTCTGTCCATCAGGTCATAGCCGAGGCGCGCGAGTGTCAGAGAACGCTTTAAGGATAAGAGATTGCCTTTGGTCGGTATGACAGGAGGCATCGTTTTAAGCTCCTTCCTGCGGCAAAAACAGGATTGCCGTGTTTTGCATAAAACACGGCGGGGAAAACACTAACCGCGGATCGCGTTTTCCTCTTCCTCGATATAATATTTTTTCAGGAGCACCGCGTCGATGCGGTCAAGCGCATCCTTCGGGAGCTCGCTTAAGAGCCGCCAGCCGATGTCGAGCGTCTGATCGATCGTCCGGTTTTCATCGGTCGCCTGCTTAATAAATTCCTCTTCAAACCTGCGGCCGAACACCATATATTTTTTGTCAAGGTCGGAAAGCTCATCCTCGCCGATGACGGAGGCTAAGGACCTTGCTTCCTGAACGTTTGCGTAAGAGGCGAAGAGCTGATTGGAAAGCGAAGGGTGGTCCTCGCGCGTGTAGCCCTTGCCGATGCCGTCTTTCATCAGCCTGGACAAGGAGGGCAGCACGGCGATCGGCGGATAGACGCCCTTCTGCTCGAGCGAGCGGTCAAGCACGATCTGGCCCTCCGTGATATACCCCGTGAGATCGGGGATCGGATGGGTGATGTCGTCGTTCGGCATCGTCAGAACCGGGACCTGGGTAACCGAGCCCTGGATTCCTTCGATCATGCCGGCCCGTTCGTAAAGAGAGGCGAGATCGGAGTAAAGATAGCCGGGGTAGCCCTTGCGGCTCGGAATTTCGCCCTTTGAGGAGGAAAACTCGCGCAGGGCCTCGCAGTAGGACGTCATATCCGTCATAATGACGAGCACGTGCATGTTGTGCTTAAAGGCGAGGTACTCGGCGGTGGTAAGCGCGCACCTCGGCGTCAGGATGCGTTCGATAATCGGATCGGACGCGAGGTTTACAAACATGACGACGCGCTGCAAAGCGCCCGACTCCTCAAAATCCCGGCGGAAGAATTCGGCGGTGTCGTTTTTGACGCCCATCGCCGCAAACACGATCGCGAATTCGCCTTCCTCGTCCTGCACCTTTGCCTGCCGCACCATCTGCGCCGCCACCTCGTTGTGCGACATGCCCGAGCCCGAGAAAATCGGCAGCTTCTGGCCCCTGATCAGGGTGGACATGCCGTCGATCGCCGAGATGCCCGTATAGATGCAGCTTCGCGGGTATTTTCTGGATACCGGGTTTATCGCCGTGCCGTTGATGTTGCGCCGCTCGTCGGGAAAGAGCTCGCCCAACGAATCGATCGGCCGGCCGGCGCCGCTGAAAATCCGGCCCAGCATTTCCTTCGACAGCGAAATCTCCATCGGCCGCCCCAAAAAACGGGTGTGGGCGTTTTCAAGGGAGAGGCCTTTGGTGCCCTCGAAAACCTGAACAACGACCCGCTCGCCGTCGATCATGATTACGCGGCCCAGTCTCTTCTGGCCGCTTTCCAGCGTAATTTCACAGACTTCGTCAAAGGATACGTTTTTTACGCCGTCTAATGCGACAAGCGGCCCGTTTACCTCCGACAGTCCGACATATTCGACTCTCATCGTAAGCTCCATGCACCGCAAAACCAAAATGCCGATGAATGCCCGATAAAAAGCGAGCCTTTCGGCATATGGCGCGGCTGCCGTTTATTTAAGCGAGCGGCACGCCGATTTATTAAGCTTCAGCGGCTGTTTTGCCGGAGATTCCACGGCCCTCAGGTCTGGTTCTCCTCGATCAGCTTGTTTAAGGTATCGTCAATTTTTACGATCAATTGATCCAGGAGGGAGAGGTCGTCGTTCGGCACCTCGTATTTGACGCGGATTACTTCGTCGAACAGTCCTGTATTCTTGATCTGCGACACAGGGATGTTTTTTGCGATGACCTCCTGCGATTTCTCATACAGATGAATCATGACTTTCATCATTTTCAGCTGTTTTTCGATCGGGACATAAGTGTCCTTGTCGTTGTAGGCGTTCTGCTGCAAAAACCCAAGGCGGACGACTTTCGCGCTTTCGACGATCAGCTTCTGGTCATCGGGCAGGACGTCGGAGCCGATCAGCTTCACAATTTCGAGAAGCTTCGATTCCTCCTGCAAAAGTGCGGATATTTTGGAGCGGTATTTTGTAAAATCCGCGCCGAAATTTTCCTGGTACCACGGTTCGAGCATCGGAAAATACTCGGAATAGGACGTGATCCAGTTGATCGCGGGGAAATGGCGCGCGTAGGCGAGCGAGCGGTCGAGTGCCCAGAAGGTTCGGATAAACCGCTTGGTATTCTGGGTGACCGGCTCCGAAAAATCGCCGCCCTGCGGGGAAACGGCGCCGATAATCGTAACCGAGCCTTCCGCCCCGCCCAGGCACTGCATGTATCCCGCGCGCTCGTAAAATTCGGCCAGGCGCGACGGCAGATAGGCGGGGAAGCCTTCCTCCGCCGGCATTTCCTCGAGGCGCCCGGAAATTTCGCGAAGGGCTTCCGCCCAGCGGGATGTCGAATCGGCGAGGATCGCGACGTGATAGCCCATATCCCTGAAATATTCGGCTATTGTGATCCCGGTATAGATCGAGGCTTCCCTCGCGGCGACCGGCATATTCGAGGTGTTCGCAATCAAAACGGTGCGGTCGAGCATCGGTTTTCCCGACTTCGGGTCCAAAAGCTTTGAAAACTCCTCAAGCACCTCGGTCATCTCGTTGCCGC
>DIWE01000037.1:3301-34218 GCA_002423435.1 Clostridiales bacterium UBA6114
GTCTTGCCGGCGCCGAACGGCCCGGGCACCGCCGCGCAGCCGCCTTTTGCGACGGGGAAGAGGGTATCGATGATGCGCTGGCCCGTGACAAGCGGGCGGTTCATCGGGAGACGGGCCGTATACGGCCTCGGCGCCCGGATCGGCCACATCTGGCAAAGCGTCAGGGGCGTGACCGCGCCCGAGTCGCTTACAAGCTCCGCGATCACATCGTCCACGCAGTAGCTACCGGACGGTTTTACGTTCCGGACGGTGCCGGAAAGGGTGGGAGGGATCATTACCCTGTGACGGATCAGCGCCGACTCCATCGTTTCGGCATAAATATCGCCGCCGTTTAGACGGTCTCCTTCCTTGATCCGAATATCGACGTCATAGCGCTTTTCCGGGTCGAGGGAGGGGATGTTGACGCCTCTCGCGATAAACGCGCCGCTTATTTTCTCAATCGATTTTAACGGACGGGCGATGCCGTCGAAAATATTGCCGATGAGTCCGGGCCCGAGCTTTACGGACATCGGCGAACCTGTGTCGAAAACCGGCTCACCCGGTTTTAAGCCGGACGTATCCTCGTAAACCTGTACGATGGCATGGTCGCTTCTGATGCCGACGACCTCGCCGATCAGACGTCCGTCCCCGACATACACCATGTTCAGCATGGACAGGCTGAAATCGCCGACGACCGTAACGACCGGGCCGTTGATGCCGCTTATGATGCAGGACTTTTTATCCAAATTGACTCACCTCAAAACTCAAAGTTCGGCAAGGGAAACGCCGAACATCTCGGTAAAGTGCTCGTAGCGCTCCTCCAGCGACAGGTCGAATGTCTCATCGATGCGCACGCGCTTTTCCTTGCTTTCGACGACGATGCCCCCTAAGGTAAAGCTTCCTTCCTTGACGGTTATCTCATTCGGCTTGAAAACCGGCCTGATCCTGTCGGCAAAGCGCATGTCGGAATGCCGCAGATATAAGACGGCGTCCGGGCATTCGCCGAGCATTTCCGCCGCCTTTTTGGAAAGCCCGAACAAAAGCTCCTCGTATTCCGGCGTTTCGGTAAACGCCGAGATCCTTTTGCGAAGCTCGTCAAAAATATCGTTTGCAATCTCGCGCCTGCGCAGAAACAGAATCCGCTTCGCGTCGAGAAGTTTTTTCGAAAGGCGCTTGCCCTCGGTGGTTTTGATTTTGGAAACCTCGTCTTTAATATATTTAAAAGCTTCCGCAAGTACCTCGTTTTCCGCCGCGGACAAGGCGCGGGAATATTCGCGGTCGATCTCCTGTTTGATCGAGTCGCCGACCTTCGTCGCGTCTTTAAGGATCGCGGAGGTAAAGCGTTCCAATTTTTCATCAATTTTTGCCATAATCAGCTCCACACACCACGGCGTACATCATGCAGGAAAAGAAGCAAAATTTTATATATGCCGTGTTGCCGCTTTATAAGACGAGCGGCGCGCCGAATTGCATCTGCCGGGATCAAAATGAAGCACGGCGGGCTTTGAGGCCTTGCCGCTCCCAATGACCTTTTCACGTTGCCGGCATCGTCCTAAATCCTGATGCCGATCGCTTCGCGGACATAGCGCGTAATGGAGTCGGGGGACCGCCCCGTGCCGTGGCGGTCCGGGATTTCGACGACAAGCGGGGTATGTCTGTTCAGCTTCAGATCGTATATGGCCTCGGGGCACAGCTTCGCGAGCTTCTCCGTAATCAGCAGAATGCCGATCGTGCGGTCGAAAAGCACCTGTTGGATCGCGTTTTCGACCTCCTCGCGCTCGTGAACGACAACCCCGTCGATACCGGCCAAACGCATGCCGGTCTGCGTTTCCGTATTATCCGATATAAGATAATAACGCATGAATGACACCTTAAATCTTATTGAGAATTAAAATCGACATCAGAACGCCGTAGAGCGAAATCGCCTCAGCCAGCGCGACGAAAATCAGCGATTTGCCGAACATGCTCCCGTCTTCCGAGACCGCGCCGAGAGCGGCCGAGGCGGTGGATGCGACGGCGATGCCGGAGCCGATGCAAGAGCCCATCGTGGTAAGTCCGGCGCCGATAAAGCCAAGGCCGGCCGCGATGCCCGTCTGGCCCGTCGTCGCCGCGGTGGTGGCCGCTTCAGCGGCAAGCGCCGGGCTGTCGATCACGGCAATGACCGCCATGACGAAAACTGTGCAGAAAAAGGAGGAAATGCCGTAAAAAAGGATGCGCTCAGCACTTTTTCTGTTGGTTGCGGGCCTTAAATTTGCATATACGACGGGGGCTGCCATGGCTAAGATTGCAAAAATGACAAGATAAAACACGTAAATGACCTCCACTCATTTGTTGTTGGTGCTGTTGTTTTTATAGTTTATTTCGAACGGCCGGTATTTAAGGCCGTCTCCTGAATAAAAGCGGGAAAACATCTCGTAGAAATTGAGCCTCATGACCTGGATACCGACGATCATTCCCTCAAGCGCTATAACGAAAATGTTTCCGAAGATCAAAACGAAAATATTCTGTGAGCCGCCGGAAAACGACGCGAGCGTAAATACAACCATCATCATGATCGCGTGATTGATCGCAAACATGCCGACACGGACGAAGGAGATGGTGTTTGTCAAAAACGAGATCAGCACGTCGTATATCTCGATGACGCTCACCAGGATAAACTCGCCCGGTTTTTCGGGAGCCCATTTGCGGTGGCTTCGGACGATATGGGTCAGGGGCTCCTTGAAGAAGATGGTGGCAAGCGGGAGTACGACCAGAAAGATGATAAACCATTCGGATATCAGCTCCTCATGTCCCATCAGATATGCGATTGCACCGATTAGTATTGCCCAGTAAAGGATAAATCCGGCAACGCCGTTGGATGAGAAGAACAATTTTTCGGGATCTTTCTGCCTGATTCCATTTATGATATTGATTATAATCGAAATCGTGATGAACAAAACGCCGATTACAATGCCGCCGATCAGCGTCTTATTGATCGAATCGGAGCTTTCAAGCACCTTGAAGCCCGGCAGCATTTCGCTTCCGAATACGCTCCCGTAGAAAAATCCGAACAACGTGCTCGAAAGGCCTGCATAGGCGATGATTTTCCCCAGACGGATCCCTTTCCATTTGTTCATCAGGATTCCCGAAAGAAAGAGCAGCAGGCCCTGGCCGATATCGCCGAACATAATGCCGAAAAGCAGAGTAAAGCAGATCGCCATCAAAGGGGTCGGGTCGATTTCGTGGTAATTCGGCAGGCCGTACATTTCGACAAAATCTTCGAAGGGCGCAAAAATCCGGGGGTTTATGAGTTTTGTCGGGGGAGTGTACTCCTTGATGTCCTCCAGATCGTCGAAAACATAGGTGACGCGCTCGTGTTTCAAAAGAGCCTTTGTAATGTCTTCCACCTCACTGTTCGGCACCCAGCCGATCAGGTAGAAGCTGTCCTGCGTATGTGAGGCAAATTTGCGGATATCGTAGGAATCGTTTAAGTAACGAAGCCTGCTGTAAAGGGACAAAAAGCGGTCCGACTCCGACTCCTTTAACGCAAGGAGTTCCTGTTCGATCTCAGCGACCCGCTTTTTGGATGCTTCGGCCTCCTTTTTCAGATTTTCGATGGCTTCGGCCGGAGTGCCCGTCACCCTTCCGTCGATTCGGATGCGCTCAAAGTGGAACGTGGAAAATATGGCGTCGATTTTTGATATAATGCTGCGCGGAGCAAGATACATGCCGTAAACATAGTCGTCCTCGGTCGAGCTGGGGAAAAAATAGCAGTCGTTATTCTCCTGCAGATGCTTGCCAAGGCTCTTATAGGTTTCGATCGGGATGCGGCCGAACCGGAAGTGCGCATAGGTAAAATTGAAAAGATCCTCGAGGCGGGCGTCCAAATCGCCGTAATAGGTAAGCTGAAGCGCGATCTGCTCGTCCTCGACGATCAGCCTCGATAAACGCTTCTTCTCCTCGTTCAGTTCAAACACCTGTTTTTGTATGCCCAGAAAATAGTTGCTGATTTCCTCATCGGTCACGTTTTCCATTGTAAAATCGCGGTAGTCAAGCGTGACGCCGCTCACCTCGGAAACGACGATCGCCTGCTTGAGCAGGCCGCTGTATGGATTTTTGTAGTTAAAGGAGGAAAGCCCCTTTAGGTTTTTTGCGATGGAGATCGAATCCTCCGGATGGAAACCGCGTCCGACAAGACAGGAAGTAGCGACACTGTCAAGCTCTGAAACCGGTCCGACAATGCTTAAAAATTTCATGCCAAGAACAGCCACAAAAGCCTCCTATTCTCCGCGCAGCAGTAAACTATGCCCTTGGGCCATTCCGGGCGCGGTCCGGGGGTGGCTGTGGGAAAAAGCGATAAAAAGTTAAAGAAATATATTTTCAGGGACAACTCCGTAGCGTATGCTCTCAATGATGCGCACAAGATTTGTAAGCTCCGCTTCCTTCAGGATCAGATAAACGACGCTCAGGTAAACGGACGGAGGGGCGTGAAAGATCGCCCGGCGGCATTTCCCCACCATAAAATCCTGCGAATACACCTTGATATGAGAGATGTCCATGTTTCTGAACACTTTTCGATACTTTGACCGCTGCAAAAGCGCGATCATTTCCTCATCGCTCTGCGTATTAAAAAGCTCGCGCAGAAAATCTTGTTTTATTTTATAACTGACGCGCATCAGATAGACAAACAGGTCGTTTTCCGGAACCGGAAAGCTTTTTTTGATCCGTATGACGCGGGAGATGTTTTCGATGTCGACTCTGGAGCCGATCAGCTCGAAAAGCAGCTTCCTTGTTTCGCCGCTGTAGTTCTTTTTAATAATGGAAAAGAGATTTTCATAATAAAGCTGCCAGAGTACGGTCTCGATTGTATTATAGTCGAGGGACCCGTCGTCCGTCGGGGCGAGCCGCGTCAGGGTGCCGTAGTATTTGGTTTTCCGGATGGCCGTGAGCATTTCCTGGTATGATTTCGCGGTCTGGAGCGCGGGCAGGTTTAAGCTGCTGCGCTTTGAAAAATGGGGCGGCAGGTCGGCGGAAAAATCTTCAAGCCGATTTAATGAGAGCAGACGCAAAAAAGACAGTATCAGCTCAATTTCGGTGCGCTCGACGATAAAACCCATGATCTCCTTGTCATGGTCGGGGACAAACCGCATCAGACGGTCGAACTCATGAAAAAAAGCGCGCCGCAAAACCGACTCAAGATAACCGCGCCGCACATTGAGCTCATCGACCGAGCTCATCGCCTCGGCCCATGAGGGGTAGCGCTTTAAGGCGGTAACCAGGTCGGAAAGCGATCCCGCACCCGACAGGCGTTTGTAATCCGCCTCCTTAAGACGTTTTGCATAAAGCGCGCGGACTTTTGCGAAAAGGCCCGCGTATTTTTGCTCCTTCTGCATGGTCATTTACCTATAACCGACTGAAAAAGCTCCGAAATCCAGCGCTCGCGGTTTTTCTGATACGTCGTTTCCACCATCTCGAGCTTTTGCTTTAAGTGTTCCTCGATCTGCGCGATAGCTTCGTCGCAGGCTGTCCGTTCGCTTTCCCTGACAATATCGATGCGCCTTTTCGCGTGGCTCATATAGTCATCCCTGATCTTGTCCCGATCACCGGAGATTGTCTCATTTAAATGCTTTTTTCTGCCGGCAGCTTCGTCCGCAATTTTTTGAGCTTCCTGTTCGGCTTCAATAATCCGATTGATGATATCGAGGTGCTCCAAAAGTGCCACCCGCCTTTGTATAAATTATATAATACTGTAGTATAGCAGGATTCCACAAAATTTGCTAGGCCTTTGACAAAGAAAATGCGATAAAAGGGGAGACGGATAAGGGAAAAAATCTGGTGATTGTGCCGGATAACGGAAAGCGGATTGCCGCGGTCATCATACCGGTGTATAATACTAAACGAAGCGCTGGATTTTTTCGGAGGTGATCATCATTGCGGCTTTCTGATATGCATGTGCACAGCACCTTTTCGGTCGACGGGGCTGCCGATATGGAGAAAATGTGCAAAGCGGCCATGAGTAAGGACATTTCCCGCATTGCATTTACCGAGCATTGCGAAATCAGGTCGGAACCGCCGCACGTCGAGCCCTATTATCTGGAGCGCGAGGCACGCCGGCTTAAGGAATACGCCCGGCTGTCGAAGAAATATGGCAGAGAGCTTCAAATCGCTTACGGGCTCGAGCTCGGCCAGCCGCACCACAATCCCGAAGAGGCAGGTAAATTCCTCAGCTTAAGGCGTTTTGATTTTATATTGGGTTCACTTCATTTTTATAAAAGCGCCGACGATCATTATCATGACGTTTATTATGTCAATTATTCCTTGATCCCGCCGAAAGTCATGTTCTGCGATTACTTTACGGACATGGCCCGGATGGTTGAGCACGGAGGGTTTGACGTGATCGCGCACCTGGACTATCCGCTCCGCGTTCTTAATGGAATCCTGAGCCGCCCCACGATTTTAGATTACCGCGATTTGGTCGACGTCGTTTTGAGAAAAGCCGCCGAAAAGGGGCTCGGCATCGAGATCGGGACGCGCGGGCTTTCCGACTGGCAGAGGCGGGTCGGCCCGGAGGACTGGGTCTTGAAGCGCTTTTGCGAGCTGGGCGGCGAAATCGTTACCACCGGCAGCGACGGGCACCGCGAAAGGCAGCTTGGAAACGGCATTTCGCAGGCTGTATTTGCCGCAAAAAACGCCGGATTTCGTTACGTGGCATATTATAAAAACCGCAAGCCTTGTTTTGAGATGATCGATGACCATACATAAGTGAGGTGCCGTATGGCGGAAATTACGCAGTATTCATATGCGAAGGTAAATCTGACGCTCGACGTGCTCCAAAAACGGCCGGATTCCTACCACGAGGTCAGAATGATCATGCAGACCTTAAAGCTGCGCGACATAGTCAGGATCAAAACCGATAAAGCGCAGTCCGGCATAACGGTCGAAACCAATCTTCCGTATCTGCCGACAGACCGCCGGAATCTCGCCTTCAAGGCGGCCGAGCTGTTTTTTGCACAGACGGGGATTGAAAATCCGGGTGTTTCCATCACCCTTTTTAAACGAATCCCGGTCTCGGCGGGGCTTGCCGGCGGGAGCGGCAACGCGTCGGCGGTGCTCAAGGGTCTAAATTCGCTGTTTGAGGCGCGGCTTTCACATGAAAAGCTGCTTGAGATGGGGCTTAAACTCGGCGCGGATGTGCCGTATTGCATGACCGGAGGGACAGCTCTGGCCGAGGGCATCGGGGAAAAGTTAAAGCCTCTTCGGAAAATGCCGCATGCATATGTTGTGCTGGTGAAGCCGCCATTTTCCATGTCGACCGCCGCCGTTTACGGCGCGCTCGACAGCCAAAAGATCGTAAAGCGTCCGGATACGGCGGGCGCTCTGCGCGCGATCGAGGAGGGCGACCTTTGCGCCCTTGCAAGGCGTATGTATAATGTGCTGTTTGACGTCGTAAGGCTAAAGCACCGCGTTGTTTCCGAAATCCGGGACGAACTTATCCTGCACGGCGCGCTGGGCGCCGTCATGAGCGGAAGCGGCCCTTCCGTGTTCGGACTGTTTGAAAACGCAGAGCAGGCAAAGGCCGCCTATGAAGCCCTCAAAAAAAAGGTTCACGACACGTTTCTGACGGAAACGGAAAACGTCGTCTGAAGTTCTCCGGAAATCCCCGTGAAAAGACCGGCCGGCGGCCGGTCTCTTTTTATTTTATTTAATAAGGAAACGTAGGCTTGACCGGCTTTTTATGTAAACACTTTATTCAGAAGCCTTGTAAATATCAATCCGTATTTTGACCGCCTTTTTTTCGAGAAGGCCATCTGGAGCGAGAATTGCCCGCCCAGCAGCCGGTCGTAGGCAAGGAGCAGAAGCTTATCCTCGTATTCAGGTTTTAAAGGGTCGTCCTCGTCGCCGATGGAGATCTTCATCGAAACAATCGGAAGATGCGTCATCGCGTCGTCAAGGAAGGAGGTAAAGGACGTTTTCGGAAGATCCAGATAGTTTATCAGGACATCCATCAGATAGAAGGCGGAAATGCGGCCGTTGTCCGCACTGCATTTGGCCTGGGGAAGCTTTGACGCATAGTTTGAGTAGATTGCAAACGGGGTCGAAATGGTATCGAGGTTGTCATACGTCTGATCGGAGGAAATTCCGTTTAATTTGTTGTACCCTTCGAGAAGCGGATGGTGGTCGCCGTAGAAAACCAAAACCGTCGGGCGGTCCCTGTGATCGATATAATCCAAAAACTCACCGAGCGCCAGATCGGTGTCCGCGACGCCGTTTGCATAGGCGTTCATCGCGTCCAAATCCTCCTCCGTAACGTCGGCGTTCGGCTCGGAAAGGGCCACAATATCGCGGTCGTCCTCGCTGATCGTCACATATGGGGAGTGGTTTTGCATCGATGCGGAAAATATAAGCTGCGGGCGGCCACCCGAGCCGTCGTCAAGCGTTTTTTCAATTTGGTGAAACAGGGTGCGGTCGCTGATGTGCTTATCCCTCAGGTAATCCTCGACAGGCACCGTCAAGCTGTCCTCAAAAATCAGATCGTCGAAGCCCATCGCCGTAAACGCATCCTCGCGGTTGTAAAAGGAGCTCTTAAACGGGTGGATATAGGTCGAATGATAGCCAAGGTCCTTAAAATAGCTCTGATAGGTCCAGAGGGTAGAGTCTTTCTTGACCCCGCGGTAAGGCGCTTTCGAGTTTGAAAGGCCTTTGTTCGGCGTACCGCTTAAAACCTCGTATTCGGTGGCGGACGTTCCTCCGCCGAACGCGGGGACGACGATCTCGCCGCCCGTTCCCTCCGTTTTCATACGGCGGAAGTTCCGGTAAAGATCCTCTGAAAGGGAAATGCCCTTGACCTGGTTTAAGTCAAAATAGCTCTCGCTCAATATAACGACGACGTCGGGACGGATGGAATTCGTCTGTGTCGACGGATATCCCTTCAGGATGCCGGACACGGTTTTTTCGTCATAGGGGAGCGTGGTGTCGGGCGGCTTTGTATCGGAATACAGCGAGCCGATGAGGCAGTCGATCGAGCTTAGGTTCACCTTTTCATCGCTGTAGGAACAAACCACGTCGAACGCCTCGATCTGAGGCATGAACACCTGCTTTGCGACATCCTTGATCAAAAAGGAGATGCCGAGCATAAATGTGAGCGTAATCCTCCCCAGGCGCCCGAGCCGCATAAAACGGGGCAGGGACACCTGATAAAACCACAGCAAAAAGGCACAGAAAATCAAAAGCAGGGCGGCAACCAGGTAGAACATGCTAAACTCGAGGCCTCCGCTGCCTTTTTTGGTAAAGCTCCAGAGCTTCCCGATATCGGGAACCATCAAAAGATCGTCAACCGTAATTCTCGCGCCGAGCTTCTGATACTTCGAGATGTCGGCCACGGCGAGTATATAGCAAAGAAATCCGATTACGGCGGACGCGATCCAGGGCTTTTTAAAGATTGTCGACAAAAGGGAAAACAAAATGGTCAAAAGCAGGACGGAAACCGTAAACATGATGATTTCCGGGGGTTCGATCCGGAAAACCGCGTTGCCGGAAGCCTTTTCCGGATACTGGTACAAAAGGATGATTACGAGTACCGGAAACATGCAATAGAGCAGGGTATTCAGTTTTGCGCCGAGTTGTTTTTTTGACTGTCTTAAATGATCAAAAAATCTAAAATGTCTCATAGGATCCTCCGTAATACCAGCGTGCAGGGAATGTCCTTTCACCTAGTTCCCTTTTTTCCACGCCCATAAAACGTTTTATTTTGGCCGGTAAGGGTATAAGAACCCATTTGCCGGTTGAACTCCACAACTTTCAATATTATATCACGTGTGATTAAAAAATGGAATAGGTGTCGATAATAAAAATAATCAAGTTTAACGGAGGTTTTTTCCATGCGGCTTAAAGTCATTGAAAAGGCTCTGATCCTGGGAGTCTTTGCCGCCGTGGTCCTTTGTGCTTTTTCCATAAGGGCGCAGAACAGCGTTTCCGACAAGCTGATTCGTCTGCATGTCAAAGCAAATTCCGACGAGCCTTTTGATCAGGAACTGAAGCTCAAGGTGCGCGACGCCGTACTTACGAAAATCGAGGATGAAATTTCGGATAAGGATCTTACTTCGGTACGGGAGGAGCTTTACGTGATGCTGCCCGAGCTTGAGGCGACCGCCCAAGCGGTTGTTCGGGAAAACGAGGCGGCATATCCGGTTAAAGCGACCTTTGCAACTCAGTATTTTCCGACAAGGGTGTACGAGAACTTCGCGCTGCCGTCCGGTAATTATGAGACGCTGTATATCGAGATCGGCGAAGCGGCCGGGCAAAACTGGTGGTGTGTCGTATTCCCCCCGCTTTGCGTTGCGGCAAGCGAGGGTGAAACGATAGAGGATGCGGCGGAGGCCGCCGGTTTTACAAAAGGCGACGTCTCATTCATCACGGGCAAAGAATCCGGCTATAAAATCAAATTCAAGGTCGCCGAAATCTACGGGGACTTAAAGCATAAGCTCTTCGACTGACATGAAAGGTATCTGCGCAGGTAAAACAGATAATATCTCTGAAAATCAAATCGCGGACGCATCCAAACCCCCGCCAAATGTCATTTGGCGGGGGTTTGGAATTATGCGCGGGATATCAGGTATGTCAACGCCCCTCAATGATTTGCCGCAGCTCCATAACTTGTTCTTGAAGCGCATCTATTTGCTGCTGCATGGCTTTTTGCTGCTGCTGATTAATTAAGTTCTGCTGGATCTGAAGCTGCAGCTGCCGTGTCTGGCTGACGGCCTGCATGACGCTTCCCGTCGCCTCGACCCAGTTGCCCATGATCTGTATTTCGATTGCCTTTACTATTTCTTCAAAAACAGGAGAGGTGAAGCTTGAATCCGGAGGAGTGTTCTGTACCATGAAACCCTCCATAAAGCTGTTTTAATACTACATTATGTGAAAAAGGGGATACTTGTTCATGACATATCGTAGGGTTTGCGGGATATATCAAAGGTACCGTTTTCCATAAACTATGATATAATTAATATCTGAAACCGTTATATAAAAACTTTATCTCCTTAAAAAGGATACCGGAGGGGGGATGCCGCAATGCTGAATATCGTCACGGGCCGCGCGAAATCAGGAAAAACCGCGCGGATGTATTTATCGGTTGTCGAACGTGCGAAAAGCCGCCGGCAGATCCTGATCGTGCCGGAGACCTCCTCCCATAAAACCGAGCGCGAGCTCGTCGAAAGGGGCACAAATCGCATCGGCCTGAATGCCGAGGTCTTTACCTTTCAAAGTCTCGCCACAAGAATCTTTTCCGAAGTCGGCGGGCTCTGCGATCAGTACTTGGACGGCGCCGGACGGCTCCTTACGATGCGCCTTGCCGTGTCCCGCGCCTCAGCCTCGCTCAAAACGTACAATAAGGCCGCGTCAAAGCCGGAATTCTTAAATTCCCTGATCCGGTTTGCCGACGAGATGAAAAGCTCCGGGATCGCCCCGGAGGACCTTTCGCGCGCGTCCTGCGAGACCGGCGGAACGCTTTCGAAAAGGCTCCTTGACCTCTCCGGCATTTACTCGGCCTACTGTTATCTTACAAAAGAGGGAGCGCTCGACCCGCGCGACCGGATGACGAGGCTTCTTACATCGGTAAGGGAGTCCCGGTTTTTTGACGGCGCGGAGGTCTGGTTCGACTCCTTCTCCGGGTTTACGCGGCAGGAATTTCTGATCATCGGCGAGATCATGAAAAAGGCGGAGTCGGCCACTCTGTTTCTGACCTGCGCGGACCTTCGGACAGACGGCGGGGAGGATGTATTCCAAAAGCCGCGAAAAACTGCGGCAAAGCTATTAAGGCTTGCCGAGAGCCTGGGCGTGACCGCTTCGGTTTCGCATCTCGGCGGCGGGGAGGATGACGACGAGCTTTCTTATCTCGAACGGAATCTGTATGCGTACGGCGCCGGGGAGGATGACGACGAGCTTTCTTATCTCGAACGGAATCTGTATGCGTACGGCGCCGGACAGTACGGCGGGCAATGCCGGGCGATCAGGCTCATGGCCGCGCGCGACCCCTTCGAGGAGTGCGAGCGCATCGCCTCCGGGATCATCCGCCTGACGCGCGAAGAGCATCTGCGCTACCGGGATATCGCGGTCGTTTCCCGCTCGTTTGACATGTACGCGCCCATCCTTGAAATCGTGTTTGAACGCTACGGCATACCGGCGTTTTTCAGCAGGAAGACCGATATTTTGTCAAAACCCGTCGTGTCGCTTCTTCTGTCGGCGGTCGACGCCGTCCGTTCCGATTTTAAGCCCGAGCCCCTGCTTCAATACCTGAAAACGGGGCTTTCCGGCGTAAAGACCGACGACGCCGACCTTCTGGAAAACTACATACTGACATGGAATATCGAAGGGAAGCTGTGGACGAAGGACGACCCGTGGACCCTTCACCCGGACGGATACGCTCCGGTGACGGAGGCTTCATCACAGCGGCTTTGCGGGTTAAACCGGATCAGAGACGAGGTGCGCGCGCCGCTTGTTTCGCTTAAGGAGGCCCTTTCCGAGGCCAGGGCGGGCGGGGAATACGCGAAGGTCCTTTACGAATTCATGGAGGACATCGGACTTTTTGACTCGATCCAAAAGGCGTCCGACCGTTTTTTGCAAAAAGGGGAGCGCGCCCTTGCGGCGGAATACAACCAGCTGTTTGAGATCCTCTGCGACGCGCTCGGCCAGTTTTTTTCCGTGCTGGGCCGTGAGCCGCTGGAGCTTTCGGAATTTTGCGAGCTTTTCTCCCTTCTTTTGTCGGGGTACGACGTAGGGACGATTCCGGCGGTGCTCGACACGGTGACGCTCGGCGACGTGCAGGTCGCCCTCGGGCAGCATTTTCAGGCGGTCTTTATCCCCGGCGCCGCCGACGGGATGCTCCCGCCGCCTCCAAAACAGGACGGGCTCTTGTCGGATGACGACCGCGACGAGTTGATCTTGCTGGGCCTCGACTTAGACTTGGACCCGGAGTCGCGCGCATATGAGGAGGACTATCATATCTACGGCATGTTTTCCTGCGCCCTGTCGCGGCTTTTCGTGAGCTACCCGCTTTACGCGAAGGGGGAGGCGAAGCTTCGCCCTGCGCATGCCGCTTCAAGGCTTCTAAAGCTCTTTTCCGACCTTTCGCCGGAATTTTCTCCGCGGGAGGGGGCGCTTTACAGGCTCGACAGCGTTGTCCCGGCCTTTGACCTCGCGCTTTCGGCCTCCTCCGGGACGGACGACCCGGCCGCGCTTTCCGCGAGGCGTTATTTTGAAGGGCATCCGGAATTTCTTGAACGCATATGGCTCGCCGACCACGCGGCCGCGCAAAAACGCGGGCCGGTAAGCGGAAAGGAACGAATCCGCGGGCTTTACGGGGACGAGCTGCGCATGACGGCGTCGAGGGCCGAGAAATTTGAAAGCTGCCGTTTCTCGTTCTTCATGCAGTACGGCCTGAGCTTAAAGGTGCAAAAAAGCGCGTCCTTCGACGCGCCCGCGATCGGCACGTTTATACATTATATATTGGAGAATGGAATAAAAGCGTTAAACGGCGCGCCGGGGGGCGTCAAAGCCGCGTCGAAAGAGGACGTAAAAGAGGTCTGCCGCCTTTATACCGGACGGTATGTCGACGAGGTTTTGTCCGGCCTTGAGGGAAAGTCCAAACGGTTTGTCCACCTGTTCGAGCGGCTCGGGAAAAGCGCCGCCGCGATATTGCAAAACGTGGTCGACGAGCTTTTAAGCTCGCTCTTTGCCCCGCTCGATTTTGAGCTTTCGTTCTCGGACACGGGGGATCTTCCGCCCGTGAAGACGGCGTTTTCCGACGGGGTGCTTTCCTTAAATGGAAAGGTCGACCGCGTCGACGGGTATGAAAAGGACGGAAAGCTGTATCTGCGTGTGGTCGACTATAAAACCGGCAGAAAGAGCTTCTCACTTTCCGACGTATTTAACGGGCTCGACATGCAGCTTTTGCTTTACCTTTTCACGATGGAGGAGCGCGGGCTCCGGCGATATGGGGAACGGCTCCGGGAGAAAATCGAATCGATACTGCCGGCCGGCGTTTTGTATGTCCCGGCGTATGAGAAGCGCTTAAGGAGCAGCCGGCCGCTTACAAGGGAGGAGCTCGAAAGGCTTACGTCCCGCGAGCTGCGGCGAAGCGGACTTATCCTGGGCGAGCTGCCGGTGATCGAGGCGATGGAGCCCGGAATCTCCGGCGACGGGCGGTTTTTGCCGGTGAAATTAAACCTCGACAAAACGATCTCGGCGATGTCCTCGGTCGCCTCGAGCGAGCAGTTTGTAAAGCTCAAGGACCACGTCCGGGGGACGCTCCGGGAAATGGGCGAGCTGATTATGGCGGGCAATCTGGACGCCAACCCGTATCGCAGGGGCCCGGAGGAGAGCGCCTGCGACTTTTGCGAATTTAAGCGCGCGTGCCTGTTCGACGAAAGCGGGCCGAACGATAAAATGCGCTCTTTTCGGCACTTAAAGCCCGACGAGGTATTCCGGATGCTTAGCGGAAGGGATGGCGGCGATGGGCGTTAAATGGACGGACGACCAGCAAAAGGCGATCGGCATAAGGGGCGGCAGCCTCCTTGTTTCGGCGGCGGCGGGCTCCGGCAAGACCGCGGTCCTCGTCGAGCGGGTCATGCGGCGCCTGACCGACGAAAAGGACCCCCGCGACATCGACGAATTCCTGATCGTTACATATACTAACGCGGCGGCGGCCGAGATGCGGTATAAATTCGCGCAGGCGATCGAGGATCGCCTTTGGGAAGACCCGAACGACCGGCGGCTTTCAAGGCAGCTTAAGCTGCTTTATCACGCGTCGATCATGACGGTGCACTCCTTCTGCCTCAATTTTTTAAGGGAAAATTTCCAGTCCGCGGGCCTCTCCCCCGATTTCAGGATTGCGGACGCGTCCGAGCTTTTGATGATCAAGGAATCATCGATCGGCGCCGTGCTCGAGCGCGCGTACGGCGAGCTTTCCGCCCGCCCGGAATTTTCAAGGCTTGTCGACGCGTTTTCCGGGATGCGCGGCGACAGGCAGCTTCAGGAGGTGGTACTGTCGACCTTTGAAAAGCTGCAAAGCCACCCGTTCCCGGGGCGCTGGATGGAAAAGCGGCGGGAGGATTTTGAAAACGCGGGCGGGGCCTCGGTCGAGCGCACGACTTACGGCGCCTACCTTTTTGAGCGCGCGCTTGCGACGGTCCGGGGCGCGAGGCGGTTTTCTGAGTCCGCACTCTTAAAAATCGAAAACGACCCCATCCTAAGGGAAAAATATGCCCCGGCGTTTGAAAACGACCTGGGGCAGCTTGACGAGCTTTTAGGGATACTGCGGGGCGGCTCGTGGGACAAGGCGGTCTTATGTGCGCAGGGCTTTTCATTTCAGAAGCTTTCGCCCGTGCGGAAGTTTCCGGATGAGGAGCTTTTAGCGGAGCTTAAGGCGTCGCGCGACGCCTGCAAAAAGATGGTTTCCCTTGTACGGGAAAAGTACCTCCCAAAGCCGGAGGCGGAGATCAAAAGCGAGCTTTTAAGCGTGTCGGGGGTGGCGTCGGAGCTTTTCCGGCTCGTCGCTCTGTTCGACGAGGAATTTTCAAAGGAGAAGCGCCGCCGAAATCTCGTCGATTTTGCCGACCTCGAGCATCTCGCGGCGGAAATCCTTTGCCAAAGCTTTGATCCCGGGACGGGGGAGGCCGTCCCGTCGGAGGCGGCCTTGGCCGTCGCATCCCGGTACGCCGAGGTCCTCGTCGACGAGTATCAGGACACAAATGAGGTGCAGGATTTGATCTTCCGCCTCGTTTCAAAAGGAAGCTTGAATCTTTTTATGGTCGGCGACGTAAAGCAAAGCATTTATCGGTTCCGCCTCGCCGACCCGTCGATCTTCCTTAAAAAGCTGGGCGCCTGCGCGGACGCGGAAGACGCGGGCGGCGCGGGGCATCGCCGCGTCGTTCTTTCAAAAAACTTCCGATCGAGGGGCGCGGTGCTCGACGCGGTCAATTTCTTCTTTTCCCGCCTGATGACGGGAACCTTCGGCGAGCTTTTATACGATGAGAAGGAACGGCTGTATCAGGGCGCGGAGTATGAAAACGAGGACGACGAGCGCTATCGGACCGAGCTTCTGCTGCTCGACATGAAAGCGCCGGAGGACTCAAACGACGAAGAGGAGGACGTCCAAAAAATCGAGGCGGAAGCGTGCCTCGTCGCCGGACGGATCGAGGGGCTTTTAAGCGAGCCGTTTATGGTCACCGACGCGGATACGAAAAAGCCGCGGCAGGCGCGGCCGTCCGACGTCGTCGTTTTGCTGCGCTCGGCGGCGAACAAGGCGGGGTACTTCAAGAAGGCGCTCGAACAAAGGGGGATCGCCGCGTCCTTCGGCGCGGAGGGCGGCTTTTTTGAGCGGACGGAAATCCTCGTGATGCTGTCGCTCCTTTCCGTGATCGACAACCCGCGAAAAGACGTCGAGCTGGTTTCAGTGATGCGTTCGCCGCTTTACGGCTTTTCGGAGGACGAGCTTGCGGACATCCGCCTGGGCGCGCTTTCGGGCGACTTCCTCGACGCGGTCCGGGAAAGCGCGAAAGCGGGAAATGAGAAGTGCCGGCGGTTTCTTTGCGACATCGAGGATTTTCGCGGCTGTGCCGCCGACATGAGCGTGTCGAGGCTGTTATTTCATATTTACAACAAAACGGGGGCCCTGGGGCTTTTAAGCGCGCTT
This sequence comes from Clostridiales bacterium UBA6114, assembly GCA_002423435.1. Lineage (GTDB taxonomy): Bacteria > Bacillota > Clostridia > Oscillospirales > Butyricicoccaceae > UBA6114. Next base: position 19,947 of record DIWE01000037.1, read on the forward strand.
TCGCCGGGGGCCGAGCGCGAAAAAAATCTCCTGGCGCTTTTTGAATACGCAGGGGATTACGAGCGCTTAAGCTACAAGGGGCTCCACTCCTTTTTAAGCTATATGGAGAAGACCGCCGAAAGGGGAGAGGTTAAAAAGGCTGAGGAAAACCCCTCCGACGCGGTCACGATCATGAGCATTCACAAGTCCAAGGGCCTCGAGTTTCCGATTGTGTTCCTTTCCGACTGCGCAAAGCAGTTTAACGAGGACGACCTGAAACGCCGCGTCCTTTTGCACCCGAAGCTCGGCGTGGGGCTTTTTTGCATAGACCCGGAGGGCGCCGTCGAATACCCGACGCTCATGCGCCTGTCCGTCGAGGAGCGGCTGCGGCAGGAGATGCTTGCCGAGGAGCTTCGGATACTATATGTCGGCATGACGCGGGCAAAGGAAAAGCTGATTTTGACCATGGCGCTGCCCTGCGTCTCGGACAGTATGAAAAAGGGCGAGCGGATGCTGATCGGCGGACGCTTGGACGAGGCCGTCCTGTCGCAGCAGCGCTCGGCGGCAATGTGGCTTTTGCTGCCGATTTTGGGCGACAGGGAGCAGACGGCGGTCAAACTCACCGTTGTAAACCGGACCGACCTCGCGCCTTCCGGCCGATATCCGGAGGAACAGGGAAAAAAGCCGGAGCCGCCGGTTTCAAAAGAGGAGATCGGGCGCGCCCTTTCGTTTGCCTATCCGTTTTCGCGCGCTGCATCCCTGCCGTCGAAGCTCACGCCGACGCAGCTGAACGAAATGAAGCCGGGTATCCCGCCCGAGGCTGAAAATACGGAAATGAAACCGCAAAAAGACGGCACCGGCAGTACCGGCGGGAGAAAGGCGGCGCCGAAGCCGTATTTTCTGGAGGGCGAGCGGCCGCTGAATTTCCTCGAACGCGGCATTGCGCATCACCTTGTGATGCAGTTTATCGACTTTTCCAAGGGCACTGCGCCCGACGGAGTCGAGGAAGAGCTTGCCCGCCTCGAGTCGCGCGGATTTTTGTCCGCCGCGCAGCGCAAAGCGGTCGACAAGCGAAAGATACTCGCTTTTTTCCGGTCGGATACCGGCAGACGGCTTTACCGGTCGGACGACGTCAGGCGCGAGTTTCGCTTTTCCGTTTTGATGCCGCCGGACGACCTTTTGGGCGTGTCCTGCGACGAGGGCGACCCGAGCCGGATTTTGCTGCAGGGCGTCGTCGACTGTATGTTCAAGGAGGACGGCGGGCTTGTCATCATCGATTTCAAGACCGACAGGATCGGCGGGGAGGCGCCGTCTAATTGTGCCGCGCGCTACCGCGCGCAGCTTGAGGCGTACGCCCGCGCGATGGAGTGTGTTACGGGCCTTACCGTAAAGGAGACGGTGCTCTGGTTTTTCGACCGGGATCTCGCGGTTTCGGTAAAACGCGAAAAAGCCGACTCGAAATAAAAAAATATTGCATTTTAACGGGAGTTATGGTAATATCACTTCATGACTGTAAAGCAGGATAAAAAGAGGTGAGAGCGAAATGAAAGAGGGAATTCATCCGAAATATCAGCAGACGACAATCCATTGTGCCTGCGGAGAGGTGATCGAAACCGGCTCCACGAGAAAGGACATCCGCGTTGAAATCTGCTCGAAATGCCATCCCTTCTTTACCGGAAAGCAGAAGCTGGTCGATACCGGCGGACGCGTCGACCGTTTCAAGAAAAAGTTTGGTCTTGAGAACAAATAAGGATAAAAGCCCGCGGGTTTACCCGCGGGCTTTTTGCGCGAAGACACTCTTTCGCGCATCAAAACGCAGTCTGATACCCTCAGAGAACGGCAAAACAAGCTCAAAGAGCGGTGTGGAACCGGATAAAATATGGTACAATATAATATAATAGAATTCTGAAAGCGCGGAGGGTGAGACTTGGAAGGAGTAACGCAGAGGGAAGATGCCGAGCGGGCGGTTTTGGCGGGGCTTTCGTCCCGCGCGCTGCCGGACGACGAGAATTCCGACGACAACACGATGGACGAGCTCGAGGAGCTCCTGAAAACGGCGGGCGGGACCTGCATTGCAAGGGTGATCCAGACACGGCCGTCCCCGGACCCGAAAACCTTTATCGGCGAAGGGAAGGCGCTGGAGATCAGAGAGTTTGCGAAGGAAAACGACGCCTCACTGATCGTCTTCGACAACGACATCAGCCCGTCGCAGACAAGGGCGCTCGAGGAGGCGACCGGGGTCCGCGTCATCGACCGCAGCACGCTGATCCTGGACATCTTCGCCTCCCGTGCGCGGACGAAGGAAGGAAAGCTCCAGGTCGAATACGCGCAGTACAAGTACCTCCTGCCGCGCCTGACCGGCATGTGGCAGCACCTGGTCCGCCAGACGTCCTCCGGCGGGAAAAGCCCGATCGGTACCCGCGGCCCGGGCGAAACGCAGCTTGAAACCGACAGGAGGCATATGCGCGAGCGTCTGAAAAAGGTCGGGGAGGAGCTCGAAAAGGTAAAAGAGGTGCGGGCAAACCAGCGCCGCAGGCGCCAGAAGACCGGCATCCCGTTGGTCGCGATCGTCGGCTACACCAACGCCGGGAAATCGACGCTCTTAAACACGCTGACCGGCTCCCGGATCGAGGCGAACGATCGCCTTTTCGACACGCTCGACCCGACGACGCGCCTTTTGAAAATCAGCGATTCGCAGGAGATCGTCCTTTCGGACACCGTCGGGTTTATCAAAAAGCTGCCGCACCACCTGATCGAGGCGTTTAAGGCGACGCTGGAGGAACTCACTTATGCGGATCTTCTCCTTCACGTCGTCGACCTTTCAAACCCCGAGCACCGCATGCAGGAGGAGGTCGTCGACAAGCTGGTTTCCGAGCTCGGGGCCGAGAAGACCCCGCTGATCCGCGTATACAACAAATGCGACAGGGCTCCCCTCGACCATTATTTAAACGGAAGGGACTCGGTGCTGATCTCGGCCAAAACCGGCGCGGGACTTGACCTGTTAAAGGAAAAGATCACGGCGGCGCTTTCGAAAACAACGCATCGCGTTTCTTTTCTCCTGCCCTACGAGGCGTCGAAGGTCCTCGATATGCTGTATAGTCACGCGGACGTAAAAAAAGCCGAATATCAGGACCGGGGCATCCAGATCGAGGCTCTCTGCAACGGCAGGGTGCTCGACAGCATCCGCGAATGGGTGAAGTAAATGGACAGCATCAGAGTGCCGTTTGAAAACGCCGAATGCGAGCTTAATGAGAAAAAATCGCGCTTTATCGGCCGCATGCTCCGCGTAGCGTCCGCCGCCGAGGCGGCGGAGCGGATCGCGGAAATCAAAAGGAAGCATTACGACGCGACCCACAACGTTTACGCTTATATTCTGCGCGACGGGGGCATGCGTTATTCCGACGACGGGGAGCCGCAGGGGACGGCGGGAATGCCGGTCTTAAACGTGCTGCAGCGCGAAAACATGTCCGACTCCCTTTGCGTCGTCACCCGCTATTTCGGCGGAATCCTGCTCGGCGCCGGCGGACTTTCGCGCGCTTACACGGCCGCGGCAAAGCAGGCGCTTGTAAAGGCCGGCGTTGCCATGTTGAGGCCGCACCGCGTGCTGTCCGTCTCGTGCTCCTACCGCGATTATCAGCTCCTGCAAAATTTGCTTGTAAACTTCGGCCTCTGCGCCGGCGATATATCTTACGACGCCGGCGTTTACTTTTTTGTCCCGGTCCCGTCTGAGAGGGCGGAGGAGCTTCAGGGCAGGATCGGCGACGCGACGGCGGGCCGCGCGAAGGTCGCGGATGTCGGGGAGAAGTACCTCCCGGAAAAAATTAATAAAAAATTCAAATAAAAAAAGAGGAAATCGGCGGTTTCGCAGCGTATATAAGAAAAGAAGGTGTTTTTTGCAGGAAGGGGGCATCATTGTGACGCCGAGGGAAAGAATGGAGGAAGTCGAGCGGCTGATTTTGTCCGGGCGCGCGGCTCATTCCAAAGACTCCAAGGGACGACTCGTCCCGGAGGAGGAATGCATGGTGCGCACCTGCTATATGCGCGACCGCGACCGCATCATCCACTCGAAGGCTTTCCGGCGCTTAAAGCACAAGACGCAGGTCTTCTTAAGCCCCGAGGGCGACCATTACCGCACGCGCCTGACCCACACGCTGGAGGTTTCCCAGATTTCCCGGACGATCGCGCGCGCTTTGTCCCTTAACGAGGATTTGACGGAAGCGACGGCGCTCGGCCACGACCTCGGGCACACCCCCTTCGGCCACGCGGGGGAGCGGGCGCTCGAAGAGATATCCGGCGTCGGGTTTTCCCACAACGAGCAAAGCGCCCGCGTCGTCACCCGGATCGAAAACAACGGCCGCGGGCTGAACCTGACCTGCGAGGTGATCGACGGGATCCGCTGCCACACCGGCAAAAAGCGCGCGGACACCTTGGAGGGCAGGATCATCCATTACGCCGACCGGATCGCTTATGTAAACCACGATATCGACGACGCGCTGCGCGCGGGGATCTTAAAGCCGGACGAGCTTCCGCGCGACATCTGCGATATTTTGGGCCAGACGCACAGGCAGCGGATCAACACGCTCGTGCTGTCCGCGATTTCCGAAAGCGCAGAAAAGGACGACATCGCTCTTACAAAGGAGGCGGGCGACGCGATGGACAAGCTTCGGGAGTTCATGTTCGAGCGCGTTTACAGAAACCCCGTCGCAAAGGGCGAGGAAAAAAAGGGGATTGAAATCCTAAAGCGGCTTTACGAGTATTTCTTAAAACACGTGGACAAGCTGCCGGACGAATACCGGATCATCGCGGAGGAAGACGGGGCCCCGCGCGCCATATGCGACTACATCGCGGGGATGACCGACCGCTTCGCGATCGCGGTTTTTTCCGATGTTTTTATTCCGAAGGGCTGGCAGCGTGTGTAAAACGGGATATATCGGAAGAGCAATCGTGTAAAGTGGTATAGTTTTACCGAAAACTGGAAAATATAAAGTAAAATGAATGTAAAGGCGCCGTTTTGCCCGGCAATAGGCATGTTTTTGTGATAAAATGGCGTAAAAACGTATTTTAAAGAAAGGAGGCGTAAAATTTGTTTCCGGACAGCTTTATAGACGAGCTTGTATCGCGCTGCGATATCGTCGATATTGTGTCCCGCTATGTGGCTTTGAAAAAAAGCGGGACAAATTTTTTCGGGCTTTGCCCGTTCCACTCGGAAAAAACGCCCTCCTTCTCGGTTTCCCCGGACAAGCAGATCTACCATTGCTTCGGCTGCTCGAAAGGCGGCGGGGTTTTAAGCTTCATCATGAACATCGAGAACCTCGATTTTGTGGACGCCGTCCGGTTTCTGGCAAAAATCGCGAATATGGAGGTGCCGGAGGACGGAAACACCCCCGACCTCCATGCGAAGAGGCAGCGGCTGTACAGCCTAAACCGCGAGGCCGCGCGCTTTTTTCACAATAACCTGTCCTCGGACGCGGGAAGGCCGGCGCTTTCCTATTTCGAAAAACGCGGGCTTTCCACGAGAACCATCCGGAATTTCGGGCTCGGCCACGCGCCGGACGCATGGGACGCGCTGATTCAGGAAATGCTTGCAAAGGGCTTTTCTAAGGGCGAGCTTTTAGATGCCGGGCTGGTTGTGAAAAACGCGAAGGGCGGCGTTTACGACCGTTTCCGAAACCGCGTGATGTTCCCGATCATCGATCTGCGCGGGGATGTGATCGGGTTCGGCGGCAGGGTTTTGGACCAGTCGCTGCCGAAATATCTAAACTCGCCCGACACCGTGGTCTTCAATAAAAGCCGGAACCTTTTCGCGCTGAATATCGCCAAGAAATCGAAAAGCCGCACGATCATTCTGGCCGAGGGGTATATGGACGTGATCGCGCTGCATCAGGCGGGCTTCGTAAATGCGGTCGCGTCGCTCGGAACCTCCCTGACCGAGGACCAGGCCCGGCTGATTGTCCGCTACGCCGACAATGCGGTCATTGCCTACGATGCGGACGAGGCCGGGAAGAAAGCGTCGCTGCGCGCGATAGAAATTTTGAAAAAGACAGGGGTAAACGTGAAAATCCTTCGCATTCCGGGGGCTAAAGATCCGGATGAATTCATAAAATCAAATGGGGCGGATGCGTTTTCGGCGCTTTTAAACCGCTCGGAAAATCATATCGAGTATCGTCTTTACGACTTGAGGGCAAAATACAACCTGACTCAGGATGAAGACCGGGTCGCCTATTTAAAAGCGGCGGCAAAGCTCCTTTCGACCGTCGAAAGCCCGGTCGAGCGCGAGATTTACGCGTCCCGCGTGGCGGAGGATACAAAAATCTCGGTCGCGGGCATGCTCGGCGAAATCAAAAAAGAATGGGCAAACCGTGAGCGCAGGATAAAGCGTGAGGAAAAACGCGTCGCCTTGGCGCCGGCAAAAGCGATGCAGCCGAAGGAAAAAGCGCTTCAGTATGAAAACGTGCGCTCCGCGGCCGCGGAGGAGGGGCTTTTGAGTTTGATCTTTTTCGATCCGTCCTACATCCCGAAGGCGTCGAGCCGGATTTCGCCCGGCGAGTTTTCGTCAAAGCTGCTCGGCAGGATTTACAGTCTCGCGTCCGAGCGGTACGGCGACGGAAGGCCCGTCACGCTCGCGTCGATGGAGGACAGCATAAGCGCCGAGGAGGCCGCGCATCTTTCGAAGGTGCTGTCAAAACCGTTTAAGGGGCTGGAGGCAGAAAAGGCGCTTTCCGACTACATAAGCATTATAAAACTTCAGTCGCTTAAAGCGGAGGAAACCGATGAACAGTCTCTCCTTTCGGCGCAGCTTAAATATAGAGAAAAAAAGGGTTACGGAGGAAACAGGGTATGATCAGTTCAGAGAATAAAAAACAGACGGTTAAGGATTTAATCGAGCTCGGCAAAAAGAAGGGGAAGCTGAATTACAAGGAGCTTTCCGACGCCGCTTTGGAGCTTGAGCTCGGCAGCGAGCAGATCGACCGGCTTTACGATACGCTTGAAAATCTCGGGATTGAGATTTTAATCGACGAGGAGGGCGAGGACGCGGTCCCCGAGGCAATCCCGCCCGCGCTCGAGACCATCGAGGAGATCCCGGAGGAAGAACTGAAAGACCCGATCGCGCTCGCGGACGGACTTGCGATCGACGACCCCGTGCGCATGTATCTCAAAGAGATCGGAAAGGTCGACCTTCTGTCCACCGAGGAGGAAATCGAGCTTGCAAGGCGCATGGCCGAGGGCGACGAGGACGCAAAGACCGCACTCGCGCAGGCGAACCTGCGCCTGGTCGTGTCGATCGCGAAGCGCTACGTCGGGCGCGGCATGCTCTTTTTAGACCTCATCCAGGAGGGCAACCTCGGGCTTTTGAAGGCCGTCGAAAAATTCGACCAGACAAAGGGCTTTAAGTTTTCGACCTATGCGACCTGGTGGATCCGCCAGGCGATCACGCGCGCGATCGCCGACCAGGCTCGGACGATCCGCATCCCCGTGCACATGGTTGAGACGATCAACAAGGTGATACGGGTTTCCCGCCAGCTTTTGCAGGAATTAGGCCACGACCCCTCGCCGGAGGAGATCGCCGCCGAGATGGATATGGACGTCGTGAAGGTGCGCGAGATCCTGAAAATCGCGCAGGAGCCGGTGTCTCTGGAAACCCCGATCGGCGAGGAGGAAGACAGCCATTTAGGCGATTTCATCCCGGACGACGACGCGCCGGAGCCGGCGGAGGCGGCGTCCTTCATGCTCCTGCGCGAGCAGCTTGTCGACGTATTAAAAACGCTGACGCCGCGCGAGGAAAAGGTCCTAAAGCTCCGCTTCGGGATCGAGGACGGGCGCATGCGCACGCTTGAGGAAGTCGGGCGCGAATTCAACGTGACCCGCGAGCGCATCCGCCAGATCGAGGCGAAGGCGCTTCGCAAGCTTCGCCACCCGAGCCGTTCGAAAAAGCTCAAGGATTATCTCGGATAAACGCGCGCCTTATAATCGCAAAAGCCGCCCCGTTAGGAACATAAAACGGCGCTTTCCGGGCGGGCGCGCGGCCGAATACGGCCGCTTTAAGCGGCGCGCTACATAACGCGTGCCGGATGGCAAAGTACAAAGACCGCAAAAAGAAAGAAAGGCGGGAAACATAAGGGATGAGCGACAAAATCAGGGATAAAAAGCTGGACGATCTGTTTGAGGCGATCCTCAGGCTTTCGACTGTTGACGACTGCTATAATTTTTTTGAGGACCTTTGCACAATCCCGGAGCTTCTGGCCATGGAGCAGCGCTTCCAGGTCGCGAAAATGCTTTCCGAAGGGCATGTCTACAGCGATATCGTAAAAGAGACGGGCGCGTCCACGGCGACGATCAGCCGCGTGAACAAGTGCCTTCATTACGGGATGGACGGCTATAAAAAAGCCCTGGGACAAAAGCCATGAACGCCTACTCGACTCTCGCGGCCTTTTACAACGAATTAAACAGGGACGTGCCTTATGAGAAGTGGGCGGACTTCATCGAAAAGGTCTTCAGGCGCCACCGCGTGTCGCCCAGGCTTATCCTGGATCTCGCCTGCGGCACGGGGACGCTGTCGTACTTAATGTCAAAACGCGGATATGAGATGATCGCGTCCGATCAGTCGGTCGAGATGCTGAACGTCGCGCGCGAGAAATGCGGGGAGCTTTCCGTACCGCCCGTTTTTATAAACCAGCGGATGCAGGGACTGGACCTTTTCGGTACGGTCGACGCGGTTTTGTGCTGCCTCGACAGCATAAACTACCTGACGGAATACCGCGACCTTGTAAAATGCTTTCAGGGGGTCCACCTTTTCCTGGAACCGGGCGGGCTCTTTCTTTTTGACGTAAACACCCCCCGAAAGCTCAGGAATCTTTCGGGAAGGGCGTTTATTTCGGAAGGGGAAGGCGTATACTGTGCATGGCGCGCGGCTTTCTTCGAAAAACAAAAGCTATGCCGCTATGATTTCGACATTTTTGCGGAGGAAAACGGGGCCTGGAAGCGGTCGGATGAGACACATTTCGAGCGCGCCTACAGCGTTTTGGAGCTCGGCGGCGCGCTTAAGGAGGCGGGCTTTCGCGAAAACCCCTTCCTGTACGGGGAGCTTAAGCTGAAGGCGCCGAACGAGGCCGACGGCAGGGTCTTCTTTGCGGTGAAGAAAGAAAAAGAATAAGGAATGGTCATATCAATGGATTACTTGATTCGGGCAATCAGCAAGGACGGGGATGTAAGAATTTCGGTGGTGACGTCAAGGGAGACGGCCGAGCGCGCAAGAACGATCCATCGCACGCTGCCGGTCGGCACGGCGGCGCTCGGGCGGACGCTGTGCGCCGCGTCGATGATGGGAGACGCGCTCAAGGAGGAGAAGGGCTCCGTCACGATCCAGATAAAGGGCGGCGGCCCGCTCGGCACGATCACGGCGGTCGCAGACCACGAGGGAAACGTCAAGGGCTATCTCCAAAACCCGGCGGTCGACCTGCCGCTCAAAGAAAACGGAAAGCTGGACGTCTCCGGCGCGGTGGGCTCCGACGGAATTCTGACGGTGATCAAGGACCTGGGGCTTAAACAGCCGTTTATCGGGCAGGTCGGGCTCTTAAGCGGCGAGATCGCCGACGACATCGCGGTTTACTTTACCGAAAGCGAGCAGATCGGGACGGCCTGCGCGCTCGGCGTGCTCGTCGACCGCGACCAGTCGGTGAAGGCCGCCGGCGGATATATCCTGCAGGCGATGCCGGGCGCTTCCGACGCGGTCGTGACAAAGCTTGAAAACGCCGTGCTCCGGGCGGGTCTGATCACGAAAATGCTCGATTCCGGCCTTTTGCCGGAGGAAATCGCCGATCGTCTTTTGTCGGAGATCGGGCCGTACAGTATCCTGAGCAAACGGGAAATCGGCTATATCTGCGACTGCTCGAAAGAGCGCGTCGAGCGAGCGCTTTTGAGCATGGGCAAGGGGGAGCTCGGTGCGATGATCAGCGAGCAGAACCATGCGGAGGTGACCTGCCAGTTTTGCGATCAGGTGTACCGCTTTTCCAAAGAGGACCTGGAAAAGTTGCTGAAAAATGCGAAAAAAGCATAAGAAACGGTTGACAGGGAGGGTGCGGCAAGTTATAATAAACTTCGCCGTCAAAAAACAGGGAGCATAGCTCAGCTGGTTAGAGCACCTGCCTTACAAGCAGGGGGTCACAGGTTCGAGCCCTGTTGTTCCCACCATACGGCCCGGTAGTTCAGTTGGTTAGAACGCNNAGAGGTCGACGGTTCGAGCCCGTTCCGGGTCGCCAATTTTTTTAAGCTGTGTGCGTTTGTTTTGACCGCGGCAAAACCTTATATCCAGAACGGCGGACGAAAAAACCGCGCGTCGGAGGCATTCGGCCTCCCGGCCTTTTTGCCAAAACAATGAACTCTGTGAAATACGTGGAAACACGTTGTTTCACAGAGTTTTTTTGTTTGCCCATAAATGCGTACCGTTCCTTTTTCCTTGACAAAACGGGGCGGTCCCGAAAGAGGCCCGGGAAAACGAACGAATCAAGGCCGGCGGTGGAGCATATAACTGTATAGGCGCGGCGGTTTACGCGGTTTTTGACGCTTTTGGGGTGATAGGCGGGGCATTGCCGGGCCATGCGCATTTGCAACTATTTAATTGTAAACAGAGGTGTTTTAAATGAAGAAAAGGGTTTTGATCTCGCAGCCCTGGCCCACCTCCGCGGTGCCGCACTTAAACAACTTTATCGCCGAACTGGAAGCCAAGGAGTGTGAAGTCGTCCTTTATCCCGAAACCTCAAGGATGAGAGCGTCCGACCTGATCGATTGGCTGCCCGGCTTCTGCGCGCATATCTGCGGGAGCGACGAATGGACGGCGGAAGCGATGGACGCGCTCAGGGATATCCGGGTGATCTCACGCATCGGCGTCGGCTTTGAATCGGTCGACATCCCGGCGGCCACGAAGCGCAAAATAGCCGTAACCACCACTCCGGGCGCCGGCGCCGAAACGGTTTCCGAATTTGCGTTTACCCTGATGGCCGCGATGTCCCGCAAGATCTTCCAAAACGACAGGATGGTGCGCTCCGGCGGATGGACCACCGTAACCGGCATGTCCTTTTACAGGAAGACGCTCGGCATCGTCGGGCTCGGGCTGATCGGCATACAGCTCGCAAGGTGGGCGCAGGGCTTCGGCATGAGGGTGATCGCCTATGATCCGGTCGAGGATCTTGCATACGCGGAGGCGAACAATATCACCTATGTGTCCCTTGATGAGCTTTTAAAAACCTGCGATTATATGAGCCTGCATCTGCCGCTCATGGAATCCACCCGCAACCTGATCGGCGAGCGGGAGCTTTCGATGATGAAGCCCACCGCGCAGATCGTAAATTCAGCCCGCGGAGGCATCATAGACGAGACCGCCCTGTACAACGCGCTGAAAAACGGCGTGATCGATGCGGCCGCCCTGGATGTGTTCGAGAAAGAGCCGATAAGCCCGGAAAACCCGCTTCTGACCCTGGACAACGTAATCTTCTCGCCCCATATCGCCGGGTCCACCTATGAAGGCCTCGACAGTATTGTCGGCGCCGCGGTGCGAAATGTGATCGACGTGATCGACGGCAAGGTTCCGCACGGAATCCGAAACCCGGAGATTTATCAGTAAGCTTCTTCCTCGCGTTAAGTATCTCAGAATACATCATATTTGAAGGAGGCATGCCAAATGAAGAGGTGTTTCGCGTTTGTCCTGACACTGGTTTTGATCATGGGAACCCTGGGGGGATGCGCAGGTACCCCCTCGCCGGGTACAGCAGCCGGCAGCACGCCCGCCGGGGGCGCTCCGACCGCGGGAGGCTCCGGCACAGCCGCCGCATCTTCCGATAAGGTCATTACCATCCGCTGCGGCATTACGGTAAACGACGATTCAAACTCCGCAAAGGCTATGCGGGAATTTGAAAAGTACGTGGAATCGGAGTCAAACGGACACCTGCAGTTCGAGCTTTTCTTAAACGGAACGCTCGGCAACGAACGCGACATGGCCGAAGGCCTCACTCTGGGCACCCAGGAGATGGTCGCCCTTTCCACCGCTCCGCTCATCAATTTCTCCCCGGACTTTATGATCTGGGACCTGCCCTATATCGTGGACAATACGAAAGAAGGCATTGAGAAGGCGTATGCCATTATGGACGGAGAGCTTGGGCAGTCCATGCTCGACTCTATGCTCGATCAGGGGATCAAGGGACTGTTCTTTGCGCACAACGGGTTCCGTTACTGCATAAACCGCAAAAAAGACGTCAAAACCCCGGCGGATATCAGGGGGCTTAAAATCAGGACGATGGAGAATGATGTCCATCTCGCCTTTTATACCGCAGTCGGCGCAAACCCGACCGCCATGGCCTCGACCGAAGCGTTTACTGCTTTGCAGCAGGGAGTGATCGACGGCATGGACAATAACCTCGACGCCCTGTACACCCAAGGCGCGTGGGAGACCGCCAAGCATCTGACGCTGACCGGACATGTGTTCTCCGCGGCGGCGGCCCTTATTTCCAAGGATTTCTTCGACTCCCTCACCCCGGAGGATCAGAAGGTCATTCTCGACGCGTCGGACAAGACGAAGGACTTTTACCGAAAGACCGCCGAGGCAAGGGAGCAGGAAGTGATCGACAAATTCAAAACCGACTGCGGCGTGACCATTACCGAGGTCGATATCGATGAATGGAAGCCGCTCGTTTCGGGCATCTGGGATCAGTACCGCGACAAAATCGATCCGAAGTATTTCGACGCGTTTACCAAATAAAATGAGTTGAAACGGGGGGTCAGTGGAATGGAGGTTAACCGTGAAAAAACAATACCCCTTTGAGGGAAGATTGATTATCTGCATTTTCCCCGTCATGTGTCTGCTGATTTTCGTGGCGACATTGGCAAGAGCCACCGGTTTGTTTACCCAGTACCTGACCTGGACGGAGGAGGCGGCGAGATATCTGATGATCTGGATGGCCTTTCTCGCCGTCGGCATAGCCGCAAAAGATAATTCGCATTTCCGCATGGCCGCCTTCGTGGATAACCTCCCGCCCGGGGCAAGGAAAATCGTAAATTTTATCGCAAGCCTGATTTCGATCCTGTTTATGTGCGCCCTTGTTTACTACGGCTTCGCCATGATCTTAAGGCAGATGGAAACAGGTCAGCTTTCCCCCATTTTGAAGATCTACATGTGGATTCCCTACCTTGCAATCCCGATCGGTATTTTGGATATGGCGGTGCGCACGGCCGTCCGGACGGTGAGAGAGCTGAGGATGAAAAAGGGAAACGGGGAGGTGGCCGAATGATTCCGGCATTTTTCCTGTTCGGCGTGCTGTTTGCGGCGCTGTTTATCGGCATCCCGATTGCCCTGTGCCTCGGCATCTCCTCGCTTTGCGTTTTCGCGCTCTTCGAACAGAATACAAACCTGGTCGTCCTGGCGCAGAGGATGTTCGTCGGCTCGGACAACTACGTCTTTATGGCGGTTCCTTTCTTCATGCTTGCGGGGGAGCTGATGCTCAAAGGGGGGATATCCGCCCGCCTGGTCCGCTTCGTCAAAATCGTCTGCTGGCGGCTGCCCGCAAACCTCGCCTGCGTGACGACCATTGCGTCCGCGTTTTTCGGGGCAATTTCCGGCTCAAACCCCGCGACCGTGTCCGCGATCGGCGGCATGATGGTGCCTTCCATGGTCGAGGACGGCTACCCGAAGGATGTTTCCGCGGCCATCGCCGCCTCCTCCGGCACCCTCGGCGTGATCATCCCGCCCTCGATCCCCATGGTCATCTACGGGATCACCGCTTCGGTTTCCGTATCCAAGCTGTTTATCGGCGGGATTATCCCCGGCATCATGCTGGCGATTCTGATCTGCGGCGTCAATATCCTGCTGTGCAGGAAATATAACCCCGACAAGAGAGCCGTAAAGCAGGCGATGACCGAACAGGGGATCACGGTCTGGAGCGCTTTTCGGGAGGCGGTCTGGGCGCTCATGATGCCGTTGATCATTTTGGGCGGGATCTACGGCGGATTTTTCACCCCGACGGAGGCCGCCGTCATCTCCGTTTTCTATTCGGCGTTTGTGAGCAAATATGTTTATAAAGAGCTCGACTGGAAGGATATGATCCCGCTTCTTTACAAGGCGGCGATCAATACCGGCATGATCCTTTTCGTGATCGCCGCCTGCGCTCCCTTCGCGTGGTTCATGACCAGCAAGGGCATCCCGGAAATGATTGCGACCGCGATTCTGACCGCGCTCGACAATAAATACCTTCTGATCCTCGCGATGAACGCCATTCTTCTCTTCCTCGGCTGCTTCCTCGACACCGGC
>DIWE01000037.1:34266-163609 GCA_002423435.1 Clostridiales bacterium UBA6114
CCCCGCCGATGGCGGTCAATCTGTATATCGCGACCCGGATATCCGGCTGTACGATCGAGCAGATCAGCAAAAAGGTGGTGCCCTTTTTGCTGGTGGAGTCCTTGTTCGTTATTTTTCTCAGCAATTTCCCGGCTTTGCTCGAATGGCTGCCGAATCTGGTCGCATAGCCGACAACTGAAAACTTGATGCAAACGGGTTTTAAGAAAGGGGCTTTCATAGTTGAATCTGAAAAAGAAATTGCGCGCGGGAAAGTCGGTCATCGGCACGATGCTGACGCTGATCAGCAATCCCAACATCATCTGGATCCTGAAAAACGCCGGCTTTGACTTCATTTTTATCGACTGCGAGCACGGCACATATACGTTCCAGGACGTATCCCGTCTGGTCTCCCTTTGCCGTGCGCTGGACGTCGGCGTGATTGTCCGGGTCCCGCAGCCGGACCGGCAGTGTATCCAGAAATACAGCGATATGGGCATCGACGGCATCATGCTCCCGATGGTCGAAAGCGCGGAGCAGGCGTCCGGCGCGGCCGAATATGCCCGGTATATCCCAAGAGGCTCCCGCGGCATGGGCCTCGGCGCGCTTGTCGACTACAAAACGGGCGTAAACTTAACCGAGGTGATCCGGGAAGTAAATGAGGATTATATCATTCTAACCCAGATCGAAACCAGAAAAGGGGTTGAAAATATCGACGAGATCATGGCCGTTCCGGGTGTGGACGGCGTGTTTTTCGGCGTCTACGACATGTCGATCAGCTACTCAAAGCCCGGTCAGATCTACGATCCGATTTTCAGGGAAAACATCAGCCGCGTGCTCCTAAGCGCAAAGCGGCACGACAAGATTTTAGGCCATCACTTCTTCGGGTACGAGGATCTTTCGTGGGGGCTCGAACAGGGCGTCAAACTCGTAACGTGGCACACCGACGTATCTGCCCTGCAGAATTTTTACAAAAACGACCTGGAGAAGATCACGGCCCTGCCGCAGTTTATCAAATGACGGCGTACCATTCATTAATCTTTAGGGGGCGGAAGCATGAAGAAAATTTTTAGCATCGCGCTGGTTCTGGCTATGGCCGTAAGCATGCTCGCGGGCTGTTCAGGAGCGGATAAATTCCCGTCGAAACCGATCAATCTCATCGTGCCGACGGGCGCCGGCGGCGGAAGCGACACGGTGGCGAGAAAGATCGCGGCCATGGCGGAGAAGAAGCTGGGGCAGCCGATCAACGTTACTAACGTTGTCGGCGGCGGCGGGGTCGTCGGCTGGGAACAGGTCAAAGCGGCTCCCGCAGACGGTTACACGATCATGCTGTCGTTCGGGGAACTGAACACGATCCCGCATATGACGAAGGACGTGACAATCAAATATAACGATTTTCAGCCGCTGATCCTCCTGAACAAATCCCCATCCGTACTGACGGTCAGAACGGACTCGCCCTGGTATACGATCGAGGACTTCATTGCATACGCCAAAGAGCACCCGGGGGAGATCCGGGTGGGAAACGCCGGGGCGACTACGGTCTGGTACCTCGGTGCCGCATGCATTGAAAAGGGTTGCGGCGTAAAGCTGACGCATGTGGCGGCCCAGACAAACGCGGAAAGCCAGGCGGCGCTTTTAGGCGGCCATATCGAGGCGCTGACCATTTCCGACGGCGAAGTCACGCAGTATGTGGAAAACGGGGATTTCAGGATCATCGGCGTGCTCGACGACCGCCGCCTCGAATCCTATCCCGACGTACCGACCTTTGAAGAAGCGGGATACCCCGGTGTCCAGAGCTTCACCTGGCGCGGGCTTTCGCTGCCGAAGGGCTGCCCCGACGAGGTCGTGCAGACGCTGTATCAGGTGTTCGATGAATGCGCGTCCGATCCGGAGTTTATCGGGTATATGGATGAGATGAATTACCCCATGCTGGTGCTCGGCCCGGATGAGTTTCAGAAGGCGATAGACGAATGGGATGTCCATTTTGCAAAGCTGATTGAAACGGTCGGCGCCGGGCAAAAATGATGGCCGCGCGTTCCTTTTCCCGAAATCCCGCCTGCCGGAACCTTTCGTCCGGCAGGCGGGAGGAAAATTGCTTTTTGTGGTCGTTTTATGTCTTGAGCCCAGCGAAAGGAATGGTCATAAATATGAAAAAATGGAATATCATCGTTTCCTGCCTGTTTGCGGCGGTCGCGTTGTTCTTTTTTGTCGCAACCTTTCATGTGCAAAGCGGCGTGCAGATCGAGGTGATTTCGGGAAGGGTTGTTCCGTATGTTTTATCCGTTTTGCTGTTTGTCCTCTCTATAATCCTGATTCTGACATCGGTCTTCAGCAAAAAAATCAGCGAGGAAACGCTCAGAGTGTTTACAAAGGGCAATATCCTCGTCCCGGTCTCAATGGGGGTTTTCCTGTGCTATATCCTGGTGATCAGGACGCTGGGGTTTTATGTTTCCACGGGCCTGTTTCTGATCTGCACCATGATGCTGTACGACAGGGACAGGGACAGAAGAAGCCTTGTGAAAAAGGGGCTTGTGTCAATAGGCATTCCGGTCGTCATATATCTGCTGTTTTACAGGCTGCTCAGAGTGTATCTGCCGACGGGCACCCTTTTCTGAGCGCACCAAACAGCTTTTTTATCACCGTGATTGGGAGAGATTTTCTTATGCTGGAAACGGTTTTTCAAAATTTGTTTAATCCCGTTGGACTGTTTATGTGCATTCTGGGCGTCGTCGCGGGAATCATCATCGGCGTATTGCCAGGCTTGAGCGCCGCGATGGGGATTGCGCTCCTGCTGCCGATCACGTATCCGATGAGCTCCATTAACGCGTTTATCGTGCTGTGCGGCCTCTATGTGGGCGCCATTTACGGCGGCTCCATTACGGCGATCCTTCTGCGCACGCCGGGGACACCCGCGTCCGGCGCGACGGTGCTCGACGGATATGAATTCACAAAGCGCGGGGAAGCGGGGAGGGCGATCGGCATCTCAACGATATCCTCGACCTTCGGCGGCCTCGTGAGTGCGACGGTGCTGGTGCTCTTTTCCCCTGTCCTCGCCGAGTTTTCCCTTTCGTTTACGCCGGTGGAAAAGGCCGCGCTCGCGCTGTTCGGCCTGAGCATCATCACGTCCATATCGGGAAAGAGCCTCTTAAAGGGCGTTATGGCCGGCCTTTTCGGCATGCTGCTCTCACTTGTCGGGGTTGACGCCGTAAACGGCCAGATGAGATTTACCCTCGGGCTCCCGCAGCTTTACAGCGGATTTTCACTGGTGCCCGCCATGGTCGGGCTGCTCGCGATGTCGCAGGCATATATCGGCGTAGAGAACATATTCGAGCGGCAGACCGTCCAAAAAAAGGTCCAATTCGGTTTCCCCGAGTGGTCGGACGTAAGGCGCATCATCCCCACGATGATCGAATCCTCCCTGATCGGCACCGGCATCGGCATCATTCCCGGAACAGGCGGGGATATTGCGTCCTATGTGGCGTATAACGAGGCAAGACGCGTATCAAAGCGAAAGGAAAAATTCGGGACCGGCATACCGGAGGGCGTCGCGGCGTCGGAAACGGCGAACAATGCGGTAACCGGCGGCGCGCTGATACCGATGCTGACGCTCGGAATTCCCGGCGACGCGGCGACTGCGGTCATGCTGGGCGCGCTCATGCTTCACGGAATGCAGGCGGGCGCCGTATTTTTCCGCAGTCACACGGACGTCGTGTACACGATCTTCGGGGCGATGTTTTTGTCGAATATCGTCATGATGCTTCTCGGGCTTTTGTGCGTGAGATTTTTTATAAAAGTGATCGCCATCAAGCGCTATATGCTGACCCCGATCGTCATGGTGCTTTGCGTCATCGGCTCCTACTGCATCAATAACAATTTTTTTGATGTCTGGGTGATGTTTGCTTTCGGGCTTTTGGGATATATCATGGAAAAAATCAGAATGCCGGCGTCTCCCATGGTGCTGGCGATCATCCTGGGGAGTATGTTCGAGACGCAGCTTCGGCTGGGACTCGGCATGTTCTACGGGAGGCTCTCGGTATTTTTTGAGCGTCCCGTCTCGGCGGTCTTTATCGCGATCTCTTTGTTTTCGCTTCTGTCGCCGGTGCTCAGAGCGTTTATAAACGCGTTTCGGAAAAACAAAATTCCCGACCGGCCTTAAATTTACGACCGACGGATGAAAGGACACGGACGTGGCGTATAAGCAGTTGACTCATTTTGAGGCAAATGTCCCCCTTTTTATTTCTTCAAAAAACTTGACACAGAAAGAGTAAATATGGTATATTAAGTTCCGGCACAGAAAGAGCTGTGAAAAACAGGGAGCGTAAATACCGTCGGATCAAGGGAAACTAATGATAAGGTATTGCTTGTCCCCATGATTTCAGGCTTTGTGCATGGCTTCGATTTCGGCAGGCCTCTGTAGCTCAGTTGGTAGAGCNNTGGAGGTAGCGAGTTCGAGCCTCGTAATCCGCTCCAGCGGCATAAAAGCTGCGTTTTATTCGCGTCCGAAGCGATTCGGGCGCGTTTATCTCCATTAGGCGCCATGGCCAAGAGGTAAGGCAAGGGTCTGCAAAACCCTCACTCCCCAGTTCAAATCTGGGTGGCGCCTCCAATGAAAACTGTCGAGCCTTCGGCAGTTTTTTTGTTTTTCCGCAAGTAAAACCGCCGGCTGTCCGGCGCTGCTTTATTCGATCCTGCTTTTTATCCCGCAGATATGTGTTCAGCCGCCTTCTGATTTTCTTCCGAAGGCGGCTCTTTTCTCTTGACTTATGAACACCAATAATATATAGTTATGGTGTTCATAAGTAGGAGGTGAATAATTGACGAACAAAAAAATGGGTCGTCCTACCGACAATCCCAAGCCTTTTCGTGTTAATGTCCGAATAGACACAGAAAGTAAAGAGATATTGGATGCTTATACGGATCAAGAAAAAGTAACAGCTATGGAAGCTGTACGGCGCGGGATCAAGAAGTTAAAGGACGACCTGAAAAGATGAAGGAAGCGGCGCCCTCCAATCAAGAAACACGCCACTTCCCCAACACAACCGCCTAAAAGGCAAGCTGCGTAAATATTTTACCATACGCCGCCCATCCTTTCAAGGAGTTGTGAAAACTGACAGGAAGGATTGATAAAACGTATGAAATCCGTTTTGGAAGAATTGTACATGGGCAACATTGACCCGAACACCTCATTTTTTGAACACGATTCCGATTATGGAAAGGTGATGGACAGGATCATCGAAAATGAGGACAAGCTTCTTAAACTGCTGAATGAGCCCGAAAAATCCATGTTTACGGCGTTTACGGGCGCGCAGATGGAACTGGACAGTCTGACTGCCATCGAAAAATTCTCCATCGGCTTCAAGCTGGGCACGCTGCTTATGGTCGAAGTGTTCACAGGCAAGGGAGAACTGGTACGCGATAAAAATTAAATCCGAAAGCAATGGGACGGTTTATCTGTCTGAAAAACAGATAAACCGTCCCGTTTTTTTTAATGGTAAGGCGGCGGAACCCCCCGCGCCCGGATTTTTTCAGGGATCCTTTGGGAACAGCAGCATGCTTAAAAGAGACGGGATCATGCTCAGTCCGAACAGCAAAAGCGCCGTCTGCATGCCCCACAGACTTTGCAGCCCCTGGAACAGGGGCGGGACAACAAACGTGGCCAGGCTTCCGATGCTGAGATAGATGGCATTTGCGCCGCCGATCAGCCGCGGCGTCATCCCCTTAAGCTGCATGATCGCGGTCAGGGATACGGGCAGCCAGCCGCTGAAGCCAATGCCCGCGACAAAGATGCAAATGCAGATCAGAATTCTGTTCGAAAACAGCACCATGCCGGCGTCGGCAAGCGCGGTGAACAGAAAGATCCAGGCGATCATCAGATTTTTTCTCGTGATCCTTACCGAGATGGCGCCGCAGGACAGGCCGCCCAGAATTCCGCCCACGGACATAAGGCCGGTGGCAATGCCCGCGAGTTCCGCCGAAAAGCCCTGGATGGACGTCAGATAGGAAGGCAGATAGGCGACAAGAGCGTTATATACAAAGAACGCGCCGACCATCGCAACCGTAAAGAACCATACCTCCCTGATCCGGGCGGCCTTTTGAAGGCTCGATTTCTCTTTTTTCAAATCCGCTTCCGGCGCGGGTGTGAGTTTCAGCGGCCTCCGGTTTCGTCTGTCGTAAAGCTGGAACCATAAAAACAGCAGGACGGCCGCAAACGACCAAAGCAGCATCACCGTCCGCCAGGAGTTCAGCAGACGATAAAGCGGCACGGTAATGATGTATACCGCCGCGGTCGATACCCCGTTTACCGCCGTATTGATGCTGTTGACGACACCGTGCCGGCGCGGCTCATACCGCTCCAGGACCAAAGACGCGATTGCCCCGCCGCTGAGCCCGTGGGCAATTCCGTTCATGACGCAGCCCAAGAGCATCATTGCGTAGCTTTTCGTCAGGTAGACGATAGCGCCGTCCAAAACCAGGCAGACCATGGAAATTTTCAGCGCGGCCGTATTGCCCAGTTTGTCGATCACCGCGCTGCCGACCAGCAAAAAGACTCCCATAAACAAGGTCACCGTTGTGAGCAGCATACCGCTTTGCCCATAAGTTATGGACAAATCCCCCATGATCACCGCCATCAAAGGGGCGGGGGCGATCCAGAGATTCACCCGGACAAAATTAACGCCGGCAAACAGCGCAAGCAAGGTATATTGAGGACGATATGCGATGGCTTTTGATTGCTCTTGCTCCAACATTTACGATACCCATGCCTTTCTTCCGATCCTGTCTTGTATCTTTTTGTAACAGGCGCTATCTCAGAACCTCAGGACGGCCTTTATGACCTCGCCGCTTAACGACTGGCTTGCCGCGCGGTTGATTTCGGAAAAATCAAAATAAGTGATGAGCCTGTCAAAAGGGAAGCGCCCTGTTTTGTAATATTTAAGAAGCTTTGGAATAAACAGCTTGGAGACGGCGTCCCCTTCGACAACGCCGATGAGGCTTTTGTTCATGATTTCCGAAGGGATATGAAGCTTGATTTCCCCGGACGCGCCCACCACCGCCGCCGTGCCGCCTGTGTGCAGGCTTTTAAGCGCTGTGCGGATGATGTCCGATACGCCGCTTGTGTCAATGGCATACTGAAGCCCGCCGCCTGTGATCTCCTTAAGCCTTGAAATGATGTCCCCGCATTGCCTGCGGTTTATCGCATGGGTAGCGCCAAGCTCCAGCGCGAGCCCAAGGCTTTTTATGTTGCCGCCTACGGCAATGATCTTCTCACAGCCCGCTATTTTAGCCGCCATGATCGCGCTCATCCCCACCGATCCGCAGCCGAACACGGCGAGCGAGGAGCCGAATTCCGGGCGCAGCCGGTTTAACACGGTGCCCGCGCCGGTCTGTATCCCGCATCCGAGCGGAGCCGTCACGGCAAGGTCGATATCGTCGCCCACCTTGACCACGCTCAGTCTGTTGATCACGGAATGGGTTGCAAAGGAGGACTGGCCAAAAAAGCAGGACAGCTTTTTTCCGTCCTTCGACAGGCGTGAAGTGCCGTCTGCCATGACACCCTGAAAGTTGATATCGTTGATGCGATCGCACATGCTGTGCCGGGCGGCCAGGCAGCTATTGCAGCTCCCGCAGTAGCCGTAGGAAAACAGCACGTGATCCCCGCGCTTAAATTCCGTCACATTGCCGCCCGCCTCCTCGACGATCCCGCAGCCCTCGTGGCCCAAAACGGCGGGCAGCGGCACCGGGATCTGCTGCGCTCGGGCAACCTCGTCCGTGTGGCAGATGCCGGACGCCACGTTTCTTACAAGCACCTCGTCCGCCTTGGGCGCCGCGAGATCCACCTCTTCGATACTGAAAGGCCCGCCCGCCTCCCATATGACCGCCGCTTTTATTTTCATCTTAAGAACCTCCTGTCCGTTCATACAGCGAAGGCGCTGTCGCAAAATGCATAAATATAAAAATTTGCTGTGGCCGGGGCCCGCAGGGCGCGGGGGATAGTGTGAAAGGGGGCTGGCGAGGCCCTCTTTTGCGTTTAAACATCCGCCGCAGCGGCGTGCGTAGCACGGAAGGGGTGTCGCAAAATGTATGGATATGCATTTTGCGACACACCCTTCGCTTTTTTGAGCCGTCGGCATATTCCATTTTGTCGATGCGAATTCTTTATTTTCCCCCGATTTCAGCCACAACGCCCGGCGCCAATTCGCCGCGTTCCAGCTTCTCGCACAGATCGGCATGGACTTTCTTATCCAGTTTGTAGTTGTACATGCAGATCGCGGCCGCAACCATGGTAAGCCCGACAAAAATATGTACCGAAAAATTGATGGCTGCCAGCACGGTGGGGGTCTGCGCCACGTTTGGAACATAGCCGAGGCCCGCCATCACCCAGCCGGCCGCCGCCGTGCAGAACGCCGTGCCCAGCTTGAAGGCGAAATTGATGAAAGCGGAAATGAAGCCGGCCGCGTGGACTCCGTAATAATAGGCGGTGTATTCGGTGGTATCGGGAGTCATTCCAAACAGGGATGCCAAAACGAGCCCCGCGGAATATCCGTTAAATACGGTGATCATGTAGTAAAGCATGACGCCGGCTTGTGTGGTGATGGGAAGGAAAAAGCATATGAAGTTGGCGGCGGCCCCTATAATGAATGCCCACATGCAGATTTTCCCTTTATTGCTGAACCGCTTGATCAGCCATGTCAGGGACAGCGTGCCCACCATGCCGGTGATGGACTGAATGGTCATCACGTTTGCAAACATCAGCGAATTGCCCGCATTGTAGGAAAAATAGTACATTCTGAGGGAGGCGCCGCCCTGCATAAAGCCCCAGGAAACAAACGCCCCGAGAATCAGCCAAACCGGCGTATTTCCCTTTAACGCCTTGAACATTTTTCTGTACTCGGTTTTTTTGTACTCCACCTGCACAACTTCCCTGGTGGACAAAAAGCAGAGGATAAAACAGGGAAGCGCGACCAGCGAAAAGATGATGGCCGCGGTCTGATAGCCCCTGGCCGCATCTCCCTGTCCGGTCCAGTTGACGACGCGGATCGTCAGGAAGGAGAGAATGGTCATCGCGAGAAACGCGCCGGTCATGCGCGCGCTTGCCAGGCCGGAGCGGTCCTCGTCCTTGAGTGTAAGTGCCGCGGGCATGGCGCTGTAGGGTATATTGACCATGGTGTACAAGAGTACCAGTACAAAATAGGTGGCAAGGGCCCAAATGGTACGCGCGCTTTCGCTCCAGGACGGGAAAGTGGTAAAGCACAAAACATTGAGAATCAGCATCGGCATGCAGGAGAACAAAATCCATGGGCGGTAGCGGCCCCATCTGGAGTTGGTCCTGTCGGCCAGGGTTCCGATGACGGGATCGTTTACGGCGTCCCACGCCTTGGAAATCAACATCATGGTGCCTACGGTCGCCGCGTTGATCCTTGCTACGTCGGTCATAAAGAACATCAGGTAGCTTGAGATCAGGGACCAGCTGAAATTGCAGCCGAAATCACCCATTGCGTAGCCCACGCGCCGTCCTATGCCGAGATGTGGTCTTTGGGGATCACTGGAACAATTTGACATAGCACACCCTCCTACAGAAATTATTCAATCATCAATTGATCCACCATTTCTTTAATCGCGTTAACGGTTGCATTGGTATCGTAACCATATTTCGCCCGAAGCTCCTCTCCGCTGCCAAAGCCGGCGTATACCTGTGGAATGCCGAGCCGCTTAAAGGCCCGGGGATACACACCCCTGTCGATCAGCACGTCGGAAACGGCGCTTGCAAGCCCGCCCGTCATCAGGTGATCCTCGAGTACGACGACACGGCCGGTTTCCTCCACGCAGCGCAGTACCAGCTCCTCATCCAGCGGCTTGATCGTGAACATATCGACGACACGGACCGAAACGCCCTCGTCCGCCAGGATTCCGGCGGCGTCCAGCGCCTGGCCCACCATTTCGCCATGGGCGAACAGGGTGACGTCCGTGCCCTCGCGTGCGACGATGCCTTTGCCGATTTCGTACCTGACGCTGCCCGGCTCATAGAGAACCCTGTCCTTTTTGCCCTGCGCCAGGCGGATGTACATCGGCCCGGGATAGGTCATGCCGGTGTGGAGGATGTCGCGGATCATGTTGGGGTCGCCGACGGAGATTACGGTCATATTGACCATGGAGCGCAGAATGGAGATATCCTCCATGGCGTTGTGAGTCGAACCGCCCCCGGAGGTCAGCCCGCCGCCCGTGCCGATGATGCGCACCGGAAGGTTCTGGTAACAGACGTCGGTGCGGACCTGCTCGCAGGCGCGCATGCTCATAAAGGGAAGCATGCCCATGATCACCGGAATATTGCCCTCGAGCGCAAGTCCCGCGGCAATGCCTACCACGTTCTGCTCCGAAATGCCGACGTCGATGAAACGATCCCTGCATTTTACCTTGAAATCCGACAACGCGCCGCCGATATCCGGCGTCAGCACCCACAGCCTTTGGTCGACCTGGCCAATCTCCTGCAGCGTGTCCCCGATAACGCTTCTGCCGGAGATGAGAAAACTGAAATTAAAGGTTTCACCCATTACCGACTCCCCCTTTTCTGCGCGATTTCCTGAAGCGCCTTTTTCATATCCGCCTCGCTCAGGGAGCCGGCGTGCCAGAAAATATTCCTTTCCATAAAGGACACGCCCTTGCCCTTTATGGTACGGCAGATCAGCACGGTGGGCTTTTGGGAATCAGCGGGCGGGATGCTGTCGACCGCCGCGACCAGCTGCGACATGTCGTGCCCGTCGCACTCTATGACATTCCAGCCGAAGCTTATCCATTTGTCCGAATAGGGCTCCAGCGTGACGACATCCTCCGTGTAGCTGGTCATCATCTGGCAGTTGCGGTCGACAAGGGCAATCAGGTTTCCCAGCTTATAGCTGCTTGCGCTGAGCGCCGCTTCCCAGACCGAGCCCTCGCAGGTTTCGCCGTCGCCCAATAAGCAAAAGACCCTGTGGCTCTGCTTTTTTTGCCTTGCCGACAGCGCCATTCCGACGGCCATGGACAGGCCGTGCCCCAAGGAGCCCGATGAGCACTCGACACCGGGGAGCTGTACCTTGCAGGGGTGCATGCCGTAAGCGCTGTCCAGCCGGCCGTATGTGCGGACGATCTCGTCGTAATCGAAGAAGCCCCGCAATGCCATGCAGATATACATACAGACTGCGGCATGGCCCTTGCTCAGGACAAAGCGGTCCCTTGCGGGCATCTTGATGTCTTTGGGGTCTACGTTCAGCGCGTAGTGGTACAGCACGGTAAAGATGTCCGCCGCCGACAAATCCCCGCCGATATGTACCGCGCCCTCATAAACGCCGCATAGGTTCAGCAGCTTTTGGCGCAGCTCGTAGGCAAGATCCTCAAGCTGTGCAACCGAGTTTTTGGTTTGCATCCGTTTTTCCCCCTAGTCAAAGAATTGCAGATTTTACGGTTTAATCGCTGAAATGGAACATGACCTTGGGATACTTGGCGCTGTATTGGGTTTGAAAGGCGATTTCGAATTCCTCCGGTTCGAAGATGGCTCTGGTATAGGGCTCAAGCTCAAGCTTCGGCAGAAGCGCCACCGTACGCGGGAATACATACGGCGACTGCATGACCCCGCCGATGACCGTGAGTTCCCGCCAAAAGGCATTCATCAGGTTTAACGGGAAATCAAAGTCGTTGTGGTACAATGCGAAAAATTCAATGACGCCGCAGTTTGCCACGATGTCGTAGGCGGGCCTGCACGCGCCCGGAGCGCCGGACGCTTCCAGCACGGCGTCGTAGAGCAGCCCGCCCGTAAACTCCAGCGCTTTGGCTTTGACGTCCTCATTGAAGGGGTCGATCACGTGATCCGCGCCGAGCTTTAACGCAAGCTCCCTTTTTTCTTTGACCGGCTCGATGACGGTGATGTGAGTCGCGCCGGCGAGCCTTGCAAGCTGCATATGCAAAAGGCCGATACCGCCGCCGCCGGAAACGGCGACGCGCTTGCCGGGAATGACGCGGCACAGGTCAAAGCCGTGCAGCGCCACCGAGACAGGTTCCGTCAGCGCGGCGCGGCGCAGGTCCATGTCGTCGGGCAGCTTGTATACCTGCTGCTCGTGGACGACGATGTATTCGCTCATGGCGCTGGCATATCCCTTTTTGTTTGCGCACATGTGCTCCTGACCGTTGCGGCAGTAATAGCAGTTGTTGCAGTAATAGTTAAAATAATAGGATACCTTGTCTCCGACCTTGAGACCCTTTTGGGTTGCGCTGCGCCCGAGCTCCACCACCACGCCGGACGCCTCATGCCCCAGCTCAAAGGGGAGCTGTTCGTCAGAAATCATATTGTCGAAATCGCCCTTGGCAAAGTGTGCGTCGGTTCCGCAGATGCCGGAATAGGCAATGCGGATTTTGACCATATCCTCCCCGGTGATCTGCGGCTCGGGCAAATCCAGCAGCTTAAGTCCGGGTTTCATGTAACGAATGGATTTCATAACAGGCTCCATGCGCCGCAGCACACATCAATTGACAGCCTTATGGACGTAAGGCTTGATACGGCATGTTCTGCGGCTGCCGCTTTCATACGGCCAAGCGGCGCGCCGAATTTTCATTTGTGGTTTCGCCAAAGCACATCGGCTAATTGCATTTCAAGAGTATTTTCGGGTAGATGGATTTATGGAACATCTCGATGGCATCCATGCCGTCGGTCAGATCGTAGATTTTCCCGATGATTTTGTCTGTCTGCAGGCGCGGCATAAGGTTGATTGCGCGGGGGACGATATCCGGATTTGTAAAGACGGTCTGGATGCGCCCCTCCTTCATATAAAGCTCGTGGAGGTTCAGAGGCATCTCGTAGTCGGGCGGAAACACCGCAAAATATGTAACGGTGCCGCATTTGGCCATCAGCTTCAAACAGGGGGGCGCGGCGGATCTGACGCCGGATACTTCAAAAATATGGTCGAAGCCCTTGCCTCCGGTGATCTCTTTGCCCCGTTTCACCAGATCCTCGTTTATCGGGTCAACGGCGAACTGAGCGCCCATTGCCAAAGCGTTTTCCCTCTTTTGGGCAACCGGGTCGGAGACGGTAATCTTTGCCGCCCCCGAGTGAATGACCATGTCGAGCAAAATGGAGCCGATACCGCCCACGCCGGATACCATTACGGTCTGCCCGTGACGGATGGGCGACAGGTCCATGGCGCGAATCGTGCATACCGACGGTTCCACAAGCGCGTAAGCGCGCAGGTCGGCGTTGTCGGGAAGCTTAAAAGCGCCGGTCGAGGGTACGACCGCATACTGCGCAAAGGTAGGCCTGACGACCGCGTTCATACAGTACTGCGGAATGCCGCTTTTGCAGTTGTCGCACTGCCCGCAGGGAGAACCGGGAAACAGCACCACCTTGTCCCCGACCTTCAGACCGCTTTTTTCCGCGCCTTCGCCCATTTCCACAATCTCGCCGGAAGCCTCATGTCCCAAGCCCTGGCCGCCTTCCCGCATCACGGCGTTCATCACCCCCATGGACACCATGTGCATATCGGTGGCACAGAGCGCCGAGTAGGCGATTTTCACCTTTACGGTGCCCGGCTTTACTTCCGGGACCGGTACGTCCCGCAAAAGCTCGATTTTGTTCGGACCGGTCCACCAGATCGCATTCATTGTTGCCATAAAACTACCTCCTCTTGATTTGATACGCTTACCCAGGCCGTGCGCACGCCTCATGCTCAATAGAAAAACGCCGCATTCAGACTCATGCGGCACGGATTTTAAACAGAAAATCGGGTTCACTGCGTTTTATTGGATTGACCGGATACTGCTTTCCTATGATAACAAACGGATACTCGGCCGACCAGTATTCATTAGGACATTATTCATGAATTAGATGGCATAATTTAAATTAATTTTGTAAAAATTCTATATTGCATATTGATTTGCTGTTCGATTTAATCCATAAATATCCAGCAAATATCTGGAAGATGTTGCGCCGTTATAGTATAATGTCGCTTGGAGCAGGATTGAGCCGGGTTCAAGGCTAGAGAAGGGAGTCTGCGTATCATGTACGAGATGATACATAGGTTACGGGGATTCAGCTACAAACTGCCTCTGTTGTCGGCGTATTTGGCGGTAAGCGACATCAATTGCTGCGATAATGCCGATTTCGAGGTGCCTCATGCCCATCATTTTGGGGAGATTTACTGCGGCCTGCAGGGAACCGCCGTGATTAATGTAAACGGCATGGAACGTGTGCTTACGGAAGGGAATTTGCTGTATGTGGGACCTTCGGCCATCCATCACTGTGTTTTTAATCCATTGGCACACTGTTCCTTTTTTGTCCTCTCCTTCAAGCTGGAATGCCGTTCCGATCTGGAGGGGGTAAAACAGGAATACATAGAGGATGAAGAAGTTTTATTAAAAAACATGCTCTCGCACTCCTGCCTGCATACCCAGGATTTCTGCGGCTGCCGCAATGAAGTAGACATGCTTTGCAGGGAGCTCGCAAACGGGCGTATGGGCGGGCTCGTCAAGATCCGAAATTATGTCGCAAACTTTTTTATCTCCGCGATACAGTCCTTCTCCAAAATCAATAAGCGTTCCGATTTTGAAGAGCTGATCCAAAGCGAAGGGATCTTAAACAAAGCGGTGAGAATTGCCGATTACATGTGGCGAAACTGTGCGCAGGATCTTACCATCAAGTCGGTCGCACGCGCCTTAAACTATTCTCCGCGCCATGTGCAGCGCATTATCTCGGATTACTTCTGCATCAGTTTTTTCGAGCTCCTGATTCAATATCGCCTGGGACAAGCGGAAAACATGCTCCGCTACACAGACGATTCCCTTGAACTGGTGGGAGAGCGGGCCGGTTTCCGCAACGCGCAGGGCTTGCGCCGCTGCTTTAAGGCGCATCTCAGCATAACCCCCTCCGAATACCGCCGCAAGGCACATTCCTCCGCTTTGCCCCGGATTTCCCCGCTCGACTTGTCGAAATAGGCATATCAGGTCTGAGGCAACGGGTTTATATGTCTTGGAGGAAAGAGAAACGGAAGGGATTCGGACGCGTTTATCTCCATTTAGCGCCATGGCCAAGAGGTAAGGCAAGGGCCTTAAAAGTCCTCACTCCCCAGTTCAAATTTGGGTGGCGCCTCTTTGAAAGCTGCCGATTACCGTCGGCAGTTTTTTTATTTTTGCATGCCGGCGGTTTTCGGGCTTCTGGCTTTTATCGCGCTTTCAGATTTTGGAATTGCGGAAAGCAGAAATTTATACTATCCTTAAAGGGAACGTGCAAAAAATTAACCGACATGATCAGGAGGCGACCCGAAACAGGGGATACGAAAATATGAAATTAAAACCGTTCTTGAAATTTTCCGCGTTCGGGATCGGCACGATCCTGTTTAAATGGAAAAAACCGATCCTTGGAACAATTATTCTGACCGATCGGTGCAACCTTTCGTGCAGGCATTGCGCGGTCAATAACATCACATCGGTGATTTACCCTTATTCCCAGATAAAACACGAGATGCGGCTTTTGTACAACGAGGGGATCCGGATCTTGTTCTTCTGCGGCGGCGAAACGTTTCTGTGGGAGAGCGAGGGCAAGACACTGAGAGATCTGGTGACGCAAGCGAAGGAAATGGGCTTTCTGATCGTCAACGTGGTGACCAACGGCACCTTCCCCCTGGATCTGCCGGAGGCCGACCTCGTTCTTTTAAGTCTGGACGGCGGAAGAGAAAAGCACAACCTGATCAGAGGCGATACATACGACCGGATTCTTGAAAATATCCGCGGCGCCGCGTCCTCCAACATCTGTCTTTACATGGCGGTCAACAGGCTCAACAAAACGGATATTGCCGAGGTCTGTACGGTAGCCCGAGACGAGCCCAATGTCAGGGCGGTGTCCTTCAATTTTCATACCCCGTATCCGGGCACGGAGCAGCTTTCGCTGACGGTTCCGGAAAAACAGGAATGCTGTGATCAGATCGCTGCTTTGATGCGGCGGGGTTTTCCGGTGTTCAACTTAAAAAGCGCATTTCCATATATTGTACAAAACCGCTTCCCCACGCCCTGCCGCCAATGCGTCGTCATGGAAAACGGAAAACAGTCCGTTTGCGGCAGATGCATTGACGTCGACGGGCTGTGCGCCCAGTGCGGCTATTTTTTTGCGGCGGAGTACGCCCTTGTATTTCAGGGCAACCTGAAAGTGATTTTCGATATGCTGACCACTTATTTGAGATACATATAGGAGAAGCAATGCGACTGACATCGTTCATGAGAATATGGCTGACAAGATCGTTTCAGCCGTTTCATTTTACAAGTTCATATTCAAATCGGCTTGCCTTTGAAGACCTCGAGAAGCTGGGGCTTTATGTGCATATCCCGTTTTGCAGGAGCCTTTGCTCCTTTTGCCCGTACTGCAAGGTAGCTTACGACGGGGAAACCGCGCGAAAATATAAAGACGCGCTGATCAGGGAAATCGAGTTGGTCGGGGAAACGATCGAGAAGCCGAAGGAGGTCACGAGCCTCTATTTCGGAGGGGGAACCCCGGCGCTGATGGCCGATGATCTTGCGCTCATCATCCGCCGGCTTAAAAAATATTTTCGCATCCGCGGAGGGATCGGGGTGGAGCTGCACCCCGACGACATCGATGAGCGGACGCTTGATAAGCTCAAGGAGGCCGGCGTGACGATGGTCAGCGTCGGTGTCCAGTCCTTTGATCCCGACTGCCTGTCCGCGATCGGCAGGAACGACCGCGATTTTGCCGAAGCCTTCCGGCTTATTCGAACCGCCGGTTTTGACGTCGTCGATGTCGATCTGATTTTTGCGCTCCCCGGCCAGACGGAGCAAAGCCTGCTTGCGGATATCGAAAAGGCTTTTTCAAGCGGGGCGACGCAGGTTTCGACCTACCCGTTCATCGATTTTACCTTTGCCGACAACCGGTATAAGCCGCTGCCGGAGGGGGTAAAGAAAAAAATGCTCGGGGCAATCGCGGCCTACTGCGAAAAAACGGGCCGCGAGAGGACCTCCGTCTGGACCTTTGCCGAAAAAAACACCGGAAAATATTCGTCCGTCACAAGGGACAATTTCCTCGGGTTCGGCGTGTCCGCGGCCACTTTGCTTAAAGAGCAGTTTAAGATCAATACCTTTTCCATTGAGGGCTATATCGACAGGGTTGAAAACAACAGCCTGCCGACCTCCCTGACACTGAACTTTTCCTTAAGACAGCGGGCGGTTTACGATCTGTTCTGGAGCGCCTATTCCATGCGGATCAGCCCGGATAAATTTAAAGCTTCCTTCGGCGTCCTGCTTTCAAAATTATTCGGCCTCGAGCTTTGGCTTTGCAGGGTGCTCGGCCTTTTGAAAAGGGAAGAGGGGGAATTTCACCTTACGAACAAAGGGGCGTATCTCTATCACTATATCGAGCAGGCATATACCACCGTATACATCGACAGGATGTGGAATGTTTCGCGAAACATTCCGTTTCCCGAAAAAATCGTGTTGAAATAAGCAACATAAATAAAAGGAGCCGTCTTTACAAACGACTCCTTTTATTAAAATATAAAACTTATGGAATGGGATTTTCCGTGCTTTGCCGGGCAATCTCATTTTGCTGGTATACCTCGATGGCGACGATCAGCGTGAGGATTGCGCCGCCGATCCAGAAAAGGGAGGCGACAATTCTCATGATGTCTATTCTTCTGTCGGCCTCATTCGGCATATATATCTCCCTTTCCGGAACTTTTGGCAGTCGGACTATTGTGAATTTATCCCCTTGGCGGCCGCAATGAAATTATATGCGCCGGGTAAAGCCGATATTTCAAAAAGCTCCGGGAAATCCCGGAGCTCTGCATGAATTTATGGGAAAGTTAACCTCCGGCGCAGGGATACATGGAGAATGCGAGCCTACGCCCGCTGTCCGTTTTGAAATATTTTGCGACGGCGCTTTTTGTGGCGGCAGGCTCCATTTGATCCTCATAGATGTTGACCAAAAAATCCGCTTCCACAAGCAGCTGAAAATCCTTCCCGTCGATCTTAGCATAACTGTGGTGGTTTCCGATCAGATGCAGGATGCGCGCATGCTCCCGCTCCGGCACGCCGCACTTTAATAGAATCTCCCGCGCGACCGGAGGCCCTTCGATTTCCTGGTATTTGCCGGCGCTTGAGTGGTATTTCCGCTCCGCTTCCCTGATGCCGATATCGTGGAGCAAGGCGGCAAGCGAAAGCGTATAGAGCTCGCCCGAAGAAAGTCCCTCCTGCGCGCCGAGCAGGGACGCGAATGCGTGCACCTTGAGCGCGTGGTTTATGCGTCGCACGTCCGCGCCGAAGTAGGAGATCATCTCCGCCATGACTGCCTTTTCCATATTTCATCCTCCGACTTTTATAATTTTTATGCGTCCTTAACGTACGGAGGCCCCGCACCTCGAACAGAAATTCGCGCCAAAAGGGAGCTCGGCGCCGCAGCGCGGGCAAAAACCCGTAAAACCGGAAGACCCGGAGACTTTATGAAGGCGCGAGGGATCGATCGTCTTCTTTTCGCCCCTTTCAAACGCCGCCCCTTCCTCGCGGTCAAGCTCGAAAACCGACGAGCAGCAGGGCATGGTCACGAGATAGCGCCGGTTCCATTTGAAGGTCGGGATAAAGAACAGATGAAGCGTCTCGTACAAAACGGATACGTGCATGCTTGAATACGCGCCGCAGCCCGGGCAAACGACGTTTGGCACGCTGCCTAGGTCCTTTGATTTTGTGTTGATTCCCGAAACAAAGAAAAACATAGGATTCACCTGCCGTCATAGGATTCGGATATACTTTTTACATATTATAATACGAACCGGGAACAATTCATAGTATCTCGTTTCAAAGAAAGAAAAACCGCCGGATACTCTTCCAGGGGGTATCCGATACCCCCTGGATATTCGGCCCGAAATCGAAGATTTCTGGCCGAAATACCCCCGGTTTCGCGCGCGAATCGCGCGGGTCGAGGTGTTTTTTCGGTAAATAAATTACCAAAAAAACAAATTGATTCGGTTTTTTGAAAAAATGGTCACGTCTACGCAACACATTTTTTCAAAAAAGACGTAACACTTACTTTATCTACAGCTTGAAAGCAGGGCTTAAAAAGCCCTGCTTTCGGAATTCAGACTAGTTTGTTAGCGGGAAACGTAGCCGAGCGGGTTTACCGGGGTGCTTTCGGAATTAGGGACGCATGTCCCGCTTGAGTGTCTGATCCGCACCTCGAAGTGCAGATGGATGCCGGTCGCGTTTCCCGATTTCCCCATGTACCCTATGGTCTGCCCGGCGCTGACCGTGCTTCCGGCGGAAACCGACGGCGCGCTCTTTAGATGCGCGTACCTCGTCTGGATATACTGCCCGTTTACGTAAGAATTGATGTAAACGACATAGCCGTAGCCGCTGAGGCTGCCGGAATAGACCACCGTGCCCGGCGCCGCGGCCACGATCCTGTCGCCCGCGACGCCCTGTGTGGAGGGCGAGATGTCAATGCCCAGATGCGAGCCGCTGACAAAGTTCTGGACGAGCGTTGCGCTTGCGGGCACAGGCCAAGTCATGCTCGAACCGGCCGTTTTCAAATAAGCCGAGCTTACGAAGCCCAGCTGCGTTCCGACATAAAGGATTCTGCTCCAGCCGTTGGACGACGAAAGCACGACGACGACCTTGCCGTTTGTAAGCCGCCCCTTTGCAGCGTAGGATGTGCCCGCTCCCGTCCGGACGTTTAAATACCCTGAAGACAGGCTGACTGTGGCCGTGGTTGTTCCCGATACCTTTTTTATGTAGGTCGCGGAAACGTAACCGTATTTCCCGGAGGCGTATTCCACCCTCCAGAAGCTGCCCGATGCCGAAATCAGGGTCACATAAGCGCCCTTCGGCAGCCGTGTCAGAATCGCGGAGCTGGTGCTCGCGGCCGACCGTACGTTTAGCGAGCCAGAGCTGACGTTTACAATGCCCGCGCTCGAAGTCGACGTTGCCGCCTCGGCGCCGGGTGTTATGGCCAGAACGGCCAGCATTACGACCATTCCCATCATCAAGGCCGCCATCTTCTGAAATTTCTTCTTCATTTAGGACCTCCTTATAGGTAATGCTGCTGGTTGATATGCATAGGGCGAGGGAAATTTAACTTTCCTCGCCCCAACACCAGTACTATAAGGGTAACCGAACAAACACGCCGAAGTCAAATGTAAGTTATTCCATGTAATTGCGTGCAGGTTGTTTAAAAACGGGTGAAGAGCTGTGCAGGCAAGCTTGCAAGAATGCCGTTGATGCTGTATAATACGGTGTGTCGCCCGGTCATAAAAGGACGGCCGGCCGCGCCGCAATCCCATACAATCTGACAGTGGAACGGAGCAGTGCTTTATGAAAAAGGTGATTCTCGCGCCCGATTCTTTTAAGGGAACAATGAGTTCTATCGAAATCTGCAGCATTATGCGGGAGGAAATTAAAAAGGCGTATCCCGAATGCCGGATTCTGAGCATCCCGGTGGCCGACGGCGGCGAAGGCACGGTGGACAGCTTTTTGCAGGCCGTGCCGGGCAGAAAGGTGGAGCTTAAGGTCAGCGGCCCGTATTTTGAGGACATGACGTCGTTTTACGGCCTGATCGACGAGGGAAAAACCGCGGTTATCGAGATGGCGGCCTGCGCCGGGCTTCCGCTCGTCGGGGACAATAAAAACCCGCTGCTGACCACTACATACGGCGTGGGGCAGCTCGTGGCCCACGCGATCGGGCAGGGCGCCGGGAATATTGTCGTCGGCATCGGCGGAAGCGCCACAAACGACGGCGGCTGCGGTATGGCGGCGGCGCTGGGCGTCAAATTTTACAATAAAAAAGGCGAGGAATTTGTGCCGGTGGGCGGGACGCTTGACGAGATCGACCGGATCGATCCGTCGGGAGCCGCCGAAACGCTAAAAGGTGTGCGTCTTCGCGCGATGTGCGACGTGGACAATCCATTGTACGGCGAAAACGGCGCCGCTTACATATTCGGCCCCCAGAAGGGCGCGGACGAGGAGACCGTTTTGGTCTTGGACGGCAAGCTGCGCCATTATGGCGGCGTGCTTGAAACGCTTCCGGGAAAGGAAGGCGTGTGCGGCCTTCCAGGCGCCGGAGCCGCCGGCGGACTCGGCGCGGGGATGCGTGCGCTGCTCGACGCTGAGCTCGTGTCCGGGATCGACGCGGTGCTCGACACGGTGTATTTTGGTTCGCTGCTCGAAGAGTGCGATCTCGTGTTTACCGGCGAGGGCAGGATAGACGGCCAAAGCCTGCGGGGCAAGGTCGTCGTCGGCGTGGCCCGCCGCGCAAGGCAAAAGGGCGTGCCCGTCTGCGCCGTCGTGGGCGATTCCTTGGACGACGGGCTGGGTCCTGTATACGACGAAGGGGTCAGCGCCATTTTTACGATAAACCGCCTCGCCATTCCTTTTTCAGAGGCGAAGCCCCGCGCGAAAACCGACCTGCGCCACACCTTCAGAAACATCCTGGGCCTGATACAGGCTGTAAAAGACTAGCGGAGAATTTTTTAAACATTGTGTAAAATTATAAAATATTTACGCGAAAACCCCTTGAAAAAAACGCGCATTCATATTATATTAATTTTAGCACTCCAGTAATTGGAGTGCTAAAATTGTTGTTTGACGGAGGACAGGAAAAAATGGCGTTAAAGCAGTTTAAGGCGGAGTCGAAGCGGCTTCTGGATCTGATGATAAACTCCATTTACACCCACAAGGAGATCTTTCTGCGCGAGCTCATATCCAACGCCAGTGACGCGATCGACAAGCTCTACTATCTTTCGTTGTCCGACAAGGTCACCGGCGTCTCCAGGGAAGATTTCTATATTGAAATCAGGCCGGATTCCGAAAAACGCACGCTTACGATCTTAGATAACGGGGTCGGCATGACGAAGGAGGAGCTTGAGTCGAACCTTGGCACGATCGCGAAAAGCGGCTCGATGGCATTTAAGGACGAGAACGAGGCCAAAGAAGAAATCGATATTATCGGAAAGTTCGGCGTCGGGTTTTATTCCGCATTCATGGTGAGCCGGAGGATCACGGTGATAAGCCGCGCTTACGGCGCCGATACCGCGTATCGATGGGAATCCTCCGGCGCCGACGGATACTCGATTATTGAATGCCAAAAGGACGCGCCGGGCACCGAGATCACGCTCGAGATCAAGGAAAATACCGAAGAGGAAAACTACGACGAGTTCTTGCAGACTTATAAACTCCGGGAGCTTGTAAAGAAGTATTCCGACTATATCCGCTACCCGATCCGCATGGAGGTCGAAAAGAGCCGCCCGAAGGACGGCCCGGACGGAAAAAAGGAATATGAAACCTATCGCGAAACCGAGACATTAAACAGTATGGTGCCGATCTGGAAGAGGCTCAAGAGCGAGCTTAAGGAGAGCGACTACAACGCGTTTTATAAGGACAAGTTCTTCGATTACGAAGACCCGCTGAAGGTCATCCATATGAGCACGGAGGGCGTTTCCACCTTCCACGCGCTGATGTTTGTCCCGTCGAAAACCCCGTTTGATTATTACAGCCGGGAATATGAAAAGGGACTGCAGCTTTATTCCTCCGGCGTGCTGATCATGGAAAAGTGCCCGGATCTCCTGCCCGACTGCTTCAGCTTTATAAGGGGCATTGTCGATTCGCAGGACCTTTCCTTAAATATCTCCCGCGAAATGCTCCAGCACGACCGCCAGCTAAAGAATATCGCGTCCCGGCTTGAAAAGAAGATCAAGTCGGAGCTTAAGGAAATGCTGCAAAACGAGCGGGAGAAATACGAGTCCTTCTATAAAAATTTCGGGCGTCAGCTGAAAATCGGGGTCTACACGGGCTTCGGGGCAAACAAGGAGCTGTTGCAGGATCTTCTGCTCTTTTATTCCTCGACGGAAAAGAAGCCGGTCACCCTTGATGAGTATATCGGCCGGATGAAGGAGGACCAAAAGCAGATCTTTTACGCGTGCGGCGGGAGCGTCGAACAGATCGCCATGCTGCCGCAGACCGAGCTTGTGCAGGACAAGGGCTTTGAGATCCTCTTCTGCACC
The DNA here is from genome assembly GCA_002423435.1 of Clostridiales bacterium UBA6114. Taxonomy (GTDB): domain Bacteria; phylum Bacillota; class Clostridia; order Oscillospirales; family Butyricicoccaceae; genus UBA6114. Next base: position 57,246 of record DIWE01000037.1, read on the forward strand.
GACGACATCGACGAGTTCGCCCTGCGCATGCTCGGCGAAATCGACGGGAAGGAATTCAAATCCGTATCGTCAAACGATTTGAACCTCGGCGACGAGGAGGAAAAGAAGGAGCTCGAAAAGACCGAAAACGAGTCGAGGGCGCTTATGGATTTCTTAAAGGACGCCCTTTCCGGCAAGGTGAGCGCAGTCCGGCTGTCCAATAAGCTCAAAACCCATCCTGTCTGCCTGACCTCGGAGGGCGAAATCTCCCTTGAGATGGAGAAGGTGCTGAGTGCCATGCCGGTCGACCAGAAGGTCAAGGCAAACCGCGTGCTGGAGTTAAACTCCGCCCATCCGGTGTTTGAGGTGCTGAAAAAAACCTACTCAACGGATCAGGAAAAGGTCAAGAAGTACGCTTCGCTTTTGTATAATCAGGCGCTTTTGATCGAGGGCCTGCCGGTCGAAAACCCGGTGGAGTTTTCCGAGATGATCTCGAGCCTAATGTCCTGAGTGTCGACAAAGTCGACACTCTCCAGGGGGTACCCGGTACCCCCTGGATATTCGGCCCGAAATCGAAGATTTCAGGTCGAAATACCCCCGGTTTCGCGCCCGATTGGCGCGGGTGAACTCACCCCAACAAATAGTATTTGTTGGGGACCCTGGGGACTTTTTCGGGGAAATAAATTCCCCAAAAAAGAGATTTTATTCGGTTTTTTGAAAAAATGGTCACGCGAGGCGCAACACATTTTTTCAAAAAAGACGAAAGGACCTATTTTGTCTATATTCTGACGCTCCTGCCGCATCTGCGGCGGGAGCGTTTTCATCATAATCTTATAGGCCGGGATCGTCGGGCACGGCGGTGATTTTGTTTTCGTCGTAGCTCGCCGCGATTCGGTGTCCCGGCGGGCAGATTAAAAATTCCTCGTTCCAGTCACCGTCCACAAGCCTCCGGATCAGGCGCATATCGCCGTCAAAGCGCTCGAAACGCCAGTTGTGCAGCGCGGCGATCTCTAGCGCCTCCCGCTCGGAGGCGGCGCTTTGGCGGACAGAAGAGGAGATATAGGCGCAGCGGTCGTAGCTTTTGATCCACGCCGTCAGCACCTCCTGCAGATAATCCGCGTCCTCCTTGCCGAACTGCCGGACATAGCTTTCATACTGGTCTTTAAGCATCCGCGCAGACGGGATAAACGCGTTTTCCACCCAGCCGTCGGTGAGCCAGAAGGTGCCGCCATGTCCGTCGAAAAGCTGCCGATAGCGCTTTTGCGAGCCGAGAAACAGCGCGATGCAGTCGTCCGTTTTCGGGACGACCAGGGGCACTTCGCCGCCCGTAAGGCCGACCACGCCGTTTGAGCAAAGTCCGTAGCAAAGCGCGACGGCGTCGGGCGGGTACCTTCGCATTTTGCGCCCGCACTGCAGATTAAGCCCGTCGATCGCCTCCGAGATGGATTGCCGAAGCACCTCGGGCGTGTCGTGAAGCCCCTGCGGCAGCCATGTGAAGGTGATCGTGTTTTCACTTTGGGAAGCGCAGTAACAAAGCTCCCGCAAAAACACCTGGCACGCGATGATATGGATGTACAAAAGGAGGCCCCTTTCAAAAAACAAAAACTCCGCGATATGGTTTCTGAATAAAAAAACGGCGCCAAAGACGGCAAGCCGTTTTTTCTTATAATTATAGTATAATTCCACTCAGCGGTTGTCAAGCGCGGCGCATCGCGCGTAAAAACATGGCCGCTCGGGTCCGGGGCCTCATGCCGCTTTAGTCGCCGCGCATTTGCGCGCCGGCGCTGTCGAGGTATTCCCTGAGCGGCTCCAGCTTCTCATAAAACACCGCGATCAGGTCGTCCGGCTGTGCCGTGCTCACGGCCTCCTTCAGCGCGTCTAATTCCTTTTCACAGATTTTTAAGCGCTCCGATGGAAAGCCCGCGCCGACGATCGCGTCGTGAAAGAGCCTTGACACCTCACCGCGCTCCCTGCCGCGGGGATCCAAGTCCTCCTTGATATAAATGCGGTCAAAGGCACCGGCGCACTGTTTTCCGACGGACAAAATCGCGTCGTCGGTCCGGTCTCCCGGCATCCCGATCACCCCGATCAGACGCCGGGGGGAGAGTCCTTTGCAGGCCGAGATCGCCTGCTCGTAGCCCGCCGGGTTGTGGCCGTAGTCGAGCATGATCCGAAAGCCGCCAAGCCGGTACAGCTCGAACCGCCCGGAATTGTTCGTAAAGGTCGTAAGCCCCGACGCGATCGCCTCGGCAGGCACCCCCAGCGCATAGAGCGCGGAAACCGACGCGAGGCAGTTTTCGATGTTGCAGCCGACTTTCCCGCCGCCCGTTATCGGGATGTCTTCGACGCGCGCGACGTTTAGAAGCGTCCCGCCGTCTCTGATCCGGATGAGCCCGCCGTCGGTAAAAACGCGGACGCACTCCGTCTCCCGGTACCTCTCCGCCGTGGCCGCGTCGCGATAAAAGAGGATCGGTTTTACTTTGACGCGCTCAAAAACGACGGGCGTCATCGGGTCTTCCGCGTTTAATACGGCGGCGCCGTCCTTTTTGACCGCCTCGACTACCAAGGACTTGACAAAGGCGAGGTCCTCCAGCGTGTCGACGCCGTCAAGCCCGAGATGGTCGCCGGTGATGTTCGTGATCACGCCGACGTCCGCGAGGTCGTAGCCGAGCCCTTCGCGGATGATGCCGCCGCGCGCCGTTTCCAGTACGGCGCAGTCGATCGTTTTGTTCGAAAGCAGGGATCTCGCGCTGCGCGGACCCGAATTGTCCCCCTTGCAGATGCATTTTTCTCCGATGTACGTGCCGCAGGTGCTCGTCATACCGACCGTTTTGCCGGTGGCGGAAAGGACGTGCTTTATCAGCCGTGCGACCGTCGTTTTCCCGTTTGTGCCCGTGACCGAGACGATTGGGAACCGAACGGATTCCTCGTCCGGGAAAAGGAGGTCTACGATGTCCTTCGCGACGTTGCGGGGCGTTCCCTCGCTCGGGAAGAGGTGCATGCGGATGCCGGGGGCCGTGTTGACCTCGACGACGGCCCCGCCCGTGTCCAGAATGGATTTCGAAATGTCGTCGGTCACGATGTCGATCCCGGCGATGTCGATCCCGATGGCGCCCGCCGCCTGTACCGCGATTTCAGCGTTTTCGGGGTGGATGAGCTCCGTTTTGTCGATGGCCGTGCCGCCCGTGCTGATGTTTCCGTTTTCCCGAAGCGGGACGACCCGGCCCTCCTCGGGAACCGACTCCGGCTTAAGGCCGTGCTTTTTCAGCAAGTTTACGGCGATGTTGTCGAGAGTGATTCTGGTCAGAGGCTTCTGATGCTGTTCCCCGCGGTTCGGGTCGAGATTTATTAGGTCGACAAGCTCCGAAACCGTATGCCTTCCGTCTCCCGTCACGCCCGCCGGAAGACGCTCGGAAACGGCGCACACCCGATTCCCGACGACAAGGATGCGAAAGTCCCGCCCCTTTACATACTTTTCGACGATGATGCCGTTACTGAACCGGGTGGCGTCCTGGAAAGCGGCCCTGATCTCGTCGTCGGTCCGAAGGCACAGGTGGACGCCCTTACCCTGGTTTCCGTCAAACGGCTTAATTACGACCGGCTTTCCGATCTGGTTTGCCGCCATCAGCGCGGAAATTTCCGAATAGACCACCCTGCCGTAGGGGACGGGGATCTGGTGCTCGCTCAACAGGAATTTCGTAAGCTGCTTATTTGTGGAGATGTCCGCCGATATGCAGGAGGTCCGGTCGGTCAGCGTCGCCTCGATCAGCCTGCTGTGGCGCCCGTAGCCGAGCCGCACGAGGCTTTCGTTGCCGATCCGGGTCACCGGGATGCCGCGCTTTTTCGCCTCAGCGACGATCGCCGAGGTGCTCGGCCCGAGCTCCGCTTCCTGCGACACCTTCTTGAGATAATCGAGAAATTCGGCGATCTCGATGTCCTTGCCCGAGAGTAAACAGTTCAGGATAAATATGGACGCCTTGCCGCATTCGAGGCCGCAGACCTCGTTTTCATACTCGTAGACGAGATAATAGACCGACGGCTCCTCAAGGAGCCTGGTTTTTCCGAACCGCATGTCGTAGCCCACCATTGCCTGCATCTCGAGAATCACATGCTCGAGCACATGCGCAAGATACGTCCCGCTCTCAAGCCGCTCAAGAAAGCCTCCCTCGTACCCAAGGCCGCAGCAGTTTGTTTTAAGCCCCGGAAAAATACGGAGAAGCTCGCCGTTGAAGCCGGGGATTTCGTTTGTCGGGGTTTCCCGGTAGCTTCCGATGTCGACGACCATTTTCATCACGGGCCGGTGGCTGTAAATATTCCTGCCGCCGTAGATCGTGAAATCGCATATCCGGATCTGATCAGTCTCCATTTTTTAAACGCAGAACCTTTCTGTTTCTTAAATCGAAGCCGTACCCCTGGGGCAGGACGTGAACGGTTACCCCCGTGATCGCGAGGATTTCGTTCTGTTTAAGCTCGGACACGTTCGAGCTTTGGATGGTCTTTCCGTCGATGATGGTGACGGCGTTTGAGCCGATTACCTCGAAATGCATGTCCGGATGCACCTTTACACAGGTATCCTCGTCGATGCCGATCCCGAGCACGCCGGGGTTCTCGGCCACGCCGCAGAGGAGCCTGCCGAACCTCCCGCGCTGGTCGAAGTGCTGGTCGATGATGACGCCGTCGATGAGGCCGAGGCCCGGCGCCATTTTAAGGGTGCATTTGCGCGCGGGCTCGTTGTCGTTTCCCTCGACGACCATGGTCGAGCTCATCACCGATGCGCCGGCGCTCGTGCCCATGACAATTCCGCCGGAGCGATACACGCTGCGAAGCTCAAGGCAGGCGCGCGTCCCGCCTAGGATGCTGGTAAGGCGCAGCTGGTCCCCGCCCGTTATGAAAATGCAGCGGGCAAAGCGGAGCTTTTCGCAGTAGGAATCGTCGTCGGCGTCGTCGCGGGTGTTGATATTCAGGATTTGTATTTTTTTGACGCCGAGCCGCTCAAAAGCCCGCCGGTATTTTGCCCCGGCCTCCTTCGGGTTTTCCGTCGCGGTCGTCAGCACGGTCAGGACGTCATTTTCGGACAGCATCTGCGGCGCCTGCTTCAGGATCGTGCTGTTTCCGTCCTTGTCCTCCGCGCCGCCGATGATCATCAGATAGCCTTTTGAATTTTCCTCCATGGTTTCCTCCGAAATAGCTGTTTTTACCGCCCGGCAGCCGAAGCGTTGTTGTAAAGCAGCTTCCCGCGGCAAAACAGCATTTGAATGTTGTATTGACGGTCCGTTATAAGGATGTCCGCGTCGCTGCCCTCGCGGAGCACCCCTTTGGCCGGATAAAGCCTAAGCCGCCTCGATACGTTTTCTGTGGCGAGGGGGAACACGGTTTCAGGGCTTAAATGGCGATCCAGGATGCAGCTTCTTAAATCGTCGTATAAAACCCGGATTTTCGCGATTCCTCCGCTGGGGATGCTGCCGTATGAATCGGAGCTTATGGTGACGCTTTTTAGGTCGACGCCCTCGGCGAGTATCTGAAGGATCGCCTCCGGGACGGGGACGCCGGCCGTTTCCCCGGCCGTGAGGTCAATGTTGCCGCCCGAGCGGCAGTAATCCAGCCCCTCGTGAAACAGGGAGGGGTTGCGGTTTAGATGAGTGGGCATAAACTGATCCGTCGACAGGTCCGATTCCCGGACCATCCGCCGCAGGAGCCCAAGTCCGGCCCTGCCGTCGCCGACGTGGAGATGAAGGATGCCCGCCTTGCCGCTTAAGAGCCCGCCGAGGTGCGCTTCGGACGCGAGCCGCAGCATTTCGTTTAGGTCCGGGCAGGAGGAGCGGTGGTCGGAGATCGCGATCTCTCCGGCGCCGATCACCTTGTCGATCAGCACGAGGTCTCTTGCGATGCTGCCCGTGAAGGTGACGATCGGAACCGTGTAGCTTCCGGAATAGATGTATGTGGTGATGCCGCGCGCCTCCAACTCCTTGGCCTTGGCATACAGATTTTCAAGGCTGCGGGTCAGGCCGTCGGCGCCCAAAAGACCGACGACCGTGGTCACCCCGGCCGCAAGGATATCGCGGGCATCCGCCTCCGAGGCGCGGCTTTGAAAGCCCTCCTCGCCGCCGCCCCCGGTGATATGCGCGTGCTGGTCGATAAGCCCGGGAAACCCGAGCAGGTTTTTGCAGGAAACGATATTTTCAATAAGCTTCGGCTCATAAAGCTCGTCGGGCGGCGTGATTTTGCAGATTTTGTCCGAGGCAATCAGAATGTCTTTTTTTCCGCAGTGGCGAGGGCAAAAGCATTCGATATTTTTCAGTAAGGTCAGCATTTTGTCATCCCGGAAAATCAAAATAGAGCACCAACTGTTTTATTTTTGGATTTAAACAAAATTTTACCCCTGCCTAATATTGGCAGGGAGCCTGTATAAAAAACCGCATCGGCAAGGATACCGATGCGGTAAGGATTTTTCACGGGAGCTGATTACTGCCCCGACGTCTGGCCGGATTGCTTATTCTGACTGATCCCGGATATAATGTTAGGGATCTTTTCCATGATCTGGCTCGCGCCCGACGCGTTCATGGGCAGCATCGATACGTCCTGCTTCTGATCGTCGATCACAATGATCGCTTCCGTGTTCAGCTTTGCGCCGAGGCCGAGCGCGCCGCTGCCCGAGGTAGAACCCGAAGAGCCGCCGCCGGAGCCGCCCGTCTGGCCTTTCATCGACGCGTTGCCACCGCCGTAGCCGACGGTTACCGAGACGACCGGCATAAAGGTCTTGGTTCCCTGTGTCACCGGTTTTCCGATGACGCCTTCTTTTTGCGTAAAGTTCTCAAGACTGTGGAACAGAGTATCCACGTTTTCTACCATACTGAACTGATCCATTTAAATTTCTCCTTTTATTTTTCCAATTCGCGCGGTTTAAGCGGGCGATGCGGTAAAGCGTTTGACCGATACTTAATTTTGCGCCCGCCTTTAAAACGATATAATCGTTTCCGGGAATGAAATCGGGAACCTGCAAAACGGAAATTTTGTCGAAAACAGCCTGCGCAATGGAAATTATGCCGCAGGCAATCCCGGTTAAATAAGGGTCGGAAAGCGAATAATATACCTGAACATAGCTGTCGTCAAGCACCAGCGCGTTTCGATAAGTCAGAAACGGCCGTTCCTTCCGCTGTGACCTTAAGGGCTTAGAATAAACCCTCATGTGAAACAAATAAACGGTCAGAAGCGGGGAAGGCGCGATTTCGATTTTTGCCTTTAACAAAGGAGGAAGCCAGGAAAAATACAGATGCATGTCATTTTCCCCGGTATCAAGAAAGAAGACAATTGCTGATCGTTTTTCAAAAAGCAGTAAGACAAATACAAAAATAAGCAAAATAATAACCGTGAAAACCATAGGAGTTTACCTCCGTAAATAGTATCCCCGGTTTTCAGGATGTTACTTGTTCGGAAAAGCGCTTTGGCACTATAATTTTTTCACTTGCAAGCATTAATTTGTCAGTTTTAAAATTTTTGCCAATGCAAAATTATCCGCCGGCTTTTTTGCCGGCGGATAGCTTATTTGTCGGGATAGTAGATTTACCCGGTCGGGTTCGTGGCCCCTATGTGCGCGAAACGGCGCCCACCCTGCCCGAAAGCGCGCTCCATTTGCCGCACCGGTCTCCCCAGTATGCCTTCGGCCGGCCGTTTGAAAGGATCTGCACCACCTCGCAAAGGTTGGAGCAGCCCTTACACTCCATGCTTTTGACCTCGAAATCGTCGCTGATGTTGTCGAACCCGCAAAAACAGGTCGCCTCATTCGTCGACTCGACCTGTTCCTTCGCAAGGATCGCCGCCCCGTACGCCCCCATTACGTCGTAATAGCGGGGGATGATGATTTTCATGTTCAGGATTTTTTCAAAGGCCGCCGCGATCCCCACGTTTGCGGCAACCCCTCCCTGGAACATGACGGGCCCCGTGATTTCTCTGCCCTTGGCCAGATTGTTCAGATAATTGCGCACAAGCGCTTCGCAAAGCCCCGCGATGATGTCCTCGTTGCAGTGCCCCGTCTGCTGCTTGTGGATCATGTCCGATTCGGCGAAAACGGCGCACCTGCCCGCGATGCGCACCGGGTTTCGGGATTTTAAGGCGTACCCGCCAAACTCCTCGATCGGGATGTCGAGGCGCGAGGCCTGCCGGTCAAGAAACGAGCCGGTTCCTGCGGCGCATACCGTATTCATCGCAAAGTCGGATACCACGCCGTCGTTTAAGAAAATGATTTTGGAATCCTGACCGCCGATTTCGAGAATCGTCCGCACGCCGGGGGCGATTTTCAGCGATGCGACGGCGTGCGCGGTGATTTCGTTTTTTATGACGTCGGCGCCGGTCAGCATGCCGGCGAGCTGCCGCCCGCTGCCCGTCGCGCCGCAGGCCTTGATCCCCACTTCGCTTCCGAACCGTTTGGAAAGGCTTTGGAGCCCGTTTTTCAGCGTGTCGACGGGATGGCCGCTCGTTTTCAAATAAAGCTTTTCGCAGACCTTTAAGTCTTCATCCATAACGACCAGATTCGTGCTCACCGAACCGACATCGACGCCTAAAAAATATTCCTCCATCAAAAAACAGCTCCTTTGATGCAATCGTGTATAGTCATTCAAAACGCCGGATTCTCCGCCTCGGAATGCTTTGGCCTGCGCGAAGTGTTTTGTTTTTTTTCCGGACGGATCGTTTTATAGCCGGCTCCGGCGCTTTGTCTTTTTTTGGCTTCGAGCATATCGACAAACGCCTCTATCCGCGTGACATATCCGGCCTCTCCCGTGATTTCGTCGACGACCAGCGTCATGACGGGAAGATCGAGTTCCCGCCGTATGGTCGGAAGCACCGATTTTGCGATCACCTCCGGCATGCATCCCAAGGGAAAGATCTGGATCGCGCCGTCCATCCGGTGCTCCTTCGCGAGCACGGCCTCGCCGACGCATTCCCGTCCGTGGCCGCCGACGGAGAAGGGGAGATATCTCGACGCCGCACGGTTTAAGGCGGGGGAGTTGAGCTTAAGGGGCTTCAGCATCGTGTCGCGCACCCACCAGCTCGGGGAGAGGAGCCGCGTTGACGACACCCCGTAATCCATCAGCTTTTCTTCGATATACAGATTTGAAAACGGCTCGATCACCGTAAAAATTTCCCCGATAATCGACACCTTAAGCGGGTTTTTGTCCCTGTCGATTTCAATTCTTTTTAATTGGTCCCTGTAGGAGCGTAAAAGCCGCAGCGTTTCGTCGGGGCTTCTCAGCTGCAGCGCCTCGGCCTTATACTGACTGAGCAGGCGTTTGCATTGGCCCCTGTTTGCCTCAAAACCCGCGAGATAATGGGCCTCCGCGTCGATTTTGTCGCAAAGGCTTACCACCTTGTACGCGTTTTGCAAGGCTTTTATCTGTTTGAACCGGCTTGCGGGGCTCGCGGACGAGATTTTCCCGATGCGGCGCGAAAACTCCTTGAAGCCGATCTCAGAGGAAAGATCGGCGACGATAAAATTCAGATCGCGGTACCCGATATTGCGCAGGATTTTCATCTGCAGCTCGCAGTACTCTCCGAACCGGCACGGCCCGCAGCTTCCCGTTGTCAGCACCGTGTCCGCACCCTTTTCGATGCTGTGGATCAGATTGCCGAGCATGAGCTTAAAGGGAAGGCAGATCTCCTCCGGGGAATAATAGGAGCCTGTCAAGAGCGTCTTTTTGTTGTTTTCCTCGGGGACGACATACGGGATTTCAAGCCCTTCGCAGAGGGCTTTCGCCGCAAGCGCGACATTTCCCATATGAGGGAAGGTGATTACCAATTTCAATTCTCCTTTTCAGCATGTCGGAAAATGCCTCAAGCCTCGTGTTGAAGCCCGCCTCGCCCGTGTGCTCGTCGAGCTTTAAGACCATGAAGGGGAAATCCCCGATCTCGTTTTTAATCAGCTCGATGACAACCGAATCGATCCCGCAGGAAAACGACGACAGATAGATGATGCCGTGCACCATCCCCGCCCTGCACATCGTGGCGGCCGCGCCGTAGTAATCGCGGGCGAAGCTCCAAAACGGCTTCTTATAAAGCCTTTGCGCCTCGGCGTCGATTTCCGCCCTGTCAATGACATCGGAGGTCACGGCGCCGATGCCGAGCGCGTTTAGCTTGTTAATGAGATCCATATTGACAAAACGGTCGGATATGTTGTAGATATGCCCGATGAGTCCCGCCTTATAGGCATATCCGTCCCCGGAAAATCCCGGTTTTGAACGCGCCTGTTCCGAAAGGGCTTTCCCGAAGGCCTCGGCGATCAGATTCTCGTCCCTTGTGACGAAGGCGCCTGTCTTTTTTGCCCACTCATACAGCCTGTCCCGGTCCGTCGAATAGACCGGCGTATCGATAAGGCGGGGGAGGTCTGCAATGCTGTTTGACACCATTTCGACCAGACCGCAGAACATCGGGCAGATGTACTCCTTCTCCCTGATGCCGATAAACCGGGGGATCAGGATGGCGTCGCACCGGGTTTTAAGCCACGAGACGTGGCCGTGGAAAACCTTCATGGGCAGACAGGCGTCGTCGACGCATAACCGGACCCCCTCGTCCAGGATCTGCTTGCCGGTTTCCGGCGAAACGACAATTTCCGCCCCCAACTCCTCCAAAAAGGTTTTTGCAAAAGCATGGTATTTGGAATACAAAAGGCCCCTCGGAATTCCAATTTTCAAGCGGCACCTCCGGATTGATTTTTTCTGCGCGGCGCACCCGCCGCTTTCAGGAAGCGCTTGCGCGTTTTGCGCCCGTTTTTCATATCATTGCCAATATTGATGCGTCTTAAAATAAAAATTACCGCTTCCTTTCTGAAACGGACTATTTTTGCTCCGGCCGATAGGGAACCGGGTGGGCTGACTAAAAAATGGAAGAAATAACCTGATTTGGGAGATTGTGCTATTTCTCCGGCTTTGCTATAATATTCACAGACGAATTGGGGGGAGTCGCGTATGGACGCGAGATGGACATGGAAAGCCAGCTTTTAAAAACGAAGCTCAGCGTCCCGAGACTGAGCGGGGGAGCGGTAAGCCGAAAAAAAGTGATGGAAAAGCTCGGGCATCTGTTAGAGCACAGACTGACGCTTGTGACGGCGCCTGCCGGCTATGGAAAGACGACGGCGGCGGCAGCCTTTGCCGCATCTTCAGGCGTCCCCTGCGCGTGGCTTTCGATCGACGAGGGCGACAACGACCCGGTAAGATTCTGGAGATACGTCGCCTCAGCCGTTCATGGCAAAGCCGGCCAACCGTGCGGTGGTTTTTCGGACCTGCCTTTGAGCAGGGAACTGATTGAATCCGATATATTCGTTATGCTGCTGATCGAAAGGCTTCTCATGATTCCGGGAAGGCTTGTTATCATCTTTGACGATTATCATCTGATCGAAAACGCGGTTGTGAAAAAAAGCTTTGAATACTTTGTCAGAAACATTCCGTCCAATTTCAATGTTTTAATGCTGAGCCGCTCGGAACACGATATGGATCGGGTACTGGTAAGCGTAAAAGGCGACGCACTCCGGCTTGACGGCGCGGACCTTGCGTTTGATCGGGAGGAAATCACGGAATTTTACAGAAACAGGGGAATTGCCCTTACCTCCGATGAGGCATCTGCAATAGAGGCTTTTACGGAGGGCTGGGCGGCCGGAGTTGCGGCTGCGGCCTTTGCCGTTGAGAAAAAGGGGAGTGTCCATGACGCGGTCTGCGGAATCCGTTTAAAAAGCCGCTACGTCGACCGCTTCTTAAACGACGAGGTTTTTGACAGATGGCCCGCCGGGATCAAAACCTTCCTTATTCGCACATCGGTCCTGGACAGGCTGTCCGGTCCGCTTTGCGATGCGGTTTCCGGGCTTTCCGGCTGCTCCGGAATCCTGAGAAGGCTTTCCGAGTGCAACTGCTTTCTGTTTTCTCTGGACGCCGAAGGCGAGTGGTATCGGTATCACCATCTCTTTCGGGAGTTTTTAAGGGAAAGACTCGAAGGTCAGGGCAAGGCCTTTGTTCGAAGCCTTAACGGTCTGGCCGGCGAATGGTACCGGGAAAACGGAATCCGGCGCGACGCCATCGATCACTTTATCAGAGCCGGCGATCATGAAAATGCCCTTCCCCTGATCCTGCGCGGATATTTGGATACGGTTCAAAACAGCGATTATTCGACGTGGATATCCTGGCTTTCGAACGTTCCTAAAAAATGCTACGAGTCGGATGTCAAAACCTGCGCGGGGTATTCCTGGGCGCTTTCCATGGATAATCGGATGGAACAGGCCCGGGTCTGGGCGGAAAAAACGGCCGCCGCCTTTGAAAAAACGAAAGACATACTCTGCGAAAAAGAGAGGGATTATTTGAGGGCGCACGTCGCGGCCGTCAAATTAAACATCGCCCTGATAAAGGAGGATACGACGGAGGCGCTTTCGTATATTGAGGAGGCATTCGGCTGCCGGGTATACCGGAAGCTTCTGATCGGCGAGTTGAATCCCGCGCAGCCCTTCATGCTGAAAACGGCCTACGGTTTTTTCGGCAGGCTGAATAAAATGGATGAAATCGGGATGATGACCGATCATTTGTCGGAGCTTGTCGGAAATGTTTTTGTCTACTGGAAGATCGTCCTTGCCGAATGCTGTTATGAGCGAAACCGTATCGACGAGGCTTTCGACATTCTGTCCAAAATTATGGAAGACATCCTCGCTTTGCAAAACCCCGGCGCGTTGGTCCCCTGCTTTCTGACGCTCGCGCGCATTAGGCGGGCGAAAGGGGATTTTGAAGGGGCATTTCAGACCGTCGCGGAAGGAAAGAGAATATTAAGCGGCAAGAATAAGGCTTACTGGAACTACATATTCGATGTGTTTACGGCTGGGATGTATCTTGACCGGCAGGATGCAAGATCCGCTTCCGAATGGCTCGATTTGAGCCGGCTTAAAATCTACGACAATCTCTCAAGGACGCGTGAATTTGAGCATTTTATTTTTTCGAGATATCTGATCGTTATCAAACGGTTTGATGACGCGCTTATTCTTCTGAACAGGCTTTTGACCGCCGCACAGAGCGAGAACCGTCTTATAAGCAGGATTGAAATCCTTTGCGAAATGGCCTCCGCTTACCATCTGAAAGGGGACTTGATGCAGGCGATGCGTACGTTCGACGAGGCGCTTTCCCTCGGCGGCGCGGACGGCTACGCGAGGACGTACCTGGAACATTCGGGGCCCGGGCATAAGCTGATTTCAGAATATATCAGCACCCATAAGAAGGCTGTGTCGGATGAAAGAACAGTTTACGCGGAAAATTTAAGCCGGTTTCTGAGGGAAAATACGAAACTTCTCAGGGGAAATATCCGACCCGACGAAATAAGACCCGTTCCAAAGGGCAGCCTTTCGGAGCCTTTAAGCCGGCAGGAGTATAAGGTGCTTCTTCTTCTCGCAGCCAAACGGACGAACCCGGAAATCGCGAAGGAATTTTATATCACGGTCAGGACCGTAAAATACCATAACGCCAATCTTTTCGGTAAGCTGGGCGTGAGAAATCGTGCCGAGGCCGTAAGAAAGGCGAGGGAGCTTGGGCTTTTGGATTAAAAGCGCACAGGCACGGGGTTAGAGATATCTTGTTGCCCTGAGCAAAGCGTTAAGGTGCAGACATTCTGTCGAATGTCTGCACCTTTTTTGTGGCTAAAAATGGAAAACCTGTACCATCAGTACAGGGCCAAAAACGTTCCGTTCCCTTATAATGAATAATTAATAAAGGGACATGCCCCCCCGAAAGCACGGCTTTCATTTATTTTGACGATTTGGTTAGTGTTTATTCACTAACGCCGGAGAAGAGGGTTATATGGGAGAAGAGGACAGGCGGGCAGAGCTGATATCCACCTTTATTAAAGTGTTTTGCAGGTACGGCATCGATAAAACAACGACTAAAAAGCTTGCGGAGGAAGCAAACTTAAGCGAGGCGGGACTTTATGTTTATTTTAAGAATAAGGAAGATATTCTGCTTAAATGTGTCGAGTGGCATGTGCGGTGCGTCAAATCGGATATTGACCGGATGATGCGCGGGTTTTGTTTTATGCCGGAAGCCTTCATCAGGGCGGTATATGTCTATACAAAATCCATGCTCCATCAGAACAGGTTTATTTTCCAGGTGCTTACGCATCCGCACTACAGCGAGATCACAAAAAATCTGAGATACGTCATGTTCAACAGCGTCAAAGAGACTGCAGCCGAGAAGCTGAAAGCTCACATGTCGCGGGAGACGGCGATTGCGGTCACCTTGCTTTTAAACAGCACGCTGAACAACTATATCCTGACGCAGGATGAGGACGGTTTTGAAACGCAGGTCCGTTTTTTATTAAAGATATTTCAAAATGAATGACAGGGAGGTCGGAACATGGGGAAGAACGCTTGGGCCGGTATCAGCAAAACAGACAGCGTCATGCGGCTGATAAAACCAATCGTATCCGCCCGGCAATTGCCGGTATAAAGGGAAAGCGCGTTTGAACAGTATTGAAGGGAAAGTAATGTGCATCTGTCAAACAAAGAAGTAAGGAGAGAATGAAAATGAGCATTCCATCCGTACAAGAGACGGAAAAGAAGTCAGAGCCCGTATGGAAAAAGCTTTTGCAGGGAAAACCGAAGCCGGAAACGGCGCAAGCAGATCAGCCGCCCCTTAAGCCCCCTGTAGCACAAAGGCCGGCCGCACCGAATGCGATAAAGGAAGCGGATAAGAAGACGGAGGCAAAAACCGCCACCCAAAACACGGAAAAAAACTTAAAGGCTGAAACCTCCGACGTAACCGTTATCTCCAATGACACTGAAATCGAGGGTACGGTTTCAAACCGGACGAACATAAGAATCATGGGGAAAATCAAGGGAAACGTCAAAAGCGAGGCAAGCGTCATGATAACGGGTACGGTGGAGGGCGACATTACCGGCGGCTCCGTCATCATACAAAACGGCAGCGTCATAGGGAATATCACAAGCAAGACCTCCGTTGTCATTTCCGAGGAATCGATGATTGAGGGCGACGTCAAATGCGATAAATTGAGCTTAAACGGAAATATGAAGGGAAACGCGCAGGTGCATACGTCCGCGATATTGGGCAGCGTCGCCGTTATCATGGGCGATCTGACCTCCCAGTACCTGTCAATGCAGGACGGCGCGATTATAAACGGTTCGGTCCAGATCAACAGGGACAGGGATTCATCGTATGCCGACAGTATCATCCCGGCCGGACTTATAAGGCCGATTGTCGCGGAATGTCTGGTGTAATCCGATCGTTAAGAAAAGGGGCAGAGAAGCCGTTCAGGCTTTTCTGCCCTATATTTTAAAGATGTAAAGTTATGTCGGTTATTTCAGTATATCATCGAGCACGTCATAATGGAGGTCCCTGCCGCCGTCGGGATTGTCGTAGTCGGGTATCAGCCCGAGCCGCCAGACGGATATGCTACCGACGCCGAACATGCGCGCAAGTGATATCTTATCGCTGATGCTGCGCGAGTCCTCGTACCAGACAGTATTCTGAGTGTCGTCGCCGTCGTCATAGTAGGTAATGTAGGGATTCCTGTAACGGTCGGAATAATTCATTGCCGTCGCCGGGTCTGAAAGCCTTTTGCAGATATCGTCGGGCGTCGGGTGCATCGCGTTTTGGTTGACGACAACATCGTTTTGAATCGACCAGCCGGCGCTGTCGATGCTCAACGCAAGGGCAAGCTTACTCTTGTCCCTGATGCCCGAGACGGGATCGGTGGCCGTTTTCAGCGCGTAATACACCTCGGGGAAGGGGGTGACCGGGGTCGCCGTGAAGCCGGCGCTCATCAGATCGGCGGGCATCGTGTTTGCGGCATAGTCGTGGGCCATCAGGATCACCCTGTCCGCAAGGTCACCGATTGCGCGGTAGTCATAAGCGTCATAGGAGGCGCCGCCGCCCG
Source organism: Clostridiales bacterium UBA6114 (assembly GCA_002423435.1). Classification (GTDB taxonomy): domain Bacteria; phylum Bacillota; class Clostridia; order Oscillospirales; family Butyricicoccaceae; genus UBA6114. The sequence continues at coordinate 73,128 of DIWE01000037.1, forward strand.
ATTTTATACGGGGCGGCACCGTGACGGTCAGTGTTTTTCCGCAGCTTAAAAGCTGCGGCCTAAGCTCCTGTAAGAACAGGCTGAAGGCGTTTTTGAGCTCATCGCCCTTCATCCCTTCAAAGTCGATGGTCACACCGTCGTAAATACTGCCGCCGGTTTCCGGGAAAACGTGCGTAAGCTCCGATACGATCAGCGACTGCGCCTGCTTGCGCCGTTCGGCGTTGAGCAGGATCTCACTGCATGGATTCGATTTCATGCCGTCGGGCATTGTAACCGGCGTCTGTGCGCTCATATAGACATTCAGGCTCGTCGCGACGCCGCTTCCCTCGGCGATGCCGACCGGCGTTTCAAAGCCGTCCGGAATCCGAAACTCGTTGCCGTTCGACTGCGTGGTGTTTAAGGTTACACCGCTGGCGGCGTCGTACTCCATGCGGCTCCAGCCGAAGGCTACGCTGTCAAACGACGGGATCAGATCCCTCTGTGCGTAAGAAGAGATTGCGTAAAACGCGTTTGACCAGCTTGTGTCCGATGTATGACGTGCATAAAGCCGCATCATCATCGTGGCCGCCTCCTCGCGTTTCGCGAAACCCTTGGGGTCGAAAAGAGTGGGCGTTCTGCCCGTGATGATCCCGAAGTCGGACGCGATTGTGATATACCCCCTGTCCTCGGTCACATCCGTAAAGGGGATGCCGTAATCCTCGACGTCGCCCGCGAGCGTATCATATCCCAGGGCGCGGACGAGCATGACGGCCATTTCCCCGCGCGTAATGTCGTCCTCCGGCCGGAAATATCCGTCCCCCCGTACGATCGCCCCGTTTTCAAGAACGGTTTCGATATCTGAGTAATACCATTTTGCCCGGTCGGAATTGTCCGTAAAAGCGGGTACCTCTGGCGTCACCTTCTGCCATTTGAAAAGACGGCAGAGCATGGCCGCAAATTCGCCGCGCTTTATGTTTCTCCCGAGGCCGAACCGATTGTCTCCGACCCCCTGCATAATACCGAGCGAGGTTGTCTCCTCGATAAAGCTCTGCGCCCAGTATCCGTCCGGCACGTCCGTGTAAACAAGATCCGCCGCCACGACACCCGCGGGCATCATGACAAACACGAGGGTCAGAAGGACCAGGATCGCTGTGATTCTTTTCATCTGAGTCGTTGTTCCCTTTCATTGATTCGAATTAATAATGATATTAACGTAATTCTATACCACTTTGTTCCGTTTTTGAAGCATTAAAAGGGATCTCCACTATTTTTTTCTTTTTGCGAAAAGCTGCAAAAATCCCTGAAAAACAGATGAAATGAAGAGGAAAGACGGGAATAGAGGCGATTGGCGGCTTTGAATTCCCTGCAAATTATGGTACAATAACCGAAAAGTGGCTCTTATATAAAGACTCCGCGCCCTTTTTTTCGTCCACTTCTGAAAAAATTACTTTCTGCAAATACATATGAGGTGCTGACCCATGAAAAAAACGATGGCGGCTTTGATGGCCGCGATCCTGATATTTACCCTGTCCGGCTGCGAAAAGCCGATGACGCCCGGGCAAACGGTATCAAAAATGCTCGACGCGGTCAAGGCGCTCGACCGGGAGACAGCTGCGTTCTATATCGACTACGACCGGCTGATGGACTATTCCGAGGGCGACAACTTAAGCGATACCGATGAAACAACAAGGCTGCTCGTCGCGAATTTAAGTTATAAAATCCTCAGCGAGGAACAAAACGAAAATACGGCAACCGTTAAGGCGGAAATTACCAATTTAGACTTAAAGCCGGTTTTCTCCGAGTATGTCAAAGAGGCCGTGCAGCTGATCTTTGACAACGCGCTTTCATCGCAGGGCGGGGACGGCAGCGAAGAGGACCTCCGGGAAAAGATGCAGACGGTATTTATCGAGCTTTTGAAAAAACAGAGCGAGACGACGACCGCGGCGGTCGATTTAAGTCTTGTAAGGGAGAATAACGTCTGGAAGGTCCGGATGGACGACGCGCTTCAGGATGCCGTTTTCGGAGGCCTTTCGGAGACAATCCGAACCCTGGTCGAGGAAAACGCGAATCCGGATTAGAAAAGCGGCTCCGGCACGCAGCCTGACGCAGGCGGAGCCCAGAATGCGGAGCCTGAGACATCCGAAAGCAAATAGGCTGCCCAAAACAATAAAAAAGGCCGCGAGGACTGTGTTGCGATTATATCGTTTCCCCTATCCAGACAATAGAAAACCGGGCATGAGCGGCCCGGAAATGAAATCTGTGTTAACCGAACATCGTTGAGCAGGGCCCGTATGACCTCGGTTTTATCGCGCCCTAATCCTAAAATTTGCCTTGATTTTTAATGCTTTTCCCCGCACTTTCCTAAAAAACAAGGGGGCTGTTTCATACGCTGCTGTTTCAGCGTTTTGATACACCCCCCTTGACTTTTCTTCAGGACTGTTTCAGCGCGGGCGGCCCCATCCTAAAAAAACACGCTATTCGGTTTTTGCAGCTTCGAGACCTTTCAGCAGACGGTACCCCTCGCGAAGACGGATATGTCCGGTTTTTTTTCGAAGCTCGAAGACACCGAGCCCGACCAGAACGAGAAAACCGATAAGAGATACGATCAAATCGCTATAGAACAGCATCAGGGCCGCCGCGGCGGCAATCAAACGGGCGGCAGCGTTCAGGCAATTGAAATACCAGCCCTGGACCGCCATCGAAAGGGCCAGGATGCCGATTACGGCGGTGATTACGGCAAACAGATCCAATTTTCCCTGGAGGAGCAGACTCGGATTAAAAACGTAATAAAACGGAATGATGTAAGCGGCAATCCCAAGCCGGAAAGCCTGCCAGCCTGTTTGGTTGACATTCGCCTCGGCAATTTCAGCGCCTGCGTAAGCTGCCATGGCAACCGGCGGCGTAATGACCGAAAGAATGGCGAAGTTGAAAATGAACATATGCGCCACCATGGGATCAATGCCGAGTTGAATCAGCGTGGGACCGGCAAATAATGCCGTAAGCAGATAGGCCGCCGGCGTGGGAAGCCCCATGCCGAGGACGATACAGGCAATGGCGATAAAAATGAGCATTAACAACAGGTTTCCGCCCGATATGGAAATCAGTACCTTGGTGAATTTAACCGCCAGCCCCGTGACCTGCACGCAGGACACGACGAGGCTTGCGGCGGCGAGCGCGACCGCCATGGATACGACGCGCTGAGCGGCGGTCTGAAGCGCCGCCAATACTTTTTTGGGCGTCATAATGGTTTCCCGGCTGAAGAAGCTTACGGCGACGGCTACGACTGTCGCAATTAAAGCTGCGTAAAAAGCCGTGTACTGGCGAATCAGCATATATACGAGCGCTATAATGGGCAAAACCAGAAACCATTTTCTTTTAACCAGCTTTTTAATATCTTCTTTCTTAAAGGTTTCCGCAGGCTCGCCCATTTTGACGGACTCCAGATGTACCATGGAATAGATCGCAACGCCATATAAAAGTGCCGGGACAATTGCAGCGACGCAGACTTCCCCATAGGATTTACCCAGTGTATCGGCAATGATAAACGCGGCGGAGCTCATAACGGGAGGCATGATCTGGCTGATCGTGGAGGATACCGATTCGACGGCTCCCGCAATTTTCGGCTTGAATCCATAGCGTTTCATCATGGGGATTGTAAACTGTCCCGTGCAGTACACGTTGGCAATGGCGCTGCCCATTGTGGTACCCATGACTGTGGATGCGATCACGGCGCTTTTTGCCGGACCGCCTTTTAAACCGCTTGCGGCGGAAATGCCGATGCGAAGCAGGAATTCGCCGGTGCCGTTTTGCTCCAGGAAGCTTCCGAATACGATAAAAGCAATCACATAAGTGGCCGACACGCCGATGGTACTGCCGAACAGGCCGTTGGTCCCCAGATAAATGAATTCGATGAATCTCCGAAAAGCGATGCCTGCGTGACCCAGATCGCCCGGAATGTATTTTCCCAAGAGGGCATAAAGGATGCCGATAACCGCAACAACGGTCAACGGCAGCCCAACGGCCCTTCTGGTAAGCTCACAGATCAAGATAATGACAATAAGGCCAAATATCATCTGAACCGTGGTTACCGGGTCTACATATGCCAGGCGGCGGCTGAGAGTCGTGGCATTATATGCAATATATACCATTGTGACAATCGAAAGCGCAATAAACAGCCAGTCGTAAACAGGAATCCTGTTTGATTTGCTCCTGCTTCCGGCTTTATACAGCATAAATCCAAGGCAAAATGCAAAAGCGATATGGACGGAACGCATCTGCAGGGGATCAAGCAGCCAAACGGTCAGGGCCAAAATGGAAAATACGGAAAAAGCCACGCCGAGCACCCGGTACACCCTCAACATGCTCCCGGTTAAAGTACGTTTCCGGCTGGTGCTTTCATCCTTTTCGGCGGCCTCCGTAATAACATTTTCGCTTGACACTTTGGCTTTACACAAATCTTCTTTACTCAACAATTTTCCTCCTCCTTCGTACGGCAACCAGGCCCAAACAAAAATTTTCAAAACAGAAATGATTACCGGGTTTTGCGGCGGGAGACTCGTCCTCTCCCGCCGCAAAACCGTCGCTTCGATTACTGAACCTTGTACCTGAGATAGACTTCCGGATCATATCCGAGGCCCAGCCCGGGTACGTCCACCGGGCGGATACATCCGTCGATCACTTTCATGCCGTCTGTGATTTCAACAAAGAACTGAGAAAGGAATTCCTGCAGCGGATGCTCCGGCAGAAAGAATTCCGTCATCGGACAGTTATAGGCGCAGGAACAAAGTGTCGCGTGGATTTCCTGTATTCCGTGGGGGATGACGGGCAGATTCCAGCACTGTGCGAGCGCGGTTACTTTCATCCATTCGGTAATCCCGCCGGTTCTTGTCACGTCGTTGTTTAAGACCCGTACGCCGCATCGCTTGATTAAATCAAGAAAACCGTATTTGGTATTTTCCGTTTCTCCCGCGGCAAGGGGAATATTGGTCCTTCTGGAAAGCTCCATATGTCCGTCAAAGTCGTCGGGCGGAAGAGGCTCCTCGATAAAACCAATATCAAGGTCCCGAACTCCTTCGCAGAACTGCGTGGCCTGAACCACGTTCCAGTTCTGATTGGCGTCTACCATAAGCTGGATCCTGTTTCCGATTGCTTCTCTGATTTTCCGCACCCGGTCGATATCCTCCCGGACCGTTTTGCCTCCGACCTTCATCTTGACTGCCGGATAACCCCTTTCCACGTAGGAATCAATCTCCTCGACGATCTCATGGATATCGTTTCCGCCTCTGTAAAAGCCACCGCTCGCGTATACTCTCACTTTTGGATTATAGTAGCCGAGCAGTTTGTATACGGGAAGCCCCGCATGTTTTCCGGCCAGGTCCCATAAAGCGATGTCGACCGCGCTTAAAGATTTAATCATGGCGCCTTTGCGGCCGAAACGGGTTGTATTTCTGAACAGTTTTTCCCATAAATATTCGCGGGCCAGCGGGTCTTCCCCGATAATCATGGGCCCGAGCGTTTTATCAATGCAGTATTTGAGAAGCGGTCCCTCGCTTCCGTTTCCCGCACCCAGGCCGGTGATAAATCCGATACCGGTAATACCTTCATCAGTAAAAATTTCTACCAGGATAATGTCTCGGACAGCACATTTCAGAATGGAATCACTGACCGGCTTATCAAAAGGTTTGGCAAGATGAGTTGCCTTTACCTCGATAATTTTCATGAATTTGCTTCTCCTCTCAGTCTCAATTCCGCATGCGTTATTTTATATATCCGAGTTCCTTATATGCTCTGGCCGCGCCCGGATTCAACTCGATCGGGATATCCGTCCACGCTTCCGAGGGCTCGAATTCTTTGAAATCGTTATGCGACATCACCAGTTTGTCTTTGCTGGTAAGCAGTACCTTGGTGATCTCGTAAACGAGATCCTCGGGGACCGAGGAATTAACAAATATGACCGGATTGTCATAGGCAAACAGCACATCGGAATCCTGTCCCGGATATGTACCCGCCGGCACAACCTTGTACAGATAGCCATAGGTGTCTTTCATATAATCCGCTGCGTCCTGATCCAGGGAGAGAAACACGGTATCCCTGGAGGAGCAGAGCTCGACGGTATCCGCAAGCCCGATGTTTTCGCAGAAGCCGATCGCGTCGCACTGCCCGTTTACATACCGGTCGGCGGCGTCGTCATAATCGGCAAAAGTAACCTGACCGCCCCAGGATTTGATATCATCGTAAGTGCACCCGTATGCTTCCAGGGTTCTGGTCGTATAGAATTCGTCGCCGGAGCCGCTCTGCCCGGCATTAAGGCGTATGGGGACTTTTTTCTCAACCAGGTCGCCGACGGTTTTCAGGCCGTATTTATCGGCAATCGCCTTGGTTACGGCAAAGTGCCCTGCCGCAGCAAAATCCAGCCTCGCTATGGCAGACAATTTTGCACCGTGGTCGGGAATGGATTTGTCATAAGGCGAATGTCCCTTCAAAACGGAATTCAGGGTATTGAGGAAGGTCAAGCCGATATTGGTATCCCCATTTGATACGGCGATCGGATTGGCATAGCCGCCGCCTGCGACAACGGTATATTGAAGATGGGGCACCTGTTCCTTGACCAACTCCAGAATCGTCGTACCTATTTGGCTCCAGAAGCCCGTTGGGCTGCCGCCCGACCAGAACATGGGAACAACCGTGATGTTGCTTTCGGTATCGGGAGCGGAAGTGGAAGCAGCTGCGGGCGGAGTGTTGGAAGATGCCGGCGTCGACGCGGGGGATGGGTTCGTTGTTTGTGAGCAGGCCGCCACAGCAATCAGCATGACAAGGGAAATGATAATAGCAACCGTTTTTTTCATTATGACTTCTCTCCTTTCTTCTTAACAGCAAATATGGATCGTCCTGTCCTGCCGGCATATTCCACAGTATTTTCCCCGTTTTCTTTCCGCATAAGGGAAAACGCAAAGCCCTCCTCTCCGATAGAATTTAACCGGCATTTCGTTTCCACTATGATATAAAGCAAGTTATGTGCCAGCTCAGGTAAAATAAAAAAAACAGAATAATTCTGCTGTTTTCGGCATTGTTTTAGCCGCTTTCATTGAAAAGAGGCAGAAAAGCACACCCGTGTATTTCAATTCTGAAATTAATCTTATTTCAAATCTGAAATATACAGGTGTGCCAATTCGCTTTTGAGCGGTTGGAATCCGCCGGCGCTACGGACTCTTTTTGGTCTGCTTTTTATTAAGCTTTCGCCATAGGGTAACGCGGCTGATTCCGAGCTGCGCGCAGACCTCTTCCGGAGTGCGGCTCTTAAGCATGTGTTCAATGAGCCGTGATTCCATTGTTTTCATATCGCACCCATCCCCGAAGTCTTCCGGTTGTTCGATCGCATTTTCTTTCGGTATTTCGTCCTGAAGGAGGTTCCCGAGCAGGGAGCCGTCCAGCGCTTGAGCCCGGGTTATGGCAACGGCCCTTTCCGCCAGATTCATAAGCTCCCGTACGTTGCCCGGCCACGGGTAATCCATAAGGAAATTTTCCCCGCTTTTGTCCAATATCATTTGCTTTTTGTATTTTTCCCCGAAAGAAGCAAGGAAAAAATGGAATAAAAGGCAGATATCCTCTCTTCTTTCCCGGAGAGGGGGAATAAAAAGCCTCAGGACATTAATCCGGTAATACAAGTCCGCCCGGAAGGTACCCTCTTTGATGCACTCCAGCAAATTTTTGTTGGTGGCGCAGATGATCCGCACATCCACCGGGATAATCCGGTCGTCACCGATGCGCATGATCTCTTTCTCCTGCAGCACCCGTAAAAGCCTGGCCTGCAGCTCCAGTGAAAGCTCGCTGATTTCGTCCAGAAACAGGGTCCCCTCGTGGGCAAGCTCAAAAAGCCCGTATTTCCCGCCGCGCTTCGCTCCCGTGAATGCCCCTTCCGCATAGCCGAACAGTTCGCTTTCAAGCAGGTTTACCGGAATGGATGCGCAGTTGACGGATAAAAAGGGCTTCCGGCGCCGCAGGCTCTCGTTATGGATGCTCTGCGCAAAGATTTCCTTGCCGGTCCCGGTTTCCCCGCGCAGAAGAATATTGGAATCAAACCGCGCGTATTCCTTTGCAACGGCGATGCGCTCTTTGATCGTTTCTGATTCCCCGATGATATTCTGAAAAGTGTTTTTTGCAAAAAAACCGCGTTCATAAAGAGAACGCCGTATAATCTGCTCCGAGCGGTGGATGTTGTTGACCTCCTGAAAATACAAGATTTTTTCAAACCGGTCGTTTGCGACTTTATAGCTGAGGGGTTTGAGAAAAATCTGGTGTTCATTGATGTGTACAATTTTGTCCTGCGTTCCCAGATAGGGGGCGACCGCCTGAAAGCTGATCTTTTCGGTGTTAAATAATTCCTGTGCCTTTTTATTCGAAAAACTGACTTCGTTGCCGGAAAGCATAATAAACCCGTCGTCCAGATTGTCGATCAACACCTGAATCCGTACATTTTTCAGCCTTTCCTGCTGAATGGCAGTCGATATGACATTGGCCTGCTCCAACGCCATTTTGATGGACAGTTCACTGCTGGTTATTATTTCTTTTGTTTTCAGCCCGAGCTTCTCGGCAAAGCGAATCGCCCCCCGGCCCATGGCAATAATCGCGTCAACGCCTTCCTTTTTCAGCGCGCGGATCGCGCCAATCTGCCCATGGCTTTCATAAGTCGGCCGGAAGTAAAACTGAATCTCCCCGTCATGAACGACAAAGGGAAGGTCGTCCATCCAGTTGGAATTTCCCACAACGGCAATTCGTTTGGCGCCTTCGGCCTTTAATTCGCAGATATTGGTGAAAATTTCGGAAAGAGAAGCTTTCATGCATACTACCTTGGGTATGCAATATTTCTCCAAAAGCTGGGCGGTGCCGCCACGGCTGATCAGAACGTCAATTTCCTTCTCGTAGTTTTGTACCGCCTCAAGGCCCTTTTTCAAATCGCCGACCACAATATTCGGCTCGACGCCTATTTTAGTCGTTGTCAGACGAACCTGCTCGGCAAGTGTTTCATTGGGGCAAACAAACAGAATGACTCCCATACTTCCTCCCGAATTCAGTTGGGTTTAACCCAAATAATCCCATTTTCCATTATACCGCAAAGGGGAAGCCGATCACAAATTTTTCGTCGTAGTCCATCCTCATTTTATAGCAAAAGACGGCTTCCGGCTTACTGCCGGTCGCCGTCTTTTACTTTTCCTCAGGACTGTTTTAGCGCAACAGCCCCTTCTTTTTTTCAATATTTATTTGGCAGGAGATACGTCATTGACAACCACTCTTTTTTTCTCCCAGTTGCCGCATTTGTAATAGATAAAAATTGCGACACTGCACAAAAGCCAGCCCACGGGGTACCCGAATACCACGGGCAGCACGGTGCCGATCCATTTGGATGTGACAAACAGGTATAGCTGACGGAACAAAACGAAAGACGTCAGCATAATGATCATCGGTGTTCTCGCTTCGCCCGCGCCGCGCAGCGAGCCGGCGTAAACCTGATTGATGACGCACAGCAGATAGAAAGGCGAAATCATGCGGACGAACATCTTGCCGTACCTGAGCACGTCCGGGTCCGCGTTGAACATGGAGATCAGCGGCCCTGCGAATATCATGATCGGCACGGCGAGGAACGCCGTGATGACAAGCGACATGACAACCGCGCGGTTGGTTCCCGTCCTTGCGCGCTTTAAGTCGTTCGCGCCCAGATTCTGACCCACGAACGTCGTCGTCGACAGCGCAAGCGACTGCATGGGCAAAAGCACAAACTGATCGATCTTGCTGTAGGAAGCCCACCCCGCCATACAGGCCGAGCCGAACTGGTTGATGTAAGACTGCACGAACACGTTTGAAAACGATGTTATGGCCTGCTGCAGCGCGCTCGGAATGCCGATCTTCCAAATCCTGCGCAGCATTTCGGCGTTGAGCCTCATGTGGTTCCAGATGATGCTGTATGAAGTGGTTGCGCGCGTGAGCACGATAAGCACCAGCGCGGCCGACAGGCACTGCGCGATCACGGTTGCTATGGCGACGCCCGCGATACCCCAGCCGCAGCGCACCACGAACACCAGATCCAATACCGTATTGGTCAGAGCGGAAACAATCAAAAAGTACAGCGGACGCCTGGAATCGCCCACGGCCCGAAGGATGCCGGCGCCCATATTGTACACCATCAGGCCAGTGACGCCGTAGAAATAGATGCGCAGATATTGGGCCGCCCCGCCCAACACGTCGTCCGGCGTGGACATCAGCCGCAGCATGTACGGTACCATCACAACGCCGATGAACGTAAATACCGCGCACAGTATAAGGGTCATAACCATCGTCGTATGTACCGCTTCGTGTACGTTTTTGTCGTCGCGCGCGCCGTAATACTGCGATATGACGACGCTCGCGCCGGTTGAAAGCCCCAGGAAAAAACCGATCAGGGTGTTTATGATCGGGGTGACGCTGCCGACTGCGGCCAGCGCTTCCTTTCCGACGAAGTTGCCTACAACAACGCTGTCCACCGTATTATACAGAATCTGAAATATATTGCCGATCAAAAGCGGCACGGCGAAGGCGATCAGGTGCCACATGATGCTGCCTTCGGTCATATTTGTGTCTTTGCGTCTGAAAAATGAAGCCATAGCCTATTGTTTCCTCTGAACTTTCCATATGTCAAACAGATTCATTATAAACCTGATTTGAATATTTTGCTATTGTTTTGTTACGGCAAATTTACTTAAAATTTACTTAATAAAAAACAATAAGCTGATTATATATCATTCTTCAGGAAAAAAGCAGGGCCAAAAACCCTGCTTCGGATGTGTCTTGTCTTAGGCAGCGGGGCTTTCGCTTCGCTGCCTGCTTTATCTGCGGCCCTTTACCGAAAGCACGCTGTTTGCCAGAGAAATGAATAAGGAGATCAAAAGGCAGAGGAAAAAGCCGCGGATGTGGATGACGGGCAGTATCGCGTCTGTAAGCCTGACCATCCCCGCGTTTACGACAAGGCTGAACAGCCCGAAGGTCAAAAGCGTAATCGGCAGGGAAATGAGCTGAAGAAGCGGGCGGATGGCAAGGTTTACAAGCCAAAGCACCGTCGCGGCGGCGGCCAGGGAAAAGATCCCGCCGTAGACGGTAAACCGAAGCGGAAAACAATAGGCGGCGATCACCAAAGCGCCAAAGCAGATCAGCCATTTGGAAAACAGTTTCATAAAATAGGCTCCATATCGTAAATTGTTATTCTTAGCGGATCAGGCATCGGACCCTGACGGTTCCGTTTTCGTCGCGCACATCGATATCGGCGAGGTCGAGCGGCCCGGTGTGAAAGACAAGCTCGCGCATGAATACCGAAAATACGGATGCGGCGTTCCTGATAAGCGCCGGGGAAACTTCCGGGCAGGCCGCGGTTTGCCCGGGAGCGTGACGATTCTCGCCGCGATGTTTCTCAAAGCGATTGCGGAAAAACAGAGGTGCAAGGCACGAAAAATCCTCCGCAATGTCGGAAAGCATCAAAAGGAGAAACAGAGGGACCGGAATAAAAAGACGAAAATGACGCTGCCCCTCCACATGCACGGATATCCAAAGCAGGAACACCGGCCTATTCGACATAGATGCGCACCTTTGCCTTGTCCTCTCCCTCGCCGGTGTCGACATTGACGATATCCTCGTCGATCCCGCTGTCGATGATGCTCTCGATGTCCGACATGATCTGGATCAGGTCGACGCCGCTGCGCTTTAGTTCCTCCTTTGTGTCTTTCGGCAGGTTGTTCGCGATGACGGGGCCGAGGGTCCTGATGATGGATAGGGGAATGGTGACGTTTACCTTTGCGTTCTTCATTTTTTCGCCGGCCGCGTCAACAACGATCCGGAATTTTTTGGCTTTGCGGCCCCTTGCGTCCTTTAAGGCCACTGCATCTGTGGGAGGGGGCTCTTTGGTCTCGCCCGCGTTTAGCAGCTTTTCGGCCTCATCAACCGTTATGGTTCCGTTTTTCAACATATTCAATATGCGGATTCTGTCGCTTTCGTTCATGATGATAACCTCCAATATTATAATTTAAGTTCATTTAAAAGGCGTGCCGCCTCATCGACGTCGATCTCTTTTTTCTCCAACATGTCGAGAACCTGCGCGCTTGTCATGGACGGCTCCTCATCTATTTCCTGAGCCGGAAACAATATATGAAGCACCTCGTCGAGCAGGCCCTTGACGGTGGGGTAGGAGATCGACAGGCTTCGCTCGACCTCTTTGATATTTCCCCTGGATTTTAAAAAGGTGTCCAGAAAGAGCTTGTGCTTGTCGCTTAGGGTGCAGTATTTGCAGGGGGAAAAGGTGCCGGTAAGTTCTGTTCTGCATTTGGGGCAGGTCAACCTCGTAATATTCATCTCGGCTCCGCATACGGCGCATTTGGACGGCGGGGCATAGCTCATATCCATTCCTTCTTTCCACTTCAATCATAAACCTGAGCTTTGATAATGTCAATAATAATCTTAAAAATATTAATTTTATTTTTAATATATTTAATTTTAACGGTGTCATAGCCTTGGACAACGGACAAAAAAAGAATAACCGCTCTGCAGTTATTCATCGGAAGATAAATTTTCGAAAAGAGAGGCTGATAACAGTCGGACCGCCGAGCCCAAGCGCTTAGGATAAAGCCGCGGCCGGGGGTCAGAATTTCCCGCGAAGCTCGATAACCCGCCCGATAATTGTCACCGGCAGGCTTTCGATCTCGCTTTGCGGATAAAAAATCGGACTGTAGGCGGGATTCAAGGCGATCAACGAGACGCCCTGCTGATGCTTTACAACTTTTTTGATCGTCGCGTCGTTGCCGTTTATCAGCACAACGCCGATCTCGCCGCTTTGCAGATCGGGCTGCTTTCGTATGATGACCACATCGCCCTCGCGGATTCGCGGCTCCATGCTGTCGCCCTTGACCTGAAGAGCGAAGAGGTCGCCGGTCGATGCCATCTCGGGGGTGATTTCCTCGTAGTCAATGATGTCCTCGACCGCTTCCACCGGGACTCCCGCCTGTACCTTCCCGAGCACGGGTATTTTGGTCGCCGCCGTTTTTAAGATATGCGGCCTTCCTAAGAGAAAGTCGACCGTCACGTCGAAAAAATCCGCGAGACGCTTTAGGTTTTCATAGTCCGGCTTCCGCTTGCCGGTTTCGTACAGAGACATCGTGCTCTCCGCAACGCCGATCGCATTGCCGAGCTCCTTTAACGAGAGGCCTCTTTTCAGCCGAAGCTCCCTGAGCTTTTCCATAGACGTGACCATCCTCCGCATCCCTTTTTGATTCCATCATAATCCGAAAAAACAGAAAAGTAAAGAAAAAAATTGCATTTTGTCAAGACAAAAGCAAACGCTTGACATAATGCAAAGTAATCGATATAATAATATTAGTTTGCAAACTGCAAAGGAATGGTGGCAAAAATAAATAAATACTAAATATAATTGACGTATTGCAAAAATATGCAACTTTTTCCCAAAAATATGGGGCATATCAAAAAGCAATTATTTTTGCTGGCTTTTATAGATATAATTGATGATGCGCTCGATCATATCGAGTTGGCTTAAAGAAAAGTCGGTTTTCTCTATCAGGCCGAGAAGCTTTTGCTTTTTTGCGTCGATCATGCTTTTGAGCTCGCGCTTTGACTGATCGATCTCTTCCATAAGCTCGCGCGGAATCCGGTTTTTATTGTATTCGTATGGCGAAGAGGAAAAATTGTCGGGAAGCGGTTCGTTTGAGAGCAGAAAGCCGACCGAGACCCCAAGATGATGCGCGATTTGGGGGAGATACTTCCGATAGGATCGGCTCCTTTTTTTTCGCCAGTCGTAGACGGTCGATCGGGGCAAATTCAGCGCCTTTTCAAATTCGGAGTCGCTTAAGCCGGCCGACCGCAGCAAAGGCTCAATTTTGTCATCAAAAAGATCCAAATGCATCAACCTTTCTTTGTGCAAAATATGAATTCGGGAAAATAACGAAAAAATGATTTGACATTCGTAAAAATACCGAATAAACTGAAGCTATAAACCGGCAATTTACAAATATTCCTATTGGTATCATAAAACGAATCCCGTTTGTTGTCAATTAATTTTCGGGAAATTTACGAAAAGGAGGAGGGAAGCAATAGGCTGCGTTAAGACCCCGGAAAAACGAAAGGATGGCTGCAAAACGGATGAAAAAAGAGAGGAAAGGAGGGCGCATCCCGAGTAGAATCAATCAATGACATCATGGGGGAATAACGGTATGGCGAGAGAAAGAGACACTTACGCGGGTATCCCGATCGTCGGGGAGAAACGAAACAGATATGATGAACCGACTGATGACGGGCGCCGGCGGAAAATGGACAAGCCCCGCGCGGAGAAAATCCCGTTTCGGGATTTGTCGGGCCGGATACACAGAAACAGGCAGAAAGAAAATAAGCGCAATATGAGCTTTGCGATATTTCGGGAGACGGCGGCCATATCGTGGGCGGCGGAATATTGCGCAAGGAAAATAAGCTTGACGGATGAAGAGGAAAAAACGGAAGCTGACGGTATGAAAGCGTTGACGACGGGCGGAGGCGGTTCGCTATGACAAAAGAGGAGCTTTCTTCACTGTACTTCTTAAATAGAGAAATCGAGATGCTGAACGAAAGGCTGTCGGAACTCGAGAGGGCGTCGACCGGCGCTTCGTCCTCGATTACCGGAATGCCGCGCGGCTGCGGGATAAACGATATCGTCCTGCGCTATGCGTGTAAAATCCATGACTTAAAGCTGTTGATCGACCAGCGGATCAGAGAATGTTTTATAGAGCGCGAACGGCTGGAGCGGTTTATTCAGGAGGTCCCCGACAGCGAAATGCGCATGATCCTGACCCTGCGGTACATAAATGGCCTGAGCTTTCAGCAGATCGCTTATTCGATCGGGTACCAGGACGAAAGCGTGCCCCGGAAAAGACACGAGCGTTTCTTAAAACGAATGGAGGAAAAACAAATCAAGCCGCGCTGCGGACAGGCGGCGGGATAAGCTTTTCCCGGAGCGTTTGGGAAGGTAAAAAAGAAGGGAGTCATATTCCCTTCTTTTTTGCGCAAAAATTGCGTCCGGTAAATACGCGCGGGAGCTCTTTTTGCGCGGATGCGGTGCAAATTCAAAATTGACCGAATTATCCGAATTCAATATGGTAAGATGGAATCGAAAAGAGCGGTTATGAAGGTCAATGTGGGTATGAATCATCGCGATTTCAGGCAGGGGAGGGAGCCGTGCGATGAAAAAAGGGCTGCGTACTTGCGCACAGTCGGAAACGAAAAAAACGGGGGCAATTGCTTCCGTTTTTTTTACAATTTGGAATAGAAAATGCTATAATAAAACAAAAAGGGCTTGAGCCTTTTAATTTAGGTGGGATAAGAAATGGCTGGCAATATCAGAATCAGGCTTGCAACGGCCGCCGACGCCCCGTCCGTTTTGGAAATTTACGCTCCTTTTATAACGGACACCGCAATCACCTTTGAAAATGAAGTGCCGGGAGAGGAGGAATTTGCCGAAAGAATGGAAGCGGTTCAGCAAAAATATCCCTGGCTTGTCTGCGAGGATTGCGGAAATATTGTGGGATACGCCTATGCTTCCCGGTTTCAGCAGCGTGCAGCCTATGAATGGTCGGCGGCGCTGTCCGTTTACATAAGGCCCGGCTTCCACGGCAGAAAAATCGGAAAAGCGCTGTATTTCACCCTGCTGGAGCTCTTGAAGCTGCAAGGCTTTTGCAACGCCGTCGCCATAGTCACCCTGCCGAACGGAGAAAGCGAAGACTTTCACCGTTCCGTGGGCTTTCGGCCGATCGGGATCTTTCAGAAGGCTGGATATAAGCTTGGAAGCTGGCACGACGTGATTTGGTTTGGGCTTAACATCCAGGCCCACCCGCAAACCCCCAAAAGGCCCATGGCGGTCGGCGAAATTCAGAACACGCCCGCGTTTGATGCGATTATTCAAAAGGCCGAACGGATGATAACGGTTTAACCTCGTTTTTCGCCTGCATCCGCGGAACTTGCCTCGTCCGGCAGCGCGTTTTTGCTTTGGAACATTTCCGCAATATCCCTGTCTAAACACCCACAAGGAGGGATGGAAATGTTAAAACGATCCGGGATATTCGGCATTCTGTTTATTTTCCTCATTGCCATGGCTCTGGCCGGCTGCTCGGCCGGCAGCGGAGGAATGGGAAACTCCGGGAGAGCAAAAAGCACCGCGTCCTCGCCGGGGGCGGCGCAGGCCCCCGAATCGGCGCCGGACATGGACTACTCTTCGGGCATTGCGCAGGACACCGCAGGGGAGACAAACGATATTTCGCTTTCAATCGACCCAAACCGCAAGCTGATCCGCACTGGAGAACTGGAAATTGAAAGCCTCGATTTTGAGGCGTCGCTCAAGGCGCTCGATCTGATCCTTTCGAAGCTTGGCGGATACATCGAAAGCTCGAGCATCACCGGAGTGAGCAAATTAAGCTCGGGAAAGCAGCAGATGCGAAACGCCGGCCTTACCGTACGGGTGCCGTCAAAGCAGTTCGACGCGTTTTTAAAGGAAAGCGGCAGTATCGGCAACGTGCTGCGGCAGACGACCGGGGCGCAGGACGTGACCGATTCCTATTTCGATACCGAGGCGAGGCTGAAATCGCAGCAGCTGATGGAGCAGCGGCTTTTGGATCTTTTGAGCAAATCGGATAATGTCACCGATATCGTCTCTCTGGAAAAAAGTCTGGCGGACACGCGCTACGAGATCGAGAAGCTGACGGGCACGCTCAGAAAATGGGACGCCCTCGTCGAGTACAGCACATTCAGCGTGTCGATTCAGGAGGTCATGCAGATCAGCGACCTTGAGCCTGTAACTCCGCAGCCGACGACTCTGGGAGAAAAGATCGGGGCAAGCTTTGTCGGATCGCTCGAGGGTGTGCGCGACGGATTTTCGGCATTTCTGATCTTTTTGGCGGGCGCGCTGCCGTATCTTGTTTTATGGGGCGTCGTCATCGCGGTGCTTGGCTTTGTCGTTGTAAAGATCATGGGAAAGCATGAGAAGAGATGGAACCTGCCTCTCGGCA
This sequence comes from Clostridiales bacterium UBA6114, assembly GCA_002423435.1. Classification (GTDB taxonomy): domain Bacteria; phylum Bacillota; class Clostridia; order Oscillospirales; family Butyricicoccaceae; genus UBA6114. The sequence goes on from DIWE01000037.1 coordinate 90,161, forward strand.
GACATAAGGGGCGGTTTTCCGGCAAGTCGGACGACGGGGATGGACAGGATCGGAAATAATTGAATGTAAAAGCAAATATCTTTACACTGAGACAACCCCGGAATTTTCCGGGGTTGTCTCAAGCTGTAGACAAAGTAGGCACTTTCGTCTTTTTTGAAAAAATGCGTTGCGTAGGCGTGACCATTTTTTCAAAAAACCGAATCAATTTGTTTTTTTGGCAATTCATTTGCCGAAAAAACACCCCCGGGGTCCCCAACAAATACTATTTGTTGGGGTGAGTCCACCCGCGCAATTCATGCGCGAAGCCGGGGGTATTTCGGTTCGGAATCTTTGATTCCGGGCCGAATATCCAGGGGGTATCCGATACCCCCTGGAAGAGTGTCGAAGAACCCCTATAGGACGATTCATAAAATTTACAGGTCGTTGATTGTGGACCATTCCTGTCTGTGGTATGATAAATGCGTGTTAAAATGTTAAGAGGAGGCAGTCTATGAGAAAGACAAAGATCGTATGCACCCTTGGACCTGCATCGAGCTCTCCCGAAATGATCCGGAATCTGATAAAAAACGGCATGGATGTCGTACGCCTTAATTTCAGCCATGGAAGCCATGAGGAACATCTTAAGCGTATCAACCTTGTCAAAGAGATCCGGGAGGAGGAAAACGCGCCGGTCGGGATTATGCTCGACACCAAGGGTCCGGAAATCCGCGTCTGCAAATTTCAGAGCGGGTCGGTCGAGCTTTCCCAGGGGAAAAGCTTTACATTGACGACAAAAGACGTTCCGGGAACGGCCGACATCGTATCGATAACATATAAGGGCCTTCCGAAGGATGTAAAAGCCGGAGGACGGATTCTGATTGACGACGGGCTGATTGAGCTTAAAATCAAAGAAGTGGACGAAACGGACATCCTTTGCGAGGTCGTAAACGGCGGGATTGTTTCCGACAACAAGTCGATAAACGTTCCGGGCGTCAAGCTGAACCTGCCCTTTATTTCCGAAAAGGACGAAAAGGACCTTGTTTTCGGCGTGCAAAACGACGTCGACTTTATCGCGGCGTCGTTTACCCGGAGCGCTTACGATATTCTCGAAATGAAAAAAATATTGGAACAAAACGGCGGGGAAAACATCAAAATAATAGCAAAGATCGAAAGCGCCGAAGGCGTCGTAAACATAGACGAAATCATCAAGGTTTCCGACGGAATCATGGTGGCCAGGGGCGATATGGGCGTTGAAATCGAATTCGACAAGCTGCCCAGGATACAGAAAATGCTGATCGCGAAATGCGTCTCCAGAGGGAAAAGCGTTATAACGGCGACGCAGATGCTCGAATCCATGATTAAAAATCCGCGCCCGACCAGGGCGGAGGCCTCCGACGTGGCAAACGCCGTTTACGACGGCACGAGCGCCGTAATGCTTTCGGGCGAAACGGCGGCCGGGAAATATCCGCTGGAAGCCTTAAAGACGATGGCGCTGATCGCCAAAAGAACGGAGGAAAACATCAACTACCGCGGCTCTCTTTCGGAGGTCACCGGGATCGACGGTATGAACGTGACCAACGCGATCTCGCACGCGACCTGCACGACGGCCGCCGATTTGGACGCCGCCGCGATCATCGCGGTCACCACGTCCGGGCATACGGCGAGAATGGTCTCAAGGTTCAAGCCGCCGAACAATATCATCGCCTCCACCACAAACCGCAAGGTGTTCTATCAGCTTTCCCTTACCTGGGGCGTGATCCCGATCATGGGCAAGGAACAGGACGGCATTGAAAATCTTTTTCATTACGCGGTCGAAAGCGCGAAGGAGGAAAAGCTGATTAAAAACGGCGATCTGGTCGTGATCACCGCCGGAGCGCCGGTCGGGGTCAGCGGGACGACAAACCTGATTAAGGTCCAGACGGTCGGAAACGTGCTGATTTCGGGCAAGGGCGTGACGAATCTTATGGCCAGCGGGACCGCCTGCGTCGCGAAAAGCAAACAGGACGCAATCAGGAATTTTAACGCCGGCGACATCCTGATCATCGGAAAAACCGACAACGATCTCCTCGACATCATGAAGCGTGCGTCCGCCATCATCACGGAGGAAGACGGCGTCGCGTCCCACGCGGCCGTGGTCGGCTTAACGCGCGACATCCCCGTTATCGTCGGCGCCGAAAACGCGACAAGGCTTTTAAAATCCGGAACACCCCTCACGGTTGACGCATCGGTGGGGCTTGTTTACTGCGGGGTCGTGAAGGCTTAGAAACAGTGCCGGGATTATCCGGTCCGCGCGGTCGTTGGTTTCGCGGATCGAAAACGGGGAAATATTTAAAAAGTACAACAGAAAAACGCAGGTTCGTAATTCAGCCGGATGGCATAAACCGGGCTTTTGCACGCGTATATTAAAGCGGAGGTGTATGCCGGTGGAAAAAACGACGATTGCCGAACTGAAATATAAGGAAGTGGTGAATTTAGCCGACGGGGCTCGGCTCGGCTTTGTATGCGATCTCGAGTTTGACATTGAGACGGGGCGCGTCACATCCCTTGTGATCCCGGGCCCGTTGCGCCTGCTGGGGATTTTCGGCAGGGAGGAGGATTATATCGTCCCCTGGGAAGCGATTACGAAAATCGGAGAGGATATCATCCTTGTGCGCTATGAGGTAAAAGGCTACAAAAGACTGAGGGAATACAGAAGAGCCCGTTACGATTAACAGTTATCAACAGGAAAAGACGTGAATCAATATGGATCTGATAAAACCGTTTATTGAAAAGGTCCTTTACCCGGAAATGGAAAAACGGCGCGGCAATCATATCCGGGATTATACGAAAGAGCTTATCGAACATGAAGCCTTAAACGGCGGGGAATTTGACGCGCTGCGCCGCCGCAAGCTCTCGGCGCTTTTGACGGTATGTGCGGAGCATGTGCCGGCCTATCGGGGAAAAATCGACCCCATACTCGCAAAAGAAAAACCCGAGGAGGCGCTGAAAAAGCTTGCGCCCCTAACGAAAAAAAGCTTTATGGAGGCGCCCGACTCTTATTTAAATGAAAACGTAAAAAAAGAAAACCTGATCGCGAACCGGACCGGAGGCTCGACGTCGGAGCCCGTCCATTTTTATCTGGACAGGAAGACTGTCGAGTATTTCGAAGCCGCGCGCTGGCGGGCTCTGAGCTGGTACGGCATCACGCCCGGCAGCCGTTCGGTCATGGTCTGGGGCAGCCCGATCGAGCTCAGCCGAATGGAGGACAGGCGCCATACGCTTGAGGAAAAATATCTTAAAAACCGCATCGTGATCCCGGCGTATGCGCTTATTCCCGAAAGCGTGCCGCGCTATGTGAAAACCATTGAAAAATATCGGCCGGAATATATATATGGGTACTCGTCCGTGCTTTTTGCGCTGTCGACGCTGATCATAAAGCAGAATCTCCGCCCGGGGATCAGGCTCAAGGCGGTCGTCTCCACCTCGGAGACCCTGTACGATTTTCAGCGCGAGGCGATCAAAAACGCGTTTTCCTGCCCGGTCGTCAACGAATACGGCGCGCGCGACGGGGGAATACTGGCATATGAATGCCCGGAGGGCCCGATGCATGTTTCCGCGGAAAATGCGATTTTGGAAGTAGTCGACCCGTGCACCTATGAGCCGCTGGAAACGGGGCGGACGGGGCTTTTGCTCGTGACCGATTTAAATAATGTCTCCATGCCGCGCCTGCGCTATGCGCTCGGCGATATGGCGGCGCTTTGCGGGGAAAGCTGTCCGTGCGGGAGGGGGATGCCCCTCTTAAAGGAATTGTCCGGCAGGGTCGACGATATGTTTGTCGCGAAGGACGGACGCCTGATTCACGGACATGCCTTTAACCATGTGGCGAGGAACCTGACGGCGATCGCAAAATTCCAGATCCGCCAGATAAGCCCGGAGCGCGCCGTCTTACGTTATGTCTTGAGCGAGAACGCGGCACAAGACGAGGTTCAGACCTTCCTGGACGGCGTCAGCAACATCCTCGCCGGGAGCGAAATTGAGATGATCAGGGTTTCTGAAATTCCGCCCGACAAATCGGGAAAATTCCGCTACGCGATCCGGGAATTTGATTTATATTGACGCTTGCATTTTCTTGTCGGCTGTGATATTATATTCACCGCCTATATTACACACATCCCGTTTTAAGTCCGCCCGGTGCCTTCGGGTCGGCGGGTCAAGAGGGCGGGATGGAGGTAAAAACCAAAGGAGGATACTTTTCTTATGTCAGTAGTTTCAATGAAACAGCTGCTGGAAGCCGGCGTCCATTTCGGACATCAGACCAGACGCTGGAACCCGAAGATGGCCCAGTACATCTTCACTGAACGCAACGGGATCTACATCATCGACCTGCAGAAGACCGTAAAGAAGCTGGAAGAGGCGTATTTCTTTGTCCGCGATGTCGCGGCCGCCGGCGACAGCGTCCTTTTTGTCGGGACAAAAAAGCAGGCGCAGGATGCGATCAAGGAGGAAGCCGAGCGTTCCCAGATGTTTTTCGTCAACGCCCGCTGGCTGGGCGGAATGCTCACAAACTTCAAAACCATGCGCCGCAGGATCGACCGGTTAAACCACCTGCGCAAAATGCAGGAGGACGGAACCTTTGACCGCCTTCCGAAGAAGGAAGTCATCAAGCTTCATCTGGAAATTGAAAAGCTTGAAAAATATCTGGGCGGCGTCAAGGAAATGAAAAAGCTCCCCGGGGCGCTCTTTATTATCGATCCCCGCAAGGAGAAAAACGCGATTTTGGAAGCTCGCAAGCTCGGTATTCCGATTGTGGCCGTCGTCGACACGAACTGCGACCCGGACGAGGTCGATTATGTCATCCCGGGCAACGACGATGCGATCCGCGCGATCAAGCTCATTTCCCAGACAATGGCGAGCGCCGTTATCGAAGGAAGGCAGGGCGAGCAGCTCTCGATTACCGACGAAACGATCGCGGCCGAGGAAAAAACCGGCGGGGAAGAATAAATTTTGATGCTTAAAAGCCCGCTTTCGCGCGGGCTTTTATTCTCTGAATAAACGTATAACGGAGGTTAAAAATATGTCATTTACAGCCAAGGATGTCCAGGATTTGCGCGAGCGGACCGGCGTCGGCATGATGGACTGCAAGAAAGCCCTCACCGCTTCAGACGGCGATTTTGAAAAGGCGATCGAGTTTTTGCGCGAGAAGGGACTCGCGGCCGCTGAAAAGAAAGCGGGCAGAATCGCCGCCGAGGGCATGGTTTACGCAGCTGTCAGCGAAGAAAGCGGAATCGGCGCGATCGTCGAAGTAAACAGCGAGACCGACTTTGTCGCAAGAAACGAAAGCTTCCAGAGCTTTGTCTCCGATATCGCAGGAGTCGTATCATCGGAAAATCCGAAGGATTTGGATGCGCTCGGCGCATGCAAATATCCCGGCTCGGACCTGACGGTTTCCGAAATGCTGCGCGAAAAGGTGCTGACCATCGGCGAAAACATCCAGATCCGCCGCTTCATGCGCTATGCCGAGCCCGTCAATGTCGCCTATATCCATATGGGCGGCAGAATCGGCGTCCTCGTAAACATCGAGGTGTCGGATAATTTAAAGGGCAACGCTGCCGTCTATGAGCTCGGGAAAGACATCTGCATGCAGATCGCGGCAATGCGTCCTTCCTATCTGTACCGCGAAGACGTGCCCAAGGCAGAGGTCGACAAGGAACGGGAGATCTTGAAGGTGCAGGCGATGAACGAGGGCAAGCCGGCCGCGGTCGCCGAGAAGATCGTCTTAGGGCGCATCAACAAGTTCTTCGAGGAGGTCTGTTTAAACGACCAGGCGTATGTCAAGGAAAACAAGATTACAGTCGGAAAGCATGTTTCCGAGGTCGCGAAGGAGCTTGGCGGATCTATAAAGTTAAAAGCCTTTACACGATTTGAAAGAGGCGAGGGGATCGAGAAACGCTCCGACAATTTCGCCGCTGAAATCGCAAACATGGTCAAATAAATTCTTTTTGTTGAGCCGGCCGGCCTATGATATAGGCCGGCTTTTTCATAAATTCCGGCTTTACCTTGGTCAAGAATCAGTATATAATATCTTCGGTGTGTTTCTGACTCGGTGCCTGCCGGATTCAAATAGAAGTCCTTTCTGACCTTTGATCGCAGGCAGAGTATCACCAGACTGTATAAAAGCGGACCGGGAAGGCTATTTTATAGTTGCGCGGTTAGCGACAGTACGGATAAACAGTATCTTTAGCCTGTTGATCCACCACTTTAATTTTAGAGGAGGGAATTCCGGTTGGACGTGCCAAAATATAAAAGAGTCCTTCTCAAAATCAGCGGCGAGGCTCTTGCGGGAAACAAAAAATCGGGTTTGAATTTTGATGTGATAACGCCTGTATGCAAAGCGATCAAGGATTGCAGCGAGCGCGGCGTCGAGATCGGCATTGTGATCGGGGGAGGAAATTTCTGGCGCGGCGTCAAGGACGGCGGCGGAAAAATGGACCGGACAAGAGCGGACCATATGGGGATGCTCGCAACCGTCATAAACGCGCTTGCGCTCGCCGACTCGCTCGAGCAGCAGGGCGTGCAGGTCAGGGTGCAGACGGCGCTTACCATGCAGCAGATCGCCGAGCCCTATATCTGGCAGCGGGCGATCCGCCATCTGCAGAAGGGCCGGGTCGTCATATTCGCCTGCGGGACCGGCAATCCGTATTTTTCGACTGATACGGCGGCGGTTTTGCGCGCGGTCGAGATCAATGCGGAGGTGATTCTGCTCGCGAAAAACATCGACGGCGTTTATGATTCGGACCCGCTGAAAAACCCGGAAGCCAAGAAATTCGACGCTTTAAGCTATCTGGAGGTCATTAACCGCGGGCTGCGCGTGATGGATACAACGGCGACATCCCTTTCCATGGACAACAAAATACCGATAATCGTTTTTGAACTGAAGGATCCTGAAAACATTTGCCGTGCGATCTGCGGCGAGAAAATCGGCACAGTGGTAGACTAATACAAATGTCGGGAGGATTATAAGATGATGAAGGGCAATTACGCTGAGCAGGAACATAAAATGAAGAAAACCGTCGAGGTTCTGCTGCACGAATTCGGAACAATCCGCGCGGGACGTGCAAACGCGGGCGTACTCGACCGTGTTACGATCGATTATTACGGAACGCAGACGCCGGTCCACCAGGTGGCTTCCATTTCGTCGCCGGAGCCGAGGGTGCTCGTCATTCAGCCGTGGGACGGTTCAACCCTGAAAGCGATTGAAAAGGCGATTCAGGCGTCCGACCTCGGAATCAATCCCCAAAACGACGGTAAAGTGATCCGCCTCTCGTTCCCGCCGCTGACCGAGGAGCGCAGACGCGATCTGATAAAGCAGGTGCACAAGCTCTCCGAGGACGCGAAGGTTGCCATCCGGAATATAAGGCGCGACGCGATCGAATATTATAAAGGGCTTAAGAAAAAGTCGGAAATCACGGAAGACGACTTAAAAATCGCCGAGGACGACGTTCAGAAGCTTACCGACCAGTATTGCAAGGACATCGATGCCGCTGCCGTAAAAAAAGAAAAGGAACTGCTGGAAGTTTAAACGAAAAGGAATCTCCGGCATCTTATTACCTTGCAGCTTAGCAGGAAAGTGAAAGATATGTTTACACTGAGAAAAAAAGAACCGCCGATCGACTATGTCCGCCTGCCGGAGCATATCGCGATTATCATGGACGGAAACGGCCGCTGGGCAAAATCCCGCGGTCTGCCCCGCCAGGCGGGCCACGCGGCCGGCTGCGAGACCTTCCGAAGGATCGGGACGTATGCAAGGGATATCGGCATCAAGTACCTGACGGTATACGCCTTTTCCACGGAAAACTGGAAGCGGCCCCCCGACGAAGTAAATACCATTATGCGCCTTTTTCTCGATTACCTAAACGAGGCGCTCGAAAAAATGGTCAGGGACAACATCGCACTCCACGTGCTGGGCGATATCTCCGTGCTGACACCGGAGCTTATAGAGATGATCAGGAAGATGGAAGACCTATCAAAAACCATTAAGGATGGCCTTTGCGCGTCGCTGTGCATCAATTACGGCGGCCGCACGGAGATTCTTCAGGCGGCAAAAAGATTTGCAAAAGATTTAAGCGAGGGGACCTGTCGCCCGGAAGATCTTGACGAGACGCTCTTTTCAAGCTACCTCTACACCGCGTCGCTGCCCGAGCCCGACCTGATCATCCGGTCCGGAGGGGAGATGAGGATTTCCAATTTCCTTCTCTGGCAGGGCGCATATTCCGAGTTTTATTTTTCCGATGTTCTGTGGCCGGATTTTGATGTTAAAGAGCTTAACCGCGCGATTGCCTCTTATCAGAAGCGCTCGCGCAGGTTCGGAGGTGTCTGAATGCTGACGCGCATTCTTTCGGTTGTCGTTGCTCTGCCCCTTTTTTTTCTTGTGTTCTTTTTTGCGCCCTTCTGGGTAGTCCCGCTGGCACTCGGAGTGATATCCGCGACGGCGACCTTCGAACTCTTAAACGCCACGCATTTTATGCCGAATAAAAAAATCCTGGCGCTTGCCTGCGCGCTCTCCTTTTGCGTTCCGCCATGGATTTATTTCTTATCCGCACGGTCGGCGGTCAGCGGAGTCTTCCTGTTTGTCTGCGTGCTTTTTTTCTCCGCCGTTATCGATTCAAAAAATATTACGTTTGAAAAAATCGCGGGCGCATTCTTTGCCGCTTTTGTGATCCCGTACTTTTTCAGTTCGATCATGCGCATTTCCATGATGGAAAACGGGCGGTACCTTCTGCTTTTGCCGTTTATTGCCGCATGGATGACCGACACATTTGCCTTTTTTTCAGGTTCCCTGTTCGGGAAACACAAGCTCGCTCCGGCAATCAGCCCCAAAAAAACGGTCGAGGGCGCTCTCGGGGGGATTTTGGGCTCGGTTCTGGGAGCGGTCTGCTACGGCATTGTGCTGCAGTATGTGTTTTTCAAGACCCCGGACTATTTAGTCCTCTGCGCCATCGGCTTTTTGGGCTCATTTGCAGCCCAGCTCGGAGACCTTTCGATGTCGGTTATCAAACGAAATTACGGAATCAAGGATTACGGTGCGATCATGCCGGGACACGGCGGCATTTTGGACCGGTTTGACAGCGTGCTGTTTTCGGCGCCCATGGTTGAGACGCTTTTATATTTGCTTCCGCAGGTATTTATGTAAGGACTTGTAACATATGAATAAATGCATATCGATTCTTGGCTCGACCGGCTCGATTGGCGTTCAGGCGATCGATGTGGTCGAGCATCTCGGTTATAAAATCGACGCGCTGACGACAAACAAAAATGTGCGCCTTCTGGAAGAACAGGCGCGAAGGCTTAAGCCCAGGATGGTCGCGGCCGTCGATGAAAAGGCGGCGTCGGAGCTTAAAACGGCGCTCCGGGATACCGGAATAAAGGTCCTTTCCTCCGAAGAAGGGCTGATGGAGGCGGCGACCGGCACGTCCGATATCGTGCTCACATCGGTCGTCGGCATGGCGGGGCTTTTGCCGACGCTCGCGGCGATCGACGCCGGGAAAACGATCGCTCTTGCAAACAAGGAGACCCTTGTCTGCGCGGGAAAAATCGTCATGGAGCGGGCAAAGGAAAAGGGAGTTTCGATTCTTCCCGTCGATTCGGAACATTCGGCGCTTTTTCAGTGCATAAACGGCGAAAAAAGACAGTATATTAAACGAATGATCCTGACGGCGTCGGGGGGGCCTTTTTTCGGGAAAACCGCCGCCGAGCTCGAAAAGATCACGCCGGAGGACGCGCTGCGCCATCCGAACTGGAAAATGGGGGCAAAGATCACCGTCGATTCCGCGACGCTGATGAACAAGGGCCTCGAATTCATCGAAGCGATGTGGCTTTACGATATGGAGCCGTCCCAGATCTCGATCCTGGTCCACAGAGAGAGCATCGTCCATTCGCTCGTGGAATTTGCCGACCATTCGACAATCGCGCAGCTGTCGCTGCCCGACATGAGGCTCCCGATCCAGTACGCGCTTTCATGGCCGGAACGCACACAGGCGGTAATCCCCGAGCTCGACCTCGCAAAAATCGGGACCCTTCGCTTTTTCGAGCCCGATTTCGGGAATTTCAGGTGCCTGACTCTGGCCATGGATGCCGCCAAACGCGGCGGAAACGCGTGCGCCGTGTTAAACGGCGCAAACGAAGCGGCAGTGGAGCTGTTTTTAAGCCGCAGGATCGGGTTTAACGACATCGCAAAGGCGGTCGAGGGGGCGCTTTCAGGCGTGCCCTATCTCAGTTTACCGTCTCTTGACGACCTGTTGCAAAGCGACAGGCAGGCGAGAGACATCGTTTCTGGTTTTGTCCCTTAACGGAGGTGTTTACGATCTTTACAGTTATCATAGCAATCATTGTTTTCGGCTTAATCCTCATCGTGCACGAATTCGGCCATTTCGTCACCGCAAAAGCGTACGGCGTTTTGGTACACGAGTTTGCGATCGGCTTCGGGCCGCAGCTTTTGAAGTTCCGCAAGGGGGAAACGGTCTATTCCCTTCGCCTGATCCCTCTCGGCGGCGCCGTTTATCTGGAAAGCACCAATGAAAGCGACGACGAAAACCCGCGCGCCTTCAACAATGTGTCCCTCGGGCGCCGGATTGTCATCGCGTCGGCCGGCGCGATCATGAATTTTATATTCGGCCTTATCATCCTCGCCTTTCTTTTGTTTCCGGGCAAGAACATCGCGATGCCCGTCATATCGGGCTTTATGCCCGGGTTTCCGCTGACGGGCGAAAACGGCTTCCAGGTCGGGGACGAGATCACGTCCATAAACGGCTACCATATCCTTGTGTACGGCGACGTCAATTTCGCGCTTTCGCGCGGAGAAGGAAAACCCTATGACGTCACGGTGAGACGCGACGGCAAAAGGGTCAAATTGAACGATCTTCCGCTTGAAAAAACGGAATACACCGTAAACGGCCAGAAGGGGATGTATTACGGCTTTAACTTTCTCGTAAAAAAGGCCACCGTTCCCGATAAGCTCAACAATGTGTGGGGCAGCGCCATCAATTTTGTGCGGCTTGCCTGGCTCGGGCTTACCGAACTGATAAGCGGGAACGTGGGGGTCAGCGAAATGACCGGGCCTGTCGGAATATCGGTCGCGATCAGCGAAACGGCCAGAAAATCGGTGCTCGACATGTGGTATCTCGTCGCGTTTATCTCGATTAACCTCGCTTTCATGAACCTTTTGCCGCTCCCCGCGCTCGACGGCGGACGCCTTTTTTTCATGGTGATCGAGCTGATACGCGGCAGGCCGGTAAACCCGAAATATGAAAATTATGTCCACGCGATGGGGCTTTTCATGTTTCTGATTTTGTTTTTCTATGTGACGTACAACGATGTTGTGCGCGAATTTTTCAGTTGACGAGTGGACTTAAAGCTATGGATCAGACGATTTTTACACCAAAAAAGACAAGACGGATCACAGTCGGCGGCGTCGCGATCGGCGGCGGCGCCGATGTTGTCGTTCAGTCGATGACCAATACCGATACGCGCGACGCGGAAAAAACGCTGGCGCAGATAAAACGGCTTCATGATGCGGGGTGCGGGATCGTCCGCGTTGCCATCCCTGATATGGACGCCGCGCGGGCGCTTTACGAAATCAAAAAGTCCTCGCCTCTCCCGGTTGTCGCGGACATTCATTTCGACTACCGGCTCGCGATCGAAGCGACTTACGCGGGCGCCGACAAGATCCGCATAAACCCCGGAAATATCGGCGGGGAGGACCGCGTAAAGGCGGTCGTCTCCGCCTGCCGCGAAAAAAAGATTCCCATCCGCGTCGGCGTAAACTCGGGCTCCCTGCAGCGCGGGCTCCTCGAAAAATACGGCGCGCCGTGCGCCGAGGCGCTCGTCGAGAGCGCGGATATGCACCTTCAGCTGCTTTGGCGCTTCGACTTTGACGACATCTGCGTGTCGATCAAATCGTCGGACGTACCGACAACGGTGAAGGCCAACATGCTGTTTTCCTCCCGGTACGACGTTCCGCTCCACCTCGGCGTGACCGAGGCCGGAACACAGTATATGGGAACGGTAAAATCTTCGGCCGGGATCGGGGGACTTCTGGCCCTCGGCGTCGGCGACACCATCCGCGTGTCCCTGACGGCGGACCCGGTTTCAGAGGTTTACGCGGCGCAGGCGATATTGAAGGCGGTCGGGCTCAATAAAAGCGGCGTCAGCGTCGTTTCCTGCCCTACCTGCGGCCGCACCCGGATTCCTCTGATCGAAATTGCGAACGAGGTGGAAAAAAAGCTCGCCGGCTGCCCGAAGAAGCTCAAGGTGGCCGTCATGGGCTGCGCTGTAAACGGCCCCGGAGAGGCGAGGGAAGCCGATATCGGCATTGCCGGCGGGGACGGGGAAGGATTGATTTTCGTAAAGGGCAGGATTATCAGAAAGGTTCCCCAAGAAGACCTTGTCGCGGAGCTGATCCGGGAAATCGATCATCTTTGAGAAGGAGAAAATGAATGACCGGGAAAGCGCTACATAGCATTTTTACAAGGGTTTCGCCCAAAACCCTTTCATCCCTGCCGCCGGATACGGAGGTTTCGTCGCTCAAAATCGAGCGGTCGAATTTAAGCTCCGAGGTTTGTCTTGAAAGCAATGCGAAAATTGAAACGGAAATGCTCCTCCAGCTTCAATCGGAAATCAAGGAGCAGTACGGATTTTCAGACGTCCAAATCACTACAAGACATGTGGATGTGAAAACAAAAGAGCGGGATTCTGCCGCGCAGAATGCGCTGCAGCCGGTCGGAAGGTCACATTCCGAGCCGCAGAAGGAGAGAAGGCCGGCCTCGCGGCCCAATTTTGCGCAAAAAGCGCGGAAAAAGGCGGATATCGCGGAGGAGAATCTGATCTACGGGAGGATTTATCAGGAAGACACCGTGCCGATGAATACGGTAAGCCTTGAGAGCGGAAAGGCCTCGGTAAAGGGCGACGTGTTTTCGGTGACGACCCACGAGCTTCAGAACAGGAACGCGACCGTTTTCTCATTCGACATGACCGATTACACGTCGTCGGTGCGCGTTGTCAAGGTGTTCGACAACGACCAGCTCCCCCAGGTATCGGACAGGCTCTCCGTCGGCGACCACATCCTCGTGCAGGGCAACGTCGCGTATTCGAACTTCGAAAAGGACCTGGTTCTTTCCCCGACCGGAATCGCGCGCCAGAAGAAGAAGATACGCGAGGACCGCGCGCAAAGAAAACGCGTGGAGCTGCATCTGCACACCAATATGTCGTCGATGGACGGCATGAGCAGCGTGTCGTCGCTTGTAAAACGCGCGGCGCAGTGGGGCCAGAGCGCCGTCGCCATTACCGATCACGGCGTGGTGCAGGCGTTTCCCGACGCGATGCTTGCGGCAAAGGCCGCGGGCATCAAGATCATTTATGGCGTCGAAGCCTATTACGTCAACAATTCCGACCGGGTGACCGTCGTCACGGGAAAGGCCGACGGCTCTCTCGACGGCGAGTTTATTGTGTTTGACCTTGAAACGACGGGCTTTAACCCGAAGACCGAACGGATCATCGAGATCGCGGCGGCTACCGTGAAAAACGGCGAGGTTATTTCCAGATACCAGTGCTACGTGGACCCCGGAAAACCGATCCCCGCGGAAATCACAAAGCTCACCGGCATCGACGACTCGACCGTCAGAGGCGCGCAGACGATCGACGCGGTGCTTCCCGATTTTCTGGAATACATCGGAGACCGCCCGCTTGTCGCGCACAACGCGTCGTTCGACATCTCGTTTTTGTCGCAGGCGTGCAGGAGCTATCACATGGAGCGCGATTTTACATATATCGACACGCTCGAGCTTTCCCGCCTCCTTCTGCCGGATCTTGAACGGCACAAATTGAACCTTGTCGCGCAGGCGCTGAACCTGGGGAAATTCGACCACCACCGCGCCTCCGAGGACACCGAAATTCTGACCGGGATTTTTATAAATTTTATGGGGCGCCTCAAAAACGAGCTCGGGATTAAAAACATCTCGCAGATCAACCCCGTTTTAAGCGGCACGCACGCAAAGAAGCGCTCGATCAAAGGACTCCCCGTACACCATCTGATCATTCTTGTGAAAAACGAGACGGGGCTTCGGAATCTGTACCAGCTTGTTTCGAAAGCCCATCTCGAATACTATAGAAAGCACCCCATCATCCCGCGATCCGAGCTTTTAAAGCACCGCGACGGCCTGATTCTCGGCTCCGCCTGTGAAAAAGGGGAGCTTTTTACCGCGATCGTCGAGGAAAAGCCCTACGGCGACCTTTTGCGGATCGCCTCCTTCTACGATTACCTGGAAATCCAGCCGATCGGGAACAACCGGTTTCTGATCGAGCGCTCGACCGCGGCCGACGAGGAGGCGCTCCGGGACTATAACCGGGCGGTTGTCGCCTTGGGGGAGGAGCTGAAGCTTCCCGTCGTCGCAACCGGCGACGTGCATTTTCTCGAGCCGGAGGACGAGGTCTACCGCAGGGTGATCATTGCAGGCCTCGGTTTTTCCGACGCCGACCGCCCCCTTCCGCTTTATTTCAAGACGACGGACGAAATGCTCGAGGAATTCTCCTATCTCGGCGAAAAGAAAGCCTTTGAGGTGGTCGTTGAGAACACAAACCGGATTGCGGAGCTATGCGAGCCCATAAAGCCGGTCCCGTCGGGTACATATCCACCCGAAATCGAGAATTCGCAGACGGAGCTGAGCGAGCTTGTGTGGGGTAAAGCGCATGAGCTTTACGGTGAAAATCTGCCCGAGATCGTGAAAAAAAGGATCGACACGGAGCTTTCCTCCATTATAAAGCACGGCTTCGACGTCATGTATATGATCGCGCAGAAGCTGGTTTTCAAATCGATTGAGAGCGGCTATCTGGTCGGATCGAGGGGCTCGGTCGGCTCCTCGGTCGTCGCGTTTTTCTCCGGCATCACGGAGGTAAACGCGCTTGCGCCCCATTACCGGTGCGAAAACTGCCGGCACAGCGAGTTTTTCGAGAATTCGGAATATGCCTGCGGCGCGGACATGCCGGACAAGGACTGCCCGAGATGCGGCAAGCCGTATAAAAAGGACGGCTTCAATATCCCGTTTGCGACCTTTCTGGGCTTTGACGGCGACAAAGCGCCCGATATCGACTTGAATTTCTCCGGCGAATACCAGTCGAAGGCCCACCGGCACACGGTCGAGCTCTTCGGCGAGGAGCATGTGTTCCGGGCCGGAACGATCGGCACGCTCGCCGAGCGGACGGCCTTCGGCTTTGTCAAAAAGTACATGGAGGAACGCGACTTAAAGCTTGGGAAAGCGGAGGAAAACCGCCTCGTGACCGGCTGCACAGGCGTCAAGCGCACGACCGGCCAGCATCCCGGCGGCCTTATGATTGTCCCGAAAAATAAATCGATCTACGATTTCTGTCCGGTGCAGCACCCGGCGGACGACCAGAACACCGATATCATCACGACCCATTTCGATTACCACTCCATCCACGACAACCTCCTAAAGCTCGACCTTCTGGGCCATGACGATCCGACCATGATCCGTATGCTGGAGGACTTGACCGGCGAAAACGCGCGGAAAATCCCATTAGACGAGCCCCGCGTGATGAAGATATTCACCGATATCCGCGCGCTCGATATCGAACCGGACGACATCCTGGGGCAGGTCGGAACGGTCGCGATCCCCGAATACGGCACAAAGTTTGTCCGCGAGATGCTGATGGCGACAAAGCCGACGACCTTCGACGAGCTCGTCCGGATTTCCGGCCTTTCCCACGGGACCGACGTCTGGATCGGAAACGCGCAGCAGCTGATCCAGAGCAACGTGGCTACCTTGAAGGAGGTCATCTGCGCGCGCGACGATATTATGAACTTCCTGATCTCGAAGGGAATCGACCCGAAGCTTTCGTTCAAGATTATGGAGGACGTCCGCAAGGGGAAGGTCGCCGCCGGAAAATGCAAGGACTGGGACACGATCAAGGCGGATCTGATCAAGAACGGCGTGCCGGAGTGGTATGTCGAGTCCTGCGAAAAGATCAAATACATGTTCCCGAAAGCCCACGCCGTCGCCTATGTCATGATGGCCTACCGGATCGCGTGGTTTAAGGTTTACCGCCCGATCGCGTTTTACAGCGCGTATTTCACGATCCGCGCCGGCGCGTTCGATTCGCTGATCATGACGAGGGGCGACGGGTTTGTCGTCTCGAAATATAAGGAGCTGGGCCAGAAGCCGACCCTGACGGCGCTGGAGAAGGAAATGCTCCTGACGCTCGAGGTATGCCACGAGTTTTATAAAAGAGGGTTTTCGTTTTCTCCGGTCGACGTCTATAAATCGGATGAGACCCGGTTTCTCATAGAGGGCGATTTGCTTATCCCGCCGCTTACCTCTCTCCAGGGCGTCGGCGGACAGGCGGCAAGCTCGATTGTGACCGAGCGGGCAAAGGAACCGTTTTTGTCGGTGGACGAGCTGTCGCTACGCTGCCCGAAGGCTTCCAAAGCGGTGATCGAGGTGCTTTCGAAAAGCGGCGCGCTCGACGCGCTGCCCCAAAGCACGCAGGTTTCCTTCTTTTGAGTAACCATTGCAAAAAACGCCTGTTGGCGCCTCGGCGGATTATTTTCCGTCATTTCGTCCAAAAAGCCTCGTTAATACACAAAGTATTGCCTGCGTTTTTTGAACGAACTGACGAAAAATCTTCTCGCCCAATCATCCAACGCGATTTGTGCAGTGGTTACTTGAGGGTTGACAGGTTTATTTTATTGTGATATCATTTTATCATGATAAAGCGATAAAAGGAGAACGCCAATGAAAAAATACTCGGTCAGCACGCCCGAGGGAACGCGCGACAAGCTGTTTTCCGAGTGCAGCTTAAGAGCGGGCCTGACGGAGCGTTTAAAGACGCTTTTTTCAAAACATGGATACCAGGAGGTCATCACGCCCTCCGTCGAATATTACGACGTGTTTCTCGATTCGGGCACTCCGCTCGAGCCGGAGTCGATGCTCAAGCTGATCGACCGCGCCGGCAGGATTCTGGTGCTGCGCCCCGACGTAACGACGCCCATTGCGAGGATCGCGGCGACAAAGCTTTCGTCGGTCGACGCGCCCTATCGGCTTTATTACGTGCAGAGCGTGTTTCGTTCGGATATCGAGCATTCCGGCCGCAGCATGGAAACGCTGCAGGCGGGAGTGGAGCTTTTGGGCGCGTCGGGCATCCGTCCGGACGTGGAGATGATCGCCCTCGCGGTGCAAAGCCTGGAGGCGTGCGCGCTTTCCGACTACCGCCTTGAAATCGGGCACGCCGGGTTCTTCCGCGCGGTCACGTCGGCGCTCGGCGCGTCGCCTGAAAAGGTGGAGGAAATGCGGCGGCTTGTCGAGGAGAAAAACTTCGCCGCCTTAAACGATATCTTAAAGGAGTTCGGAGAAAACCCCTATGCCGGAGCGCTGCGCAAGCTGCCCCAGCTTTTTGGGGGCAAGGAGGTCCTCGAGGAGGCCCTCGGCTTAATCGACGACCCATTAGCCGCCGACGCGATTTCCTATCTGCGCGCGATTTTCTCCGAGCTTGAGGCCGCCGGCCTTTCCGAACGGGTGATGATCGACCTGGGACTTGTCAATGAAATCAATTATTATACCGGCGCGGTTTTCAGGGGATACGCGTCAGGCGCGGGCGGCACCGTCTTAAGCGGCGGGCGCTACGACCAGCTTGCCGGAGCCTTCGGCAGGCCGATGCCGGCAACCGGCTTCGCGATCGATGTCGACGCGCTGAGCGAATGCGTCCTGATGCCCGAGGACGGGGCGCTCCGGGAAATCGTCTGGTATGAAGACGGGTGCTTGAAAGAAGCCCTTTCCTATATAGACGCTTTGCCGGCGGGCAGCGCCGCCCTTTCGGTCGCGCTTTTAAGGGAAGACGCGGAAAAAGACGCGGCAAAGAAAAATGTCGGGCTGACCGTCATCGGCAATGGGGGCGTAAAGAAATGAATCCGATCAGAATCGCCCTTACAAAGGGGCGCTTGGAAAAAGAATCGATCGCGCTGTTTGAAAAAGCCGGCTTCGACTGCTCGGAGCTTAAGGAAAAAAGCCGGAAGCTGATTTTCAGGCTCCCGGAATCGGGCCCCGAAATCGTGCTTGCCAAGGCGCCCGACGTCATCACCTATGTCGAGCACGGCGTGTGCGATCTCGGCGTTGTCGGAAAAGACACCATCATGGAAAAGGGCCGGTCCTTTTACGAGGTGCTCGACCTGAAATTCGGAAAATGCCGGTTCGTGCTCGCGACAAAAGCGGGGGAGAATTTCTACGGCACTTATAAAAGCCGTACCATCGCCACAAAATATCCCGAGGTCGCCAAAGCCTTTTTCGATAAAAAAAATATGGATATTGAAATCATCAAAATCGAGGGCTCGGTCGAGCTTGCCCCGATTCTGGGGCTTGCCGACGGCATTGTCGATATTGTGGAAACGGGATCGACGCTCCGGGAAAACGGGCTTGTCCCGATCGAGGACGTGGCTTTTGTCAGCGCGCGCATGATCGTAAACCTCGCGAGCATGAAAATGAAAAAGCGCGAGATCCTCGGCTTCCTCTCAAAATGCGAAGCGGCATTGGGGGACGAAAGTTTGAAAGAATCCAAACTTTAATGATTTACGTGCGTGTTTAACGCCCTTCGGGCAACCGCAGCACATGCACAATATGACCATTCCTTTTTCGTGGTCGTTTTGTGTTTTGAAGCGCAATGGAAAGGAATGGTCCTATATGGAAAAGAATCTGTTTCGCGTCATTTACGCAAACGGCGCCGACGAGCTTGCGTTGATATCCGACATGAAAAAGCGAGCGGGTGAGGCGGGAGAGGCGATTACCGCCGCCGTGCAGTCGATTATCA
This sequence comes from Clostridiales bacterium UBA6114, assembly GCA_002423435.1. GTDB lineage: Bacteria > Bacillota > Clostridia > Oscillospirales > Butyricicoccaceae > UBA6114. The sequence continues at coordinate 108,983 of DIWE01000037.1, forward strand.
ATGATGTAAAGAAGGATAGCTTTACGGCAGTTTCGGAATACTCCTTGAGGTTCGACAAGGCCGAGCCGTACGAGATCACTGAAAAACAGCTGACAAAGGCATATGAAAGCTGCGACCGAAAGCTGATCGGCGCGCTGAACGCGGCCGCCGCCAATATCAGATCGTACCATGAGCGCATGCTCGTAAGCTCCTGGGGCTATGAGAGGGAAAAAGGCGCCTTCACCGGGCAGATCGTATCGCCGCTCCAAAAGGTCGGCATATACGTCCCGGGCGGCACCGCCGCCTACCCGTCCTCCGTTTTGATGAACGCGGTCCCGGCAAAGGTCGCCGGCGTCGGGGAGGTCATCATGGTGACGCCGCCCGGCGGAAACTTAAATCACGCGGTGCTTGCCGCGGCGAAAATCGCGGGCGTCGACCGCGTAATCGCCGTCGGCGGGGTGCAGGCGATCGCGGCGCTCGCCTTTGGAGCGGGCTTTATCCCGAAGGTCGACAAAATCACCGGCCCCGGCAACGCCTATGTCGCCGCGGCGAAACGCCTTGTGTTCGGCGCGGTCGATATCGACATGATCGCGGGCCCCTCCGAAGTGCTGGTGATCGCCGACGAGACGGCCGACCCTTCTTATGTCGCCGCCGATCTCTTAAGCCAGGCCGAGCACGACGCGCTCGCAAGCGCCATATTGCTGACGACGAGCGATAAGCTCGCGCTTGCGGTCGCGGAGGAGATCGCCCGCCAGTCCGCCCGGCTTAAGAGGGCGGAAATTATGGAGAAGTCGCTTTCCTCCTTTGGCGCCGCCATCGTGTGCAAGACGCTTAGCGACGCCGCTGAGCTTGCAAACCGGATCGCGCCCGAGCATCTTGAAATCATGACCGAAGACCCCCGCGCGCTTTTGCCGGAGATCAAAAATGCGGGCGCCGTCTTTTTGGGGGCGTATTCGCCGGAGCCGCTTGGCGACTATATGGCGGGGCCGTCCCACGTCCTGCCGACCTCGGGCACGTCCCGCTTTTTCTCGCCGCTTTCGACCGACAGCTTTCTCAAAAAGACAAGCGTCATCGAATATTCGAAAGAACAGCTGATTCGCCTGGCCGATCAGATCGAGCTTCTCGCCGAAGCCGAAGGCCTCGGCGCGCACGCAAACGCGGTCGCGCTGAGGCGGAAGGAGGGGCAAAAATGAACATTCCCGAAAAATTGCGCAAAATGAAGCCGTACGACCCGACCGAGGATATTTACCGGATAAAACTCGACGCGAACGAATCGCCCCTCGAACCGGGTTCCATTATTTCCCAGGAAATTGCCTGCGCGCTCTTAAACGTCCCCTTTAACCGCTATCCAGACCCGAAATCGGAGAGAGTATGCTCTCTCGGAGCAGATTTCTTCGGCGTAAAACGGGAAAATGTCGTCGCCGGAAACGGCTCCGACGAGCTTATAAGCGTGATCCTCGGCTCGATGTGCCAAAAGGGCGGCCGGCTGATGCTCCTCGGGCCCGACTTTTCGATGTACGCGATTTACGCCGGGCTGTGCGAGCTTGAGGTCAAAGTGGCGCTGAAAGACGCGCGGATGGAGATTTCGGTCGACAGGATCATTGAAGAGGCAAAGGAATTTCGGCCGGACGCCGTCCTTTTTTCAAACCCGTGCAACCCGACGGGGCAGGGGATCGGGAAGGCCGAAATGCTGCGGCTTTGCTCCTCTCTCGACTGTCTCCTGATCATCGACGAAGCGTATATGGACTTTTACGGGGAAAGCGTTTTGCCGGAGGGCTGCGGCTATAAAAATGTGATCGTTTTGCGCACGGCGTCCAAGGCGTTCGGCTTTGCCGCCGTCCGGCTCGGTTTTGCCGTCGGAGATGCGGAGCTTATCTCGCAGCTCAATAAGGCGCGCTCCCCGTTTAACGTAAACGCGCTGACCCAGGCGGCGGCGGGGGTATTTCTGTCGCATCCCAAGTATCTGAAAGAATGCACCGAAGAGGTCATCCGCCTGAAAAACGAGCTCGAAGACGGCCTCGCGGCGCTTTGCGAGAGCCATCCGGACCGGATCGGACTGCAAAGGACGGTCACGAATTTCGCGGTGCTCCTGACCGATTCGGCAAAGGAGCTTTACGGTAAGCTTCTTGAAAGGGGCGTCTGCGTGCGCTGCTTCGACGATTTTCTGCGGATCACGGCCGGGACGAAAAGGGAAAACGAGGCGCTATTTAAAGCGCTCGAAGAAATCTTGAAATAACAGGGAGGTTATCCTATGAGGCAGTCAAACGTTACCAGAATGACAAAGGAGACGGAGATCCAGCTTTTCCTGGATTTGGACGGCGGCGATATCAAAATATCCACCGGCGTCGGCTTTTTCGATCATATGCTCAACTCCTTTGCAACCCATTCCGGTTTTGCGCTCGTATTAAAAGCAAAAGGGGACCTGCATGTCGACTGCCACCACCTGGTCGAGGACGTCGGCATCGTCCTGGGGCAGGCATTCCGGGAGGCGCTTTCCGAAAAAATCGGAATCCGGCGCTTCGCGGACGCGATGATTCCGATGGACGAGGCGCTTTGCATGACGGTTGTCGACCTCGGCGGCCGTGCGTTTTTCAGGTATGACGTCGAGATGCCTCAGGAAAAATGCGGCGATTTCGAGACCTGCCTTATTGAGGAATTTTTGCGCGCGTTTTCGTTCAACGCGGGGATCAACCTGCATGTCAGATGCCTTTACGGCAGCAACGCCCACCATATCATGGAGGCGATCTTCAAGGCGCTTGCGCGGACCTTGAAAGACGCCGTCAAAACGGAGGGGGACATCCTGCCCTCGACCAAAGGAGTGCTGTAAAGCTGATGGGATATACAGCGATTGTCGATTATGGCGCCGGAAATCTGTTGAGCGTTTCAAAGGCGCTCGATTTTCTAGGGATCCGGTCGGTCATCACCGAGGATCAAAAGGAGCTTTCGCGCGCCGACGCGATCATTCTTCCCGGCGTCGGCGCGTTTCCCGATGCGATGGAAATGCTCCGCCAAAAGGGACTTTCCGATTTTTTGGCCGCGGAGGCGAAAAAGAAGCCCTTTTTGGGCATCTGCCTCGGGATGCAGCTTTTGTTTGATTTCAGCGAAGAGATGGGGATGACCAAAGGACTCTCTTTGATCGGCGGCGGCGTCCGGGAGATCAAAACGCCCTATAAGCTGCCGCAGATCGGCTGGAACAGCCTGGAGCTTATAAATCCCTCTCCGCTTACCAAAGGCCTACCGGAAAACGCGTACGTGTACTTTGTGCACAGCTTTGCCGCCGAGGTGAAAAACAGGGAGGACCTCACCGCCGTCTGCGATTACGGCACAAAGGTGACGGCGCTCGTATCGAAGGGGAGTGCCTTCGGCTGCCAGTTCCATCCGGAAAAAAGCGGCGACGTCGGACTTATGATGCTGAAGAATTTTGGAGAGTTGAGTCTATGAAAATCCTTCCGGCGATCGATCTGAAAAACGGAAAATGCGTCCGCCTCAAAATGGGCGATTTCGACACGGAGCATGTCGTCTCCGACGACGTGCTTAGGACCGCAAAAGACTTCGCCGCCTGCGGCGCGGAGCTTATACACATGGTGGACTTAGACGGCGCGAAAACCGGAAGCGGCGTCAATTACGATATCGTAAGAACCGTTTGTGCCGAGTCGGGCGCGTCGGTCGAGCTCGGCGGCGGCATCCGCACGATGGAGGCGGTCGAGTGTGCGCTCGATCTTGGCGTCCGCCGCGTCGTCATTGGCTCGGCGGCGGTTTCCGACCCGGAATTTGTGAAGGAAGCGGTGAAGCGCTACGGCGAGCGCATCGCCGTCGGCATCGACGCCCGGGGCGGAACCGTCCGCACCGACGGCTGGCTCAAGGATTCGGGAAAGGACTATATCGAAACGGCGAAGCAAATGGAATCAATCGGTATAAAGACGATAATCTTTACAGATATTGAAAAGGACGGCTTGTTGAACGGGCCGGCTTTTGAACGGCTTTTCAGCTTAAGGCGGGCGGTTTCCTGCGAGATTGTCGCCTCGGGAGGCGTGACGACGCTCGACGACGTGCGGGCGCTTCGCGACGGCGGCATCGACGCGGCCATCGCCGGCAAGGCGATTTACGCGAAAAGGCTCGACCTTAAGGACGCGATCAGGGAGGCGAGGAAATAAATGCTTGCAAAACGGATTATCCCATGCCTTGACGTGCACGCAGGAAGGGTGGTCAAGGGCGTCAATTTTGTAAAGCTGAGAGACGCGGGCGACCCGGTCGAGCTTGCGAAGTTTTACAGCGCCGAGGGCGCCGACGAAATCGTCTTTCTGGACATCACGGCGACAAGCGACAACCGCGCGACCATGATCGACGTGATCGAGCGCACGGCGCGCGAGGTGTTCGTGCCGCTGACGGTCGGCGGCGGGATCCGGTCGGCCGACGATTTTAAGGACATCCTGCGCGCGGGCGCCGACAAGATCTCTATAAATTCCGCGGCGATCCGGGACAAAACGCTGATTTCGAGCGCGGCAAAGCGTTTTGGAAGCCAGTGCGTCGTGCTGGCGATCGACGCGAAAGGCACGGGCGACGGCAAATTTGAGGTTTATATCAACGGCGGGCGAATTCCGACCGGGCTCGATGCCATAGAATGGGCAAAGGAGGGGCAGGCGCTGGGCGCGGGCGAGATTCTGCTGACCTCGATGGACCGGGACGGCACGAAAAATGGATTTGACCTCGCGCTGACCGACGCAATCACAAACGCGGTCAAAATCCCGGTCATCGCCTCGGGCGGCTGCGGCTCGCTTTCCCATTTCTCCGAGGTCTTCCAAAAAACCGGCGCCGACGCCGCGCTCGCCGCGTCGCTGTTTCATTACGGAGAGCTTCGGATCAAAGAGGTAAAGGATTATTTAAGAGAGTGCGATATTCCGATCCGGATATGAGAAGGAACGGTTATATGATGGAATTCAAACAGTATTTTCAAAAGGCGGAGCTTATTCCCGTGATTGTGCAGGACGTCGACACAAAGGAAGTGCTGATGCTCGCCTACGCAAACGAGGAGGCGCTTAAGAGGACGATCGACACAGGCTTCGCCTGTTTTTACAGCCGCAGCCGTCAGGCCCCGTGGCTGAAAGGGGAGACGTCCGGCAATAAGATCCGGGTGCTGCGCATTGAAAGCGACTGCGACGACGACACCCTGATCTATTTCGGGAAACCGGGCGGCCCCGTCTGCCATACGGGAAACCGGACCTGTTTTTTCAAAACCGTGTGGGAGGGACAAGAATGAACGATGTGCTGAAGGAGCTGTACCAGGTCGTCTTAAGCCGGAGGGGAAAGCCGCAGGAGGGCTCGTACACCTGCTACCTCTTCGCGCAGGGGCTTGATAAGATCCTGAAAAAGGTCGGCGAGGAGTCTTCGGAAACGATCATCGCCGCGAAAAACGGGAATCGGGAGGCGACGGTCGGGGAGATCTGCGACCTTCTTTACCATGTGCTCGTGCTGATGGCACAGCAGGACATCCCGTACGACGACGTCGCCGCCGAATTAAAGCAGAGGAGCCTTAAGATCGGGAACTTAAAGGTGATGAAGCAAACGGATAAAAACACATGAATCCCTTAGCCGGGCTAATTAGTTTATATGATAAATAATAAAATGGGCGCTCTGTAAACGTTTTACGGAGCGCCCATTTTATTGTCTTTTGCCGCTATGTATTTTTTGCAGGATCGCAGGGCCTGCCGGAGATGGGCAGGTAAGTCGTTTTTAATAATCCATTGAGCTTTTCAGCGCATGCCATTTTTTGTCGTCGATTGGCCGCAAAAACGGCGAGGTATGCAGCTTTTCCTTTGTGATTTCAATAAAACGCCGGGCTGATGGGGAAAGATAGCCGTCTTTTTTATACGCGGCAACGTTTTTTCTGATTCTCGGGACTTGGTCCACGATGCAGAGGGCCGGTACCATAGTAGGCAATGTGCTCTGCGTGGTGATTCTCGTGACAAAAGTCAGTCCCATGCCCGCCGCCGCCAGCCGGTATGCCGCGTCGACATTGCTGGTTTCCATAATGCTTCCGGGTTTAATATTATATTGTTCAAAAATCTGCCAGGTGATCCGATGCAAGCCCTGCCCGGGCATCAGCGTTATAAACGGCTGCAAATTCAGCTTTTGGGGATCAATGTAAATGAGATGGTTCAAATCGTTACCTGAAACATCGATTTCCTTTAGTATCGGATGGGTTTGGGGAACGACGAGGAGAACCTGGTTTTCCATTAAAACCTCATATTCTATTTCATCAGAATAGATTGGAAGCGAGGTCAAAATAACATCAATTTTTTCCTTTAACAGCTGCTCCTCCAAATAGCTGAAAGTGCCCTCGACAATCTTTATCTCAATTCCGGCATATTCGTTCTGGAAAGCCGGTAAAACATGGGGCAGCCAAAGGGCCGCCCTGCAGCTGCTGATACCGATTACCAATCGACCCCTGCACATATTGGATATTTCTTCCATTTCCTTGGCGAGCCGATGCTCGATTTCAAGGATTTTTTTTATTTCGGATACATATCTTTCTCCGGCATAGGTCAAGCAGATCGGGTGCGTGTTTCTGTTAAAAAGCTTTACGCCCAATTCCTGCTCCAGGTTATTGATAAACTTTGTAAGAAAAGGCTGGGATACGAAAAGCTTTTGGGCCGCCTTGGAAATGTTCTGGAGCTCCGCAATTGTAACAATATAATCGTACTTTGTATAGTTCATTATACACCAGACACTTTTTTCTTTTATAATAATGAGCTTGGATGTATTTGTCAACTGCAATTGGTTATAGTTTGTATATACTTACAGATATTGGACGGGCACAATGAGATGTGCTACACTTTTTTCAAATGAAAGGTGCCTGCAGGACCTTAAAAACATTAATTAAACGGAGAAAATGCTGCCAATGGTGAAGGATTTTTATAAACATTATTATTTCGGCGGAAGCTACAGGGAAGTCGGCAGGCAACATGGAGAAGCGTTGCGCGAATCCATTCAAAAACATCTGGAATTAGTGTTTGACCTGGCCGCAAAAAAATCCAACGTGCAGAAAAGCAAGGCCCTGAAAATCGCCGGGACGTTCGCGCCGCATATTTCGCAATATGCTCCCGGCTTTCTGGAGGAGCTTAACGGACTGGCGGAGGGCGCGGGCATTACGATCAACGAAGCCCTTTTGTTGCAGGTGAGGCAGGAAGTTGTTAATTTGGCCAGATGCGGAGGTGACTTTGAGTGCACATCCTACGCGATTACGCCCGAATACACTGCGGACGGGAAAATGTATGTGGGACAAAACGCCGATCTGGCGGGGGATTTTGAGTCGTTTACAAACGTTGTGACCTTTGCCGTCGGGCAAAAGCCAAAAATCATGATGGTGGTCCCGGCAGGACAGCTCAGTTTCAACGGGATCAGCAGCGAAGGCATCGGCGTTGACGCCAATTTCCTCCGGTGCAACGGATGGAAAAAGGGATTCCCGCGCTATCTGATCACGAGGCTTGCGGCGGAGCAGCCCACGTTTGAAGCCGCCTGCGCAAAAATCGAATCGTTGGAAGAACGGGCGTCGTCCCGAAATATCCTGGTTTCTGATTACCGGGGAAACATTGCAAATTACGAAATCACCGCCACGGACTGCGCTCGTATCAAGGGAGACGGCTTTTTTGTCCATTCAAACCATTTCGTCGATCAGAGGATGTCGTCGCTGTATGAGACAAATACGATGGATGAAATGCAAAATTCCATGCAGAGGAAAAATCGGTTGGGCCGGCTGATTGAAGAGAACAGGGGCAAAATCGACGTCCGGATGATAAAAAGCTTCTTGCGGGATCATGAAAACGGAAACAACAGCATCTGTGCCCATGAATATGCCAGAGGAGTATATCATACCTTTACATCCCTGATCAGCAATTTAACGGATCTGGAAATCACCGTGGCAAAGGGAACGCCTTGCAAAAGTGAATACGCTACATATGAATTTTGAGAAAAGGAAGGATTTGCGATGAAGGAGGAACGCATCAAATGGCCAAACGGCGCTAAATGCGCCGTATTGTTTACAATTCATGTCGATGGGGAATCCCTTTACAACAGAGGCGCTGTCCCCACTCCGCGCAGCGTGTCCTACGGCAGGTACGGCCCGTTTCGGGCTGTGGACAGGCTCCTTGAGCTTACGGACCAAAAGGATATTCCCTGTACATACTTTGTCCCGGGCCAGATCGCCGACCGATATCCGGACATGATGAAAAAAATTGTAAGCTACGGGCATGAGGTCGGATTTCACGGCTATAACCATGAGGCTTCCATGTATACCGACCTGCCGGTTGAAGGCTGGATGGAAATCATAAAGCGCAGTCAGGATACCTTTGACCGGATTATCGGCAAGACTGCCGTCGGCTACTGCGCCACTTCCTGTGATTTTGAAGAAGACGCTATGCGGATCTGGAACGAAATGGGATTTCGCTACTCCAGCTCCATGCGCGGCGACGACAGGCCATACCGGGTGGAGATCGACGGGAAGCCCTCCGACTTTATAGAAGTTCCCGCGCGGTGGGAGCTCGACGACTATCCCTTTTTTGCCTACAATTTTTATCCGCCGCTCCCCAAGGGGCAGGACCGTATTTCGGGCTACAAGGGTGTGTTTGACAACTGGCGCAGGGAATTTGACGGGTATTACAGGTACGGCCTTTGCATGGTCTTTATGCTGCATCCTCAGATTATCGGTATTCCGGGCAGGTTCCGGCTTCTCGGCGAGCTTATCGATTATATGAAGGCATGTCCCGATGTCTGGTTTGCAACGGGTGAACAGATTTCAGACTGGTGGAGAGAGAATTACTGAGGGAGGCGGATAAGCTTGAAAAAGGAAATGAATTGGCCGGACGGAAAGCAGTCTGCGGCTATGGTGACGATCGAACTCGACAATGAATATATCTGGAGCGCCATGAACGTTGATTTTAAGAAGCCGAAGTGTCGCTCCATGGGCACATACGGGCTTCTCCGGGGGCTTGACCGCCTGCTTGACTCTCTGGACGAGCACAGAATAAAAGCCACTTTTTTTATTCCCGGCATTGTTGCCGAGGTATACCCCGAAAAGGTAAGCCAGGTCGACGAAAAAGGCCATGAGATCGCGCTGCACGGCTATGCCCATGAAAATTTTGCCATGCTCACTCCGGCGGAGCAGGAAACTGCGCTAAAAAAAGGGATCGCGGCTCTGAAAAAGGTCACGGGCAAAACGCCCTTTGGCTTTCGTCTGCCGGAGGGAAACTCGACGCCGGAAACCATCGGAATCATTAATGACGCCGGGTTTTTATACGACAGCTCGTTATTTGACGGCGACCTTCCGTATCAAACCAGAATTAACGGTGCGCCGGTTCCTTTGATTGAAATTCCCATTCGCTGGGAGCTTCAGGATTTCCCTTATTTTGCCTTTAATTCACGTCCGGCTTTTCCCGCCGGCGGCTCCCGTGTGGCGATTTACGGCAGTGTACTTGAAAACTGGCTTTACGAATTGGACGCGTATTATGATATGGGACTTTGTTATGTAATCAAGTTCGATCCCCAGACAATCGGTTCTCCCGGAAGGATCTCCTTGTTTAACGAGGTGCTCGCGAATATTGCAAAAAAGAACATATGGGCGGCGACCGGGAATGAAATCGCGGCACATTTCAGAAGGCAGCAAAGCGGAAGGCCCGAAAGCTGAAATATACAAAAAAAGATAACCGGCCGGTAAAAAGAGCGGGGTAACGAAAGGAGAGATTCTATGCGGCAGTGGACGAGAGATCTGACGTTGTCCGTCGGACTCATTATATTTTGTATTGTCAATTTTATTTATTCCGCGGCGACGGATACGCGAACCGTGGAATACAGGCTTGCCGGGGCGACTTCTTACATGCAGCTATGGTTGAGTGTTCTTCTTGTTCTGTCCTTGATACTGTTGGTCAGAACGTTAAAAAAGAAACCTGATAACGTTGTCGCCCCGATGTGGACCAAATTAGGGGTTCTTACTCTGGCGGTATTGGCCGTCTACCTGCTGGTCATGCCGTATATCGGTTTTTTTATTGATACCGTTATCTTTTTGACGGTTTTAATTGCCGCTTTTACGCTGACTGCCCCTCACGAAAGAAAAGAGGGTCCGGCATTTTATCGTCAGTGGGCCGCTTGGCTTCTGGTATCTTTGATTTCGACGACTGTGATCTACTATTTATTTGCAAACATACTTAAGGTTGTCTTCCCGAAATTCAGTCTCTTTTAAGCAGGCTTCCGCAGATAACAGCGGAGTGATACCGTCCGTCCATATCAGCAATATTAACAGAAGGAGTGAAAAGTAAGAAGATGAAAAGATCTGAGCAAAACGAAAAGAGAGAAAGTGCCGCAAAGCGCAGCAGGAGTATGAAAGCTGCGTCATGGCTGCTTTGTCTCGTACTTATCCTGTCATGCGTTGCGGGCTGCAGCGCCACTTCCGGTTCCGGAACAAATTCCGGATCCGGCGCGAATTCGAATACCGATGCCTATGCGGACTATCCAAACGGGCCGATTACTCTGATTGTTCCGTTCGGTGCCGGCGGAGAACATGATTTGGTGGCCCGCGCCATGGTTGCCTGCATGAGTAAGCAGGGCTTTCAGATCGTTGTACAGAATATGGAGGGCTCGAGCGGCATTATCGGAACAATGGAGGCCATTAACAGCAAGCCCGACGGTTATACAATCCTGATGAGCTCTCCGGAAGTGCTGGCTTCCCAGTTTGCAACCGGCACCGCAAAAGAACCCCTTCATGCGCAGCTTCTCTATCTTGGGAACTTCGTTTACGACGCCGGTATGATCTGCGTTTCCAAAAATTCCCCTTACAATACGCTGGAGGAGCTTGTTGCGGCGGCAAAGGAAAAACCCGGCGAGATGAATTGGGCTTCCGTCGGATCAAACGGCAAAAATCAGTTGGACGCTCTGAGCACAATGAAAGCCATGGATGTCGAATTCAACTATGTTCCTTATGAAAACGCGGCAAAATCCAGGGCCGCGGTCATGGGCGGTCACGCGGTTGTATACCATTCCTATGTTTCCGGTGCAAAAGCCTCTATCGAGGCCGGTGAATTAAAGCCTCTGGCGGTGGCGTCCGAGGAACGCGTTTCCTTCTTCCCGGAGGTTCCCACCTTAAAAGAGCTTGGATATGATTGTATATTCGGCCTTACCCGCGGCTGGGACGCCCCCTTCGATATCCCGAAGGAAATTGCAGACAAGCTGTCAGGCGCCATGAAAACGGCCTTTGACAGCGAGGAGGGACAGAAAGCCCTGAAGGACATGGGCGCCAACCCATACTGGATGACCGGGGATGAAATGATGGAGTACGGCAAGGAGCAATATGAGATCTACGCCGAGATGTTTAAGATACTGGATAAATAATATCCCCGCTGCTGAAAACGCGAATTCGGAAGGGCATGCTGAAGCAACTCCTTCGGCATGTCCTTCCGTCAGATAACAGTTCCATCTTCCGGCATTCATAGAAAGAAGGGATCGTTTGGAAACTCTTACGTCATTACAGTTAGGATTTTTAGCAATCGTTACAAACCCGCATACAATACTTGCGCTGCTCGCCGGCGTGTTTGGGGGGATGATTTTCGGCGCGATTCCGGGGCTTACCGCGGCTTTGGGCGTGACGCTGATGCTGCCCTTCACCTACAGCATGTCTCCCAACCAGGGCATTACAACTCTCATAGCGATTTACGTCGGAGGGATTTCCGGCGGACTGACCTCCGCGTGCCTGCTCAATATTCCGGGGACGGCCGCGAGCATTGTCACCTGCTACGACGGCTCTCCCATGGTGCGCAAGGGCGAACCGGGGAAAGCTCTTTCATACGGCATTACCTCAAGCCTGATCGGCGGGCTGTTCAGCGGCCTTGCCCTCGTCATGATCGCTCCGCAACTCGCAAAGGCCGCGCTTATCTGCGGCTCATGGGAATACTTTGCCATGGGTATCCTGGGCATGTCCATCGTCGTCGCGCTATGCAGCGACGATCTGGTAAAGGGCTTTATCGGAGCGATCATCGGTATGCTTTTGGCCATGGTCGGCATTGATCCTCTGAGCAATGTCGAGCGGTTCACCTTCGGCTTTTGGCAGCTGGGCGCCGGACTCGATATGCTGGCCGCTTTAATGGGGCTGTTTGCGCTGACGGAGATCCTGACCCAGGCGAAAAATATAAAGAACAGCATTGAACGGGTTAAATATGATAAGAGCAAAATGTCCGTGATCCCGACAAGGGAGATGTTCAGCGGCATGTGGAAGGCTCTTTCCGTTTCCAGCATTATCGGAACGATCATCGGGATTTTGCCGGGGGTAGGGCAGACGACCGCCAGCATGCTGTCCTACAACCAGGTGAGGTCGATGTCGAAAACGCCGGAGGAGTTCGGAAAGGGCGCTCCCGAAGGAATCATCGCTTCGGAAGCGGCCAACAACGCCGTTTGCGGCGGCGCGCTGATCCCCATGATGACTCTCGGTATCCCCGGCGATATGGTAACCGCCATTTTGCTGGGCGGTCTCGTTATTCACGGCTTGGCCCCCGGGCCGCAGCTTTTTGAATTCAACCCCGATTTCGTCGGCAGTATTTATGTCTCTTATCTTTTGTCCTGTATCGTTATGTTTGTTATGTATATGATTCTTATGAAATTTTTTATCAAGGTCCTGAGCGTTCCTCTGAACTATTTATTTCCGTTGATTCTTTTGATGTGTGTAATCGGAACAATTACCACACACAATAGGATTTTCGACTCCTGGGTTTTTCTGGTTGTCGGCGTAATCGGATATATCCTGCTGAATTCAGGGATCGCCCTGTCTCCCATTGTCCTCGGTTACGTATTGGGAAATATCATCGAGCTGAATTTCAGGACATCCATCATCAGCTATAAAGGAGATGTTTTTTCACTGTTTCAAAGGCCGATCGCGCTTGCCTTGCTTGCTTTATCCGTTGTGATGGTCGTTTGGCCGATCATGAAGAAGAAACGGGCGGCAGGAAAGCAGAAGGCCGCCGTAAAATAGGGAATGCGTCGTCGAAAAGAATTTACAGACAAAGGAACGGAGGATAAACCGTTGGCAAAAAAGAAAGAGGGCCTCAGTCTGGTCGACTTGTTTACACTGGGGTTCGGAGCAATCATCGGCGTGGGGTGGTCCGTAACGCTGAACAATGTCATGATTACGGGCGGCGGTCCCGTTCCCGCGGCGCTCGGCTTCGCGCTGGCAACCGTGGCCTTTATTCCGGTAGCCTTGTGTTATGCCGAGCTTACGCCCGCCATGCCGGTCGCGGGGGGGATCATTGTTTATGCATACCGGGCGTTCAATACGGGAACGTCTTTCATGGCCGGGTGGTTTCTGGTCATGTCTTACATCAGCATTTTGCCCTGGGAGGCAATCGCCATCAATGACGTCATCTCCTATATTGTTCCGCAGCTGCGGTCGGGAACGGTGCTTTACACCATTGCCGGGACGGATATTTATCTGCGCACGGTGATCGTCGGGCTGGCCCTTTCAATGATGGTTGTGGCGCTTAACTGGAGGGGAGTGCAGAGCGCCGCCGCATTCCAGACGGTTTTGACGTTGTTTCTGATCGTATCGAGCATTGCATGCGCTGTTTTTGCGCTGATAAGGGCAGATGCTTCCCATGTGCTTCCCATATATGCCCCGATGGAGGGAAAGACTCACACGAGTTTTCTCACAGGGGTTCTGTCCATGTTTGCGATGGCGCCCTTTTACTTTTCCGGATTCGACACCATTCCGCAGGGTGCGGAAGAGGCGGGCGGCGTAAAACCGTCTTCTTTGGGCAGGGTGATCATGGGAGCTCTAGTCAGCGCCGGTCTCTTTTACATACTGATTGTCACCTCGGCCGGCCTGGCATATCCATGGGAGAGCTTCGTCGGCTTCGACCGTCCGGCCCTGCCGAATCTTTTCCGTTTTGCCTATCCGAGCACATTCGGTCTTTTTCTGTTTTGGCTGTGTCTGGCCGCCACGCTTGCGGGGCTGTTCACCACCTGGAACGGCTTTTACATTGCGGGAGCGCGCCTGCTTCTGGGCATGGGCCGTGCCCGGCTGCTGCCCCGTTTCTTCGCCAGAATCCATCCGAAATACAAAACCCCGTACGGGGGCAATCTTTTCTGTGCCATGGCCATGTTTACAGGTCCCTTCCTGGGTATCGGCATCATCGATCCTCTGACGGTTTTCGCGTCTGCCGGCTTTGTGATCGGATGGGGACTCTGCTGCCTTTCGGCCTTCCGGCTGCGCGCGACCTGCCCGGATATGCCCCGCCCCTACAGGATCCCGTGCGGAGTGCCGGTCGCTTTGACGGGCGTGGCCTTTTGTGTATTCCTCTTCCTGGACTGCGCGCTGCCCGGCATGCCCGGATATATGGGAAAGGGCGGCCTGTTGATATTTTTGGCGTGGAGCCTGCTGGGACTTATATTTTATTTTGGGACAAGAAAATACAGGCTTGGCATTTCCGAAGAGGACCGCATGGCATACCTGTTCGAGTCTATGAAAAAACCGGAGATATCGCGGTGAATTTTCCGGAAAGGGGGTTAAAGCCATGCCGACGTTCAGCCAGGTTTGTATATTGGATGCATTTTTATACTGGTTCGGAACCTTTATGCTTCTGGCCGCGCTTACACGGTTTGCCCAAAGGAAAACGGGAAAGGGCAGCGCCTGGCACCTGCGGCTCAGACTGCCCAGGTTTATCTGCCTTGTCATCATGTCTCTGGCAGCTATCGTCATTATTCTGCTTTCCATGAGCGGGACTCCTGTGCCGGAGCGGGCGAGAACCTTCTTCCCGGTTCCTTTTTTCGCCGTATCGCTCTATTATTTCACAACCTTTTTCCGGCTGTTGAAGGATTTTCGATGGAACGGGAAATAATCCGGCTTTTCTTTTTTTGCCGCATAAAGATTTTCTATGAAATAAAGGAGAAAGGATACTATGGCAGCAACCAGTGTAAACGAGCTTATTGAGCAGGTATTGCCGGCAATCAAGCTTGAGAATATTGTCGCTCATGCGGCTTTTCTCAGTAAGCTCCAGCGTACCTCCGGCACCCCCGACGGAGAAAAGGCCGCGCAATATATTCTGGAGCGTTTGGCTGAATATCAGCTCGGCCATGAGGGGCTTGAGTTTACCGGATACCTCAGCGCGCCTTTGGGCGCCCGATTGGAAATGGTATCCCCGGTACACAGGGAGTATGACGTCGTGGCCGCGGGCTTCAGCGAAAACGCCGAGAATCTGGAGGGCGAGCTTTTTTACGATTACATGAGCGAGAAAGAGACTCTCACGCAGAAGGAAAACAAAGAGAGGTTTGCGCAGTTCAAGGATAAAATCGTCCTGACGAGACACTTTCTCAGCAAGATTGTCCTTCCTGCGGAGGCGGCGGGGGCGAGGGGCATGATCCAAATGTATCCGTCCGGCGAAAAGGTTCCTCATTACCTCGGCACCTCCTCCGTTTGGGGCACCCCAACCACGGACAACCAGCATCTGATCCACCACCTTCCCTGCGTGAATGCGACAAAGGATGCCGGCGAGGAATTGATTGCCCAGCTGAAAAAAGGGCCGGTTAGGGTATCCATGTCCGCCCGCGGCCGAAACGGTCTTACACATGCCACCATCCCGGCTGCAAGAATCCCCGGCGAAGAGGAGAACTTCGTTCTGATTTCCGGCCACTATGATTCCCACCACGAGGGCATGACCGATAACGGCGCGGGCGATGCGATCATGCTCGAGCTTGCGCGCGTGTTCCATGAAATGAGAGGTCGGCTGAAACGCAGTATCGTTATATGCTGGTGGGCGGGCCATGAATACGGCAATTACGGCGGTTCGGTATGGTTTTCCGACACCTATTGGGAACAGCTGAGAGACAAATGTGTCGCGCATATCAATATCGATGTGGCGGGCTGCAGAGACGCGCTGCAGATCCGTCCACGAACGACGAGAATGGAGGGAAAACGGTTTACCGACGAATTGATCCGCGAGTTTACGGGTCTTGAACCGAAGCCGTATGTTCCGCTTCCTCATGTCGGGGAACAATCCTTTCTGGGAAGGGAGATCCCCATTACGATCATGCTGAAATATGAGATCCTTTCCGAAAAACGATACTTTTTCGGCGCAGGGGGAGGATATTGGTGGCATACCCGGGACGATACCCTGGATAAAGTGGATTTCGATATCGCGATGCGCGATGCGAAGATCAATGCGAAAATGATCTGCCAGATCCTAAATGCCGATCATATCCCGGTGGACCTCGTGGAATTTGTTGAAGAGACCCGGCACCTTCTCGGAGAGATTGAGGAGCAGCTTGCAAAAGACTTCGACCTTTCCCCCATCCATCCCCGGCTTAATAAGCTCAAAGCGGCAGTCGCCGGGCTGACGCAACAGCTTCCAAAGCACAGCCACACCGACGCCGTTATTAAAAAGGTGGCGGGCGAGCTGATTCGCGTCCAGTTTACTTATTCATCGCCTTATGAATACGACAGGCTGGGGATGCCCTCCAATTTTCAGAAGTTTAGGGCGGCCATGGGCGTTACCCCGGAAAATACCGACGCTGACCAATACCTGTTTATAAAAACCGATTTTATACGGCAGCGCAACCGTCTGGCGGGCGAAATTGATAAGATCATCGAAACCATTGAATACCAGCTGCTTAAATGGAGCTGCGGCCAATGATCCGCGCTGACGTAAGGATGTGCGGATTCTCGGAGAAAGGGATAAAGAAATGTATAAATACATTCTGAAAAGGCTTTTGATGATGATACCTGTCCTGCTGGGCGCCACATTTATCGTATTCTCCGTAATGGAAATGTCGCCGGGGGATCCGGCCCTGTCAAAGCTCGGCGTGGATGCCTCTGCCGAGCAGGTCCGGGAGCTGCGGGAGGAAATGGGGCTGAACGATCCTTTCCTTGTAAGGTACGGCAGGTTTATCTTGAATCTGGCCCGGGGAGATTTGGGGACGTCCTATAAAAACAATCTCAATGTTATGGACCAAATTATTGAAAGAATGCCCAATACGATCCTTCTCGCAAGCGCTTCTTTGCTTTTTGCAATCCTTCTGGGCGTGCCGGTAGGGATCATATCCGCCCGAAAGCAGTATACGGCATTCGACAACGTCGCCATGGCCTTCACGCTGTTGGGCGCCTCCGCGCCCCACTTCTGGTTTGGCCTGGTCTGCGTATTGTTTTTCGCGCTGAAACTCGGCTGGCTGCCTGCGGCCGGTATGGCCCCGGGGCTCGGAGGCACCCTGAAAAGCCTGATTCTGCCCACTGTCACGTTGGGCCTGCACTCCTCCGCGCTGATCGCAAGAATGACGCGCTCCGCCATGCTTGACGTTCTGCGCCAGGATTATATTGATACCGCAAGGTCAAAGGGCGTCAAGGAATCGGTTGTGACCTTCCGCCATATGCTGAGAAACGCGCTGATCCCGATCGTAACCGTCATGGGCCTGCAGTTTGGTCAAATGCTTGGCGGCTCGGTTACCACGGAAACTGTTTTCGCATGGCCGGGCATTGGCAGATTTATTGTGGAATCCATAAAAAACAAGGACATCCCCTGCGTATTGGGCGCGGTGGTGATGCTTTCCGTTTTTTTTACCTGCATCAATCTGCTAGTGGATATCATCTATTCGTTTATCGACCCCCGAATCAAATCACAGTATAAAACGATGACGAGGAGGGCGGGAAATGTCTAGGGAAAAAGTCTGCGGCAGAAAGCAAAGGACCCTTTTTCAGGAGGCCTGGATGCGTTTTAAGAACAATAAGCTTGCAATCTGCGGCATGACCGTGATCGGACTTCTTCTCGCGGTTTCCGTCGTCACGATCGCCGTCGATATAACGGACGGGCGTTCCTTTTATAATACCTATGTCATAAAACAGGACCTGCTTAACAAATTAAAAGCCCCCGACTCAAAGCATATCTTTGGCTGTGACGAATATGGCCGCGACCTTTTTTACAGGGTGCTGTGGGCAACCAGATATTCCTTGTTTGCCGGCGTGGTCACCATTGCGATCGCCATTGCCGTCGGAGGCTTCTTCGGGTCCATAGCGGGGTTTTATGGAAAAAAAGTCGACAACGCCATCATGCGTTTCATGGATGTGCTGATGGCGGTTCCGAGCATGGTGCTCGCCATGGCGATCGTGGCGGCTCTGGGCGCGAGCCTCCAAAATCTGCTCATAGCGATAGCCATCCCGCAGATCCCCCAGTTTGCAAGAATCGCCCGCTCTTCCGTAATGTCGGTGAGGGACAGTGAGTTTGTGGAGGCGGCGCGGGCGGTAGGCGCGGGAGATTCGTTGATCATTGCGGGCTACATTATCCCCAATGCGCTGTCTCCGGTGATTGTCCAGGGCACTCTCGGCGTCGCCAATACCATACTGAGCATCGCCGGACTGTCATTTCTCGGTCTGGGCATCCAGCCGCCGACCCCTGAATGGGGCTCTATCCTGAGCTCAGCCAGGATATACATGCGCGACGCATGGCATATATCCGTCATTCCGGGCCTTGCCATTATGCTTTGCATTCTTTCCCTGAATCTCCTGGGCGACGGTTTAAGAGATGCGCTGGACCCGAAACTGAAAAAGTGACGACGGGGGAAAGAGGAATGGATTGTATTTTAGAGGTTAAAAACCTCAGGATTCACTATGAAATGCAGGAGGGCATCGTAAAAGCCCTGAACGGCGTCAGCCTCAGCCTGAAGGAGGGCTCGTCACACGGACTTGTGGGAGAAACCGGGGCGGGAAAAACCACTCTTGCAAAGGGAAT
Organism: Clostridiales bacterium UBA6114; assembly: GCA_002423435.1. Classification (GTDB taxonomy): domain Bacteria; phylum Bacillota; class Clostridia; order Oscillospirales; family Butyricicoccaceae; genus UBA6114. The sequence goes on from DIWE01000037.1 coordinate 127,705, forward strand.
TATGCGCCTGACGCCGGTTCCTCCCGGAAAAATCAAGGAGGGCGAGATCCTTTACGACAACAGGGATCTTCTGAAGCTGGGCGGAGCGGAAATGCGCAAAATCCGCGGGAAGCATATTTCCATGATTTTTCAGGACCCCATGACATCGTTGAATCCTGTCCTTTCCGTGGGCGACCAGATCGCCGAATCAATCAGGAACCACGAAAAGGTCAGCCGTTCGGAGGCGCTGAGAAGGGCAATGGAAATCCTTGAGCTGGTGGGAATCCCTGCGGAGCGCTCCGAAGAATACCCGCATCAGTTTTCCGGCGGCATGAAGCAGCGGGTGGTGATCGCCATCGCTCTGGCCTGCAATCCCAAAATACTGATCGCCGATGAGCCGACAACGGCGCTGGACGTCACAATCCAGGCGCAGGTTCTGGAAAAAATCAGCGAGCTCAGAAACAAATTCAACACGTCCTTGCTGCTGATCACTCACGATTTGGGTGTTGTCGCGCAAAACTGCGACTATGTTTCCATCATTTATGCCGGCGAAATCCTGGAAACAGGCACAGTTCATGATGTTTTCAAGAAAAAGCTGCACCCTTATACCTCGGGGCTGTTTTCCTCGATCCCCAACATCAACGAAGAGGTCAGACGGCTGGTCCCCATCATGGGGCTTATGCCGGACCCCACGGCCTTGACTGACGGCTGCAGGTTCTGCGAACGGTGCGAATACGTTTACGACCGGTGCAGGACGGAGCATCCGGAGCTGGTCGGCATGGGTGGAGAAGAGGGATGCCACAAGGTCAGATGTTTTCTTCACGAGGACGGCCGGCTGCAAAAGGGGGGAAAGTAATGGAGGGCGCAAGGGAGCTCATCAGAGTCAGCCATCTGAAAAAGTATTTTAACACCCCAAGGGGCACGCTTCAGGCCGTGGACGATGTCAGCTTCGGAATCCCGGAAAAAGAGACGCTGGGCGTCGTCGGCGAGTCCGGCTGCGGGAAATCCACGCTGGGCAGGGCAATTCTCCGCCTCCACGAGCCCACCTCGGGCGAAGTGTTTTTTAAAGGCGAAAACATTTTGAATTGCGACAGGCTCCGCATGAAGAAACTGCGTTCAGAAATGCAGATTATTTTCCAGGACCCTTACGCGTCCCTCAATCCACGCCAGACGGTCAGCCAGGCTATTGCTGCCCCATTGATCATCCAGAACATACTCGATGCGAAGGACAGGGAAGGCATCACCCGGAAGGTCGCGGAAATGATGGAGCTCGTCGGGCTCGCTTCCCGCCTGGTCAATTCCTATCCCCATGAGCTCGACGGCGGGCGGCGCCAGAGGATCGGCATTGCAAGAGCATTGGCCTTGAATCCGAAGTTCATCGTATGCGACGAGCCTGTTTCAGCCCTGGACGTGTCCATCCAGGCGCAGGTGCTGAATCTGATGCAGGATTTGCAGGAGCAGTTCGGCCTTACTTATCTGTTTATCACCCATAACCTGTCTGTCGTCAAGCATCTTTCAAAGCATATCGTGGTAATGTACCTCGGTCAACTGGTAGAAAGGGCTACACCCCGACAGCTGTTTTGCAACCCGGCCCACCCCTATACCCAGGCTTTGCTTTCAGCCATCCCGGTGCCGGACCCGGATTTTAAAACGAACCGCACCATTTTGCAGGGAGAGCTCACATCCCCGGTCAATGTGAAGCCCGGCTGCCGCTTTGCGGGGAGGTGCGTTTACGCGAGACCGGAATGCGAAAACGAAGCAGCCGGCCTGACGGAGCTTGAGCCCGGCCATTTTGTCGCTTGCCATTTATGGAAAGATCATAAAGATAAAAATTAAAAGGAGGAGCATTATGAAAAAGGTTCTGACAGTAACCCTTTTTTGCCTGTTCGCCCTGTCCGCGCTTGCCGGCTGCGGCGAAAAAACGCAGACGGTATCAGGTTCAATCCAAACGGAAAGCGAGGCCTCCGCTGAAAAAAAGGTGAAGGATACCATCGTCTGGGCCCAGTCGGGCGATATCAACTCCTTTGACTTTCACGTGGGAAAGCAGCCGCTTACCTTTGACGTCACCTGCAATATGTTTGACACGCTGGTAAAGTGGGACAAGGATATGAATATCGTACCTTCCCTGGCCGAAAGCTGGGAATACCTTGACGACGATTCCGTACGGTTCAAGCTCAGGCAGGACGTTACGTTCCATGACGGTACGAAAATGACGGCCGCCGACGTCAAGTATACTTACGACAGAGCCAAAGACCATAAGGTCGTCAAAAATAATTTTTCGTGGCTTGACAGCACGGAGGTAATCGACGAATATACCGTCGTCATTAACACCAAAGGTTCCTTTTCCCCCGTTCTGAATGCTCTGACCAGCCCTCTCGCCGGTATCATGCCGAAGCATCTGATGGAAAAGGACGAAAATGCCATGGCGTCTCATCCCGTGGGCACCGGTCCTTACAAATTCATCGAATGGAAGGAGGGCGAGTACGTAAAAATGGAGGCCAACGAAAGCTACTGGGGAGGCGCGCCCAAGACAAAAAACCTGATTATGAAAGTCATCCCCGAGGCTTCCCAGAGAACCGTCCTTCTGGAAACGGGAGAGATTGACATTGCCTACGATCTTCTTCCGAGCGACGTCGAAAAGCTTAAGGGAAATTCCGAGGCCCAGGTTTTGGAGGCCGCTTCCTTCAAGGTGTTGTATTTTACGGTCAACTGCAATTCGTCAAACAAAGCCCTTGGCAGCTTCAAGGTCAGACAGGCGATAGAAATGGCGATTGACAAGCAGGCCATCTGCAATGCCGTGATGTGCGGCTTTGCCGTTCCGACCGGCAGTAACGTCGCACCCGGGTCCTTCGGTTTCGATGAAAAACTGACCGCCAACAGGTACGATCCGGAAAAGGCAAGGGCCCTGCTGAAGGAAGCCGGGTATCCGGACGGTTTTACCCTGAAGCTTTGGGCTCAGCCGGATCAGGTCTATCAGGAAACCTCCGTCATTGTCCAGAATATGCTCCAGGAAATCGGCATTACGGTGGAAATTGAGACAATGGAAAATCAGGTTATGCTCGACAGAATGATGAAAGGGGAGGATTTTGACCTGGCCTGCAGCATCTGGTACAACCTTATGGGCGATGCGGACTATGTTCTGTACAGCACTCTTTCTCCCGATTCCACCAGCAACTTTGCCCATTACAATAATCAAAAGGTTATCAGCCTGCTGATGGAAGGCAGAGCGCAGAAAGACGACAATGCGAGATTCAAGATTTACGGCGAAATCTACAAGATCCTTGACGAAGAGAGACCGCAGATTCCGTTGTTTGCCTATGAGAATCTTGTCGGCCTTTCCTCCGAGGTGGAAGGCTTCTCCTTAAGCCCCATCACAGCGCATCGTTATGACAGCGTTGTCGCTTATGAATAAGAAAGAAACGCCCCAAAACCGATCCGGGGAAGGGAGAACCGCCATGTACTGCATTGCGTAGCATAAAATAACATCGTATTAATAGTGTATTAAAGGAGTCAAAGCTATGGAGCCCTTTCAGTTTGTAACAGTAAAGGCAAACACCCCTGGGTTGCGCGGGATGCAGTACGGGGAACAGGCAAAGGCAAAGATCCGTGCGGGGATTGAAAGCTACCGGGAGTACTTTGAAAAAACCGGCGACCGGAACTGGGCGCAGATCAAGGAGCATGCCATGGCCTATATCCCGTTGATTGAGGAAGCAATGCCCGAAATTTTGGAGGAGGCCAAGGGAATTGCAAAAGGCGCGGGTATTGAATTCAGTGAACTGATGGTGCTTAACTGCAGATATGAAATTACAAAATTCCCGAAAACCAAGGAGTGTACCACAGCGGCGATTCTTCCGGAGGCGGCGGGAGACAAAACCTACCTGGTGAAAAACTGGGACTATCGAAAGGCGATCCAGGGCAATATCGTCATCGTTCACATTGAACAGGAAGACGGCACCCGCATCATGGGCCTGGCGGAAGCCGGCCAGATGCTGCGGGAGGGCTTTAACTCCCACGGCGTCGGCCTATGCAACAATATGATCCAGTCGGTCCACGATACCCGCGGCGTTGGGATTCCCGTAACCTTCCTTAGAAGAAGGGTGCTTGCCTCCAAATCCTTTGAAGAGGCAAAAACGCTTCTGGCGACCTCAAAACGCAGTGTTTCCAATAATATGATGCTTGTCTCGGGAAACGGAAGGGCGATTGATCTCGAGGCATACCCCGGAGGAGTCGACTTCATCGAACCCAAGGGTGGGATTGTAACGCACGCGAACCATTTTGTCGTCCATCCGGAGCTGGATGCGCTGCCTTCCCCGAAAAACAGGGATACCCGCCTTTCTTATCTGCTTCGGCGGCAGCTCGGCAGCATTGATGTGGAGTTTATTAAGGAGTGCCTGAAGGATCATGAATATTATCCCTTGTCCATTTGCGCACATAACGTTGACGACGCCAAAGCCGGCCTACGGGAAATCATGACCGTTGCTTCCATCATCATCGACTTTCAAGCGGGCATCGCCCATATCTGTGCCGGACCACCCTGCCGAGGAGAATATATTGCCTACCCGCTGTAAGCGCTTCGGCCGGAAATAAGGATTGAGCAGAACGACCGATTGAAAACTTTTAGGTCTGCCTCCTTCGAGCGCCAAAAAAATTCCGGGTGCTTCCGGCTTAAACCGGCGGCATCCGGGACTTTTTTGGCAGAAATCAAATAAGAGCATAAAAAGGGAGAAAAATCCTGTATACTTTCGTCTGCAGGATTTTGGGATCGGCAACCGGCTCACATTTAAAGCACCCGGAAAGGAAGTCTCGCCTATGATAAAGGGAATCGCGGCAGTTGTGCTGGCGTCAATAGCCTTGGGATTGATCCCTTCCCTGACAAAAATAACATTAAATATGAATATATCCCCGGACAGTCTGATTTTTTATCGTTTTGCTTTTTCCGCATTTTTTATGATGCTTCTGACGCTGGCACAAAAGCATTCTTTCCGCGTTTCAAAGAGACAGCTTTGGCAGCTGATCGTATTCGGGGTTCTGGGGTCCGGCCTGACCGGAGTCTTTTTGACATGGTCCTTGATCTATATCCCCACCGGCCTGTCCACAATGTTTCATTTTTCGTACCCTATCATCGTTATTTTATTTATGGCGGTAATTTACAAAGAGCGGATTACAAGGCAAAAGGTAGCGGCGGTCCTGCTTGCGGTAGCGGGGCTCGTCCTGATGATGAAACCCGCGGGCGGTATTCGTGCGGCGGGGGTGATTCTGTCGCTGCTTTCCGGCGTCACTTACGCCACTTATGTCATCGCCGGCAAAAAAGCGTCCTTTTCCTGCCTGCCTTCGGCTGTTATTGTATTTTACGTAAGCGGATTCTGCGCGATTTTTTTGGGTATTCTGGCGGCGGTCTCCGGCACTCTGAACTTCCCCTTGGAACCCGCACCCTGGCTGTGTCTGTCGCTCGCCGCCCTAATAAGCTCGGTTTTCGGCCTTTGTATGCTTTTTACCGGAATTAAAATACTGGGAGCCTCCAATTCGGCGGTGCTTAATATGCTGGAACCCGTTACCGCGGTGCTTGCGGGTATTTTCTTTTTTCGTGAGAGCTTGCCGTTTACTACGGTCGTCGGCTGCGCATGCATTATTACATCTGCGGTCATGGTGTCCCGGGAATCAAGAAATATGGAACAAATACAAAAAGAGGAGGAAAATGCCTCACAGGAGCAAACAAATATAAAATAAAACCAGGGGAACGGCAGTTTTGACCCTTTGAATATCAAAAAAAGGGGAAAGGGCATAAGATACGATCCGTACCCTATGCCCCTTTCCCGTATGAAGGGACATTGTGAAATAATCGCAAGAATCAGCCGTGGTCCCTTTTTGCTATATACGAAGTTTTTATTTAAATATCTCAATCCACAGCCTGTCGTAAAGCTCAAGGGTGTCCTGGGGCAGATTCGTATAGGTTTCGCTGTTTTTGAGGACGTCGTCGGACGGGTAGGAGACACTGTTTTTCACGTCGTCGGAGAGCTCGTCGTATACAGCCTTCGACGGGGTGGAGTAGCCGATATATTCGATGTTCTGCTTTGCAACGTCGGTGCGGGTCATGAAATTGATAAATTCCTCCGCTTCCTTTTTATGCTCGCTGCCCTTCGGGATGCACATTGCGTCGACAAACCGGTTTGTGCCTTCCTTCGGAATGGCGAAGGCGAGGTTTTCGTTCGACTCGCTCATCGTGATATAATCGCCGGCGTAGTACGGCGCGATCAGCGCGTCGCCGTTTTCCATCTTGTCGAAAATCTGATCCATCACATACGCCTGTACGGCGTTTTTCTGTTCGGTCAGATCGTCGGCTGCGGCCCTAAGCTGAGTTTCGTCCGTCGTGTTGAAGGAATAGCCGCGCCGCTTCAGCGCAATGCCGAGCGCGTCGCGGGAGTTGTCGAACATCAGGATCTGGCCTTTATATTTCTCGTCCCAGAGGATGTCCCAGCTGTCCACGGGGTCCGTAACCTGCGTCTTGTCGTAGATGATTCCGACGATGCCCCAGGCATAAGGCACGGAATACTCGCCATCTTGGTCATACTCGGGCTTTTTCAGATCGTCCCGGATCAAAGAGAAATTTGGAATATTGTTAAAATCAAGCTTTTCCAGCATGCCCTCGCTGATCATGCGGCTGAGCATATAGTCGGAGGGCACGATTACGTCGTAGGAGACGCCGCCGGACTTGATTTTCGCGTACATGTCCTCGTTTGTGTTGAAGGTGGAATAGTTTACCTTGATCCCCGTGTCCTCATAAAACCGGTCGAGGAGATCGGTATCCATGTATTCACCCCAGTTGTACACGTTGATTTCGACGCCCGTGTCCGGCACATCGCTTTGCCCGCCGGAGCCCGCGCAGCCCGTAAGCACCGCAAAAAGCAAAAACGCACAAAAAACCGTTACCAGAATTTTTTTCAATTCGTTATGACCCCTTTTCTTAATAATCTGTCTGCGTATTTTTCTTAAGATCCCGCGACTGGCGGATATTGACAACGACCAACAAAATGAGGACGCTTAAAAACAGGATGGTCGATAGGGCGTTGATTTCCGGGCTCACCCTCCGCTTTGTCATCGCGTAGATTGTCATCGCAAGCGTCGACGATTTTGTTCCGGCCGTGAAATAGCTGACGGCGAAGTCGTCGATCGACAGGGTAAAGGCCATGATAAATCCTGTGACAATGCCGGGAAATATTTCGGGCAGGATGACCTTCCGGAATGCGTAAAACGATCTCGCGCCCAGATCGAGGGCCGCTTCGTAGAGGTTTTGGTCAAGCTGCCTGAGCTTCGGCAGCACGGACAAAATGACGTAAGGGACGTTAAAGGTGATATGGGCCAATAGTAGGGTGAAAAAATTCAGCTGGAATTTTTCACCGGAAAGGGCCGTATATACAGAGCCGAAAAAGATGAACAGGATCATAAGCGATACGCCGGTGATGATGTCGGGGTTCATCACCGGGATATTGTTTACGGTGAGCAAAACCCTTTTTGGCAGCTTTTTCATGTTATAGAATCCGATCGCGGCCGCTGTGCCGAGAAGCGTCGCGAAAACCGCCGCCAAAAACGCGACGGCAAGGGTCGTATAGAGCGAGCTTATAATAAGTTTGTCCGAAAACAGCTCGATATACCATTTTCCCGTAAAGCCCGCCCAGACCGTCCGGCTTTTCGAATCGTTGAATGAAAAGACCATCAGCACGACGATCGGCGCGTAGAGAAAGAGGAAGATCAAAGCCATATAGCCTCGGGACAGCATCCGTTTCACGGCATCAGGACCTCCTCGCCGTCGTTTCCGTCAAAACGGTTCATAATGCTCATGCAGATAATGATCAGGACCATCATGAAAAGGGAGATGGCCGAGCCCAGGCGGGGATTGTAGGCCGCGCCCACAAACTGCTTTTCGATCAGGTCGCCGACCATCATGGATTTACCGCCGCCGAGCATGGTGGAAATGATGAACGTGCTGACCGCGGGCACAAAAACCATCGTGATGCCGGACAAAACGCCCGGCAGGCTCAAAGGCAGCGTCACCCGTGTGAAGACCAGAAAGCGGTTCGCGCCGAGGTCCTGCGCCGCCTCAATCAGCCTTGCGTCGATTTTGATCAGCACATTGTAGATCGGCAGAACCATAAACGGCAGATAATTGTAGACCATGCCGAGCAGAACGGCCGCCGGGGTGTTGATGATCGAAACGGTCGGAAGGTGAAGGAAGGAGAGAAATTTATTCAAAAACCCGTTGTTCTCCAGAATCGACATCCAGGCATAAGTCCGGAGCAGAAAGTTCATCCACATCGGAAGCATGATCAGCATCACAAAAAACGGCTGGTACCGGACATGCTGCTTCGAGAGAATGAAAGCGAGCGGATAGCCGAGAGACAGGCAGATCACCGTGGCAAAAAAAGCAAGGATGAACGAGCGGGTAAAAATCGGGCCGAAATCGGTCATCAGCGCGAAATTATCGACTGTAAAGCGCCCGCTTTTATCTGTAAAGGCGAAAAACGTTACAAGTATCAGGGGAGCAACGACAAAGACCGTCATCCAAAAAACATACGGCGCCGCGATCAAACGGGACTTCATCATTTAGACCCCTCCCTGCTGCCTGTGCATGATGTGGATGTCGTAGGGTTGCACGTAAAGCCCCACGCTCGCGCCCACCGGCTCGCATAGGGTCGAGTGCACCATAAAGGTGAACGTGGGGGTCTCGACCATCATTTCGTAATGGACGCCCTTGAACACGATCGACCGCACGACTCCCTGAAGCTGGGCCGAGTCGCCTCCGACGATTTTCAGGTCCTCGGGCCGGATCACGACGTCGACCGCCTCGTCTGGCAGAAACCCTGCGTCGGAGCACTCAAAGGTGCGTCCGGCAAAGGTTGCGACGAGGTCGCGGTTCATAATACCCGAAAGAATATTGCTTTCCCCGATGAAATCGGCGACAAACGCGTTTTGCGGCTCATTGTAGATATCCGTCGGGTTGCCGCACTGAAGGATGTCCCCCTTGTTCATCACGACGATTTTGTCGCTCATCGTCAGCGCTTCCTCCTGGTCGTGCGTGACGTAGATGAAGGTGATGCCGAGCTGCTTCTGGATCGCTTTCAATTCGACCTGCATTTCCTTTCGGAGCTTTAAGTCGAGCGCGCCCAAGGGCTCGTCCAAAAGCAGCACCTGCGGATGGTTTATAACCGCCCTTGCAATGGCAACGCGCTGCTGCTCCCCGCCCGAAAGCCTCGTCACCGTGCGCTGTTCGTATCCGCTTAGGTTGACGAGGTCGAGCATCTGGGACACGCGCTTTTTGATCTCATGCTCGGGAACCTTTTTAATGCGCAGGCCGAAGGCGATATTTTCGAAAACGTTTAAATGGGTAAAGAGCGCGTATTTCTGAAAAATAGTGTTGACGCGCCGCCTGTAGGCGGGCACGCGGTTGTAATTTTGGTCGTCAAAATAGACCACACCCTCATCCGGCGTTTCGAAACCGCCGATAATGCGCAGGGTTGTGGTCTTGCCGCAGCCGGAAGGACCCAGTAACGTTAAAAATTCTTTGTCCCTGACCGTCAAATTGATTGAATTTAAGATTCTCTTACCGCCAAACTCCTTAACGACATTTTCCAGGCGGATAAGGCTCTCGGACATCTCTCAACCCCCATTTATTATATGTTACAGGCGACAGACTTCTACAAAAAAACAATTCTATTGAATCATACATAAAATTTGGGAAAATGTCAATGATTTTTGCAATAAACCCATTATAATTCGAACCGGGCCGAATTGTCATCGAAAAAACTCCGGATTTCTCTGAAATACTCGTTTATCCTTTCGTTTTCGATGATTTGTCAGAACCGATGGACTGTCCTTTGCCCGTCGGGAAACGATTCGCAAAATCGACGCTTTCCACGGTAAAGCAGCGGTCTTTTAAATAGCCGAGCACGCCGGCCGGGGTTTTGAACGAGAAGATCAGCTTGTAGGAGTAAAGCGCCTGATGGGAAAACCCGAGCACTTTTTTCCCGCCGGTTTTGCCGTATTTCCCGTCGCCGACTATCGGGTGGCCGGCATGCGCAAGCTGCGCCCTGATCTGATGAGTCCGGCCCGTCAAAAGCTCGCATTCCAAAAGGGAATAGCCGGAACCCGACGAGATCGTCCGGTAGACGGTAGACGCGGGTTTCGCGCCCTTTATGGGGCGGTCCGACACGGTGACGAGGTTTTCCTCCCCGTTTTTCAGGATGTAGCCGTCGAGCCTGCCGACAGGGGGTTTCAGCGCACCGCTGATCAGGCAGAGGTATAGCTTTCGAATCTCGCGGTTTTTTATTTTTTCATTCATGACGCGAAGCGCTTCGGCGTTTTTCGCGGCGATCACAATGCCGCCCGTGTTGCGGTCGATCCGGTTGCAAAGCGCCGGGGCAAACGAATTTTCAAGGGAGGGGTCCCATTCCTTTTTTTGATATAAATACGCCTTTATATGGGCAATCAGGGTGTTTATCGCCTCGGTGTCGTCCGAATGGACGATCATCCCGGGCTTTTTGTCGACAAGCAGGAGATTTTCATCCTCATAAAGGATGTCGAGCTTCGGCGTGACGCGGAGATAATCGGTCTCTTCCGAGGGGGTATCGAAAAACTCGTCGCCGATATACAGGGAGACGACGTCCCCGGTGACGATACGCTGGTCGCCCTTTGCGCGCTTTCCGTTTATTTTAATGCGCTTTAGGCGGAAATATTTGTACATTAAAGCGGGCGGCAGACAGGGCAGGTTTTTTGACAAAAACCGGTCGAGCCGCTGATTTTCATCATTTTTTTTCACGAAGAGCTCCCGCATAATTGTGACGACCGTCCCTTTTTCAGACTTTTTGATTCTCGCTTGTATCCCGCGCGATAAACGGGTATAATACCGATTATATATGAAGTCCGCGTTTTGTAAAGTCCGGCGTTTTTTTCCGGCGGGCTTACCGGTACCCTTTTGTCAAATCAAATATGTATTGTTGACAAAGAATCCGTCGCGTATTATAATACCATTCGTATCGTTTAAAGAGGTGTGTCATGAAAATCAGCTTAAACCGCGTGAGAGACGGCAAAAATGCGGAATTTCGGTTTTCGTACGACCTTGACTTCGGCGGGCTTCTCTGCTCCTTCGACCGCCCGTTTAAAAAGCCCGTCCATGTTTCCGGAATTTTAGAGGAGAGGGCGGACGTGGCATCTGTTTCGCTGTCGATCGACGCGCCTGTCGAAACTTCCTGCGCGCGGTGCGCAAAGGAAATCCACTTTACGCATCATACGGATGCCGACTACATGGTGTCCGAGGAGAAGCCGGCGGATGAAAACGACGACACCGTCGTTTACGCGAAAAACGGCGAGCTTGATGTCGACGAGATCGCAAAGACGGCCCTTTTGCTCAGCATGGACATGGTGTACCTCTGTAAGGAAGACTGCAAGGGCCTTTGCTCAAAATGCGGCGCGGACTTAAACGAGGGCCCGTGCGAGTGCAAAAAGGAAATCGATCCCCGAATTCAAAAGCTGCAGGATTTGTTGGATAAATAAAATATCTATAAATGTTTTCACCATATAAGGAGGTGTTACCGATGGCGGTACCCAAGAGACGAGTCTCAAAAACCAGGAGAGACAAACGGCGCAGTGCCCATTGGAAGCTTGATCTTCCCGGGCTTGCCAAATGCCCGAAATGCGGAGAGCTGAAACTTTCCCACAGGGTTTGCAAGGCCTGCGGCATATACGACGGACGCGAGGTTATAAAAGTAGAAGCTGCAAAGTAAGATGGGAAAAGTAGGGAAGGCGAGCCTTCTCTATTTTTTTGCGAATTGTGGGTGAGGTTTCGTGTCGGCGCGGATTGAAGAGGTCTTAAAGCGGAGCCCCGCGAAAAAAGCCGGGATCCGAAAAGGGGAAACTCTGTTATCGATCAATGGCGAGGCTGTCATTGACGTGCTCGACTACCGTTTTTTAAGCTACGACGGGGACTTAAAGCTCCTGATAGCGGATGAAAAGGGGAATAACAGGGAGATTCGTATCAGTAAGGAGGACGGGGAAGACCTGGGCCTTTCCTTTTCGACCTACCTGATCGACAAGATGCGGCGGTGCAAAAACAACTGTATCTTCTGTTTTATCGACCAGCTGCCCGGAGGCATGCGCGAAAGCCTCTACGTAAAGGACGACGACGCCCGCATGTCCTTTTTAATGGGAAACTACATTTCAATGACGAATCTGAGCGAAACGGAAATCAAACGCATCATCCGGATGCGTATTTCCCCGATCAATATCTCCGTACAGACGACAAACCCGGAGCTTCGCGTCAAAATGCTCGGGAACAAGGACGCGGGCCGGAGCCTCGAAACGATGAGGCGCTTTTTTGAGGCCGGAATCCGCATGAACGCGCAGATCGTCGTCTGCCCCGGCATTAACGACGGGGAAGAGCTTTGCAAAACGCTTTCCGACCTGACCGCGATGTTCCCCGTGGTCATAAGCGTCTCGGTAGTTCCGGTCGGCCTGACAAAGCACCGCGAGGGGCTTTATCCCCTTTTGCCCGTCGACCGCGGCCGCGCGCGCGATATCCTTGAAATCGTGGAGCATTTCGGCAAAAAATGCCTTGAGCGCTATGAAAGCCGCGTCGTGTACCCCGCGGACGAGCTTTTCTTAAAAGCCGGGCTCCCTTATCCGGAGGCGGATTATTACGAGGATTTTCCGCAGTATGAAAACGGGGTGGGGATGCTCTCGATGTTTTCCTCCGGGTTCCGGGATAGGGTCGATCGGGCCGAAACACTAAAGTGCATTCCCTTTACGGCGATAACCGGTGAGGCGACGGGCTCTTTTTTGCGCTCGTTGATTGACTATGCCGCGACAAAATGCGATAATCTTCAATATGAAGTGCGGCCGATCCAAAACCAATTTTTCGGAAGATCGGTCGACGTCACGGGCCTCGTGACGGGCGGCGACATCCTTTCGGAATTCAGGCGGCTAAAGCCTCGCTACCGTGTGCTTATCCCGGCATGCATGCTCCGCTACGACAGGGACATGTTTCTCGATTCGGTCACGGTCGAAACACTGCGCGGATCAACGGATGTTCCGATGGAAATAATAGAAACGGACGGCGACGCATTTTTTGACGCCGCTTTTACCGAAAACTGAGTGAAACAGGAGGGTGCGGCATATGGCGAAGCCGGTTGTGGCCATCGTCGGCAGGCCGAACGTGGGTAAATCATTGCTTTTCAACCGGATTGCCGGAAGGCGGCTTTCCATTGTCGAAGACACGCCCGGCGTCACCAGGGACAGGCTGTATGCCGACGCCGAGTGGCGCGGCAGGGAGTTTCTGCTGATCGATACCGGGGGCATCGAGCCGAAAACCGACAACGAGATCCTGAAATTTATGCGGCAGCAGGCGCAGATCGCAATCGACACCGCCGACGTGATCATTTTCATGACCGATCTGAAAACCGGGATCACGGCTTCGGATCAGGACGTGACCGCGCTTCTCATGCGTTCGAAAAAACCGGTCATCCTCTGTGTCAACAAAATGGACACGCCGGGCGACCCGCCCGCGGATTTTTACGAATTTTACAACCTCGGACTTTCCGATCCCTTCGGCGTTTCGGCGCTTCACGGCTACGGGACGGGCGAGCTTCTGGACGAATGCCTGAAATTTTTCCCGGAGCAGGAAAAAGAAGAGGAGTCGCCCGATTATATCAAGGTCGCGGTGATCGGCAAGCCTAACGCCGGCAAATCGTCGCTCATCAATTGCATTTTAGGGGAAGAGCGCGTGATTGTGAGCGATATCCCGGGCACGACGCGCGACTCGGTCGACACGTATTTTGAAAACGCCTCGGGGAAATACCTGTTTATCGACACGGCCGGCATCCGCCGCAAAGCAAAGGTCAGCGAAAGCATCGAGCGCTTGAGTGTGCTTCGCGCAAAATCGGCGATCGACCGGTGCGATGTCTGCCTGATCATGATCGACGCCCTGGAGGGAGTCACCGAGCAGGACACAAAGGTCGCGGGGCTCGCGCACGAGGCCGGAAAAGCGTCCGTTATCGTCATGAACAAATGGGACCTGGTCGAAAAGAACGACAAAACCATGTCCGACGCCGAGAATAGGGTGCGGGGGGAGCTTGCGTATATGACATACGCGCCCGTCGCCTTTATCTCCGCAAAAACGGGCTCGCGCGTCGACAGGCTTTTTGAGCTTATCAATTTCGTGAACAACCAAAGCCTCATGCGCGTCACGACGGGAATGCTAAACGACGTTTTGTCCGAAGCGACGCTTAGAGTCCAGCCTCCGACGGACAAGGGCCGCCGCCTGAAGATTTACTATATGACCCAGACGGGCGTCCGGCCGCCGCATTTTGTGATTTTCTGCAACGACGCAACCCTGTTCCATTTTTCCTACCAGCGCTATATTGAAAACCAGCTTCGATCCGTTTTCGGCCTTGAGGGGACGCCGATCCGTTTTGCCATACGCGAGAAGGGCGAACAGTAATGGGCATGCGGCGCCGCCGGTCTCAACGCAGAATCCTTGCTAAAGCGCATTCTCTCCGCGGCCGCTTTTGCGGCATGAGCATAGGGAAAGGGATGTCGTAACCATGTATTTGAAATTTGCAGTCGTAGCCGTGGTTTCCTATCTGCTCGGCAGCTTTAATTTTGCCATTATCGTTTCAAAAACCATGCTCGGCGTCGATATCCGCAATTACGGCAGCAAAAACGCCGGCATGACCAACGCCCTTCGCACCATGGGCGGGAAAAAGACGCTGATCGTTATATTCGGCGACGTGGCAAAGGGTGCGCTCGCCGTATTGGCCGCCCATCTGCTGTTTCAAAGCGCGGGCGTGGAGACGCTTGCCCACGCGAAGCTCGTCGCCGCCATTTTCGCGGTCGCGGGACATATTTTCCCCGTATATTTTCACTTTAAAGGCGGGAAGGGCGTTTTGACGTCGGCGGCTGTCATGCTCTTTTTTGACTGGCGCATCCTGCTTTTTCTGGTGCTTGTCTTTTTTGCCGTTTATATGCTGACAAAATATGTTTCCTTAAGCTCGATGAGCGCGGCCGTGTGCCTTCCATTTCTCATGTATTATTTTTACCGCGATATCCCGATCACTCTGATCGGCGTATTGATTACGGCCGGATTAATTATAATGCACCGCTCCAACATCAAACGGCTCCTAACCGGGGCCGAAACAAAGACTTATTTTTTCAGGAAAAAAGAAACTGACAGTCAGGAGGCTTCCACGAAATGAAGGTATTCGTCGCCGGAAGCGGCGGTTGGGGCACCGCCGCCTCTCTGCTTTTGAAATCGAACGGTCATGATGTCACCCTATGGTCTTTTTTCCCCGAAGAGGCGGAAACGCTTAAAAGGGAACGGGAGAATAAAAAATTCTTAAAAGGCGTGTCCCTGCCCGAGGACCTGAAAATCACAAGCGACCTCTCGCTTTTAAATGGCGCGGAGGCGCTGGTTCTCGCGACGCCGTCGTTTGCCGCCCGGCAGACGGTAAAAAGCTTGAAGCCGTACTTAAATGCCAAAGCCGTGATTTGCCTGACAAAGGGCTTTGACCGCGAAAACGGCTACTGCCTGTTCTCCGATACGGTCGACGAAATACTTGAAAGTAAATTTCCGATCGTAGCCCTTACCGGGCCGTCCCACGCGGAGGAGGTCGGCCGCCGCGTCCCGACTGCGGTTGTCTCCGCGTCCAAGGACAAAGATGCCGCCGAATTTGCGCAGAGCCTCTTTATGGCCGACTGGTTCAGAGTGTACACAACGCCCGATATCGTCGGCGCCGAGCTCGGAGGCGCTTTGAAAAACATCATCGCGCTTGCCGTCGGCATCTGCGAGGGCGCGGGCTTCGGCGATAACACAAAGGCCGCGCTCATGACGAGGGGACTTACGGAAATGGCACGGCTCGGCGTAGCGCTCGGCGGGCAGAGCGAAACCTTCGCGGGTCTGTCGGGTATCGGAGACCTGATCGTCACCTGCATTTCGATGCATTCGAGAAACCACCGCGCCGGGCTTCTGATCGGGGAAGGAAAATCGCCGAAGGCGGCGATCGAGGAGGTAGGCTCGGTTGTCGAGGGGTATTACGCAACGGAGGCGGGATATCACCTCTCGAAAAAAACCGGCATCGAAATGCCGATCTGCGAGGCGATGTATCAGCTTCTCTATAGCGACTACGGTGTAAAACAGGCGCTTACCGACCTGATGACGAGAAACAAAAAGCAGGAAATCGAAGAGGTGTGGATGAAGCATATCCGCTGGTAGCAATAAATAATAAAAGGATACGGGGCGCCCAAATTTGGGCGCCACCGCTTTTTATGTACATATTAATTTTGGTGAGAAGCAACAGGGCGTCTTTTGTCGATGCCCAAGGCGATCTCCAGATCGATCGCGTGCTCCTGTTCCTCAACCACGATGTCCCTGATCTTCTGCGACGAATCGTATAGACCGAGCATCTCGAGCTGCCTGATGCGCTCTAAATACCGGCGGATCGTCTCATATTCCCGCTGCAGATCCTGACGCAGCATTTCAACATTGCTCGGGGACGTAAGTATTACGCCCGTTTGTACGGTCGGGACGCCGCCCAGATAGTTGATCAGATCGCTTACGATTACGGCGTGTTTGTGCTCCTCTTCGGCATGTTCCTTAAGTTCGTCGATCACGGCAAAATATTCGGCCCCGCGAAGCACGGCCGCATGCTGGATATATTGAATCATAGCTGCGTATTCCCAGGAAAGGTCAATGTTTAAGCCGTTTACAATTTCATCGAGTGATTTCTGGTAATCCATCGGATAAACCTCCATTTGATCCGCGCACAAATTAATTTCGTATTACCAGTATATTAACCCCGGGATTATTGTGAAACGGCCGGAGCGAAGTTCGTAGTCATAAAAAAGGATGAAACCCCGCTTTTCATTCCTCCCTGTCATAAAGTCATAAAACGTAGCCGCTTAAAAACTTATTGAATGACCGGATATCAAAATTTCCTTTAAACTCGAAACGAACCCTTCCAAGCCCTGAAAACCACAGTTCCATCTCACAGTCAAGATCAAGCACTCCCGCCGTCTCAACGGAAAAAGCCTGTATTTTGCTGTAGGGCAGAGACGTAAAGTCTTTTTTTGAGCCTGTAATGCCCTGAACGTTTACAGCAATGACGCGTTTATTGGTGAATATTACGTAATCGCGCACCGTTCTGAAGGCTGCAAAAATGCTCTCATCGTCGAGCAGCATGGCCGAAACCATGCTTTGTCCCTCGTTGTTGTTGACCGGCTTAAGCTTTAAATAGTCCGCATTCTTAAAATCAATCATCCGATACCATCCCTTTATAATTATTGAAAACCGATCTGATTTTCACGCTGCCGACTGTAACTTTTTATGTCAAACCGTGCGGATGTTATATTGGTACCTCTAACCGCATACTACATTCCCTGTGGGCAAAAGTCAATACCGGCCGGGGGATCAACCAAATAATATTAAAAAGGAGGAGCAATGCCCCTCCTTTTGGTTTACTTGGGTGGTTTCAGCTTATAAATCATTTCATTGTATTTATTGATGGCGGCGTTAAGGATCTCGCTCGCGGCAATTACTTCGGGACTCTGGAGATCTGCATTTTCAATCAATTCATAGAGGTTTTTCCGAAGCTTTTCGATGTCTTGGAGCAAGGCATCCAATTCATTCATAATTATGACCATTCCTTCTCCTGTGAAAATGGGTGAACACTCGAACAGTATGTGCACAAAACAAAATAATATAATAATAAATAAAAAAAGAGCCTCCTGTGGAGACTCTCAGATCGACAAGATTATTAAAGAGTAAATAAAAATCCCCGCAGCCAAATTGACTACAGGGACCTAAACAGTTCGTCCTAATTTTCAGACAGCTCTTTCAACTTTCCCGGAACGGAGGCACCGTGTACAGACATAAACATGGCGGGGATTGCCTTCTACCAGTGCTTTGACGCGTCTGACGTTGGGTTTCCACTGCCTGTTGGATCGTCTGTGAGAATGGGACACACGGATCCCGAATGTAACACCCTTGCCGCAAATCTCGCATTTTGCCATTGCTTTGTGCACCTCCTTTTACCGGTGATGATGAAACGACTTACCTATGATAACACAACGTAGGGTAAAATGCAAGAACGAAATTGCGATGACTGCGATATTTTAGGATTTTATGTGAATTGCTAAATATAAATTATTATAATATAATAAAAAAATAGGAATAACCATAGAGTTGGAGGTTAATGGGTTATTATGCATGACAAGGAATTCAGCGTAACACTCGAGGAAATCATTAGGGAATTCGATCTCGAAGTGATTTACGGCCCCGAGGGATTTGAACATACCCCGATCCGCCATGACGATATCAATCGCCCCGGCCTTCAGCTCACGGGTTTTTTTGAAGACTTCGACCCGGACCGCATCCAGATCATGGGCATGGTCGAAACCCTTTTTGTGCGCAGCTTTGAAAGCTCCGAGAGGGAAGCCTGCTTTGAGCGCCTCTTTTCCAAAAAAGTTCCGGTCGTCATTTTTACGAGGGCGATCGATGTGATGCCCGAGTGCATTGAAATGGCGGAAAAGTACGGCGTCACGATTTTGCGGACGAATGAATACACCTCGAATTTCATGGGCGACCTGATCGGGAAGCTCCGCGTTTCGCTCGCCCCGCGGATCACGCGGCACGGCGTTTTGGTCGAAGTGTACGGCGAAGGCATATTGATACTGGGCGACAGCGGGGTGGGCAAGAGCGAGACCGCGATTGAGCTCGTAAAACGCGGACACCGCCTGATCGCCGACGACGCCGTCGAGATCAAAAAGGTGTCCGACCGCACGCTTGTCGGCTCGGCACCCGAAATCATCCGGCATTTTATCGAGCTCAGAGGCATCGGCGTCATCGACGTCCGGCGCATATTCGGCATGGGCTCCGTAAAGCCGACCGAACGCATCGACCTTGTGATAAACCTTGAGCAATGGGTCGAGGGCAAGCATTACGACCGGCTCGGCCTCGAAAACCAATACACGAATATTCTGGACTTAAACATCCCATCCCTTACGGTCCCCGTAAAGCCCGGCAGAAATCTGGCCGTCATTATCGAGGTTGCGGCGATGAACAACCGCAATAAGAAATTCGGCTACAACGCGGCCGCCGAGCTTTCCGACCGGATGTACAAGACCTTCAACGAAGAGATCAAATAGTGCTGCGAATATTGCGAAAAACGAGGACTGAATAAAATGACCATCCTGGCAGACATGCACACCCACACAAACGTATCCCACCACGCCTACAGCACCCTGCAGGAAAACTGCGCCGTCGCAAAGGAGAAGGGTCTTTATGCGATTGCCGTGACCAATCACGCGCCCGCGATGAAGGACGGCGCGCACATCTGGCATTTCGGGGGAATGCGCACCGTGCCGAGGCGGATTTACGGCGTTTACGTCCTGCGCGGCGCCGAGGTAAACATCCTGTCTGAAGACGGCGAAATCGATATTGACGAAAAGCGCCTAAAAAAGCTCGACTACGTCATAGCGTCCTTTCATGAGGAATGCTTTGCGCCGTCAAGCCCCGAGGTCCACACAAAAGCGTACGAAAACATCCTGAAAAATCCGTACGTCAACACGCTCGGACATGCCGGAAACGGAGCATACCCCTTCGATTACGAGGCGATTATTTCAAAATGCAACCAATACGGAAAGCTGTTCGAGATCAACAACCATTCCTTTAAGATCAGAAGGGGAAGTACTGAGAATTGCCGCGAGATCGCGCTTTTGTGCAAAAAGTACCGGGTTCCGGTGGTCGTTTCCTCGGACGCGCACATAAGCTTCGACGTCGGCACCTTCGACACGTCGGTTTCGATGCTCCAATCGATCGATTTTCCGGAGGAACTGATCTTAAACTCGAATATAAATCTTTTGCGGGAATACTTTTTAAAAAGATCGGGTCTTGACATTTCCGAGTAATCCGCTTCGCGGTCGTTTTGTGCCCTGAGCGCAGCGAAAGGAATGGTCATCAGAATGAGAGCACTGGATGAACTGATTGAAAAAGCGTCGGAAAAAGCCTTAAACGTCCGCTTCCTGCAAAACGAGCCGATGAAAAACCATACGACCTTCCAGATCGGCGGGCCGGCCGATCTGATGGCGGTGCCGCAGGACAAAGAATCGTTTCTCGGCCTGATGGATCTTGTAAAGGACTGCCCGGTTCCTGCGCTTGTCGTCGGCAACGGTTCGAACCTTCTCGTATCGGACGACGGTATCGAGGGAATCGTCGTCAAAACGGAGGAGGCGCTTGATAAGATTTCCCTTTGCGGCGAGCATGCCGTTCTCGCGGGCGCCGGAGCGACCCTTTCACGGCTTTCCTCCTTTTGCAGGGACCACGCCTTGTCCGGGCTCGAATTTGCGCACGGCATCCCGGGCACCGTCGGCGGCGCCGTCTGCATGAACGCGGGCGCTTACGGCGGGGAAATGAGTGATGTGGTCGAAAAGACCGAATACTATAAGGGCAAAACCGTCCTGAGCCTTTCAGGACGCGACCATTGTTTTTCTTACCGGCACAGTTTTTTTTCAGACCGGGGCGACCTTGTCGTCCTCTCGTCTGCGTTTTTATTAAAGCCGGCAAAAAAAGAGGACATCAGCGCAAAAATAGCCGACCTTGCAAACAGACGGCGCGAAAAACAGCCGCTGAACCTTCCGAGCGCGGGCAGCGTTTTTAAGCGCCCTGAAGGGTGCTTTGCCGGAAAGCTGATCGAGGACGCGGGGCTTCGCGGCTTTTCGATAAACGGCGCCGAGGTTTCGGAAAAACACGCGGGATTTATTGTAAACCGCGGGGGCGCGACCTGCAACGACGTACTCGCCCTGATCGACCTCATACAAAAAACGGTTTACCGGAAATTCTCCGTCGAGCTCGAATGCGAGATCAAAATTGTCGGAAGGTGCTCGGGCAGCGCTTAAGACATAAATGCCGCGCTCCGGATCGACATAAACGCCGGTGAAGCCGCGGCGAAGCTGGTCTGCCCGACTATACGGGCAAACCGATGAAAGGAAATGACAAGGACGTATGAAATTCCTGATTATATCCGGGATGTCCGGAGCGGGAAAAAGCCGGGCGATGGCCGTTTTCGAGGATCTGGGTTTTTACTGTGTCGACAACATGCCGGTAAGCCTGATTCCGAAGTTCGCGGAGCTTTGCATGGCAACGACCGACAAATATGAGAACGTCGTGATCGTGACCGACGTGCGCGGCGGCGGCGACAAGGATTTTAACGAGCTTTTTTCCGCGCTCGACGGCATTAAAAACACCGGCTTTCAATACAGCGTCCTGTTTCTCGACGCATCGACCGATATTCTGATCAACCGCTACAAGGAGACGAGGCGAAAGCACCCCTTGGACACGGTCGGAATCAAAGAGGCGCTCGAAAAGGAGCGCGCCATTTTGGAAACCGTCCGAAACCGCGCCGACTATATCATCGACACGACCACACTGACGACGTCCCGGCTTCGCGAATATTTGACCACGCTTTTTTCAGGGACGGACCTAAACCGCGCGATTGTGATCAGCGTGATTTCCTTCGGGTTCAAATATGGGATACCGATCGAATCCGACCTGCTTTTTGACGTCCGCTTTTTGCCAAATCCCTTCTACGAAGCTTCGCTGAAATCCAAAACCGGCATGGACCGCGGCGTTCGCGACTATGTGTTTTCTTCCGGAAAAGCCGAGGAATTCATGGAGTTGCTGCGCAAAATGATGGACTTTCTGATCCCGCAGTATATCGACGAGGGGAAGACCTCGCTCGTCGTTTCCATCGGCTGCACCGGCGGGCAGCATCGTTCGGTTGCAATCGCGGAGGAAATCGCGGGTTTTCTGAAAAAGCGCCGCTACCATACAATCATCAACCACCGCGACATCTGCCGCGGCTAAACCGGAGGGCTTTGATTTGACGATATCGGACCATGACGGATTTTATATGGGGCAATCTTCTGAAGCCCTGAAAATCGCGGCCGCGCTAAACCCCAGGATCGTCGTCATCGGCGGCGGAACGGGGCTTTCGACGCTTTTGCGCGGGCTCAAACAGTATTTTGACAAAATTACGGCGATTGTCGCGGTGTCGGACGACGGCGGCAGCTCCGGCATCATACGCCAGGACCTGCACATGCTGCCCCCGGGCGATATCCGAAACTGCATTCTCGCTTTAGCCAACACCGAGCCGACAATGGATGAGCTATTAAATTACCGGTTTACGGAAGGCCCTTTAAAAGGCCATTGCTTCGGCAACCTGTTTCTGGCAGCATTAAACGGCATATCGGGGTCCTTTGACGAGGCGGTCGCCCGCATGAACGAGGTCCTCGCCGTAACCGGAAGCGTCGTGCCCGTCACGACCAGCGACGTCCACCTGGAAGCCCTTTTTGAGGACGGAAGCACCGTTTTGGGCGAATCGAGCATTTTTTTTCATAAAAAGGAGCACGACTGCCGCATCGCCCGGGTCCGCCTGGTGCCCGAGAATCCGCCCGCGCTGCCGAAAGCGCTTCGGGCGATCGACAACGCGGACATCATTGTCTTAGGTCCCGGAAGCCTGTATACAAGCGTCATACCGAACCTTCTCGTCGACGGGATCGTCGATTCCATCAGGCGTTCGCGCGCGCAGAAAATCTACGTGCTAAACCTGATGACCCAGGAGGGCGAGACGGAGAACTATTCGGCCTTCGACCACGTCAGGGAGATTTTTGCGCATTCCTGCGACGGGCTTTTTGACCTCTGCCTGTATAATACCGACCCGATCCCGACACAGTTTGTCGACCGCTACAAAACCGAGGACGCGCAGCCCGTCGCGATCGACTATGAAAACTTTGAGCATTCGGGCGTCAGGCTCTTCGGCGCGGGGCTTTACTCAAAAGCCGGAGGCTTTGTGCGCCATGACCCGTTAAAGCTGACGGCGGCGATCGCCGGACTTTTCGCGGGCGGGCTGAAGGCCGGACAAAAGAACGGCCTTTCCGATCCGTCTCCGGTAAGCAAGGCGCCGCTCTCCATATAGCGTTTGAAACCGGCGGGAGGAAAGTGACGATGTCTTTTTCTGCGGACGTTAAAAATGAGATCTGCAAATTAAGCCTTATGCGCCCCTGCTGCGTGCTCTCGGAGGCGTACGGGCTGATGCTGTACGCGACCACGTTTTCCTGCCGCGAGATTCGGATCACAACGGCAAACGCGGCGCTTAAAAAGCGCATTCCAGCCCTTTTTAAGAAAGCGTTCGGACTCTCGATCCCTTCCTTTGGCGATTATGCGATGACGACCTTCCACCTTTCGGACAAGTCGGACCTAAAAACCGTGTTTACGGCGTTCGGGTATGAGTTTTTGGATACGGCGCTGCACTTAAACCGCGGCATTATCGATAACGAATGCTGCATGGGCAGCTTTTTGCGCGGCGTTTTTTTAAGCGGCGGGTCCCTCATGAACCCGGAGAAAAAATACCACCTTGAATTTTCGTCGAATCATCTGACGCTAAACCGCGAAATGATCGCTCTGCTCTTGGATCTGGAGCTAAGCCCCAAAACCTTGAAGCGTAAAAACGACTATGTTATCTACTTAAAGGACAGCGGCCGGATCGAGGATTTTCTGACGCTGATCGGCGCGCCCATTTCCGCGATGAGGCTGATGCAGACAAAAGTGGAAAAGGACTTAAGAAACACGGTAAACCGCCAGGTAAACTGCGAAACGGCCAACCTTTCCAAAACGGTCGAGGCGTCCATTCGCCAGGTAAACGCCATCCGCGTAATCGACCGGGCGCTCGGCATCGCCTCTCTCGAAAAACCGCTTTACGAGACGGCACTTTTGCGGCTCGAACACCCCGACGCAACCCTGGGCGAGCTCGCCCTGCTTTCAAAGACGCCCGTCAGTAAGCCCGGGCTCGGCCACAGGCTTAAGAAGCTTATCGACCTTTCGGAAAAAATAACGGAGAACGACAATGCGTGATTTTGTTCATCTTCATCTGCATACCGAATACAGCCTTTTAGACGGCGCCTGCCGCATCGAGCCTCTGATGGACAGGCTTTCCTCCATCGGGCAGACGGCCGCCGCAATCACCGACCATGGCGTCATGTACGGCGTGATCGATTTTTATAAGGCAGCGAAAAAAAAGGGGGTCAAGCCGATCATCGGGTGCGAGGTCTATGTCGCACCCCGCGGGCGGTGCGACAAGGTGCACGAGTACGACTCGGAGGCGAGCCATCTTGTCCTGCTGTGCGAAAACAACGAGGGTTACCGCAATCTGATGTTTTTGGTCAGCGCGGCGTTTACCGAAGGGTTTTATATTAAGCCGCGCGTCGATATGGAACTCCTAAAGGAGCACTCGGGCGGGCTTATCGCCCTGTCGGCCTGCATCGCGGGCGCCGTCCCGTCGCTGATCCTGAAAGGCAATTACGAGGGCGCAAAGGAGCTTGCGCTTGCCCACCGCTCGATTTTTGGAGAGGGGAACTATTTTCTCGAGCTTCAGGACCACGGCATCCCGGAGCAAAGGGAGGTAAACGCGGCTCTGATCCGCATGTCGGAGGAGACGAAAATTCCTCTGGTCGCGACAAACGACTGTCATTATCTTGGAAGGGAAGACGCCCGCATCCAGGATGTATTATTGTGCATCCAGACAAACCATACGGTCGGGGACTCGGATCGCATGAAATTCCAGACCGACGAGTTTTACGTCAAGACGGGCGACGAAATGGCGCAGCTGTTTGCACGGCACGAAGACGCGCTCGAAAACACGATTAAAATCGCCGGGCGGTGCAACGTCGAATTCGAGTTTGGGAAATATCATTTGCCGGCTTTTTCGGTTCCCGACGGTAAGGACGCGTTTTCCTATCTTGCGGAGCTTTGTCAAAAGGGCCTTGCAAAGCGTTATCCGGACGCGGACGGGAGCGTCCGCGAACGGCTCGACTATGAGCTTTCCATGATCCGGTCGATGGGGTTTGTCGACTATTTCCTGATCGTCGGCGACTTTATTTCCTTTGCGAAGAAAAACGGCATTCCGGTCGGCCCCGGAAGGGGCTCGGCCGCCGGGAGCATCGTCTCTTACTGCCTGGAGATCACGGACATCGATCCGCTCAAATACTCGCTCTATTTCGAACGGTTCCTAAACCCCGAGCGCATCAGCATGCCCGATATCGACATCGACTTTTGCTATATCAGGCGCCAGGAGGTCATCGATTACGTCATCGAAAAATACGGGCACGACAAGGTGGCCCAGATTGTGACGTTCGGGACGATGGCGGCGCGCGCCGCGATCCGCGACGTGGGAAGGGCGCTCGGCATTCCCTACGCGGAGGTGGATACGGTCGCGAAGCTCGTGCCGTTCGAGCTGCACCAGACGCTCGAGCGAGCGCTTTCCATTTCGCCGCAGCTTAAGGAGCATTACGACTCCGACGAAAAAATCAAAAGCTTAATCGACACCGCAATGGCGCTCGAGGGCATGCCCCGCCACGCCTCGACCCACGCCGCCGGCGTCGTGATCACGAAAGCCCCCGTTTATGAATATGTACCTCTCTCCAAAAACGACGAGTCGGTTGTAACACAGTTTTCGATGACGACGCTCGAGGAACTCGGCCTTCTGAAAATGGATTTTCTGGGCCTGCGGAACCTGACGGTCATCGCGGATGCATCCGGGATGATCCGCCGCTTTGACCCCGATTTCAATATTGAAACGGTGCCGGACGACGACAAGGAAACGTTTCGGATGCTTTCCGAAGGGAAAACCTCCGGCGTGTTCCAGCTCGAAAGCGCCGGAATGACAAACGTCGTCATCGGGCTCGGACCCCAGTCGATCGAGGACATCACGGCTGTCGTCGCTCTTTACCGGCCGGGGCCGATGCAGTCGATCCCGAAATATCTCGCAGGGAAAAAGAACTTCAAAAACGTTACCTACCGACACCCGATACTCAAGGACATCCTGTCCGTCACGTACGGCTGCATGGTTTACCAGGAGCAGGTGATGGAGGTCTTCCGCAAAATGGCGGGCTATTCCCTCGGCAAGGCGGACATGGTGCGGCGGGCGATGTCGAAAAAGAAATTCGACGCGCTTTTACGCGAGCGGGAGAATTTTATTTTCGGAAACGAAAAAGAGGGGATCAAGGGAGCCGTCCATAACGGCGTGGACCAGAAAACCGCCGAAACGATCTTCGACGAGATCATGGATTTTGCAAACTATGCGTTTAATAAGGCGCACGCCGTCTGCTACGCGGTCATCGGCTACCGAACCGCATACTTAAAATGTCATTACCCGAAGGAATATATGGCGGCGCTACTGACCTCTGTTTTGGACTGGACCTCGAAAATCCAGGTCTATATCGCCGATTGCCGGGAAATGGGGATCACCGTCCTTCCACCCGACATCAACGAATCGGACGCCGATTTCACCGTGTACGGCGAAAACATCCGGTTCGGCCTCGTCGCCGTCAAAAACATCGGGCGCGCGTTTATATTGAAGCTTCAGGAGGAACGCGAAAAAAACGGCCCGTTTCTTTCATTCCAGAACTTTTGCGAGCGAATGGCAGACTACGATTTAAACCGCCGGACGCTTGAAAGCCTGATCCGGTGCGGCGCGTTCGACTCGCTCGGCGCCCGACGCTCGCAGCTTATCGAGGTTTTCGACCGCGTCGTCGATTCCATCGCGTCCGCCCGCAGGCGAAACCTGGAGGGCCAGCTCGACCTGTTCGGAGGTGACGGTGCGGACACCCCGGCAAACCAGGTCGCGTTGCCTCAGATCGAGGAATTTTCAAGGCGTGAGCTTCTCGCAATGGAAAAGGCGTGCACCGGGCTCTACCTTTCCGGACACCCGATGGCGGAATATTCGGGCCTTCTGAAAAAAGCAAAGGCCGTGCCGATCATATCCATCTTAGACGACGCTTCGCAAGACGGGCAAAACGAATTTCACGACGGCATGACTGTCATAATCGGCGGCGTCGTTACGTCTTACCGGTTGAAAACGACAAAATCAAATTCCCAGATGGCCTATATCACAGTTGAAGATATTACGTCGTCGATCGAGATTCTGGTGTTTTCGAGGGTTCTGACCGCAAGCGGAGGTTATCTCAAGGAGGACAGCCCCGTGCTCGTGCGGGGGAAAATCACGGCCCGCGAGGATGAAGAGCCCAAGCTGATCGCCGACGAGATCCGGCCGCTAACCGAACTGGACGCCGCGTCCTTTCTAAAGGGCGGCAGCGCGGATGGACAGGCCCGTTCTGTACCGAAAAATGAACGCCTTTATCTGAGGATTCCTTCTGAATCCGACCCGAGCGTAAAACGCGCGCTCGCGGTTATGCGTTTTTTCCCGGGGCCGCATCCCGTTATCCTTTACTGCGAACAATCGGGGCAAAAAAGCAAGGCGCCCGACAACCGGTGCGTGCGGCTGTCGGACAAGCTTCTTTTCGAGCTTCGGTCATTGTTGGGCGAGGAAAACGTCGCCGTCAAATAATTTTTGCCAACCACTCTATAAAAATAGAAGGTGTTTTTTAAGGAGGACCTGAAGATGGAGTCAAAGAGAATCAAACGTATCGGCGTGCTGACAAGCGGAGGCGATTCGCCCGGCATGAACGCAGCCATCCGCGCAATCGCGCGGACCGCCTCGGCCAATTCCATTGCATGCCTTGGAATAAGACGCGGTTATAACGGTCTTATCAACGAGGACGTTATCGAGCTCGATGCAAGACGCGTCGACGGCATCATCACCCATGGCGGGACGATGCTGTATACGGCGAGATGCGAGGAGTTTAAAACCCGTGAGGGTATCGTAAAAGCGGTCCATACCTGCTCGTATCTCGGGATCGACAGCCTGATCGCAATCGGCGGCGACGGCACATTCCGCGGCGCGAAAGATCTGTCGGAAAACGGGATCCGGATCATCGGCATTCCCGGCACGATCGACAACGATATCTCTTCCACCGAATATACGATCGGGTTTGACACCGCCTGCACCACGGCGCTCGACGCAGTCGACAAGCTGCGCGACACCATGCAGTCGCACGAACGCTGTTCGGTCGTCGAGGTGATGGGCCGGCACGCGGGACATCTCGCCCTTTATGTCGGCATCGCCTCGGGCGCGACCGCGGTGCTGACGCCGGAATCCCCGGTGGATTTCGAGGAGGATATCTTCGAGAAGATCAGGACCGGGCGCATCCGCGGACGGAATCATCACATCATTATCGTGGCGGAAGGCTTCGGCAACGCGCAGGAGGTCGCCGACCGCATCCATGAAGAAACGGGAATCGAGACGAGGGTCACGATCCTGGGACATGTGCAGCGCGGCGGAAGCCCGACGGTCCGGGACCGCGTCGCCGCGACGCTGATGGGCTCCTATGCCGTAGATATCCTGATGGAAGGGAAGCAAAACCGCATTGTCTGCATGCAAAACGGCAAAATCTGCGACATGGATATTATAGAGGCTCTCAACATGAGTAAACCGCTCGACCCCAATATGCTGAAAGTCCAGAAAATCGTTTCCATCTGAAAACACGACAAAAAACCCCGCGCGCCGTTTCGGCGCGCGGGGTTCACTTTATATATGTTTTTTATTTTGCCAAAACTTTTTTCAGCTTCGCAAAGCGCGGCACCCCGTTTACCCTTGGCGGGGACGCCTCGCCCTGGATGAGGGGGAGCACATAGTCGATAAATTCCTTCTTCACGCCGTTTCCTGCCTCGTTGATCCATTCAAGCGGCACCTTTTTTTCAGTGTTCGCAACGATTGTCAAGTCTATCAACTTTACATTGCAGCGGTATTTGCCGTTTACGGTTTCGCGCTCGAACGCGACCATTTTATCCGTTATCCCGGAAGCGGCGTTTTCGACGGCCGCCTTTCCGGCAAGATAGGCCTCGTCAAGGTCGGTCTGCGACGCGCAGTGCGCGGCGCAGCGCTGCATCAGCGAAAACTCGATCGCGCGCGTCTTGCATTTTAACTGGTGTTTGATCAGGTTCGCAAGCGAGCTCGCAACCCCGCCGAGCTGCGCATGTCCGAAGCTGTCGCGCGCGACGTCGCCCTCGGCGAACACCTCGGCGATCAGCTTTCCGTCCCTGTTCGAAATGCCCTCTGAAACCGCGATAATGCATTTGCCGGTTTCGTCGTAGATCCTTTTTACGTCGGCGAGAAAGCGGTCCATATCGAACGGGACCTCGGGGAGGTAAATCAGGTCGGGGCCCTCGCCGAAATAGGAGGCGACGGCGGACGCGCCGGCGAGCCATCCCGCATGGCGGCCCATGATCTCGAGGACCGTCACGGTCCCGATGTCGTATACGCGCGCGTCATGATAGATCTCCATCGAGGTCGTCGCGATGAATTTTGCGGCCGAGCCGTAGCCGGGGCAGTGGTCCGTGCCGAAAAGGTCGTTGTCGATTGTTTTTGGGACGCCCATCACACGGCATTCATAACCGTTTTTTATCATGTATTTGGATATTTTGTTGCAGGTATCCATCGAATCGTTGCCGCCGTTGTAAAAGAAATATCGGATGTCGTATTTCCTGAAGATCTCAAGAATCCGCTTGTAGTCCGTGTCGTCCTGGTCCGGGTCCTTGAGCTTGTATCGGCAGGAGCCGAGTGCGGAGGAAGGCGTGTTCATTAACAGCTTAAGCTCGTCGGGATCTTCCTGCGCCATGTCGTAGAGCTTGTCGTCGAGCACGCCGCGGATTCCGTGCGCCGCGCCGTAAACCTTTGTTATCACGTCGCTTTTAAGCGCCGTCTCAATGACTCCCAACGCGCTGGCGTTGATGACGGAAGTAGGGCCTCCCGACTGGCCGATGATGCATGCACCCTTAAGGCATCCCATATGAAAACCTCCTGAATTTAGTTTTGCACCGTGCAATCCGCTTTGACGGATTGCCGTCTTTTGCGCTTGCCCGCAGAGGAGCGGGCAAAAGGCAACAAAAATCCCCGGTATTATAACCGATTAGAGGTTACTATATCATAGCTTTGTATGAAAATCAATTTTTAAAAATCAAATCCTGCAAAATGTGCTACAATAATATAAGGTGATTTCACGGGATAATATCCGCCGGCATAGAGTATTTTTTAATTTCTGGTTTTTTTCTTGCTTTGTCCTGCAAAAAAAGTTAATATAAAGATGTAATTTTTTCAAAGGAGTCTTTATTATGCCACTTGTCACAACAACCGAGATGTTTAAGAAGGCCTACGAGGGCGGATATGCAATCGGGGCTTTCAATGTCAACAACATGGAGATTGTACAGGGAATCACAGAAGCCGCCAAGGAAGAAAACGCTCCCCTGATTCTCCAGGTTTCGGCGGGTGCCAGAAAGTATGCAAAGCATGTCTACCTTATGAAGCTGGTAGAGGCGGCAATTTCCGATACCGGGCTGCCGATTGCGCTGCACCTGGATCACGGCGATGATTTTGAAATCTGCAAATCCTGCATTGACGGAGGTTTTTCATCCGTCATGATCGACGGCTCGAAGCACGACTTTGAAACAAATATCAAAATTACGAAACAGGTTGTGGAATATGCGCATTCCAAAGGGGTCGTGGTCGAAGGCGAGCTCGGAAAACTCGCCGGCATCGAAGACGCCGTAAATGTTAAGGCTGAGGACGCCCAATTTACAAACCCCGCCGAGGTGGAGGAATTTGTGACCAAAACGGGCGTCGATTCGCTCGCGATTGCGATCGGCACGAGCCACGGCGCATACAAGTTTAAGCCCGGCCAGAAACCGCGCCTTCGTTTCGATATCCTGGAAGAGGTCGGGAAAAGGCTCCCAGGCTTCCCGATTGTTTTGCACGGCGCATCGTCCGTCATGCCGGAATACGTCAAAATCGTCAACGAATTCGGCGGAAAAATGCCGGACGCGATCGGCGTTCCGGAGGACATGCTTCGCCAGGCCTCCAAAATGGCCGTCTGCAAAATCAATATCGACTCCGATCTGCGCCTTGCCATGACCGCGTCGATCCGTCAGCATATGGCGGAGCACCCGGAGCATTTCGATCCGCGGCAGTACCTCACGCCCGCGCGCGCAAACATCAAGGCCGTCGTGCAGCATAAAATCAGGGAAGTCCTGGGCTGCAGCGGAAAAGCGTAAGGAATCAATTATGCGAAAGAGAACCGATTTGCCTCGGTTCTCTTTTATTTAATATCCACTGAACAAATCAAAAACCGGCGAAATTGGAAGAATGCGCAATTTTTGCGATTTCAACCGTTTTTGATTCCCCCAAGTGCAAGGTATCCTTTAAATACCTTGCATTTGGGGCGCATCATTATGACGCGCCGGTTCATCGAGATATCAAAGAGTGCTGCAAACCGTTGAAACTGACGTTTTCAACGGTTTGCGCGGTTTTAGCCGCGCAAACAAAACCGATTTGATTCGGTTTTTGGAAAAATAGTCACGTAAACGCAACGTAATTTTTCAAAAAAGGCGTAAGAACCTATTTTGTCTACAATCTGATTTGCCGGTTTGTTTAGCAGATACTGTTTATTTCGTCAGGATCACCTTGACCGGTTTGTTTTTCTCAAGGCAGTTCAATATCACATTGCGCGTGCCTCCGGACTTTCCGTCCCAGAGAGCAAGCACGTAATCGGCGTGCTTTACAATGAGCGTGTTGCGTTCGAGCGGCGCCGTGCGGCCGTATGTATCGTAATCGGGGTAGAACACGGTAAGCTTTAGGTTGTTTCTGCGCGCGTACTCCTCGGCGAGCGAATCGGCGCCCTGCGCTCCGCCGCTCACAATTTCACTGACGCCGATCGGCATATATTCGCAGATTTTTTCATAAAATTCCGGACTTACGCTTCTTGAACCGACAACAGCCACTTTCATATCATCACCGTTTTTAAGTTTACCATTATTTTCATATTTATAAAAGTGAAATTTACTTTGTTTGAAATAATTTATTGTCTCGATTTCGGGAGCCGCCTTGCATCAAAGATGTTATAAATTTCAAAGCCAAATGAGGCGAATATTGTTTTTTTTCCCGCGTGTATTCAACTGATCTTAAGCACATATTATTTAAGCCGGCATAAGAGAGGTGAAGAAATGCAGGAAAAAATATCAAAATTTATGAAAAACACCGGGCTTTTTATTTGTCTTTTTTCGGTCGTTTTATTTGGCGGCAACGCAGCTGCAGCTGAAACAGACGCGGTCCAGACAACAGCTGATTATTCCGATATGATGCTGATTCCGTATGGAAAGACAAGCGGCATCAAGCTTTTCGCGGACGGTATCATGGTCGTCGAGCTTTCCGCAATTTCGTCTGACTACGGGGAACGCTCCGTGGCGGCAAACGCGGGGATTCAGGTGGGGGATATGATCACGCATGTAAACGGCGTAAAAATCACCTCAACCGAACATTTCCAGTCCATGATCGATAAATGCAACGGAAGCGCCGTACAGCTGACGGTTGTGCGGAACAATAAATCCATGAAGATCAGGGTGACACCGGATAAGAGCGCTTCCGACGGCAAATACCGCATCGGCGCATGGGTGCGCGACAGCATGGCCGGGATCGGCACAATCACGTTCATTGATCCCAAAACAGGAATTTTCGGCGCGCTTGGCCACGGCATCTGTGACGTTGACACGGGAAAGCTGATGCCGTTTGCGTCGGGCAGTATTGTTCCTTCGACCATAACGTCGATTAAAAAAGGCGTCAGCGGCACACCCGGAGAGCTTCGCGGAGAGTTTGAGGCATCAAAGGATATCGGGATTTTCTATTCCAATACAGATAAAGGCATTTTCGGAAAAATAACCGAACGAGCCCTCTATTCAACCTTGAAACCTGTTCCCGTGGCGAAAAGAAATGAGATTCAGATCGGCCATGCTACTATTGTTTCCAATATCAGCGGAAATTCGTGCAAAACGTATGAAATCGAAATAACCAAAATTTACGAGGGCAATGCAGACGGCGACAAAAATATGCTGATCACCGTTACGGACAAAAGGCTTTTGGATTCCACCGGCGGAATTGTCCAGGGTATGAGCGGCAGCCCCGTCTTGCAGAACGGAAAGCTGATCGGCGCCGTAACCCATGTGCTCGTCAACGATCCCAAAAAAGGTTTTGCGATTTTTATCGATAACATGCTAAGCAACACAAAGTTCGAAAAAATGCCAAAAGCTGCATAAAATATGTAGAACGGTGGCACACGAAACTTCCAGATTTTTCTAAATTTTTACTTGTAATAACAGGTAATATATGTTAATTTATTAGTGTAGTACTACGAATTATAAACGTTATGTTGGAACAAGGGAGAAAAGGATCATGGAAAACAGAATTAAAGTGCTTATTGCCGATGATAACAATGATTTCCGTACACTTCTTGTTGATGCTCTTGAGCAGGAAAGCTCGATTGAAATAGTCGGATGTGCTGCCGATGGCCATGAGATTATCAGAAAGGTAACTTCGCTTGAACCGGACGTGCTGATTACCGACGCAATTCTCCCGCATCTGGACGGACTTGGAGCGATCAAATCATTAAACAGCTTAAACCTCAAAAAAAAGCCGGCTGTCTATGTGCTGTCCTCTTTCTCTAGTGATTATATAACGATGGAAGCGTCGATGCTTGGAGTCAGTTATTTCATGTTAAAACCGTTTGACATGAACACTTTGATTGAGCGGGTCAAGCAGTACAGGACAATGCAGCAAAGCTTCGCAAATACAGCTCCGACTGTTAAAGCGCCCAGATCCGATGTCGATATTGAGGTGCGCGTCACAAATGTGATCCATGAAATCGGCGTCCCGGCCCATATCAAAGGTTATCAGTACCTCCGGGACGCGATCATCATGACGGTAAACGATATGGATGTCATAAACGCAATTACAAAAGTACTTTATCCGAGTGTGGCCAAGAAGTATCAGACGACCTCCTCGCGTGTCGAGCGTGCAATCCGTCACGCAATCGAGGTAGCCTGGGACAGGGGAGACTTGGAAACCCTCCAGAATTTCTTTGGCTATACCGTCTCGAATACAAAGGGAAAGCCGACCAACTCGGAGTTTATTTCCATGATCGCCGATCGCCTTCGTCTTCAATTAAAATGCAGCAGTTAACCACAAGCATTCCGCACGGAGGTGAAAACCACCTCCGTGCGCTTTTTAGTAAAATTTCTTTTCGCTTTATTGCCTTTGAAGTGACCTTGATTTATAATATCATTATAACAGAAAGATGAAAAGCCGCAAAGGAGAACGCCATGGGCTCTCTCAGAATACGACGCGAAGGATCCCTTTATTCGATCGCGGAAGAAATCGCAAACGCCGTGACGCACGGCTTGGGGGCGTTGCTCGCCGTTGCCGGTACCGTGATTCTAATTGTTTTTTCGGCTCTGCAACAGGACGCATGGAAGGTGACAAGTTCGTCCATTTACGGCGCAAGCCTGATCCTGCTTTTTACCATGTCGTCGCTTTACCATGCGCTGACAAACAAAAAGGCAAAAGGTGTATTTCGGATTTTTGACCACAATTCGATTTTCATTCTGATTGCTGGCACTTATACCCCCCTTACGCTTGTCACCCTTCGCGGCCCACTTGGCTGGACCATTTTCGGCATCGTCTGGGGTGCCGCCATTGTCGGTATTGTGCTCAATTCCATCAGCATCGAACGCTTCAAGAAATTTTCGATGATCTGTTACCTCGCAAGCGGCTGGTGCGTTGTCGCAGCCATTGTACCGATGATTCGCGCAATGGAGCTTCCGGGGCTCATACTGCTTTTTGCAGGCGGCCTTATGTATACGGGAGGCGTCGTCTTTTATAAGAAAAAGGAAATCCTGTATATGCACTCGATCTGGCATCTGTTTGTTCTGGCGGGCTCCGTCCTGCATTATTTCTGTATCCTGTTTTATGTGATCTGATTTTTAACGAAACCGAAATATACAAAAAGCGGCCGGACATCTGTCGGCCGCTTTTTGTGTTTTCGACGTCATCCATCCATTGGCTCGATTTTTTTTGCCGTCAGTATTTATTTATCATTCCTTGCATGCTATAATATTTGTTAATGCTTTAAAATGGCGGTGGATATGTTGGAATTCCGAAGGATCGTTGTGCTCGCGGGGCATTACGGCAGCGGCAAGACGGGACTTGCCTTGAATCTCGCCCTTTTGCTGAAAAAGACAAACGACAAGGTCATTATCGCCGATCTTGACATTGTAAACCCGTATTTCCGCACAATGGACAGCGCCGACATGTTAAAGCAAAACGGAATCCGCCTCATTTCTTCCCGTTACGCAAACTCAAATCTGGAGGCGTTTTCAGTTCCGCCCGAGATTCGCTCCGTCTTTTCGCAAAAGGACGCCCGCGTTGTTTTTGACGTCGGCGGGGACGATGCCGGCGCCGTCGCGCTCGGCCAGTTTCAGGAGCTCTTTTGCGAAGACGATTATGAAATGCTGTTTGTCATTAACCGCTGCCGCTATCTGACGCAGACGCCGGAGGAGACGATCTCTGTGATGCGCGAAATCGAGTCCGCCTCGCGCCTTAAGTTTTCCGGAATCATCAACAACTCGAACCTGGGTCCGGAAACAAGCGCCGGAACGGTGCTGGGCTCGCTTGAATACGCCGGCAGGGTTGCGGAGCTCTCGGGGCTCGGCATCAAATTCACGTCGGTGAGGGAAGACCTTTTGCCGGCGCTTAAAAACTATCCCGGAGCGGTTCTGGGAATTAAACTTTATAAAAAAACCATTTGGGATATTTGATATGGAGGAATCGTAATGCCGCGTGTAAGCTTCAAAGAGGATGAATGTAAGGGATGCGGGATTTGCATCAGCGTATGCCCTAAAAAAATCCTTGCCTTCTGCAAGGGGAAAATCAATAAAAAGGGCTATTCGCCCGTAGAATGTACGGAAAATGAAAAATGCATCGGGTGCGCCATGTGCGCGACGATGTGCCCCGATGTTGTAATAAAAGTCGAAAAATAGGGCGGCTTTTAATTTTCGGAGATTAGCGTAAAAATCACGCTGACAATTGAAAGAAAAGGCGTGCCGCTCGCCTTAAAG
>DIWE01000037.1:163669-284637 GCA_002423435.1 Clostridiales bacterium UBA6114
TCCATTCGCTGTGAGGTTTTTAATCGTGGATTTGTGCGCGGAGCGAATGGAGGTTACTATGTCAGAGAAATTTTTGATGAAAGGGAACGAGTCGCTCGCGGAAGCCGCCATCATGGCGGGCTGCCGCCACTTCTTCGGTTACCCGATCACGCCGCAGACCGAGCTTGCGGCATATATGTCCAAAAGGATGCCCAAAGTCGGGGGTACATATCTCCAGGCGGAAAGCGAGATTGCCGCGATCAACATGGTCATCGGCGCGTCCTCGGCGGGGAAGAGGGTCATGACCTCGTCCTCCAGCCCGGGTATTTCCTTAAAAAGCGAGGGGATCTCGTATCTCGCCGGCATGGATCTTCCCGCGCTGATCGTCAACATCCAGCGCGGCGGCCCCGGACTCGGCGGCATCCAGCCGGCGCAGTCGGATTATTTCCAGGCGACAAGGGCAAACGGCCACGGCGATTTCCATATCCTCGTCTTTTCGCCGAGCACCGTCCAGGAAATGGTCAGCCTGACCTTTGACGCGTTTGACCTCGCCGATCTTTACCGGATGCCCGCGATGATCCTGGGCGACGGAATTCTGGGCCAGATGATGGAGCCGGTCGAGTTCTCCGGCCACGGCCGCACCGATCTTCCTCCGAAGGACTGGGCCGCGACCGGAACGGGCGGCAAACGCAAAAGGAATATCGTAAATTCCCTTTATCTTGAGCCGGATGTGCTGGAGCGCATGAATTTTGCCCGTTTCGAGCGTTACGATACGATCAAGGAAAAGGAGCAAAGATGCGAGGAATATCTCACCGAGGACGCGGACGTGATTGTCGTTGCGTTCGGTGCTTCCTCAAGGATTGCAAAAAACGCGATCCGCGAGGCGCGCGCAAGGGGGATTAAAGCGGGGCTTATCCGCCCGATCACCTTGTGGCCGTTCCCGGAAAAAGCGCTGAAAAACCGCGCGAAAACGGCGAAGGCTTTTATTTCCGCCGAGCTCAGCATGGGCCAGATGATCGACGACGTAAAGCTCGCCATCGAATGCAGCCGGCCGGTCAGCCTCGTAAACCGCACTGGCGGAATGGTTTTCTCGCCCGCGGAGATTTTAGCGGGCATAGAGCGCGCACAGGAATGAAAGGAATGGTCATAAATAATGCAGACAGTATTTGACAGACCGAAGGCCTTATCGGATGTAAGCACCCACTATTGCCCGGGCTGCACCCACGGTATTATTCACCGCCTGATCGCCGAAGCGATGGATGAGCTTGAGATCGCCGGCAAGACGGTCGGCGTCGCGCCGGTCGGCTGCGCCGTCATGGCCTATAATTATTTCGAATGCGACATGGTCCAGGCTGCCCACGGCAGAGCGCCCGCCGTAGCGACCGGACTGAAACGCGCAAACCCTGAAAGCGTTGTTTTCACCTATCAGGGCGACGGCGACCTCGCCGCGATCGGCACCGCCGAAACGGTCCACGCGGCGACCAGGGGCGAAAACATCACGATCATTTTCGTCAACAACGCGATATACGGCATGACCGGCGGCCAGATGGCGCCGACGTCCCTGCCCGGCATGGTGACCCAGACGACTCCGTACGGCCGCGATGTGAAGACGGCGGGCTATCCGGTGCGCATCTGCGAAATGCTGTCGACGCTGGATGGGACTGCTTATGCCGAGCGCGTCTCCGTCGACTCGGTCAAAAACGTGCTTACAGCGAAAAAAGCGATCAGAAAGGCGTTTCAGAACCAGATCGACAACAAGGGATTTTCGATCGTCGAGGTCCTGTCGGCATGTCCGACCAACTGGGGCTTAGAGCCCGTGAAGGCGCTTTCGTGGCTTCGCGAAAACATGATCCCGTATTATCCTCTGGGCGTTTACAAGGATACGGATACGGAGGGGAAGAAATGAGAACGAATCATCAGATATTGATTGCCGGCTTCGGCGGGCAGGGAATCCTGTTTTCGGGGAAGTTTTTAGTTTACGCGGGGCTTTTGCAGGATTTCGAGGTGTCGTGGCTTCCTTCCTACGGCCCTGAAATGCGCGGCGGCACGGCAAACTGCAACGTCATCATCAGCGACGAGCCGGTCGGCTCACCGATCGTCCTGAATCCCACCGAACTGATCGTGATGAATGCCCCGTCGCTCGACAAGTTCGAAAAAAGCGTGGTTCCGGGCGGAAAAATCTTTATCGACAGCGCGCTGATTCAGCGAAAGACAAACCGTACGGATGTCGACGCGTTTTATATCCCGGCGACGCAGCTCGCGCTTGACAACGGGATTCCGAAGCTTGCAAACATGATCATGGTCGGGAAATTCATCAGGGAAACCGGCATTTGTTCGGACGAGATCATTCAGAAAACCATTGAGAAAAACGTTCCGGCCGGGAAACCGGCGCTCTTGGAGCTCAACAAGAAGGCGCTTGAGCTGGGACTTAAATTTTAACACTTTGCCATGAAAGGATGAGTGAAGATGTCTGTAGCCAACCGCGAGATCGCCGAACGGCTTCGCGCAATCCGTGAGCTTTCCGAAATAAGCGCCGAAGACCTCGCGCAAAAGATCGGGATGGATGCCGAGGAGTACAAAAAATACGAATCGGGAGAGGCGGACATTCCCGTCAGTATCCTTTACGATGTTACAAATATCTTAAAGGTCAGCATGACCGAGCTTCTGACCGGGGGCCCAGCCAAGCTGCATATCTATTCACTCGTCCGGAAAGACCGGGGAATCGCGGTAGACCGGAACAAGGAGTACCTCTATCAGAATCTGGCATACAGCTTTTCCGGCCGGAAGATCGAACCGCTGCTTGTCACGGTACCCGTCGCGGCGGAAGACGAGCCTCTTAATAAACACCCCGGGCATGAATTCCACTACTGCCTGGAAGGGTCCTACAAGATCCAGATCGACAGGCACGTCCTTACGGTAAACGAAGGGGATTCCCTCTATTTTGATTCGCATTTTCCCCACGGCATGAAGACGTTCGGGAATAAGCCCGCGAAAATTCTTGTCATTGTAATCTGAGTAACTAGGGCCTTGTTTGAAAAATCGGCGTGTTTGGATTTTCTAACGAATTTTATGTCGAGCAAGGCAAATTTCCGCAGGTATAATTTGTTTATGGCAAGGAAATTTAACGAAGCCCGGCGAAAAATTCGCTGAAAAGGCGGGCGCGAGGATTTATTAAACAAGACCTAATGGAAATGTGGTGTTGAAGTTGGCTATTATCGACCGGTTCTGCCGAACGGATTTTACCTCCTACGAGGATTTTTACGATCATTTCTCAATCAATGTCCCTGAAAATTTTAATTTTGCCTTTGACGTTGTCGACGAAATCGCGGCCGTCCGCCCGGAAAAGCTGGCGCTCGCCTGGTGCGACGACCATGGGGACGAGCGTTTTTTTACCTTTTCCGATTTAAGCTGCTTAAGCAATAAAGCGGCAAATTATTTGAAAAGCCTCGGGATCGGGCGGGGCGACGCCGTCATGCTGATCCTGAAACGACGCCATGAGTACTGGTATACGGCCCTTGCCCTGCATAAGATCGGCGCCGTCTTAATCCCCGCCACCCATCAGCTGACCGTCAAGGATATTGAATACCGCATCAAAGCCGCAAATGTAAAAATGATTCTCTCCGTAAACGACGACGCAACCTGTCCGTTCATTGCGCAGGCGCAGGAGGAGTGCGCCGGTATTCTGAAAGTCAAGGCGACGCTGGGAGAAAGGGAAGGCTTTGAAAACTTTACCGAAGGGCTCTTACGCGCCTGCGACCGATTCAGCCGTCCCACGGGGGCCGACGCGGTCAATCCGGACGATACCATGCTGATGTATTTTACGTCGGGCACAACCGGAATGCCCAAGATGGTGATCCATGATTTCCGCTATCCGCTGGCGCATATCTTGACCGCAAAATTCTGGCAGGACCTTCGGGATACCGATCTGCACCTGACGGTGGCGGAGACGGGCTGGGCGAAATGCTCCTGGGGCAAGATTTACGGGCAGTGGATCTGC
Source organism: Clostridiales bacterium UBA6114 (assembly GCA_002423435.1). Taxonomy (GTDB): domain Bacteria; phylum Bacillota; class Clostridia; order Oscillospirales; family Butyricicoccaceae; genus UBA6114. The sequence continues at coordinate 167,646 of DIWE01000037.1, forward strand.
GAGGCGGCCATCTTCGTCTACGATTACGGGACGAGATTTCATCCTGTGGATCTTTTGCGCCTGATCTCGAAATATAAAATCACGACCTTTTGTGCGCCTCCTACGATTTTCCGGTTTTTTATCAAGGAGGATCTGTCGCAGTACGATCTTTCGTCCCTGCGCGCGTCGTATATCGCGGGCGAGCCCCTAAACGCCGAGGTGTTCAACCAGTGGTTTAAGGCGACCGGCCTTAAAATGCGCGAGGGCTTCGGCCAGACGGAAACCGCCGTATTGGTTGCAACCTTTCCGTGGATTTCGCCGAAGCCGGGCTCGATGGGCCGTCCGAGCCCGCACTTCAACACGACTCTCTTAGACAGCGAGGGGCGCGTCTGCGAGGCGGGCGAGGAGGGCGAGATCTGCATTGACATGCGAAACGGCCGTCCCGTCGGTCTGTTCAAGGGATACTACGCCGACCCGGAAAAAACGGCGTCCGTGATGTACGGCGGCTGGTACCACACCGGCGACCTCGCATGGTCGGACGAAGACGGCTACTTCTGGTTCATCGGCAGAAACGACGACGTCATCAAAAGCTCCGGCTACCGCATCGGCCCTTTTGAAATCGAAAGCGCGCTGATCGAGCATCCGGCCGTTTTGGAGACGGCGATCACCGCCGTTCCCGATCCCGTGAGAGGCCAGATCGTCAAGGCGACCATTGTCCTCGCCAAGGGCTTCAGGCCTTCGGACGCACTCAAAAAAGAGCTCCAGGACCATGTAAAAAGGGTGACCGCGCCCTATAAATATCCGCGGATTATCGAATTTGTGGACGAGCTCCCGAAAACGATCAGCGGCAAAATCAAACGCGTCGATATCCGACAAAAAGACAGCGGTCAATAGATGATATAAAAGTGAGAAAACGCTTTGCGCGGTTTTGGCAGGACGGAACCCGTCCTGCTTTTACTGTGTTTCTGATGTCGATTCTAATTGATTTTTGCCATTATTTTTATATTTGCCCATGAAAAAGTATAAAATTCTTGAAGTTTCGGCATAATTGGTATATACTTGAATTACAGATGAATCATTCGCTTTTCTTTTTGGCGTCCAGGAGGCGCAAAAACGATGTATGTGGTCGGCGACAAAATTGTACATCCGATGCATGGGGCAGGTGTTGTTGAAGACATTATTGAACAAAAGGTCAACGGTGTTTCCCGTCAGTATTATGTTCTTAAGATGTCCGTAAACAACATGCTGGTCATGATACCCACTATGTCCTGCGATGAGATCGGCGTCCGCCCGATTGTCAAAAAATCCGAAGCCGATCACGTCATGTCGCTTTTGTCCAGCATCGAGGTCGATTTAACGCCCAATTGGAACCGCCGCTACCGGGAAAATATGCTCCGGATCAAAAGCGGCGACCTGATGGAAGTGGCGAAGGTCGTAAAAAGCCTGATTGTCCGTGACCGTGAGCGGGGCCTTTCCACAGGGGAGAGGAAAATGCTGGCCTCGGCGAAACAGATTTTTATTTCCGAGATGGCACTCGCCGCCTCGTGCACCTATGACGAGGTCGAGGAAATTATAAACAAGTCCGTCTGCTAAAACCGATACTGTATTCGAAAGCCCGCCGGGGCTTTTTTCTGTACCCGGGCACATAATTTCCGCACACGTTCATATATATTTTACGGACAAGTATTAAGGAAACACTGATTTAATCCGGACACGGCGGCATTGCGGATCTTTTCAGCCCCCGCCTCGTTGTCAAAGGCTTAAATATCAACGGATATTCTCGCCTTTTCCGCCTTGCATGGGCGAAAAATCTCTCGCAAATCCACTCGCGCCGGATTAATCAGTATTTCCTTAAAATCCGAGGCATTTGTGATTGGAGAAACGCTATGTCGCTGATTGGTAAAATAATAAGCCGGGCGCGGCCCGGATCGCGCCCTCAGGTTTCGGCCGTCATCCCGGCCGCCGGCAGCTCGAACCGCATGGGCGGAGAAAACAAGCTGCTTTTCGAGCTTCTGGGAACCCCGGTGCTCATACATACTTTACTCGCTTTTGAAGCGTGCCCGCTGATCTGCGAGATCATCATTGTCGCCCGCGAAGAGGATATCGTGGAATATTCCCACCTCTGCGCGGAATTCGAAATTACAAAAGTCACCAAAGTGGTAAAGGGCGGGAAAAGCCGGTCGGAATCGGTGCTTTCGGGCCTGATGGAGGTCCGGCCCGGAACAAGGCTCGCCGCCATCCACGACGGAGCCCGGCCGCTTGTCACGCCGGAGCTCATCGAAAGGACGATCCTTTGCGCGTCGGAATTTTCCGCCGCGGCGCCCGCCGTCATGCTGAAGGACACCATAAAAGAGGTGTCCTCCGACGTCGTTTTGCGCACCGTCGCCCGCGATTCCTTAAGAGCGGTGCAGACCCCGCAGGTGTTCGACCTGGAGCTCATTAAGCCGGCGCTTACAAACGCGATCCGCGAAAACCGCCCCGTGACCGACGACTGCGAGGTGGTCGAACTAATCGGCATGCCGGTGCACCTGGTCGAGGGCTCCTATGAAAACATCAAAATCACGACGCCGGAGGACCTGTCGGTCGCGGAGGCTTTTTTGCTTGCGAGAGAAGAATAAAAAGGGGCGAAACATAAAATGCGGATCGGACACGGATACGACGTGCACAGGCTTACTGAGCATAAGAAGCTGATTTTGGGCGGGGTCGAAATCGAATATCCGAAAGGGCTTCTGGGCCACAGCGACGCCGACGTGCTGACGCACGCGGTCATCGACGCGCTTTTAGGCGCCGCGTGCATGGGGGATATCGGCGGCCTTTTTCCCGACACCGATATGAAATATAAGGATATTTCAAGCCTTGAGCTTTTGAAAAGGACGGGAGAAATCATTAAAAACGCAGGGTATGCGATCGGGAATATCGACGCGACGATAGTTGCCGAACGGCCGAAGCTCCTACCCTACATCCCGTCCATGCGCCGGAATATTTCCGATACTCTCGGAATCGCGCCCGAGCGTGTGAGTGTCAAGGCGACCACCGAGGAAGGCCTCGGGTTTTCCGGCAGGGGGGAGGGAATTGCCTCCCACGCGGTCTGCCTGTTGGAAGAACGGGCATAAAACTGTTTGCGCAAAACGAAAAACCGATTATTGGCGGCCTGCATATACTAAACCGAAGGGAAGTGTTTTTGGTATGTGCGGCTGCCTCATTTTGTTTAAATCGCTGACTCATGCCCAGAGGGCATCTAAACACCTTGAAAGGTACGGCATCAGTACGGTGATCAGCCGTCCGCCAAGGGAAATCAACGAAAGCTCCTGCGGATATTCCGTAAAAATCCAGGAGCATTTCTTAAATAAAGCGCTGGAGCTGCTTAAAGAAATCGAAATTACACAATACAAGGTTTACGTCTGTGCGACGGACGGCACATATAAGGAGCGTGGCAGATGATTTACTTTGACAACGCGGCAACCACCCTCACAAAGCCGGATAAGGTTTTCAGGGCATGTTACGAAGCGGGGAAAACCGCCGCGAATCCCGGGCGGGGGGCGCACCCGCCGTCGGTAAAAGCGGCGGAAATCGTTTATACATGCAGAGAGGAGGCCGCTCATTTTTTTAATCTGGCGGAGCCCGAACGGGTTATTTTTACCTCCAACGCGACCCATGCGTTGAATCTTGCGATCAAGGGCGCGCTTTCCGACGGCGGCCATGTGGTCATATCCGGCTACGAGCACAATTCCGTACTTAGACCCGTCGCAGCGATGTACGACGCAAACATCATTACCTTTTCGGTGGCCGACGCCCCTCTTTACAAGCCGCGCGAAATGGTTGAGGCCATCTCCGCCCGGATCAGCGAGAAAACCAGATACGTAGTGTTAAACCACGTTTCAAACGTGTTCGGATATATCCTGCCCATCTATGAGGTCGACGCGCTGTGCGCCCAAAAAGGCATCGGACTCATTATCGACGCGGCGCAGTCGGCGGGGGTTTTGCCCCTCGACGCGAAAAAGTTATCCGCGTGCGAGTATATCTGCATGCCGGGTCATAAAAGCTTATTCGGCCCCCAGGGGACCGGCATTTTACTCTGTCTGAAGGACACACTGCATAAAACGCTCGTGGAAGGCGGGACCGGGAGCGTGTCGAACGAAGTCAAACAGCCGTCCTTCCTTCCCGACCGTTTTGAAAGCGGGACGCTGAACGTTCCGGGAATTGCCGGGCTTTTGGAGGGAATCCGGTTTGTGAGAAGGCTCGGCACCGATGAAATACGGGCGCATGAGGAGGCGCTCGTCCACCACATGTCCGAGGGGCTGTCCGTCATTCCCGATCTCGAGGTGTTTGTATCCAGCAATCAGTCGATTCAAACCGGCGTTTTGTCCTTTAGGGGCAAGAAAGGCTGTGAGGAAATCGCGGAGTATCTCTCGTCAAACGGGATCTGCGTCCGCACCGGCCTTCACTGCGCCCCCCTCGCGCACATGAACGCAAATACCTACGATACGGGTACGGTCCGAATAAGCTTTTCGTATTTTAGTACAAAAAAAGAAATCGAACGGTTCCTGTATGTGCTCAACCGCTACCAAACTGGAAAAAAGAATTAACAAAATTTTTAATAGTTTCACTGTTCAAGAACCGCATATTTATGTTATTATAAGTATTAGCGATTAAAACGCCGGCTTTGCGAATTATTTAGGCGGCAAAAGCCCCATGATTTGCGCGCATTCGTCTTTTTTCAGTCGTTTGAGCGCGGTAACGTTTTTTCGATGCGATGCGTCCGGTTTTATTCCGTCTGGTCTTACGCGTTGAATAAAACGATATTGAATGATTAAGGTGCGGTTCATGGATCTGATTCAGTATGTCTGGCAGTATTTTAAATTGGCCACAGTGTTGGATGTTTTAGACATCCTCATTGTGGCGTACCTTTTATACCGCGTAGTCAAATTAATCCGCGACACCAGCGCCGAGCGCTTATTGAAGGGCATCGTCTTTCTGCTGATCGTTATGCAGCTGTCCGAATGGCTGAACTTAAACGTCATCAACTTTATCCTTAAAAATCTGATGCAGCTCGGTTTTCTTGCGATCATCATCGTGTTTCAGCCCGAGCTTCGCAAAATGCTCGAGCAGGTGGGCAAAAACCGGTTCTCCGCTTTTTTTGACCGCGGCTCCGATCAGAGCCTGATCCAGAAATGCATCATACAGACGGTTGAAGCCGCAAGCTCCATGTCCTGGTCCAAAATCGGCGCTTTGATTGTCTTTGAACGAAGCGACAAGCTCGGCGATATCGTCCGGACCGGCACCACTCTCGATGCCGAAATCAGCACGGAACTGATCAAAAACGTCTTTTATCCGAAGTCTCCGCTTCATGACGGCGCAATGATCGTCAGAAGCGGAAGGATCATCGCCGCGGGCTGCGTTCTGCCGCTGTCCGACAATCCGAATTTGAGCCGCGAACTTGGGACAAGACATCGCGCGGCCGTCGGCATGAGCGAAAACGCGGATTCGCTTTGCATTGTCGTTTCCGAGGAAACAGGATCGATTTCCGTCGCGTCGGGCGGAATCCTAAAGCGCCACCTGGCTCCGGAAACGCTGGAAAAACTGCTCATTAAGGAATTTATTCCCGTACAGCCTGAAAAGCCGGCGAAAAATATCTTCACGGCGTGGAAGGGGAAAACCAAATGATCGGCTGGCTCAAAAAATACGATATTTTGAATAAATCGCTTTGCCTGCTCGCCGCAATCCTTTTGTGGTTTTATGTCGTAAGCGTGCAAAGTCCGGAGGACAGCAAGGACGTTAAAAACGTCAATGTAACCCTGACGGGGAAGGACCATCTTCAGTCGGCGTACGGACTGTCGGTCATCGAGGAGGTAAATCCGACCGTCACCATTAAAGTAAGCGGCCGGCGCGAAAAAATCGCCCAGGTTTCGTCGGATAAAATAATTGCCACCGCATCTTTAAGCTCCATTGATTCCCCCGGCGAGTTCGCGCTGCCTTATCAGACATCCGTCCTTGTGGACGGGGTTACGGTCTCCGGGCGCTCTCCCGTGGCGATCACCGTAAAGGTCGATAAAATCGTAACCACGTCAGTGCCTGTAAGGGTAAGTAACGATACAGAGGCCGAGGCCGGGTATTTCCTTGAGTCTCAGGATGTTTCCCCTAAGACGGTAACCGTCAAAGGACCTCAGACGGAGCTTTCCAAAATCAGTTATGCGCTCGTCACCGTTGATTCGGATCAAAAGCTCTCAAAAACATTTGAAGATTACTTTGATTATAAGCTCTACGATGCGGAAGACAAGGAAATCGTCTCGGACAATATTACGAAAGTAACCGAATCGGTCAAGCTGACAATTCCGGTGAAAAAGTTCAAGGAAATCCCGTTTTCCGTAAATCTGATCTCCGCTCCCGGAGTGGACAGCTCCATCGTCTCCGCTGAAATCACTCCCGCGACCGTCAAAGTGACCGGAGAAAGCAGCCTGCTCGACTCTCTAAACCAGATCCAGCTCGGCTCGATTGCCCTCTCAGATATGCAGGACGGCTCAACCGTCGATCTGCCCGTTCTTCTGCCGAACGGTCTTAAGAATATGAGCGGGACCCAGACCGTCAAAGTGGTAATCCATATGACGGGCGTGGAAGTAAGACCCTTTACAGTTTCCCGGTTTCAGGTGATCTCCAGCCCCGATAATGAACAAGCCTACGATTATGTCGTAAAAGCGGACTCGCTCGCTGTCCAGCTGAGAGGTCGGGATGAGATATTGGACTCCATCACGGGCGAAATGCTGACCGCGGTTGTCGATCTTCGGGATATTGATATCTTCGCGGGGACAACCGTAAAAGCTCCCGTCGATATTCTCGTTGCGGGAAATCCGGACGTCGGCCTTGTAGGCGAGTATTCCGTCGAGGTGGAAGTGGTAAAGCGTTGAGCATTCTTGTTTCCGGGATAAGGCTTCCTCTCGAGTCAGAGGAGGAAGAAGCGTTAAAAAAGGCAATGGACCGCGTGTCCGTATCAAAGGACAGTGTTTTATCGGCCTCGGTCTACAGGCGTTCGGTCGATGCGCGCCATGGGAAAATCACGAAGGTTTATTCTGTGCTTTTAGACATCCCCGGTCTGGAGGACGCGGTTTTATCGGAAACAGGGGGCACGGACGTCCGGAGAAAAGCCGAACCGTTCCGGGCCGCTCCGACGGGGACGAAAACACTGTCCGCGCCGCCCGTTATCGTCGGTTTCGGCCCCGCCGGGATTTTCGCGGGTCTGGTGCTTTCCAAAAACGGTTACCGCCCGGTCATTCTTGAAAAAGGGCCGGAGCTTAAAAGCCGCGACAGGTCGGTCGCAGCCTTTTTTGACGGCGGCCCGCTTGACGAGGACGCAAACGTCCAGTTCGGCGAGGGCGGGGCGGGCGCATATTCCGACGGCAAGCTTACGACGCGGATCTCGGATGAACGGTGCGAGTATGTGCTGGCCGAGCTTTTCGGCCACGGTGCGCCGCCGGAAATCCTGCGCAACGCCAAGCCGCATATCGGCACCGATCTTCTGAAAAACGTGATAAAATCCATACGCCAAGAAATACTAACTTTTGGCGGGGAAATTCGCTTTCATTCCGAGGTTCGCGATTTTCTGATAAACCGTTCAAAGCTTTTTGCCGTGAAAACGGACGATGAAACAATACCCTGCGAAACGGCGGTCCTCGCGATCGGCCACAGCGCGCGGCCTACCTTCGTTCGTCTGATGAACGCCGGCGTGCTCCTTATGCAGAAGTCCTTCGCCGTCGGCGTGCGGATCGAACACCGGCAGGAAGCCGTCGACCGCGCGATGTACGGAAAATACGCGGGACACCCCATGCTTCCCCCGGCCGAATACGCGCTCACCTCAAGGCAAAACGGGCGTCCGTGCTATACCTTTTGCATGTGTCCGGGCGGGTCGGTCGTCGCGGCCGCAAGCGAGGGAGATTCTGTCGTTGTAAACGGGATGAGCATGCATAAAAGAAACGGCGAAAACGCCAACAGCGCGGTCGTCGTCGCGGTATCTCCCGAGGATTTTCCGTCCGAAGATCCGATGGCGGGAGTCGCTTTTCAGCGGGAAATCGAGCGTACGGCATTTAAGCTCTGCGGCGGGGATTACAAGGCGCCCTGCCAGCTTGTGGGAGATTTTTTAAGAGGGGTAGCCCCGATAAGATTCGGCTCGGTTGCTCCGACCTATCCGAGAGGCGTTACGCTTTGCGACCTGTCCGCCGTTTTTCCGGGCTTTGTCGTCGATGCGCTCCGCCCGTCGCTTATCGAGTTTGATCATAAGCTCAAGGGCTTTGCCTCTGAGGATTCCCTCCTGACAGCACCCGAGACGAGGACCTCGTCGCCCGTGCGGATCGTAAGACAACCCGAAACCCTTGAATGCGTGTCGGTTTCAGGCCTGATCCCCTGCGGCGAGGGCGCGGGCTATGCCGGAGGGATCATGAGCGCGGCGGTCGACGGCATTCGCGCCGCCGAGCGGATCATGGCCGAGTATAAGCCGATAATTTCAGTTTAATATGGTGAAAGTATGGAACAGATTGCAAAAGTGACAAAAACTTATGAAAACGGCTTCGCGGAAATCGAGGTGCGCAGGCAGTCCGCGTGCGGCCATGACTGCGCAAGCTGCCACGGCTGCGGCGCGCCCGACGAGCATATCCGCGTCAGGGCGGTAAACGAAGCAAAGGCAAAAGAGGGGCAAACGGTTCTCGTGACCTCCGATACGAAACGGATCCTGGGGCTCGCCGTCCTTTTGTACCTGACGCCGCTTTTCCTTTTCTTTATTTCCTATCTTTTTTTGGGGGCTCTCACCGGGCTTTCCGGCGGCGTAAACGGCGCAATCGGCTTTTTGGCGGGCGTCGCCGCCGCGTATCTTGTAAACCGCAGAATGCAAAAGACAAATGAGGTTGTTTTTACCGTGACGTCGGTCTTTTCAGCACAAAACTGAAACGGTGGACATAGATGTTTGGCTATGTGCGCCCCCTGAAATCCAAGCTTTCGGAAGGGGAAGAAGCGCGTTTCCGGGCGGTTTACTGCGGCCTCTGCCATGCGCTCGGACGTCGATACGGAAGCTCGATGCGCCTGATCTTAAACTATGACCTCGCTTTTTTGGCGCTTGTTCTGGGCGCTTTTCATGAGGACCCGCCCTTTTGCCACGCGAGGTGCGTTGCAAAGCCGGTAAAAGGCCGCGACTACCGGGAGCCGGACCCGGCCCTTTTGCTCGCCGCGGATCTAAGCGTGATCCTGACCTATTTCAAGCTTTCGGACACCGCATCCGACGAGTCCTTTTTCAAATCGCTTGCGGCGCGCGCATCAAAGCTTTTTATGCGGCGAAAGTATAAAAAAGCCTCGTCGCTGCATCCCGGCTTTGACGCTACGGTGCGTGAGCAGCTTAACCGGCTCGCGGGGATCGAACGGGAAGGAGACCCGTCGCTCGACAAGGCCGCCGATACCTTTGCCATAATGCTCTCGGCCGCTGCGAAGGAATCGAGCCTGCCGGAGAACGACGAGCGCATCCTCACCCAGTTTTTTTACCATCTGGGGCGCTTTATCTATCTGGTTGACGCGTGCAATGACCTGGGGGAGGACATGGAAAAAAAACGCTACAACCCTGTGGCGCTCAGATTTTCGCTCAAGTCGCCCGAGCTTACGGAGGAACTTCGCAGTACGCTTTCTTTTACTCTGGACAATTCTCTCTCAAACATCGCCGCGGCCTATGAGCTTTTAACGCTTTCCCGCGACAGCGACGTCATACGGAACATTTTGTATTTCGGCCTCAGAGCCGTTTCATATCAGGTGCTAAGCGGCACCTTTGGGAAAAAGGTACAACGTTAGCATCGTTTTTTCATTGTACAATCGAATTCGGCGCGCCGTCCGCCGGAAGAGTCGGCAGCCGCGGCACATGCCAAAAAGCCCCGTTTTCATCGGACTTTGCCGGCATATCGCACGCGGCGGCAACGGAGCTTAAAAGATGAACGACCCGTACAAGGTGCTCGGCGTTTCCAAAAACGCGACCGAGGAAGAAATAAAAAAAGCATATCGGGATCTTGCCCGAAAATACCATCCGGATAATTATCACAACAATCCCCTCGCCGATCTCGCGGAAGAAAAAATGAAGGAGATCAACGAGGCGTATTCCGTTCTGATGGGAAACAACTCGGGCGCGGGCACCGGCGCGGGTTACGGTTCGGGCGCGTGGCGCCAGAATCAACAGAGCTATACGCAAAATACCGGGTCAGGGAACATCTATTCCCAGATCAGGGCGTATATTGCGCGGGGCAACATTGTTCAGGCGGAAATCCTGCTCAATTCGATTGCAAACCATGACGCGGAATGGGAATTTCTGATGGGGAGCGTACTTTACCGGAAGGGTTGGTTCGACGAGGCAAAACGCCATTACGAGACGGCCTGCACCTTAAACCCGTCCAATATGGAATACAGAAACGCGTTAAACTATATGTCCAGAATGAACACCACCTACCGTACATACGGCGGACCCGCCGCCGGAATGAGCGGCTGCGACTGCTGCACAAATCTGATCTGCGCCGACTGCTGCTGCGAGATGATGGGCGGGGACCTGATCAACTGCTGCTAGGGGAAAAATCACACGAAACACAGATAAAAGGCGTACCGCTCACAGATAAGCGGCAACTGCGGCACATGCCAAAAACCTCCATTCGCCCGTGAGGTTTTTGATAACTAATATGTCCGCGGAGCGAATGGAGGTTTACATGAACAGAAATCAAGACATGGGCAAAAAAACCTCCTCTCTCGCTCTGGGCTCGGTTTTTACCGCTTTTTCCGTCGTCCTTCTGTATATTGCCGGGGTGCTCCCCACAATGCGCATCGCGCTCTCGGCGGCAGCGGGACTTTTTTGCGCGGTTATGCTCATGTCCCGCGGCGCGGGCTATTCACTGCTGGTTTATATCGCAACCTCCCTGATATCCCTGTTTTTCCTGCCGGTAAAGACCCCGCCGTTTATTTATTTCGCTTTTTTCGGGTATTATCCGATACTTAAATACTTTATTGAGAAGCTTCGAAGCCTTCCGATCGAATGGTTACTGAAACTTCTTTCTTTTAATCTCGTTTTCACGCTGCTCCTTTATTTTTCGTCGTATATTGCGGGCCTGCAGGATATTTTTACGGCCTTTCCGGTTTATATCCTTTATATTGCGGCAAATATCGCGATGATCCTATATGATTTTGCCTTTTCTCTTTTAATCGCCCGGTATAGAAGCCGCTTAACCCGTTTATAATTTCATTGATTGATTTGGGCGGATAAAACTGGTATAATATATTGATAACTGAATTTAGGAGTACTTAGAAATGTTAAAAAGCATGACGGGATACGGGCACGCCGATAAGACGTTAAACGGGAGGAAGATCACCGTTGAACTCCGCTCCGTAAACCACCGATATCTCGATTTAAGCGTCCGCTGTCCCCGCGCCTACGGTTTTTTGGAGGAGCCGGTCAAGTCGATGGTCCAGTCCGCGACTGCAAGGGGCAAGGTGGATATCTTTATCACGATCGAAACGTCCCCGTCTGAAAATGTGCACATTCTGCTAAACCGCCAGGTTTTAGAGCGGTATCTCGAGGCTTTTTATACCATTCGGGATGAGTATTCGCTGACCGACGATATTACGGTGACTCGTGTGGCCCGGTTTCCTGAGATCTTTGAAATTACAAAGGAGGAGGAAGACGCCCAGACTCTGAAAACGGATGTTTTGTGCGCCCTGGAGGAGGCTATCGCGGAATTCAACAGGATGCGCGAGACCGAGGGCGAAAAACTGAAGGCCGACGTCTTCGAGCGCATCGATGTGATTTCGGAGCTTGTCGCAAATGTTGAGAACCGGTCGCCGAAAACGGTGGAGGAGTACCGCCAGAAAATCGAACAGCGCATGAATGAGCTTTTGGAAGGCTCCGGCATCGACCAGCAGAGAATATTGATGGAGGCCGCCCTTTTCGCGGATAAAACCTCCGTTTCGGAAGAAACCGTCCGGCTAAGAAGCCATCTTTCGCAGCTTCGGTCGCTTCTTTTAAGCGATGTGCCGGTCGGCAGAAAACTGGACTTTCTTGTCCAGGAGTTAAACAGAGAGGCAAACACCATCGGCTCAAAAGCAAACGATTACGAAATAGCAAAAACGGTTGTTGAACTGAAATCGGAAATCGAAAAGATCCGTGAGCAGATACAGAATCTCGAATAGCTTAGGGGGAAGAAGTTTGAAGCTTATTAATATTGGTTTCGGAAATATGGTGTCGTCGTCCCGTCTTGTCGCGATTGTGAGCCCGGAGTCCGCGCCGATCAAAAGGATCATCCAGGAGGCGAGAGACCGGGGCATGCTGATCGACGCGACATACGGGCGTCGGACAAGGGCGGTTATCATCTCGGACTCGGACCACGTCATTCTTTCGGCAATTCAGCCCGAAACGGTCGCCGGCAGGCTAGAAAACCTGGATGACGACGACGACGGGGAGGAATAGGCTTTCATGTCAGATTGCAGTCACGGCGGAACGCTGTTCGTCATAACAGGGCCCTCCGGCGCCGGAAAATCGACGGTTATCTCCAGTTTTCTGGAAACCCGCTTAAACGTTTTTCATTCGGTTTCCGCGACCACAAGACCCCGCCGCCCCCATGAAAAACACGGCGAGGATTACTTTTTTATCGCCCGTTCCGAATTCGAGAGGATGCTCGAGGCGGATCAGTTTCTGGAGCATGCGGAATATGTCGGAAACCTTTACGGCACGCCGAAGGAGCCCGTTTTTGAAGCGCTTTCAAACGGACGCGACGTCCTTTTGCAGATCGAGGTCACGGGCGCGCTTAATGTCCGCAAGAAATATCCCGACGCCGTTCTTATTTTCATTGTTCCGCCGTCCTTCGGGGTGCTTGAGCTGCGCCTTCGCGGACGCGGCACGGAACCGGAGGAAATCATCCGAAAACGCCTTGAAAAAGCAAAAAAAGAGTATGCCGCCGCAAAATTTTTCGACTACATTGTCGTCAATTCCGACGTGGAAACCGGTTCCTCGGAGCTTAGCACAATCTTTAACGCGGAGAATTTCAAATTTAAAAAGCGAAGGAGCTATATAGAGGTGTAAAAAGTTTGAAAAATTCAAACTCATATTGATTTCAGTGCGCGTTGCCCGCCCTGAGGCAGCCGCGGCGCATGCACATGGTGGCCATCTCTTTTTATGGTTGTTTTGTGACTTTAAGTTATACGAAAGGAATGTTCATCACTATGTTAAACCCTTCGATGAGCGAACTGTTAAAAAAAGTCGGAAGCCGGTATCAGCTTGTCAATCTGGTCGCGCGCCGCGCGCGCGACATCGTTGAAAAAAACGGGAGCGCCGAATTGAGCGAGAAGCCTGTGAAGATCGCAATCGACGAGATTTACGAAGGAAAAGTAAACTTAAAGAAGACGAAATCATAGTGGCCTTGGGGGCGGAGGTGCAATGCCGCCGCCTTCCCCTTTTTTTGGGGGTGATTTAGAACTTATGGAGCTGTACAGAATCTGTAAAATCGCGGTGGATACGCCGCTTCTCAATATAGACAAACCGTACGATTATAGGATCGATCTTTCGCTTTGCGATTACGCCGAGCCCGGTATGCGCGTCCTGGTCCCTTTCGGGCGTTCAAACCGCAGGACAAATGGATTGATCCTCTCGATCGGCCCAAAGGATGAGGATGCCCCGGAGCTCAAAGCCGTCCTCTCGGTATTGGACGACGCACCCATAGTGACGCCTCAGATGCTCAGGCTTGTACTGTGGATGAAAGAGCGCTGCTTTTGCACCTTTTTCGACGCGTTAAAGGCGGTCCTTCCCGCGGGACTCCTTCACAAGACGCGTTTTTTGTACTCGGCGAACAAAGAGATGTCCAAAGAACAGGCGCTTTCCCTCGTCAAAAACGCAAAGAACCGCAAAGCGCTTGTGGAATTGCTTTTTGACGGCAAAAGGCCGTTTACCGAGGACGAGCTCGCGGCGGCTCTGAAGCCTGCGGGCGCCCGCGACGCGCTTACCTATCTGGTCGACGCCGGAATCGCCGTGAAGGAGGAAAAAACCGCCCCCGGCGTAAGCGACAAAAAGCTTCGCATGATCTCGCTCGCCGTGTCCGCCGAGGAAGCCTATCAGAATATCGAAAAGGGCCTTAAGAGGCCCGTTTACCGCGATATCGTCGGCTGCCTTTTGTCCGAAGGCCGCATTTCGCAAAAGGAGCTCTGCTATATGACGGGCGCGACGCCCGACGCCGTCGGTACCCTTATTTCACGCGGAGTGCTCGTGGCGTCGGCCGTCGAGGTTTACAGGCGGCCGCACCCGGATGAGTTTGGAAAGCCCCCCGTGTTTACCTTGAGTCCGGAGCAGCAAAGCGTCCTCGACGGGCTTATCCCGCTCTTTTCCTTACATACTCCGAAGGCGGCGCTTTTGCGCGGCGTCACCGGCAGCGGGAAGACCAATGTCTATATCCGCCTGATCGAGCATGTGATCGGAGAGGGCCGCGGCGCGCTGATGCTGGTCCCGGAAATCTCGCTTACGCCGCAGCTATTAAAGCGGTTTTACCTTCATTTCGGAGACCGCGTCGCCGTCTTTCACAGCGCGCTTTCGTCGGGAGAGCGGTACGACGAATGGAAGCGGATCCGCGAAAAAAAGGCCGACGTCGTCGTCGGGACAAGATCCGCCGTTTTCGCACCGATGTCCGATCTGGGGCTCATCATCATCGACGAGGAACAGGAAAGCACCTATAAATCGGAAAATACGCCGCGGTACCACGCGCGCGATATCGCGAAATTCCGCTGCGTGCAGTCGGACGCGCTTTTGCTGATGGGATCGGCCACGCCGTCCGTCGAAACATATTTCAGCGCGAAATCGGGAAAAATAGAGCTTTACGACCTTCAGAAGCGATATCTCGGCAACCCGCTGCCCGACGTCGTCATCTCGGACATGCGTCAGGCGCACCGGCAGGGCTTTACGGGCACGATCGGCCCGCTTTTGCTCCGCGAGCTTGAAAAAAACATAAATTGCGGAGAACAGAGTATATTATTTATTAACAGGCGCGGAAACAGCCGACTTTTGACCTGCTCCGAGTGCGGCTATATCCCGACCTGCGCAAACTGCAGCGTGCCGATGTCCTATCACTCGGCAAACGGGCGGCTTTTATGCCACTACTGCGGCTATTCCGAAAAGCTGCCGGAGCTTTGCCCCGAGTGCCATTCGCGGCACTTGAGATATATCGGGTTCGGCACGCAGAAGGTGGAGGAAGAACTGCGCGAGCGCTTAAAGGGCGCGAAGATCATCCGCATGGACTCGGACACGACGACCGGAAAACTCTCCCACGAGAAGCTCTTGTCGCAGTTTGCATCCGGGAAAACCGACATCCTGCTCGGCACGCAGATGATCGCCAAGGGCCTCGACTTTGACAACGTGACGCTGGTCGGCGTGCTGGACGCCGATCTGATGCTCTACTGCGACGACTACCGCGCCTCCGAGCGCGCCTTCTCGCTTCTGACCCAGGTGGCGGGGCGCGCGGGACGCCGGGATAAACCCGGGCGCGCGGTGATCCAGACCTATACCCCGCAAAACGCCGTCCTGCTCGCCGCCGCGAAACAGGATTACCCGTCCTTTTATGAAAGCGAGATCCGCATAAGACAGGCGCTTAACTGTCCGCCGTTTACCGATATCGTCTTCTTTTCCGTAAGCGGCGAAATCGAGCACGACGTGCTGCGCGCGGCGCTCCGGCTTTCCGTCCGGCTCACTGCCCTGATGAAGGGGCCTTACGCGGATATCGGGGCTAAAGTTTTAGGCCCCGCGCAGGCGGGCGTGTTAAAGGTCAACAAAAGATACCGGTATTTTGTCTCCTTCCGGGCAAACGCCGCAAAGCGCTGCCGCAACATGGTACGGTCCGTGCTTTCCGAGTTTGCCCTCGACAGGCAGAACAGAGGCGTCAGCGTTCACGCCGATATCAATCCACCCGATCTGTATTAAAAACATATTTTTTTCTTTCGGAGGTAAGTTTGAAAAAATTCAAACTTCGAGATTTGCGTGCGTGTTTAATGCCCTATGGGCAACCGCAACACATGCACAATATGACCATTCCTTTTTACGGTCGTTTTGTGCCTTGCAGCGTAGAGGAAAGGAATGGTCATAATTATGGCAATCAGGGAAATCTTAAAAAAAGGCGATCCCGTGCTTACCAAAAAAGCGCATAACGTGACGATTTTCGACGAAAAGCTTCACACTCTGCTCGACGACATGAAAGAAACCCTGAAAAATGCGCCCGGCGTCGGCCTTGCCGCGCCTCAGATCGGGATTTTGCGGCGCGTCGTCGTATTGGAGACCGTCGAGGGAGAGCTGATTGAACTGGTTAATCCGCAGATCATTTCGTCTGCGGGAGAGATTGAGGATATAGAGGGGTGCCTGAGCATCCCGAACGTCTGGGGCATCGTAAAACGCCCCGAAACCGTGACCGTCCGGTCTCAGGACCGTTTCGGACAGCCCGCAGAGAGAATTGCCGACGGGTATAACGCCCGGATTTTCTGCCACGAGCTCGATCACCTGGAGGGCGTCCTCTTTACGCAGAAGGTGATCCGATATGTTGATCCGGAGAAGGAGAAACGGGGAGACGGGGGAGAAGTTTGAAAAAATTCAAACTTCAGGATTTAAGCGCGTGTCGCTCGCCCTTGCGGGCAGCCACAACACATGCACAATCTGACCATTTTTTTTCATGGTCGTTTGTGCCTTGCAGCGCAACGGAGAGGAATGGTCATAAACATGAGAATTCTTTTTATGGGAACGCCCGATTTCGCCGTCGCATCCTTAAAACGCATTTTAAGCGACGGCCACGAGGTCTGCGCCGTTTTTTCGCGCGAGGATAAGCCGAAGGGGCGCGGCATGAAGTTGACCCCGCCTCCGGTCAAGCTCTTTGCCGAAGAGCATGGACTTCCGGTTTTCCAGCCGAAAAATTTAAGCGACGAGACCTGGGTCCGGGAAATTCTGAGTGAGAAAAAACCGGACGTGATCGTCGTCGTCGCGTACGGAAGGATTTTGCCGTCCTTTGTACTCGAATTTCCGAAATACGGGGCTATAAATGTCCACGGCTCGCTGCTTCCGCGATACCGGGGCGCCGCTCCGATCCAGCGCGCGGTCATAAACGGCGAGACGGTAACCGGAGTCACGACCATGTATATGAGCCGCGATCTCGATGCGGGGGATATCATCCTGACAAGGGAAACGGGGATCGCTCCGAACGAGACGGCGGGCGAGCTCTTTGAGCGGCTCGCCCCCATGGGCGCCGAGCTTTTGTCGGAGACGCTTACCCTTGTTAATAAGGGTGAAGCGCCGCGCGCCCCGCAAAACCATATGCTTTCCACCTACGCTCCCCCGATCCGGAAGGAGGACGCGCATATCGCGTGGAGCAAGACTCCCCGGGAGATCGTAAACTTGATCCGCGGGACAAATCCCTGTCCGACGGCATTTTTTATGCTGGGGGACGAGCCTGTTAAGATCCATTCGGCGAGCGTGTCCGGCAAAATCAGATACGCGCCTCCCGGCGCCGTCATCGGCGACGACGATAAGCTCCTTGAGGTCGCCTGCTTAAGAGGCGAAACAATCTATTTAAACGAGATACAGGCCCGTGGCGGCCGAAAAATGACAAGCGAGGAATACCTGCGCGGGCATAAAATCAAGGCAGGTACAATTTTGAAATAAAAATGGAGGAATACGGATGAATCCGAATTATTACGGTTATTATTACTATACCGGCTTCTGGCTTTTGATCCCGGCGATTTTTCTGATGATGCTTGCCCAGTTTTCCGTAAGCAGCACGTTCAAAAAATATTCGCAGATCCGAAATTCCCGCGGTATGACCGGTGCCGAGGCGGCGCAGGCCGTCCTGCGGCAAAACGGCGTTACAAACGTGCGCATCGAGCGCATAGCGGGAAACCTCACGGACAACTTCGACCCTCGGGACAATGTGATCAGACTGTCCGAAAACGTGTACAACTCGACCTCGATCGCGGCGGCCGGCGTTGCGGCCCATGAGGCGGGCCACGCCGTTCAGTACGCCAATAATTACGCCCCTATAAAGCTCAGAAACGCGATTATCCCGATCACGAACATCGGCTCACAGCTTGCCTGGCCGCTGATCTTTATCGGCTTTATCTTTTCGGCGTTCCAGTCGCTCGCGCTGGTCGGCGCCTTTCTCTACGCGACCGTCGTCGTGTTTCAGCTCGTGACGCTGCCGGTTGAATTCAACGCCTCAAAGCGCGCCCTGCTTGCGCTCGAGGGCGGAAATATCCTCTACGACGACGAATTAAACGGCGCGAAAAAGGTGCTGCGCGCCGCCGCAATGACGTATGTCGCTGCGCTCGCCGTATCGCTTGCGCAGCTTCTGCGCATCTTTCTGCTCGTTTCGGGCAACAACAGGCGCAGATAAATGGGGCAATCAAACGGCAGGGACCGGGCACTCTCGGCGCTCCTTGCGTTCGACAGGGGGAGGGACAAGGCGGACGAAGCGCTCGACGCGGCACTTTCGCCCCTGAAAGACCCGCGGGAAAAGGCCCTTGCGACACGGATATTCTACGGCGTGATCCAGAACCTCTCCCTGCTGGATTTTTATATCTCGGCCTTTTCCTCGCTCAAAAAAAACAAAATTTCACCATCCGTGCTTTGGATTCTGCGCATAGGGATGTACCAGCTCGTTTTCTTGGACCGCGTGCCCAAAAGCGCCGCCGTCGACACCAGTGTCACCCTCGCAAAGCGCTATGCAAACCCGCGCGCGGCCTCCTTCGTAAACGCTGTTTTGAGGAAGGCGTCCGGGGGCGGTCTGCCGCAGGTGCCGGAAACGGACAAGGCCTCCTTTTTATCCCTGAAGTACAGCCACCCCCTGTGGCTTGTCAGCCGGTTTTTGTCCCTGTTCGGCGCCCGGAACACGGAAAGGCTGCTTGCGGACAACAACGGAGTTTGCCCGACCGCCCTTCGCGTCAACACGCTCAAAGGCACGGTCGAAAACGCTGAGGCCGCTCTTTTGGCCGCCGGAATCCGCGTCGGGCGCCACCCGTTCGCTGAACACTGCCTTGTCGCGGAAAACAGCGGCTTTTTCGAGGAGACCGGCCCCGTTCAAAACGGACTTGTGTATGTGCAGGACCCGTCCTCGCAGCTATGCGTCGAGGCGCTTTCCCCAGAGCCCGGCTCGAAGGTCGTCGACCTGTGCGCCGCCCCGGGCGGAAAAAGCGTTCTTTGCGCGCAGATAATGGAAAACAAGGGGCAAGTCCTTTCCCTTGACATCAATGAGAATAAAATCAAAATGATCGAACAAAACGCAAAAAGGCTCGGTGCATCTGTTATAAAGACCGAGGTCTCCGACGCGCTTTCCCTGAGGGAAGACCTTTTGTCGTCGGCCGATTTCGTGGTTTGCGACGTGCCATGCTCCGGGTTCGGGGTGATCCGCAAAAAGCCGGATATCCGCTTTAAGACGCGGGAGGACGTCGCCTCACTTCCCGAGATGCAGAGAAGAATTCTGGAAAACGCGTCCCGCTATGTCAAAAAAGGCGGCTTTCTTTTATACTCCACCTGCACCATTTTGCCGGAGGAAAACGAGGAAGTTGTAAACGCCTTTCTTGCCGACCATCCGGAATTTTCGCCGGAGCCCTTTTCCGCCGGCAAAATCCGCTCGGAAACCGGGATGCAGCTTCTTCTGCCCTATACTTTTGAAACCGACGGATTCTTTTTCGCCAAAATCAAAAATCGTTCGGGTGAATAGATTGGACAAATCGGACATAAAATCATTTAATATGGATGAGCTTCGCGCGCTGATGCGAAATGTAGGGGAACCGGAATTTCACGCGTCCCAGGTGTTTCGCTGGCTGCACGCAGGCGCGCGCTCCTTTGACGAGATGAGCGATTTAAGCCGCGCCCTGCGCGCAAAGCTTGAAGGCTGCGCACGCATTACCTGCCCTAAGCTGCTTAAAAAGGAACGCTCATCCGTCGACGGGACGGTCAAAATCCTTTGGGAACTTTTCGACCAAAATACCGTCGAAAGCGTTTTGATGGCCTATCACCACGGCAACACCCTTTGCCTCTCGACCCAGTCGGGCTGCCGGATGGGCTGCGCGTTTTGCGCATCGGGGAAAAACGGGCTGGCGCGGAACTTGAATCCTTCGGAAATCCTCGATCAGGTCATCTTTACTTCAAAAGAGGAAAACAAAAAAATTTCGAATATCGTCCTGATGGGAATCGGGGAACCCCTCGACAATTTTGAAAATGTGCTGAAATTTTTAGAACTTGTCAATACCCCGGGCGGGCTCTTCATCGGACACCGGCATATCTCGCTTTCGACCTGCGGGCTTTGCGACAAAATCGACCTTTTGGCCGAGCGGCGGCTCCAGCTTACCCTCTCCGTGTCCCTGCACGCGCCGACCGACGAACTCCGCGACGTGCTGATGCCGGTAAACCGAAAATTCCCGCTTTGCCGCCTGATGCGCTCGTGCAAGAATTATTTTGAAAAGACCGGGCGCAGAATTTCTTACGAATATGCGATGATCAGAGGCTTAAACGACACGCCGGCCTGCGCGGGGGCGCTAATCTCGCTCTTAAAAGGCCAGAACTGCCATGTGAATCTGATTCCTTTGAACGAAATCAGGGAAAGCCCCTATCAACCGTCGACGCGCGCATCTCTTTCCCAATTTATTACAATCTTGACGGATCATGGAATAAAAGCTACAATAAGGCGTAGGCTCGGCCCGGATATTGACGCATCCTGCGGACAACTCAGGCGCCGGGCCGCCATTGCTTCAAGTGAGGTTTAATCTGTATGAATGTATGGGGAATGAGCGACCGCGGCCTTATACGACTGGAAAATCAGGATATGTTCTTAGTCGACGTGCTGCACGACCAGAATCAGGCGGTGCTTGCCGTCTGCGACGGCATGGGCGGAGCGCGCGCGGGCAATGTTGCAAGCGAGATTGCAATCAACACGTTCTCCGAAGAAATCAAAAATCTCTTGAAACCCTCCATGTCAACTACATATATGAAAAACATCGCGCTTGCCGCCGTGACGGAGGCAAACGCGAGGGTTTATGAGAAGTCGAACGAGTCGGAACATTTTTCCGGCATGGGCACGACGCTTGTCGGAGCACTGGTCGACGGCAACAAGGCCGTCATCGTGAACGTCGGCGACAGCCGCGCCTATTTCGCGAGCAAAAGCGGCATCGTGAAAGTCACAAAGGACCACTCCCTTGTCGAGGAAATGCTGACCCGCGGTGAAATTACCGAGGACCAGGCGCGCACCCATCCGAACAAAAACCTGATCACACGTGCGCTCGGAGCGGAGCCCTCGATCAAGGCGGACGCCTTCGTGCTCACCCTGCAAAAGGAACAGGTTCTGCTCCTTTGCTCCGACGGGCTTACCAATATGCTTTCCGACGAGGAGATTTTATCCGAGATTCTTGAAAACGGGCAGCTTGAAAAATGCTGCGAACGATTAATCAGTTGCGCAAATGGGCGCGGCGGGATGGATAACATAACCGTTATTCTTCTAACGCTGTAGGAGGTGAACCGATTGGACAGATACATCGGTAAATTACTGGACAACAGGTACGAGCTTCTTGAAATCGTCGGAACGGGCGGAATGGCGGTCGTCTACAAGGCCCTCTGCCATCGCTTAAACCGTTATGTCGCCATTAAAATCCTGAAGGACGAGCATCTTGTCGACGCTGAATTCAGGCGCCGCTTTTATGACGAGGCGCAGGCCGTCGCCATGCTTTCCCACCCGAATATCGTCTCGGTTTACGATGTTTCGAGCACTGAAAACACGGAATACATCGTGATGGAGCTGATCGACGGCATTACCTTAAAGGAATACTTAAAGAAAAAGGGCGCGCTCTCCTGGAAAGAGACGCTTTATTTCACGACCCAGATTGCAAAGGCGCTTTCCCACGCGCACAAGCGCGGTATCATCCACCGCGATATAAAGCCGCAGAACATCATGCTCCTTTCCGACGGCACCATCAAGGTCGCCGACTTCGGGATCGCCCGCCTGATGGAGCAGAGGAACAGCCATTTCACGCAGGAGGCGCTGGGCTCGGTGCATTATGTCGCGCCCGAACAGGCGAGGGGAAGCTATATCGACGCGCGCGCCGATCTGTATTCGCTCGGCGTTGTCATGTATGAGATGGAGACCGGGCGGCTGCCGTTCGAGGGTGATACGCCGGTTGCCGTCGCCCTGCAGCACATAAACGCGATTCCGCTGATGCCGAGGGAAGTAAAGTCCGACGTACCGGAAGCGCTCGAGGAAATCACAATGAGGGCGATGAGCCCGTCGCTTTCAAAGCGGTATTCCTCCGCCGACGATATGCTTGCGGATCTCGAAAAATTCCGCGTAAACCCCGGCATCACCTTTGCCTACCATGCGGAAAAGAGAAATCCGAACGAGGCAGACAGCGATATGGAGCGCACGCGGAAAATGGACATCCCCCGCGACAAGGCAAGCCGGAAAAGCGGCGCGCTGAGCGGTTCCCGTCTGAATAAGAAAAAGTCATCCCCGGTAAAGCTTTTCAACCGAGGCCAGTCGGACAAACCCAGGGAGAGCGTCATGGAGCGTCCGATGAAATTCGGCCTTTTTCTGGCGACGGCATTTCTGATCGGCGCCATTATCTTCGCCTGGTACCTGGTAAATCCCGGCGGGAACGCGTCCCAGTTCGAAAGCGGGACCGCGCCCCCGCTCGTAGGGCGGGATTACGAAAACGACATTCTCCAGGATAAAGAGCTTACGGACAATTATAATTTCCATGTGCAGGAAGAATTGTACGACGACGCGGTCCCGGCGGGCGCGGTGGTTTCCCAGTACCCGACCGAGGGCAGCGCCATCAAGAAGGGCGATACGATCGAGCTGACGATAAGCCGCGGGGTGCGCACCTTTAAGCTCCCCGACGTGTCCAAGTACGAATCCAGGCAGGCGCAGCTCGAGCTCGAAAACCTGGGTCTTGTATGTAAGGGCAACGAAAAATATGAAAAATCCGACGAGATCGTGCAGGGCTATGTCATCCGGACCGAGCCGTCCGCGGATACGGAGGTAAAGGCCGGGGACAGCATCTCCCTTGTCGTCAGCCTCGGCAAAACGATCAGCCTTGTCAAGGTGCCGAGTGTCGTCGGGATGACCGAGGCGCAGGCGAAAAACGCCCTTGAGGCGGTCGGACTGATTCTGGGCGAGGTCGATACGCAGCAAAGCCAGAGCCCCAAAGGCGAGGTCATTGAGCAGAAGGTCCCCGCCCAGGTCGAGGTCGGCGAAAAAACCGTTATCGACATTGTCGTGAGCTCCGGCAACAGCACTTCGGACGATACCTCGGGCACGGGCACGGGCGGCGACAACAATAACGACGACGGCACAACGCCGGTCACAAAGACAAAAACCGTGGTTGAGCCGATTGCCCTGCCGTCGACGCCGGAAAACCAGCATGTGGTCATTAAATTGAATGGAAGCGTTGTCTACGACAAAAATCACAAGGCTTCCGAAAAGCAGATTTCCGTGACGCTGACCGGTTCCGGCAGCGCCTATATGGCGGTATTTATCAATGATATGAACGTGCCCAAGTACGAAAAAGTCATACTGTTTTAACTGATGATGCAGACAAAAGGAATTGTATTAAAAGGGATCGGCGGTTTCTATTACGTGGATACCGCAGACGGTATCTATGAGTGCCGCGCGCGGGGCAAGCTGAGACTCAGAGGCGAAAGCCCGCTTGCGGGCGACGAGGTCCTCATCGAGGCCGCCGAGGATAAAACCGGATATCTGATGGAAATACTGCCGCGCAAAAATTCCCTCGTCCGCCCGGCGGTTTCGAATATCGACAATCTGTTCGTCGTCGCGTCCGAGGCCGACCCCAAAACCGATCTGTTTCTGATCGACAAGGTGTCCGTCATCGCCGTTCGGCAGAAAATCCGCGTCTTTGTTGTCCTGAATAAATGCGACCTCGACACGGCCGACGAATATTTCCGCATCTATACGGAGGCCGGGTTTACCGTAATCCGGACAAGCGCCGTGACACACGAGGGGATCGAAAAAGTCCGGGAACATCTCCCTGGAAAGCTGTCTGCTTTTACAGGAAATTCCGGGGTGGGGAAGTCCAGCCTGATCAACCTGCTCTTACCCGACCTGTATCTTGAAACCGGCGAACTGAGCCGGAAGATCGGGCGCGGATGCCATACGACGCGGAAGGTCGAGCTGATGAAGCTCCCGGAAGACACCTATGTCGCCGATACGCCGGGTTTTTCCGCCTTTGACCTTACAAAAATGGATTCGCTTTCAAAGGAGGACCTCGAGGACGCCTTTTTTGAATTTTCCCCTTACCTCGGAAAATGCCGTTTCGTCGGATGCTCCCATGTAAAGGAAAAAGGCTGCGCGGTTTTAGGCGCGGTCAAAAGCGGGCTGATCCGGCAAAGCCGGCATAATAGTTATGTCTGCCTTTACGAAAGCGTGAAAAACATGAAGGAATGGGAAAAATGACAAAGAGTGCGATCCTTTTCGGCGCGTCGAGGGAGGCCGATCTCTCCTATCTGGAGCCGCTGAAAAAGCGATGCCCCGGCGCGCTTGTCGTCTGCGCCGACGGGGGCGTGGCCGCGGCCCTGTCCGCCGGTTTTTCCCCGGACGTCGTCGCGGGCGATATGGACTCATCCGCCTCGCTGCCTCCGGGCTGCGAAATCATCCGTTTTGCGCCGGAAAAGGACGACCCGGACCTGAAAATATGCGCGAAAATCGCACTTTCGCGCGGCTGCCGCGATTTTGTGATCGTCGCGGCCTCCGGCGGGCGCCTGGATCATTATCTCGCGAATCTATACCTTTTGGAATATCTTTTTGAGCAGGGCGCCGACGCCGAGCTTTTAGACGCGAAAAACTGTGTCTTCCTCCATAAGGGAGGTAAAATGACAATCAGAAGCGACCCCTCCTACCGCTATTTCGGTCTTATACCCTTAGACTACACGCTTTCCGGCGTGACCCTTCGCGGGCTTAAGTATCCGCTGAACGATGCTCTCTTGAAAAGGCCGGACGTGATCTCCGTAAGCAACGAGTTTGCCGGTGACGAGTTTTCGGTTGAAATTCAAAAGGGAAGGGCTCTTATCATATTTAGCCGCGAATAAGCGGCTTTTTTTTATGAATAAGCGTCTATCGTTGGAACCAAAATGTGCAAAACAAACTATACTGTATTGAACGGGCAAAATCGCAACATAATGATGGCCATCGATTTCGGAGGTGCGGCAAAATGAAAGTAATCGTGGTAAAGCCCCCCAGGTTTTTACGAGGAATCCTCAAACGTTTTTTTGGCATGTACGACGATTAATCATAAGAGTGCGCCGGTAATTGCGAAAACGGCGCACTTTTATGTAGTAAAAACCGACCACAAATAAGAAAACGATTGCTTTAGGCAACACCGGAAGGAGCAGCCCTTTGTGAAACGGGGCTGTTTCTTCATTTTTTTTGAGGAAAAAAACATATTTACAGGATGGACGAAATATAAATTGAATAGATTTCATCCGAATAAAGGAGGATGGCACAGTAATGGAACTCAAAAAGAGAACGGTCAAATATTATGAGTCCGTCATGGAAAAAAGTATCGTTCACAGTGAAAGCACCGATATGATCGTTTCCGATGCATATCCGGATTTTGAACGCATTATAAGCGCCGTAGGAAATGTCTATATCAAGGACAAGACGGCGCAAAACGGAAGAGTCCTGATTTCGGGTGTAGCCAGGGTAACGGCTCTGTGTATGCCGGAGGACGGCAGCAAGATCCACAGGATCGAAGTTCCCGTCAATTTTGCACATATTGAAGAGGGCAATTTCATTACACAAAATTCGCTGGTCTCGGTTGAGGCGAATGTCCGGAATGTCGAGCCGCGAATGGCAAATCCCAGAAAAATTTCGGCCCGTGTCAATATAATGCTTAAAATCAGCGTGTTTGAGGCTTCGGAAAAGGAAATCTGCTTCGATATCGCGTCGGATGAAAACGAGAGGCTTCAGGTCCTCAAAAACCAATACGAGGCGTCGTTTGCAACAGACGTAAAGGAAAAGAGCTTTACGATCATTGAAGATATGGACATGGATTCGATGACTGCCTCGCAGGAGCTTTGCGGACATAAAATTTCAATGGCAAACGAGGAAGTGCGCGTCGTCAAAAACAAAGCGATTGCAAAGGGCAACGCCATGATCCGCCTGATGGCGATGAATCCGGCGACCTTCGAGTTTTCAAGCATCGATTTCAAGCTGCCGTACTCGCAGATCCTTGAAATGGATGGGATCGATGAAAACTGCGAGATCAGCGTAACCTCCTGCATCAAAAACGCCGATCTCGTCGCGAACGAGGACGCGTCGAGCGGAGCGAAAAAACTGCAGTGCAT
Source organism: Clostridiales bacterium UBA6114 (assembly GCA_002423435.1). Classification (GTDB taxonomy): domain Bacteria; phylum Bacillota; class Clostridia; order Oscillospirales; family Butyricicoccaceae; genus UBA6114. The sequence goes on from DIWE01000037.1 coordinate 193,981, forward strand.
GATAGCCGTCGAAATTTTTGCCGTCGCTTATTCAAAGCAGATGATCAGCGCGGTCTGCGACGTTTACAGCACAAGCTACGATACGACACTGGAGACAATGCCCTGCGCCTTTTCCTATCCGTGCGCGAAAAAAGAGCGCATCGTCGAAATCAATGAGATCGTGCCGTTCGACATGCAGGTGAAATCGATCGTCGACTGGAACGTTGCCCTGGAGGCGCCGGAATACTGCACAGAGCCGGAAGCCGGGATCTGCACGACGGCCTATATCACGCTTCTCTACAAAAATGAGGCGGGCGAGCTTGTCTCGGGCACCAAAACCCTGCCGGTCAGCTTAAACGACGCTTATATGAGAAAGGATTTTTCGAACTGCAGCTGCGATTATACCTCCTTTCACGCGACCCCGACCTCGGACGGCACAGTTTCGGTCATGATGAGCGTTCTGTTTGTGACGACCGATAAGGACTGCGTAAAGATCCCGTACATCCAAAAGGTGGAACTCGGTCACGACCGCAAAAAGGGAGGAAACTGCAGCCTTTCGCTGATTCTCACCTACCTGCAGAGGGACGAAAGCCTGTGGTCGATCGCAAAGCGCTACAACACGACGGCAGCGGAGATCGCCGATGCAAACGGGTTTTCAACCGAAGAAAAAATTCCCCAGGGACGCATGCTCCTCATCCCGGTCGACAGATAAACGTCTTAATGCTTGTTCTAAAACGGACCTGCCGTAAATATATTAAAATAAGATAAAGTCATTCATGAAGTAAAGAAAATGAAGATAAAACCGCAAGGAGGAATGGGCGTGGAAAGCCGCAATATCTATGAAGAGATCGCGCTGAGAACAAACGGAGATATTTATATCGGCGTGGTGGGTCCTGTCCGTACGGGAAAATCCACCTTTATAAAGCAGTTTATGGAGACCCTGGTCATTCCGAATATTGACAATGTTTATCGGCGCGAAAGGGCGAAAGACGAACTTCCCCAGAGCGGTTCCGGCAGGACCATTATGACGGCGGAGCCCAAGTTTGTACCGGAGGAAGCGGTCGAGGTCACCCTGGCCGCAAACACGAAGGTGAAAATCCGGATGATCGACTGCGTCGGGTATATGGTGGGAAGTGCGCTCGGCCAGTATGAAGACGACATGCCCCGGATGGTGACGACTCCGTGGTTTGAAAAGCCCATTCCGATGAGCGAAGCGGCCGAAATCGGGACGAGGAAAGTAATCTCCGATCATTCGACGATCGGGCTTGTCGTCACGACGGACGGAAGCGTCACCGACATCCCGAGGGAAGACTACATCGAGGCGGAAAGCCGAGTTATTAACGAATTGAAGGAACTGAACAAACCGTTCCTGGTGCTCCTGAACACGGCAAACCCGCTTTCCGAAACAGCCCAGAACATTAAAAAACAGATCGAAAGCACATACAATGTCCCCTGCATGGCGGTCGACTGCATGCGCCTTAACAAAGACGAAATCGGCGCGATCATCCGCCAGGTCCTTTACGAATTCCCGGTTTCGGAATTCGGAATCAAGCTCCCCAAATGGGTCGGTGCCCTGCCGTCCGGACATCCGCTTAAAGGGGCGATCTACGCGGGAATTATGGAACGCGCCGGCGCGTTGAAACGGATTCGAAACGTTGAGGGCATCGTCGCATCCTTCAAGGAAATCGAGAATATTACCGGGAGCTCGATTGAAAGCATGAATTTGGGTGAAGGAAAGGTCGTCGCGTCCCTTACAATGTCGCAGGAGCTTTATTACAAAATTCTTTGCGAGTACACGGGGTTTGAGATTGAGGATGAAGGCGATCTCATTCCGCTCCTTTCAAAGCTTTCCGAAGTAAAACGCGAATATGACCGGCTTGCCGGCGCCCTGATGCAGGTGCGCCAGACCGGCTACGGAATTGTGATGCCGACCATTGACGAGCTTCGCCTGGAGGAGCCTGAGATCGTAAAACAGGGAGGACGCTTCGGCGTGAAGCTGCGCGCCTCCGCACCGTCCATCCATCTGATCCAGGCCAATATACAAACCGAGGTTTCCCCCATTGTCGGAAGCGAAAAACAATCGGAAGAGCTCGTGCATTACCTTTTGTCGGAGTTTGAAGGAAAGCCGGAAAAAATCTGGGAGAGCAATATATTCGGGAAATCCCTGCATGAGCTTGTCGGCGAAGGCCTGAACAACAAACTAAACCGTATGCCGGATGAGGCGCGCGGAAAACTCCAGGAGACGCTCGAGCGCATTATCAACGAGGGAAGCGGTGGACTCGTCTGCATCATTTTATAGATCATAGAAAAGCTTCTGTTACTGACCGCGAACGATTGTACCGGACGGCAATAAAATAAACTTAAACGAATTTCACAAATCGGGCGGGCAAAGATCATGCCCGCCTCATTTGTCGGGATTTTGCGGGCCCCTTATTTTCCGGGGCTGATCCGGGACATGCGGTGTTGTTTTTGAATTTTTTGAAAATCTGCGCCCGTTTGCGTTATTTTTCGGATACTTCTGAATATACATCAGTATGTAGTTTAACCTGATCAATCGGCGCGCCGCTCGCCTTCATAAGCGGCAACCGCGGCGTATGCCGGGTAAGCTCCATGCACCCGAAAAAGAGCTTATCTGGTATCTGTATTTCGCGGTGCATGGAGCTTACTATGTATGCCGTACGGAAAAGATATCGCAGGCTGAAAAAGCGCGGTGCATACGGACGAAGGTTAATGCGATACCCCGCCAAAAGGAGTGTGTCGTTTAAGTTTGGCCTTCTGCTTGCAGTGGTGCTGTTTGCGTTTGCGCTCAAATATGTGGATAAGCCGCCGATATCGACCTTTAAGGAATTTGTGGCGGAGAACCTGGGCAGCGGGGATGAGATCAGGGACGCGGTCGCGGTGATCGGGAAAGCGGTAATCGGAGAAGACGGGTTGTGGGGATTTATCAATAACGCCGCCGTCAAGGTATTTAACCCGGATTCGGCAGAAGGAACCAAGGACGGCGGAGATCGCGCCGATGAAGCGCCGTCGACCGTAGACGACCCTGAAAGCCTGCCGACAATATCACCGAACGTCTTTGACGAAATCTCTCCTGAAAGCACCGGAGACAATTTGTCGGCCGGTGCTTTTTTGACGCAGCAGCTTGTGTTTCGGCACGCGGAGGACTTAAAGGAAATCAATGCCCAAAGCTTTGCGAAATACGGGTACGGACTTTCCGAAACCGAGCTTCCGGAGGGCGCAGACCTGCTTCTGATGAGGATTTTGAGGGAAAGCGAGCCTCCGGCGGACACACCGATCGAAAATCTCCCGGAAGAAGTCGACGGGACGGTCTACAAATTGTCTTTTTCCTACGCAACTCCCTTAAAAGGCGTTGTCACATCCCCGTTCGGGGCGCGGACCGACCCGCTAAACGGCGAAGGCGCATTCCACCACGGCGTGGACATCGGCGCATCCAAAGGCACCGCGATCAAGGCATTTGCGGCCGGGACAGTCACGGACGTCGGGTCAAACAGCGTCTACGGGAAATATCTGCGCATCGACCACGGCGGGGGCTTTACGTCGTTTTACGGGCACTGCAATAAGATCAATGTGAAAAAGGGCCAAAAAATAAAGCTTGGTCAGAAAATTGCGGAGGTCGGCAATACGGGGCGCTCCACCGGCCCCCACCTGCATTTTGAGCTCAGACGCTCGGACCTCATCTTAAATCCGTCGAACTATGTCAAATTCTCATAAATATCGGACGGTATTCGAAAAGGTCTCGGTGACGCCCGCTTTTTTCATTTTGATCGTTTTGTATGCGTTTGCGGGAGATCCCTCGTTTTTGCCGTACATCTTTCTCGCGGTCGCGCTGCACGAATGCGGGCATTTCGCGCTGATCCGCCTGTGCGGGCTGAAGGTCACTAAAATACAGGCGACCATCTTGGGCTTTGCGATCACGACAAACGCCGGCCTTTCGTCGTATCTTTCCGAAATTGCGGTCGCGCTCGCGGGGCCCTTCGCGAGCATTCTCGCCGCCGTCTGCGCCTCCTGTCTCGCTTCACTCGGCTACTTCCCCGACGGGCTTTACTTCTTTTCCGGCCTCAATATCCTGTTCGGGCTTATAAACCTTCTTCCGGCCTCAAAGCTCGACGGGGGAAGGGCGCTTTTCGCCTGCCTGAATCTTCTCGCCCAGCCGGACACGGCCTACCGTGTCGCGTACTTTGTGCATGTGCTGACGGCGGTGCTTGTGATCCTCGCCGGTGGGTTTATCCTGTATGCGACGAAATACAATCTTTCGCTCCTTCTGATCGGGATCTGGCTTCTCGTCAGCTCGAGGCCGGAATAACGCGCGGCATTTCTTTCATATTTGCTTGCTTTGGCGGCAAAATAGCATTATGATTTTATGAAGACGCAAATCGTCTTCGACTTCCCCTGATAAACCATGGTTTATTGGGATTCCACTGGAGGATCATCATGCTAGCAGACCTTGAACGGATTTTGCCCCGTGTCAAAAAGCCCGCCCGGTATGTGGGCGGAGAATTTAACTCCGCAAATAAGGATTTGTCAACGGTTGACCTGCGCTTTGCGTTGGCCTTTCCGGATATTTATGAGGTCGGGATGTCGCATCTCGGTTCCCGCCTCCTCTACGGGCTTTACAACAGCCAGGGCGGCGTTTTCTGCGAGCGCGTATATGCGCCCTGGCCCGACATGGAAAAAGAGATGCGGGAAAACGGCATTTTGCTGTATGCGCTTGAAACGCACGACCCGGTCAATCGTTTCGATATCATCGGCTTTTCGCTGCAATACGAACTTTGCTACACCAACGTGTTGAATATGCTCGACCTCGCGGGCCTTCCCATCCGCGCGTCGGACCGGCCCGCGCTCTCGCCGCTTGTGATCGCCGGCGGGCCGTGCGCGTTCAACCCCGAGCCAATGGCCGATTTTATAGACCTTTTCGTAATAGGTGAGGGGGAGGAGGTATCCCTGGAACTCTTTGCCCTTTACCGGCGTGCGAAAAAGGAGAATATGGGGAAAAGGGAATTTCTGCGGGAAGCCTCCCGGATCGGGGGCGTCTACGTCCCCTCCCTCTACAGCGTTTTTTATAACGCGGACAAGACCGTCGAGCGCGTAGAGCCTTCAGGCGGCGCGCCGCAAACGGTCACAAAGCGCATCGTAAGGGAGCTCGACAGCGCCTACTACCCCGAATCCTTTGTCGTGCCGTCGACCGACATCGTCTTCGACCGCGCGATGGTGGAGCTGTTCCGCGGGTGTATCCGGGGCTGCCGGTTCTGCCAGGCGGGACATGCCTGCCGTCCGGTCCGCGCAAAAAAGGGTGAAACGCTGGTCCGCCAGGCGAAAGCGCTCGTCGAATCGACCGGCTATGAGGAGCTGTCGCTCTCCTCGCTGAGCACAAGCGACTACAAGGACCTAAAGCCCCTCTGCGACGAGCTTCTCGGCTACTGCGAGGGTAAACGGGTCAGCCTCGCGCTGCCGTCGCTGCGCGCAGACAATTTCAGCGTCGAGCTGATGCAGCGCGCGCAGAAGGTGCGCAAAAGCGGCCTGACATTCGCGCCCGAGGCCGGAACCCAGCGCTTAAGGGACGTGATCAACAAAAACCTGACCGAAAAGGATCTTTACGACGCGTGTTCGGTCGCTTTTTCCGGCGGCTGGAACAGTGTAAAGCTATACTTTATGACAGGGCTGCCGACGGAGACCCTTGAAGACTTAGAGGGCATCGCCGAACTCGCGAGGGGCGTCGTCTACCGCTGGCGGCTGGCCTCTCCAAATAAAAACCGCGGCGTAAACGTGACGGTCAGCGCGTCGTTTTTTGTGCCGAAGCCGCATACGCCGTTTCAGTGGGTCGGGCAGGTCCCGCTTTCCGAGATCGAGCGGCGCCAGCAGTATCTGCGTGAAAAGCTGCGGATGAAAAACGTCACCTTCCACTGGCACGACGCGAAGACCGGCTTTCTGGAAGCGGTCTTCGCCAGGGGCGACCGGCGGCTCGGCGACGTGATCGAGCGCGCATGGCGTTTAGGCTGCGTCTTCGACGGCTGGGACGAATGGTTCTCGCTCGACAGATGGATGGAGACCTTCTCCGACTGCGGCATAGACCCCGATTTTTACGCGCTGCGCACAAGGGAGATAAGCGAGGTCCTGCCGTGGGACCATATTTTAAGCGGCACGACAAAGGAGCACCTAAAGAGGGAGTATGAGCGCGCGATAAGCGAAACCACGACCGAAAACTGCAGCCTTTCCTGCGCCGGGTGCGGCGCGCGGCGGCTTTTGGAGGGGGGACGCTGCGATGTTTAAGGCGAGAATGCGGTTTTCAAAAACGGGAAACGCAAAATTTATAAGCCACCTCGACACGATGCGCGTGTTTCAGAGGGCCTTTCAGCGCGCCGGGCTCCCCTTGCGTTACACCGAGGGTTTTAACCCGCACCCCTACGTTTCGGTCCTCCTGCCGCTTTCGACGTCATTTGAGGGGCTCGACGAGCTGGTTGATTTTGATTTAAGCGTCGATTTCCTGCCCGACGGGGCGCTCGGCTTGGTAAACGGCGCGCTGCCCTCGGGGTTTTGCGCGCATGAAATTTACGAGGCCGCGGCAAAGCCGGGGGAGATCGCCTTTGTTTCCTATAAAATCCTCCTTTTCCCCGGCGAAAACGTCGCCCCGGACGCAATAGAACGCGTAAACGCGCTCTTTGAAAGGGATTCGGTCACGGTCACAAAGCGCACGAAAAACGGGGAGTCCGACATAAATATCATCGATTATATTCACGAAATCCGCGCCCTTTCCGAAAACGGCGGCATCCGGATGGACACAACCTTGTGCGCCGGAAACAAAAGCTTGAATCCCGAATACGTTGTAAAAGCGGTCGAGCGTGAGCTATGCCTGAAGAGCCCGCCGGACGCCCTTTACACAAGGACCTCTATTTTGAACGGCTGCCTTGAAAAGTTCCGGTAATGGGAATTTATCGCAAAAAAGTGTTGCAAAATATCGATAACCATGCTATTATATTTGGGCGTATATAAAGGACAGTCCTCTGCCACCTTACTTTTTTCTTTGTGGTACGAATGTCTCAAGAGAGGGGAGAGACCAGAATGGATCTCATAAAGGCAATTACACAGCCGCATTTAAAGACGGAGGCCGGACAGTTCGGCATAGGCGACACCGTCAAAGTGCATATCCGGATCAAAGAGGGTTCGCGCGAAAGGGTACAGGTGTTTGAGGGCACGGTTATTGCGAAAAAACACGGCGGCATTTCCGAAAGCTTTACCGTCCGACGCGTATCGTACGGCGTCGGCGTTGAAAAAACGTTTCCGCTGCATTCGCCGAATATCCAGAAGATCGAAGTCGTGCGCAAAGGCAAGGTTCGCCGCGCAAAGCTCTATTACCTCAGGAAAAGAGTCGGAAAAGCGGCAAAAGTCAAACAGGATATTTAAGGAATTCAAAACGCCGAGGGAGGGATATGATCCCTCCCTCGGATTTAAATTCCTGTACCTGGGAATTCATTTCCCAGGTACAGACCTCGACCCGCGCCAACCGGGCGCGAAACCGGGGTTACTCAAAGGGGCATTGGATGCCCCTTTGAAGCATGAAGACGAAGTCTTCATGCCGAGGGAGGGATTCGATCCCTCCCTTATATTTTGTACTTTCTTGAAAAACGCCGATGTTTTTAACTCTTTTTTGATATGGCGCTTTTATATTTGATTATTTTATTATATACTATAGATACGACAGCGCCTTAATAGGAGAAACGTATGGAAAAAAATGAGATTCTTGGCTCGGGACACGACGAGCCTTACAAAAACCAGGTCGGGCTTACGGAAAAATCTGAAATATTCGACTGGATTGAAGCACTTGTCACAGCCCTTTGCGTCGTCATCATCCTGTTTGTTTTTTTTATGCGAATCATCGGCGTGGACGGGCAGTCGATGTATCCGACGCTGCACGACCGCGACACGATTATCATAAGCAACCTTTTCTATGAGCCGAAGCAGGGCGATATTGTCGTCCTGACCAAAAGCAGCTTTATGGAAAAGCCGATCGTAAAGCGCATTATCGCGGTCGGCGGACAGACGGTCGATATCAATTTTGACACGAACGAGGTTTTTGTCGACGGCGAGCTTCAGTACGAGCCCTATATCAACGAGCCCACGGCGCTTTCCGAGGGCACACAGTTCCCACTGACCGTTCCCGACGGCTCGGTCTTCGTGATGGGCGACAACCGCAACAACAGCACCGACAGCCGGGATAAGCGCCTGGGCGTGGTCGACAACCGATATATTTTAGGCCGCGTCCTTTTCCGGGTGTTCCCGTTTAACCGCATGGGCAAAATCGAATAACAGTACGCTTTTTGGAGACAGCTAAATGAATATACAATGGTATCCCGGGCATATGGCAAAAACCCGGCGCATCATCGCCGAGGATCTGCGGATGACCGACCTTGTGTGCGAGATCGTCGACGCAAGGATTCCGCTCTCCTCCCGAAATCCCGATATCGACGCGCTTGCAGCCGGGAAACCGCGCCTGATTGTCCTAAACCGCGCGGATCAGTCGGACCCTGACGCAAACAGACGGTGGGCCGCCTGTTTTAAAGCGCAGGGTTTTTCCGTTTTATCCGCCGACAGCAAGCACGGCGCCGGGATCGGGCGGTTTTTGCCAGAGGTCCGCTCGGTTATGGCGGAAAAGCTTAAGCGATTCCAGGAAAAGGGGCAGGCGGGGCGCAAAATCAAAATCATGGTCGTCGGCATTCCGAACGTGGGAAAGTCCTCCTTTATAAACCGCGTCATCAAGCGAAAATCCGCAAAAGCGGAGGACAGGCCCGGAGTGACGCGCGGAAAGCAGTGGTTTTCCATCGGCGACGGCTTCGAGCTCCTCGACACTCCCGGCATCCTCTGGCCGAAGCTCGGCGACGAGGCGACGGGAATGCACCTGGCTTTCACGGGCGCCGTGAGGGACGAGATCATGGACCTTGAAACCCTCGCCGCTCATCTGATGGAAGAGCTCGCCGCGATAAAGCCGGAGGCCCTCCTGTCCCGCTATAAAATCGAGGGGGCGGCCGGCGACGGGCCCGGCCTTTTGGCGCTCGCCGCGAAAAACCGGGGCTTTTTGCTGCCGGGCGGCAATGTCGACACCGAGCGGATGGCCCGCATCCTTTTAGACGAGTTCCGTTCGGGCGCGCTGGGCCGCATTACGCTGGAGCTGCCCTAAAAATACTTTTTAGGGCAGCGAAGCTTCGCGGATTAAAACGCATGTTTCTCGCCGCCGTGGGCGGCAACCGAAACATATGCGCAACAGACGACCATGACTGGATTTTTATCCGTTGCGGCGACACGCCGTGTCATGGACGTCTGTCGCCGAATGAGGTTTCCATGCCTTCAAAGGAGGAACTGCCCGATGGATGAAGCGCCCGACATGCTGTTTTTTGAGAAAGAGGAGCAAAAAAAAGGCCGCAGGCGGATCTGCGGCGTCGATGAGGCGGGACGCGGGCCGCTGGCCGGTCCGGTTTACGCGTCGGCGGTGATCCTAAACCCCGCCGACGTCATCGAAGACCTCGACGACTCGAAAAAATTGAGCGAAAAAAAGCGTGAACAGCTTTTCTCACAGATCATAAAACGCGCCCTTTCCTTTTGCGTCGCCTCGGCGTCGGAACGGGAAATCGACGAGATGAATATACTGAACGCGACTATGCTTGCGATGTGCCGTGCGGTCGAGGGGCTTCATATCGTCCCCGACATTGTCCTGGTCGACGGCAACCGCACTCCCGGAGTCCCGGTGCCGGTAAGAACCATCGTGGGCGGCGATGGAAAAAGCGCCTCCGTCGCGGCAGCGTCGATCCTTGCCAAGGTCAGCCGGGACCGCTACATGAAGGAACTCGGCCTTACATATCCCGACTATCTTTTTGAAATGCACAAGGGGTATCCGACCAAAAAACATGTCGAGCAGCTTTTAATATTCGGGCCGTGCGCCGCGCACCGCCGCACCTTCCTTAAAAATATCCTCCCGAAGGAGCGGATCGGATGAGGTCGCAGCTTACGGGCAGGCAGGGGGAGGCGGCGACGGCCGACTACCTGCGGAAAAAGGGATATAAGGTCATCGAGGCAAATTATGCGACCCGCTTCGGGGAGATCGACCTGATCGCAAAAAAGCACAAAACCGTCGTTTTCGTCGAGGTGAAAACCCGGAAAAACAGGCGGTTCGCAAACGCCTTCGAAGCGGTAAACGCGAAAAAACAGGCAAAAATAAGGGCGTGCGCCGAGCAGTGGCTTGCGGAAAACGACCCCGGCGGACAGCTTTGCGCCCGGTTTGACGTGGTCGAGGTGTATATAAACGACCCGGCAAAGCCGCCCTTTTATCTAAACCATATTGAAAACGCCTTTGCATCGGAGGGATATGCGGATGAACGGCGTCCGGCTTTTTGACTGCCACTGCGATACAATTTCAAGGATTTTTGACGAGGGCGGATCGCTTTATCAAAACAGCTACCATATCGACCTTGAAAAGGCGTCCGTTTTTTCGGAGTATGCCCAGGTTTTCGCCCTGTGGGGCGATATGTCGATTGAGGCCGATATCGAAAAGCGCTTTTCGGCGCAGCTTTCACTCGCCCGAAAGCTTTTAAACGGGCAAAACGGCGCGCCCGTGCTATGCAAGAGCGCGCGCGATATGGACCTCGCGCTGGAGGGGGGCCGGCCGGCCGCGTTTCTGGCCGCCGAGGGGGCGGAGCTTTTGGGCTGCTCGCCGGAAACACTGAAATACGCCTTCGGCGAGGGCCTCCGCTTTGTGACGCTTACATGGAATAACCGAAACCAATGCGCGTCCTCCGCCGCGGCCGACGAGACGGGGGGACTTACTTCGCACGGAAAGGCGTTTGTGAAACACGCGGAGGAATTGGGCGTCATCCTCGACGTGTCGCATCTCTCCGAGCGCGGCTTTTACGATCTTGCGGAGTGTTCGGGCCGTCCGTTTATCGCGTCCCATTCAAACGCGAGAGCGGTATTGGACCACCGCAGGAACCTCAAGGACGAACAATTAAAGGTCCTGATCCGGCGCGAAGGGATCTGCGGTATCAACCTCTATACCCGGTTTCTGGAAAAGGACGCGGAAAGCTGCACGATCGACACGGTGATCCGGCATATTGAGCATGTTCTCTCTCTGGGCGGGGAGCATATACTGGCGCTCGGCTGCGATTTCGACGGCTGCGACAGCCTGCCGCAGGGGATCTCCTCGGTTGCCGATTTAAGAAAGCTTTACGAGGCGCTTATAAAACGGAATTATAAAAAAACGCTGGTCGACCGGATCTTTTTCGGGAACATGGCCCGCTTTGTGCAAAAAAACCTAGCCGGAGCATGATAATCCACTCCCGCAAGGCGGGTTCCGATTATCATGCTCCGGCTACCATAACTGCAAAAGGACGGAACTTAAAATGGAATACGTAAGCACAAGAAATGACTCGGCAAAGGTAAAATCCGCACAGGCGATCGCGGCGGGAATCGCGCCGGACGGCGGGCTTTACACCCCCGTTTCAATACCGGGAATAAAGGACGGCGACATCGGCCGCTTTCGCGCGATGCCCTACCGGGAAAGGGCGGCGGAGATCCTCCGTCTGTTTCTCGACGATTTTACGAAAGAGGAGCTTTCGGGCTTTGCGAAGGCCGCCTACTCGGATGAGAAGTTCGATCACCCGGAAATCGCCCCCGTAAAAAAGCTTGAAACCGGGGAATACCTTTTAGAGCTCTTCCACGGCCCGACCTCGGCGTTTAAGGACATGGCGCTCCAGATGCTTCCACACCTGATGACCGCGTCTCTTAAAAAGACCGGGCAGCAGCGGGAGGTATGCATCCTGGTCGCGACCTCCGGCGATACCGGCAAAGCGGCGCTCGAGGGCTTTGCCGATGTCGCGGGCACCAGGATCATCGTCTTTTATCCGCGCGACGGCGTAAGCCCGGTCCAGAAGCTCCAGATGACGACCCAGAAGGGGAAAAACGTCGGCGTCTGCGCGATCGAGGGCAATTTCGACGACGCCCAGACGGCCGTCAAATCGATATTCACCGACGACGGCATCCGCAAACGCGCAAACGGCGCGAACCTCTTTTTCAGCTCCGCAAACTCGATCAACTGGGGCCGACTCGCCCCGCAGATCGTCTATTATATTTCGGTCTACTGCGACCTGATCAACAAAAACGAGATCAAAAACGGCGAAAAAATCAATGTCTGTGTGCCGACCGGAAACTTCGGCAACATCCTCGCGGCCTATTTCGCAAGGGAAATGGGGCTTCCCATAAACCGTCTGATCTGCGCGTCGAACCGTAACCGCGTGCTGACCGATTTCTTCCAGTCGAGCGTTTACGACACAAAGCGCGAATTTTACACGACGTCCTCTCCCTCGATGGACATCCTGATTTCAAGCAATCTCGAGCGGCTTTTGTACTATGCCTCGGGCCGGGATTCCGGGGCGGTATCCGCGCTGATGCAAAGCCTGCGCAAAGAGGGGAACTACCTTATAGGCGGCGATATTGCGGCACGCGTCGAAGGCCTTTTCGAGGCGGGCGCCTGCGACGAGCGTGGGACGAGGAACACCATCCTTTCCGTTTACGAGGAAAGCAAGTATCTCTGTGACACACATACGGCGGTCGGCATCAGCGTCTACCGCGACTACAGGAGAAAAACGGGGGACGAAACCAAAACGGTCATCGCCTCGACCGCAAGCCCGTTTAAGTTTTGCAAAAGCGTGCTCGACGCGCTTAAAGTACCGACCGAGGGCGACGGCCCCGAGCTGATCGCAAAGCTTGTGGAGGCGACGGGCATGGATGCGCCGGAGCCGCTTAAGGCGCTTTTTGGCCTTTCCGAGCGCTTTATGAAATCGGTCCCGAAGGAACAGATCAGAGACGCCCTGTTCGAGCTTTTGAATCTTTAACTTACCCCGGACAAACCGCGTTTGAACGGGGACCCCAAAATTACCCCGGGGCACGGCCGGAAAGCCGCGGATTTTCGCAACACACAAAACGTGAAAAAGCGGCGCGACAGATTTTCGCCGACGCCGCTTTCCATATTTTTTGTATTTAATCGACCCGATTTATACCGGTTACCGGTCGATATAGGTCGAACACATGGTTTCGCTGGGGCGCGCGGCGTATTCGTTGCCCACTTCGATTTCCTTTGCCTCGCACAGCTTCCCGTCTTTATTGTATGCGCAGTTTGCGACCGAGCAGCGGATGCCGTGCGGCAGCTCGCCGTTTTGTTTTCTCAAGTTCATCAAGCTCCTTTCGTTCCTTATTTTTTGCTTTGATTCGACGGAATACTCCTGTAAAATTAAAATTTTTAATGACGAGGAAGTGTAAAATGGCGCTTTACGCAATCGCCGACCTGCATCTTTCCGAGGCGGTCGAAAAGCCGATGGATGTCTTCGGGGGCGCCTGGGAAAACTACCGGGAAAAAATCATAACAGGCTTTCAAAAGACGCTTAAAAGCGGCGACGTACTCGTTGTCGCGGGCGATGTCTCCTGGGGGATAAACCTTGACGAGGCGCTTTTGGACTTTAAGCTGTTGTCGTCTTTTCCGGCAAAAAAGCTGATCGTGAAGGGAAATCACGATCTCTGGTGGGATACGGTGACTAAAATGAAGCGTTTTTTGAATCAAAACGATATTTTCGATATCGATTTTATTTATAACAACAGCATTCTTTACGAAAATATCGCGCTTTGCGGAACAAGGGGCTGGTTTTATGAGGAAGAGCAGGACGACCACAGCGAAAAGATCTTCCGCCGCGAGTTGATCCGCCTTGAAGCGTCCTTGAAGGCGGCGGAAGGCCTCGGCGCACGACAGATCTATGCTTTTTTGCATTATCCGCCGCTTTGCCAAAACTACCGGTGTCCCGAAATCCTTTCGCTCCTTCAGCGTTACGGCGTTTCCAAATGCTTTTACGGTCATCTGCACGGCTTTGGACACCGGCTTGCGAAGGAAGGAGTCTTTGACGGGGTCGAATTTCGGTTTATTGCCGCGGATTATCTGAATTTCACGCCGCTGCGGGTGATTTCTTAAAAAAAGCTGGAATTTAGTTCGGATTTCTGGTAAAATAGATCGGATTTGAATGATAAACAGAGGAGAATTTTCACAATGAACTTGAACAAAGTCGAAAAACAGGAAAAAAGCATTGTTGAGCTTGAAATTGCCGTTTCCAAAGAAGAGTTCGAATCGGCGATGGAAAAAGCCTACCGGAAAAATGTCGGGAGATTCAATGTCCCGGGATTCCGCAAGGGCAAGGCTCCCCGTAAAATCATTGAAAAACTGTACGGACGCGGCATTTTTTTTGAGGATGCAATCAACTTGAGCTACCCGGATGCGTATGATAGCGCTGTGGCGGAGTCGAAGCTTGATGTCGTCGGCCGCGCGGATATCGATATAAAGGAACTGGACGAAAACGGAGAAGGCTATGTGTTTACCGCGAAGGTGCCGGTAAGGCCGGAAGTAAAGCTTGGCGAGTATAAGGGGCTGACCGCGGAAAAACGCGAGGTCGCCGTTACGGATGACGACATCGGCGAGGAGCTTTCAAGGCTGCAAAAGCGCGCCTCCCGCGAGGAGACCCGCGACCGTGCCGTCGAAAAGGGCGATACGGCGGTGATCGACTTTGAAGGCTTTATCGACGGCGTGCCGTTCGAGGGCGGAAAAGGGGAGTCCCACCCGCTTGTGATCGGCGAGGGCCACTTTATTCCGGGTTTTGAGGACCAACTGATCGGCGCCATGCCGAATTCCGATGTCGACGTAAAGGTCACCTTCCCGGAGGATTATCACGCAAAAGAGCTCGCTGGGAAGGAAGCGGTGTTTCAGTGCAGGGTGCGCGAGGTAAAGGAAACGATCCTGCCCGCGCTTGACGACGAATTCGCAAAGGACGTGTCTGAGTTTGAAACGCTCGACGCGCTGAAGGAAGATCTCAAGAAAAAGCTTCTCGAAACGCGCGAGAAAAGCGCTGCGGGCGAGTTCGAGGAAAAGGTCATCGATCAGATCATCGAAAAGATGGAGGCGGACGTACCCGAGGCGATGTACGAACGCCAACTTGACCAGCTCGTCGAGGATTTCGCCCAGAGGCTTTCCATGCAGGGACTTGAGCTTGACGCCTATCTCAAGATGAACCAGCTGGAGCTTCCGGCGCTTCGGTCGATGTTTCAGCCTCAGGCCGAGCGCCAGGTGAAGATCATGCTCGCGCTCAAAAAGATCGCCGAGCTTGAAAACGTGACCGTTTCGGAGGAAGACATCGAAAACGAGTATCAGAAGCTCGCCGAAAAATACAATATGGAGGTTTCCAAGGTCAAGGAGTTTCTGCCGGCAAGTACCCTAAAAGACGAGCTGACCGTAAACCGTACGGTCGATCTGATCCGCGACAGCGCCAAAGCGGTAAAGCCGAAGGAGCCCGAGGAGAAAACGGATTCCGAGCCGAAGGCCGAAGCCGCCGAAAAAAAGACTGCCAAAAAAAGCACCTCCGATAAAAAAAAGGTAACGGAAAAAAAGACGACTAAAAAAGAAAAAGATCGTGAATAATTCATAAGACAAAACGAAAAAAGGAGTAACCAAAATGAGTCTCGTCCCGATAGTAGTGGAACAAACAAACCGCGGTGAACGTTCCTATGACATTTTTTCAAGACTTCTGAACGACCGAATTGTGATTCTTTCCGAGGAAGTAAACGATGTAACGGCGAGTCTCGTCGTTGCCCAGCTCCTTTATCTCGAGGCCCAGGACCCCGATAAGGACATCAGCTTTTATATCAACAGCCCCGGCGGCTCCGTCACGGCCGGTATGGCGATCTACGACACCATGCAGTATATCAAGGCGGACGTGTCGACCATCTGCGTCGGCCTCGCCGCCAGCATGGGCGCGTTTTTACTCGCCGCCGGCGCAAAGGGAAAGCGCCTCGCCCTGCCCAACAGCGAGATCATGATCCACCAGCCGCTCGGCGGCATGCAGGGCCAGGTGACCGACCTCCGTATTCACGCCGACAGGCTGATCCGGATCAAGAAAAGACTCAATACAATTTTGAGCGAAAAGACCGGCAAGCCGCTGGAAATCGTTGAGCGCGACACCGAGCGCGACAATTTCATGTCGGCGGAGGAAGCCGTCGCTTACGGCCTTATCGACAAGGTCATCGACCACAGATAAATTTTTACCTGCGCATCTTCCGCGCAGTTTTAGACGAGGTGTCACAATGGCTGAAAAGAAGCCGGTCCGCTGCTCTTTCTGCGGCAAGCCCCAAACCGACGCCAAACGCCTGATCGCAGGGCCGGGTGCCTATATCTGCGACGAGTGTGTGCGGCTTTGCATCGATATCATAAACGACGAACAGAGCTCGCCCGAGCAAAGAAGACCGCCAAACATGTTCTCTGAAGTGCAGAACCTGCCGAAGCCGAAGGAGCTCAAGGAGATTCTTGACGAATATGTCATCGGTCAGGAAAACGCAAAAATCGCGCTTTCGGTTGCGGTGTACAATCACTATAAACGCATTTTCTTCGGAGACGAGGACGTCGAGCTTCAGAAAAGCAATATACTGATGCTGGGGCCGACGGGCTCCGGCAAAACCCTTCTTGCGCAGACGCTTGCCAAAACGCTGAAGGTTCCGTTTGCGATCGCCGACGCGACGACCCTGACCGAGGCGGGATACGTCGGAGAGGATGTTGAAAATATTCTTCTGCGCCTGATTCAGGCGGCGGATTACGATATTGAACGCGCCGAGCGCGGAATCATTTATATCGACGAGATCGACAAAATCGCCCGCAAGAGCGAGAACCCTTCGATCACTAGGGATGTGAGCGGCGAGGGCGTTCAGCAGGCGCTCCTAAAGCTTCTGGAGGGGACAGTCGCGAACGTTCCTCCCCAGGGCGGCAGAAAGCACCCGCATCAGGAGTTTATCCAGATCAATACGCAGAACATCCTCTTTATCTGCGGGGGAGCGTTTGACGGCATCGATAAGATCATTGAAAAACGTATCGGGAAAAACGGTCTCGGGTTCGGCGCAGTGGTCGAGAGCCGCAAGGAAAAAAATATCGGCGAGGTCTTAAACCAGATCGAACCGCACGATATTCTGAAATTCGGGCTGATTCCCGAGCTTGTCGGAAGGCTTCCGATCGTTGTCGCGCTTGAATCGCTTGACAGGCAGGCGCTGATCAAAATACTGACCGAGCCGAAAAATGCGCTTGTGCGCCAGTTTCAGAAGCTTTTTGCCCTCGACGACGTGGAGCTCGTCTTCAAACCGGAAGCGCTCGAGGCGATCGCCGATAAAACGATCCGGCGCAATACCGGCGCAAGAGGCCTCCGCTCGGTGCTGGAGGAACTGATGACCACGGTCATGTTCGAAACGCCGTCGGACCCGACCGTGACACGAGTAACCATTACCCGTGAATCGGTGGCCGAGAAGGGCTTTCCCGTGGAAATCGAAAAGAATCCGGACAAGAAACTCCTAAAGCCGGTCGCACCGCAAAAGAGCCCCGCGCTCCGGCCGAAAAGGGAAACCGGAAGCGTATCCTGATATTTCCCCAGATAAAGCCCGGTTTCTTTGGGGCGTATCAAAGTATCTCTTTGACTTAGTCTTCAATCATGCCAGGCTCTTTCGGAGCCTGGCATTGTTGTTTTGAACCCCGAACTTATTTTGTTCTATTGCAAATATTTTCCCTATATACTATAATTTATTAATATGGCGTTTCTTACACGCATTTTAACAAAGCAAAAATTTCATGGCTCGTTTGAAAACTGTATGGTAAGAATATCATAATAATGATAATGCGGGCTTATGAAATGGAAGGAGTGATATAAGTGTCGGAGCTTTATAATATAAATTCGAATCCGCCGCACATGCCGCTTTTGCCGCTCAGAGGATTGACGATTTTCCCGAATATGCTTCTTAATTTTGACGTCGGACGCGAGAAGTCCATCAAGGCGCTCGAATACGCGATGCACAACAACCAGCTTATCTTCCTGGTCGCGCAAAGGGATATCCGCACCGATACGCCAAAGCTTTCCGATCTCTACAAAACGGGCGCCGTTTCGAGAGTGCGCCAGCTTCTGCGGCTTCCGGGCGACAATATCCGGGTGCTTGTCGAGGGGATTGAGCGCGCCCATGTCGAAAACATTTTAAGCGAGGACCCTTTTTTCCTGGTCGAAGCCGTGCTGGATACCGAGCAGCCGCTGAAAATCAGTCCTACTAAGAAGGAGGCGCTTTTGCGCCAGACGCAGAAGCTGTTTGAGGAATATTCGCAGTATGCGCCGAAAATGACCGACGATACCCTCCTGCAGGTGATCTCGGCGGACAATATCGGCTTTCTGGCCGACTTTATCGTGCAGAACATCGCCGTCCGCCACGCGGATAAGCAGGCGGTTTTGGACGAAATGCACCCGGTGCGGAGAATTCGCCTCGTCATGAGCCTTTTAAGCCGCGAGACGGAGATTCTGAAGGTGGAAAGCAATATCCAGAACAAGGTGACGGTGCAGATCGACAAAAACCAGAAGGATTATTACCTGCGCGAGCAGATGAAGGTCATCCAGGAGGAGCTCGGCGACCACGACGACGTAAGCGCCGAGGTGGAGGAATATTTAAGCCGGATCGAAGAGCTCCGCCTGCCGGAGGAAATGACGAAAAAGCTCACAAACGAGGCCTATCGCCTTTCAAAGCTGCAATATACCTCGCCCGAGAGCGGGATTATCCGGACCTATCTCGACATCTGTCTGGATCTGCCCTGGAATAAAACAACGAAGGAACGCATCGATCTCGCGGCGGCGGCGCGAATCTTAGACCGCGACCACTACGGCCTTACGAAGGTCAAGGAGCGCATCCTGGAGTTTCTCGCCGTAAAGAAGCTGTCAAACGGGCTCGGCGGGCAGATTTTGTGTCTTGTAGGCCCTCCCGGCATCGGGAAAACGTCGATCGCCAAATCGGTGGCGCACGCGATGGGCCGCAATTACGCCAGACTTTCGCTCGGCGGAGTCCGCGACGAGGCGGATATCCGAGGCCACAGAAAAACCTATATCGGCGCGATGCCGGGAAGGATCATCACCGCGATCAGCCAGGCCGGCAGCAAAAACTGCCTGATTCTGCTCGACGAAATCGACAAGCTCGGCAACGATTTCCGCGGGGACCCTGCCTCGGCCCTTTTAGAGGTGCTCGACACCGAACAAAACAGTGCGTTTCGCGATCATTTTGTCGAACTGCCCTTTGATTTATCCTCTGTTTTGTTCATTACAACTGCAAATACGACCGAAACGATCTCCCGTCCGCTTTTGGACCGCATGGAGATTATTGAGCTTTCCGGTTATATCGACGAGGAAAAGCTCCAGATCGCAAAACGCCACCTGATCCCGAAGCAGCTGAAAAAGCACGGCCTTTCCAAAACGCAGCTCAAGATCGACGACGAGGCGCTGCGGCACATGATCTCGGAGTATACGAGGGAGGCGGGCGTCAGGAAGCTTGAAAACGAAATTGCCCGCATCTGCCGAAAGGCCGCGAAGATGCTCGCGTCGGGCGAGGCCAAAAAGCTCCGCGTCGCAAAGGGGGATCTCGACGGCTACCTCGGTGTGCCGAAATACAAGCAGGGCAAGCTTTTGGAAAGTAACGAGATCGGCGTGATAAACGGTCTCGCCTGGACGAGTACGGGCGGCGAGCTTCTGGAAGTGGAGGTCAATGTTCTCGATGGCTCGGGGAAGCTGGAGCTTACCGGAAATCTGGGCGACGTGATGAAAGAATCGGGTAAGGCCGCGCTCTCCTATATCCGCAGCCGGACAAACGCGCTCGGAATCGATCATGAGTTTTATAAAAACCGCGACATGCATATCCATTTCCCCGAAGGGGCGATCCCGAAGGACGGACCGTCCGCCGGCATCGCCACTGCCTCTGCGATGATCTCGGCGCTGACAAACGTCCCGGCGGACAAAAGCGTCGCGATGACCGGGGAAATCACGCTCCGGGGCAGAGTGCTGCCGATCGGCGGCTTAAAGGAAAAGACCATGGCGGCTTTCCGCGCCGGCATTAAAACGGTGATCATCCCGGAAGAAAACCTGCCGGACCTCGACGAAATCGACCCGACCGTGCGCGCTGCGCTGCGCTTTGTGCCGGTCTCCCATATGGATCAGGTTTTGCCGGAGATCCTTGTGCAAGGTTCTCCCAAGCTTGCGCGGGGGCAGGAGGGGCAGTCAAAGGAGCCCGTGTCCGCGCAGTCGATCCCCGTCCCGAAGGACCATGGGCAAAAAGACATTCAGTCGATCAGGCAGTAGGTGGCGCGTTGAATGTAAACAATGTGGAATTTGTAAGATCGGCGGCGACGGAGGCCGACTTTCCGACAGACCGCCTTTTGCAGATCGTCTTTTTGGGCCGCTCGAACGTCGGTAAATCTTCAGTGATCAACAAACTCTTAAACCGGAAAAACCTCGCGTACATCGGCAGCTCGCCAGGAAAAACGGCGCATATCAACTTTTTCCTGATCGACCGCAGGGTCTATTTCGTCGACGTGCCCGGCTACGGCTTTGCCAAGGTGGCGAAGTCGGAAAAAGAGCGCTGGGGTCTTCTGCTGGAGCGGTACTTTGCCTCTGGCGGCGTTTCGTTCGGCGTTTTGATCGTCGACATGCGCCATCGCCCGACCGCGGACGATATCCTGATGGCGGACTGGTTTTTTAAGACGGGCGTCCCGTTTCTGGTGGTTATGAACAAGGCGGACAAATTAAAGCCGTCGGAGCGCGGCCCCGCGACCGGCCTGATCCGCCAAACGCTTCATACCGCGGAACATATAAAGCTGATTCCGTTTTCAGCGGTGACCGGAGAGGGTCGGCTCGATCTGCTCTCTGAAATAAATAATTTGAGGTGATCTTTGTGAAGTACATCCGGGTAAAGAAAGGGCAGGACGTATTTTGGGCGGTGCTTTCGGGTGATAAAGTAAATGTGCTGAAAAATGCGCCATACTTTGGGATAAATTACAGCGGTCAGGTGCTGAGCCTTTCGGAGGTAACGCTGCTTGCCCCGTGTGAGCCGTCGAAAATTGTCGCCGTCGGTCAAAACTACCGGGACCATGTGCTGGAGCTCGGACATGAGATTCCCGATCATCCGATCATTTTTATAAAGCCGCCGACGGCGGTAAACGACCCGGAGGGCAAAATCATGCTTCCGGATACGTCAAAACGCGTCGATTACGAAGGCGAACTCGCCTTTGTGATCAAAAAGGACGCCTACCGGGTAAAAAGAGAAAGCGCTTTTGATTTCGTGTTCGCCTATACTTGCTTAAACGACGTGACGGCGCGCGATCTCCAGTCGCTCGACGGCCAGTGGTCGCGCGCGAAATCCTTTGACTCCTTTTCCCCGATCGGCCCTTGCCTTGTCGACGGTTTGGACCCGCTAAACCTGAAAGTGGAAACCCGCTTAAACGGGGAGTTAAAGCAGTCGTCCAGAACCGGAGAATTCATATTCGACATCCCCTGCCTCATTGAATTTATCACCGACTGCATGACGCTTAAAGCCGGCGACGTCGTTACGACCGGCACTCCGATGGGCGTCGGGCCGATGAAGAGCGGCGACGTCGTCGAGGTGGAGATCGAGGGTATCGGCGTTCTCAAAAACCATGCCGTAGAGAGATAAAACGACTAAAGGAGAAAAATCGATGTTTGTGTCAGACTGCCTGTCTGTAAACGGAGCCGGCCACCTTGCTATAGGAGGGCTTGATACGGTCGAGCTCGCGCGCGAATACGGCACCCCGCTCTATCTGATGGACGAGGACTACATAAGGAGCGCCTGCCGCATGTATCAAACGGCACTGACCGACTGCGTGGGCGGCAACAGCCTTGTCGCTTACGCGAGCAAAGCGTTCTGCTGCGCATACATGTACCGCCTATTAAAGGAAGAAAGGTGCGGCGCCGACATCGTGTCGGGAGGCGAGCTTTATACCGCGATCAGAGCGGGTTTTCCGACGGACAGGCTCCTGTTCCACGGAAACAACAAAACGGAAGACGAACTGAAAATGGCGCTGCACCATAATGTCGGACGCATCGTCGTCGACAACTGCGAAGAGCTTCATACACTAAACGCCCTTGCCAGGGAACAGGGAAAGATCGCCCGGATCCTGTTTCGTATAAAGCCCGGCGTCGACGCGCACACCCATAAGTTCATCCAGACCGGGCAGATCGATTCCAAATTCGGCGTCGCCCTGGAAAACGGGGAGGCCTATCAGATCATCCGGGAATCCTTAAAGCTCGACAATATCCGGCTCATGGGGATCCACTGCCATATCGGGTCGCAGATTTTCGACACCGAACCCTTTGCCCTCGCTGCTAAAATTATGATGGGCTTTATCGCAAAGGTCCGGGACGGGCTCGGCTATGAGCTCAAAGAATTAAACCTCGGCGGCGGCTTCGGAATCCAGTATCTGCCGTCTCATGACCCCAAAACACCGGCGCAGAATCTCGCCGCCTTGGCTGACGCGATCAAAAAAGCGGCGGGGGAGTACGCGCTATCCATGCCGCGCGTCATCATCGAGCCCGGCCGCTCGATCGTCGGACCGGCCGGCATCACGGTCTACAGGGTCGGCGCCGTCAAGGAGATCAAGGGCGTGCGCACCTATGTCTCGGTAGACGGAGGCATGACCGACAACCCCCGCTATGCGCTCTACGAGTCGGAGTATGAGGTGCTATCCGCCGCGGATGCCGACGGTGAACGCTCGCTTTTATGCACCGTTGCCGGAAAATGCTGCGAAAGCGGCGACCTGATCGCAAAGGACGTGCTCATCCAGACGGTAGAGGCGGGCGATTACCTCGCGGTTCTTGCGACGGGCGCTTACAACTACTCGATGGCGTCAAACTACAACCGCGTCCCGCGCCCGCCCGTCGTCATGGTCGGCGGCGGAAAGGCAAAGGTCGTCGTCCGCCGGGAAAGCTATGAAAACCTGGTACAAAACGACATCCTATAGACCACCCCAAACAAACTGTCGTTTGCTTGGGGACCCCGAAAACCACCCCGCAAAATACAATTTTACGGGAGACCCGATAGCGATCCTGTAAAAACCCAGCTCGGACCCGATCAAAGTCACCTTTTGTAAACTGAAACCTCGGGAGGAATCCAATTGTTTTTTAGCAGATTCAATTTCTTTGATTTGCTGTACAACATTCCGGCCGTTTTAATCTGCATAACCGTGCACGAGTTTTCGCACGGCTATGCGGCGTACCGATTCGGCGACCTGACGGCGAAGGAATCCGGGCGTTTAAGCCTGAATCCTTTGCGGCATATCGATCTTTTAGGCTTTATCTGCCTGATTTTGTTCCGCTTCGGCTGGGCAAAGCCGGTTCCCGTCAGCTTCGGCTATCTGAAAAATCCGCAGCGCGACATGGCGCTGATCGCCGCGGCGGGGCCCGCGTCGAACGCCGTCCTCGCCTTCTTTCTGATCCTTGTCTCGACGACCGTTTATGTTCTCGTTCCGAGCGGGCGGGTCGTGGTGTACATCTGCCAATTTCTCTATGTCACGGCGATCATCAGCGTCGGGCTTGCCGTCTTCAACCTGATCCCGGTTTATCCTCTAGACGGCTCGCGCATTTTCATGCCGCTTTTTTCGAGCAAAACCCAGGCGTTTTTGATGAACAACGCGCAGATCATTCAGATCATCATGATCGTCCTGTTGTTTATGGGATATTTGTCGACGCCGCTTTCTTTCCTGAGCGGTCTGATCCTGAAAATGATTGTTTTTATCGTAAACCTGATCTTCCGCATGTTTGGAACTGACGCAAGCTTCCTGTTTCGTGTCTTCGGAGTCTGAGGATGGAAAACGTAACCTTCCACCTGCCTGTTTTTGAGGGGCCGCTCGACCTGCTCTTGCATCTGATTGCGAAAAACAAGCTGAACATCTGCGATATTCCGATTTCCGAGATCCTGGATCAGTACATGGAGTACTTGGACGCGATGCAGGAGATGAATCTCGAGGTCGCGAGCGAATTTATCGCGATGGCGGCGCAGCTCATGTATATCAAATCGAAAATGCTCCTCCCGAACGAAAAAGACGAGGATGATGAGGACCCGCGCGCCCACCTTGTCGAAATTCTCCTCGATTATCAGCGCTTCAAGGAGGTATCCGCGGACTTCTTCTCAAAGCGGGCCGAGACGGGGCGCAATGTGTTCGTCAAGGAACCCGAGCCGCTCGAACGGAAAAAGGGCTACGAGGGCGTACATAAAAAAGAAGAGCTTCTCACCGCGCTTTTGGCGCTCGTAGCCCGTTCCGGGCGCAAGCTCCCGCCGCCGATCAGCGCGTTTTCAGGGATTGTCGGCAGGGAAGCGGCGCCCGTGGAAGAACGTGTCATGAAGCTTTTGGCTCTTTTTGACAAGCAGGGCCAGGTCAGTTTTCTGGATTTTATCTCGTCGTCGAGGAACCGCTCCGAGATGATCGCAGGTTTTCTCGCCGTTTTGGAGCTTTCCAAAATCCACAGGATCACGATCGATGATTTAAGCTCGGACTATCTGATAAAACCCGCGGATCAACAGGGAATAGGAGCGGATGGGTGAAATACTTTGGATATTCATGAAATAGAATCGGCCATTGAGGGCATACTATTCGCGTCCGGCGATCCCGTTTCCATGGACAAGCTTTGCGCGGTCCTGGACTTAGACCGCCAAACGCTCGAAAAAATCTCACAGAATCTTTCGGACTACTACCGCTTTAACCGCCGGGGGATTGAGCTTAGGCGCCTTGAAAACAGCCTGCAGCTGTGTACAAGGCCGGAATACGCCGACTATATCGTAAAGGCCCTTGAAACAAGACGCCCGCCGATGCTGTCCGGCGCCGCGCTGGAGGTCCTTTCAATCGTCGCTTACCGCCAGCCCGTGACCCGAGCCTACATTGAGCAGGTGAGGGGCGTCGACAGCTCGGGGACCGTATCCACGCTTTTAGAAAAGGAACTGATCGAAGAATGCGGGAAGCTGGACGTTCCGGGCCGGCCCACGCTTTTTCGGACAACGGATGGCTTCCTTCGCGCCTTCGGGCTTTCTTCAATCAAGGAACTGCCCGACCTTTCCGACACTGAGGGGGAAGAGGGTGACCAGCTATCTTTGCTTTTTTCTTCACAACAACGCTCGGAAGAATAGTCCTTGTTTTGCTCCTTCTGACGACTTTATTCCTCTTTACGCCGCTTAAGATTCACGTAAAGTTTCGAAACGGGCTTGAGCTCCTGAAGGTTTCCTTCGGTTTTTTGCATCTCACGCTTTTTCCGTTTAAGGCTAAAAGAAAGAAAGCGGCAAAGCCGAGTAGGAAGGCCGCCCCCGCGAAAAAGCGGGAGCTTCCGTTCGAGTTAAGCTCGGTTTCCGACGCGCTCCGGTTTGCAAGGAGAGCATCGGGCAAGGCCTTAAAGAAAATCGTTGTCGAGCGGTTCGACCTCTCGCTTACGATCGCCGCGGAGGACCCGGCAAAGACCGGTATCCTTTACGGCCAGGCGTCCATGGCGTCCGGGATTCTTCTGCCCCTTTTCGACGGGATGTTCCATGTCAGAGAGCGCACGGTGAATATCAGGGCCGATTTTTCCATGACAAAGCCTGAAGTAAGCGTCGACACGGTGATATTTACGCGGCCGGTCCAAATGCTTCTCGTCGGGTCTTTGCTGATTTTTCATCTGCCGGTTAAAATAAAAAAAAGGAAAAAAGATAAGGCGGTGTCAGTATCATGAGTCATCCTATTGAAGATTTAATGTCGACGACTATGGCGAAAATAAGGGATATGGTCGATGCCAACACCATCATCGGCACGCCGATCACGGCAGCCGACGGCGTTACGCTAATCCCGATTTCGAAGCTTTCGTTCGGTTTTGCGTCCGGCGGCAGCGATATGAAGGGGAAAGCTTCAAACGAGCAGCAGCTTTTCGGCGGTGGAAGCGGCGCGGGCGTACACCTGTCTCCGGTCGCCTTTGTCGTCATTTCAAACGGAACTGTCCGCATTCTGCCGATCGCTCCGCCTCCGAGCACCACTGTCGACCGCGTGATCGACATCGTACCCGACGTGATGGACCGGATCAAGAAATTTCTCGACGAGCGAAAAGAGGAGCAGGAATAGCACCCGGCGCAAAAAACGCCCCTAATGAGGCAGATACGCAAAAAATACAAAATCAGTTTTGACAATGAACTCATAAAAATCTCCATCTGCTCGTATTCTTAATACAAAGCAGGTGGTTTTTTGATGCATGGTAAAAAAATAATCGCGCTTATTCTGATCCTTCCTTTTTTCTTCCTGAGGGCGCCGGCGCTGAGCGTTTCCGCGCACTCGGCGATCCTTTACGATCCTGTTTCCGAAAAGGCGCTTTTTGAAAAGGATGCCGATGAAAGACGGCCGATGGCGAGCACGACGAAAATCATGACGGCGGTCTGCGCCCTCGATTACGGAAATCCGGAAGACCAGGTCCTGATCAAAAGGGAATACACGCTTGTCGAAGGCTCCTCCATGTACCTGAAAGCGGGGGAGGTGCTGTCCTTAAACTGCCTTTTGCACGGTCTTTTGCTCCTTTCGGGAAATGACGCCGCAAAAGCGATCGCGGGGCATCTCTCGGGGTCCGACAGCGCGTTCGCGAAGCTCATGAACGAAAAGGCGCAGGAGCTCTCGCTTAATAATACCCACTTCGAAAACCCGAGCGGGCTCGACGGCGAAAACCACTATACGTCGGCAAGGGATCTCGCGCGGCTTGCGGCCTATGCCATGGATATGCCCGAGTTCCGGGAGATCGCCTCAAAAAAGCAGTACCATGACGGCACCCGCGCGATGCGAAACCACAACCGCCTTTTGTGGCAATACGACGGGGCCGACGGCGTAAAAACCGGGTTTACGAAAAGATCGGGCAGATGCCTTGTTTCGAGCGCCGAACGGCAGGGGAGAAGGCTGGTCGTCGCCACCTTAAACGCGCCGAGCGATTGGAGCGACCACACACAGCTGTTAAACTACGGTTTTTCCCTCTTCTCCGACAAAACGCTCGCAAAGGAGGGCGAGCCTGTGCTGACCGTCCCCGTCGTGGGCGGAATCTCGGGCGGGGTCGCCGTTTTCTGCCCGGAGGAGATCACGTATTCTCTGACGGATGAAGAAAATCAAAACTTAAAACGCGAGTTTTTCGGTCCGCGCTTTGCTTACGCGCCCGTTAAACGCGGCGGCCTTTACGGCACGATGCGCTTTACCTTAAACGGCAAAATAATTGCCGAGACTCCCGTTTATTACCACGACTCGGTACCGGTAAAAGAAAAACAAAAATCCGGCGGATTTTTTTCAAAAATTGCAGAGTTCTTCGGATTCTGCTAAAATGATACCGGACAGGGGAATCCTGTGATTTGATTTGAAAAGGGAGCAGTATCTTGAAAGAAAGACTGCAAAAGATTTTATCTTCATACGGAATTGCATCACGGCGCCGTTCGGAGGAACTGATCCGGGCTTTAAGGGTAACGGTCAACGGCGAAATCGCTCTTTTGGGCAGCCTCGCCGACCCGGAGCGCGACGAGATCCGCGTCGACGGAGTGCCCGTTGTTAAAAAACCGGAGCCCGTTTATATCATGCTCAACAAGCCCGCGGGGTATATCACCAGCTTATCCGACGAAAAGGGAAGGCGCACCGTTTTGGAGCTTTTATCCGGCCTTCCCGAAAGGGTATATCCCGTAGGGCGGCTCGATTACCTGTCGGAAGGGCTTCTTCTATTGACAAACGACGGGGAATTCGCGTATAGGCTGACCCATCCGAAGCACGAAATTTCCAAAACCTATCAGGCCGAGGTTTCGGGCGACCTGGATGCGGCTGTGCCTCTGCTTTCCCGGGACATGCTGATCGACGGGTACCGGATCCGGCCGGCCGGAATCGAAATTATCAATAAGAACCGGGCGGGCGGGATTCTCTCGATCACAATCTTCGAGGGCAGGAACCGGCAGATCCGAAAGATGTGCGACCAAAGCGGACTGAAGGTCTTAAAGCTGAAACGGATTTCGGTCGGCACGCTGGAGCTTCGGGATCTTCCCCCTGGCAAATGGCGCCATCTGACGCCGGAGGAGCGCGCTTATCTCGATTCCTGCGGTGAAAAAAAATGATTGCGTTAAAAACCATACTATTGCCTTTCCCGACCGATTCTTATATAATGAAAGTAATGGCTCGTATAATTGCAATTTGGCAGGAGGGCTTATATCCATGAACGATTTTTTAAATAGAATTCAGGCACACGCGGCGGACTTTTCCAAAGGGCAGCGCATGATTGCAAAATATATTTCCGAGCATTACGACAAGGCGGCCTTTATGACCGCGCACAAGCTTGGCGAAATGGTATCGGTCAGCGAATCGACCGTCGTGCGCTTTGCGACCGAAATCGGATACGACGGATACCCCGAGCTGCAAAGCGCTTTACAGGAAATGATCCGCAATCGCCTGACCGCCGTGCAGCGGCTTGACGTTACCTCGGACCGGATGGGGAAGCAGGAGGTGCTCCGGTCGGTTCTGGTCTCCGATATCGAGAAGATCAAGCTGACATTGGAACAAATCGACCGCAAGGTGTTTGAAAACGCCGTTTCCCGCATTCTGTCGGCCGAAAGCATTTACATTCTGGGCGACCGCTCGTCCGCGGCGCTTGCAAGCTTTCTGGGCTTTTACTTTCACCTGATTTTTCCCGATGTCCACCTTGTGCATACGACAAGCCCGAGCGAGACCTTCGAGCAGATGATACGGGTCGGAACGGGCGACGTCGTGATCGGCATCAGCTTCCCGCGTTACTCGAGGCGCACGGTGCAGGCGCTCAAATACGCAAAAAGCATGTCCTCGACAACGATCGCGCTTACCGACAGCCTTCTGTCCCCGCTTGCGCAGGACGCGGACTACACCCTGATCGCGAAAAGCGACATGGCCTCCTTCGCCGATTCGCTTGTCGCGCCCCTAAGCGTGATCAACGCGCTGATCGCGGCGGTCGGCATGAAAAAACGCGACGAGATCGCCGAGACCTTTTCAAAGCTTGAGGCGATTTGGGACGAGTATGACGTATATGAAAAATTCGAAAAAAGCGATGGGGCGCAGATTTAACCAAAATGCCTGAATTTTTTAACACAGTAATTGTCGGCGGGGGGCCGGCGGGGCTTATGGCGGCTTATGCCGCGGCCTCGGACAAAAACAGGGTGTTATTGCTCGAAAAAAACGAGCTGCCGGGGCGAAAGCTCGGCATTACCGGAAAAGGCCGGTGTAATCTTACAAACAACTGCACGCCGGACATCCTGTTAAAAAACATTCCGGTCAACCCCAAGTTTTTAATGAGCGCTTTTTCGAGGTTTTCCTCCGTCGATACGATGGATTTTTTTGAAACGCACGGCCTTAAGCTGAAAACGGAGCGCGGAAACCGCGTTTTCCCGGTTTCGGACAAGGCGTCGGACGTTGTTTCCGTTTTGCTGCGGGCCGTCAAAAGCAAAGGCGTTGAAATCAGGAAAGAAACGGCGTTTGAAATCCTGGAACAGGGAGGGCGGGTATGCGCCGCCAAAACGACGGAGGGCATTGTCGACTGCGACTTCTGCATTATTGCAACGGGAGGGCTGTCGTACCCGAAAACCGGCTCTACCGGCGACGGATATCGGTTTGGGCGTTCCCTCGGCCATTCGATTATTACGCCAAAGCCGTCTCTCGTGCCGCTGGAGGCGTCTCCCGCGCTTTGCAGGGCGCTTTCGGGGCTGTCCCTTAGGAATGTATCGATCAGGGTTTTGGACGGGGAGAAGGAGGTTTTTTCCGATTTCGGAGAGATGCTCTTTACCCATTTCGGGGTTTCCGGGCCGCTTATTTTAAGCGCCTCCTCCCACATGCGCGATTTTTCCGGCAAATCCTACAAGCTTCATATCGACTTAAAACCGGCCCTCGACCATGATACGCTCGACAGAAGGATTCTTCGCGATTTTAACGAGAACATAAACCGCGACCTTGTAAACGGGCTTTCCCGGCTTTTGCCTCAAAAACTGATACCCGCTATCGTCGAGCTTTCGGGTATCCCGCCCCACAGCAAAATCCATTCGATTACAAAAGACGAGCGCATGAGGCTTACAAAGGCGATCAAATCTCTTAAGCTTACCGTCCTTCGGCCGCGCCCGATCGACGAGGCGGTTATCACCTCGGGCGGAATTGCGGTCGGGGAATTAGACCCGAAAACAATGGAGTCAAAGCTTGTAAAGTGTCTCTACTTTGCAGGAGAAGTGATCGATGTCGACGCCTATACGGGAGGCTTTAATCTGCAGATCGCCTTTTCTACGGGTTATGTCGCCGGCAGCTCGATCAGGGAAAGGTGCGGAGGCTAAAGGAGCCCTGATCGGATTGCCAGAGAAATTTTATCAGATCAATTCGGCGGGCCGCTTAGCCGTAAAAAGCGGCAGCCGCGGCAAACAAGGGAAAGCTCGGTCTAAGCGGAAAGGGCTTGCCGGCGTTTTATACTGCGGCGGATGGAGCTTTTATGAGCATAGGAAGCCGCGAAGTGGCAGCCGCCGCGATCCGGCTCGCGGTCACTTTAAACATGGAAGAGGAAGAGGCGCTCAAGTCCGAGTTTTTGGGTCTCGACATAAAAGTTGCCGCCACCAATTTCGGCGGAGAGTTTATTCCGGCGATCAACAAGATCATTGAACGCGCCGTCGTCGCCGCAAAGCGGGAAGGGGTTATCACAGCCGCGCACTGCGATGAGGGCGCCGTCGCGGGCGCTGCCAGGGAAGCCATTTCACAGATCGTAAACAAGGCGATCGGTTCGAATATCGGCGGAAAGATCGCAATCGCCCGGCATGAGGAGCATGTGAGCGTGGCTGTCTTTTTCGGGATCGGCCTTCTGCATCTGAATGAAATTGCAATCGGGATGGGTCACAGAGTGATCTGACCGTTATCGGAGGTATATCAATTGCAAAAAAAGAAAATTAAAATAGCGCTGGACGGGCCCTCCGGTGCGGGAAAAAGCACAATGGCAAAGTCCATAGCGAAGGAGTTCGGCCTGATTTACGTCGATACCGGCGCCATGTACCGGGCGATCGCTTTATACGCGTTGCGGCAAAATGTCGCGCCGAACGATACCGGCGCCGTTACGGCGCTCCTTTCTTCCATCGAAATCGAGCTTAAGTACGAAAACGATATGCAGCACATATTCTTAAACGGCGAGGATGTGTCGGACGCTGTCCGTGAACATGAGGTTTCGGCCGCGGCATCCGCTGTTTCGGCAATTCCCGAGGTGCGCCGTTTCCTGTTCGATCTGCAGCGTGCGATCGCCGAACGCAACAGCGTGATCATGGACGGGCGCGACATCGGAACCGTTATTTTGCCCGACGCGGACTTAAAGCTTTTTTTGACGGCGACCCCCGAGGAGAGGGCGAAACGCCGCTACAATGAGCTTCTTGAACGGGGGCAGAAGGTCGATTTTGAGACGGTGCTGGGCGATATGCAAAAGCGGGACAAGAACGACGAGCTCCGAGATCAGGCGCCGCTTAAGCCGGCGCCGGATGCGGTTTTGCTCAACACGACCGGAAATTCCTTTTCCGATACGCTTTCGTTGATAAAAAAAGTGATTAAGGACCGTTTGAAAAATGTTCTTTAATATTATTTATTCTTTGCTGCGGATTGTGTTTTTTCCGTTTTACCGTTTGAAAATATATGGGAGGGAAAACATCCCGGATGCCGGAGGAATGCTCGTATGCGCAAACCATTCCTGCCTCAAGGATCCGATTTTTGTTGCCATTGCTCTTGGCCATAAGCATGCTTATACGTTTATGGCGAGGTCGGAGCTTTTTAAGATCCCCATATTCGGCTTTGTTATTAAAAAGCTCGGAGCCTTTCCGGTAAAGCGGGGCAGCGCGGACATAACCTCCATCAAAACCGCGATCCGCTCTCTTAAAGGCGGAAAGACTTTAATCGTTTTTCCCGAGGGCTCAAGGTTTTCCGACGATGTAAAAGCCGGTGCCGGGATGCTTGCCGTAAAAGGCGGGGCGCCGGTCGTCCCGGTTTACTTGAAAGGAACGAAACGCGTTTTTTCCACCGTCTGCATTTATATCGGGAAGCCGTTTGCGGTTCCTCCTCCGGAAAACAAGGATTACAAGGAGGTCGCGGGCAGCATTATGCAGACCGTCCGCACCCTTGCACAGGAGCCGTCGATATGAACATTACCCTTGCAAAAACCGCCGGTTTTTGCTTCGGCGTTTCCCGCGCCGTCAGTCTCGCGCATCAGCACTTGAAGGAGCACGGCACAATCTACACGCTCGGGCCGATCATCCACAACGCAAATGTCATTCAAAAGCTGGAAAAGGAAGGCATCCGGTCCGCGGACGATGTAAACGAGATTCCTGACGGTTCTTTTGTCGTGATCCGCACGCATGGCGTTTCAAAAAAAATATATGAAATTCTGCGTGAAAAAGGCTGCACTGTCGAAGATGCGACCTGTCCCTTTGTTGCAAAAATTCATAATATCGTAAAAAGGGAAGCGGAAGAAGGGCGGTTGGTTCTCATTATCGGAACAGGCGGCCATCCGGAAGTCACCGGAATCGAGGGCTGGTGCGAAAATTCAATCGTCATTGAGAGCCTTGAAATGCTTCAGGATTGGTTTCGGAAAACGGAAAACGCTGAAAATCTGCCGATTTCCGTGGTTGCGCAAACCACCTCAAATCAAAGCGTCTTCAAATCTTGTACCGAGTTTTTAAAAAAAGCGTGTACAAATGCGCGAATTTTTGATACAATATGTAACGCTACGGTCATGCGTCAGCTGGAAGCGCGGGAACTTGCTTCGAAATCCGATGCAATGATTATTATCGGCGACAGAACAAGCTCCAACACAAAGCATTTGTTTGAAATCTGCAGCAAGCTCTGCAATAAAACGGTGCTCGTAGAACGCGCAGACGAGCTCAGCCCTGCGTTTATGAAAATCGAGGGGCAGATCGGCATTACCGCCGGAGCATCCACACCCGCGTGGATAATTAAGGAGGTTATGGACATTATGAGTGACGAAGTAAGAACCGAATCTGGCGAAAGTTTTGCTGAGCTTCTTAAGCAGTCATTTAAAACTTTAAATACAGGAGACAAGGTGGAAGGCGTCATCACCAATATTACGCCGATGGAGATCCAGGTTGATCTCGGCGTAAAACACGCCGGCTATATCCCGGTCGGTGAATTGAGCGACGATCCTTCTTATAAGGTCGAAGATCATCTGCGCCTTGGGGAAAAAATCGAGGCTTTTGTCATGCGCGTAAACGACCTGGAGGGCACGATCATGCTCTCAAAAAAGCGCCTTGATTCCATCAAGGGCTGGGAAAAGATTGAAGCCGCCCGTGAGGATAAAACCTCTGTGGAGGGCATTGTAGTCGAAGAAAACAAGGGCGGCATCGTCGTTGTCTGCCAGGGTGTCCGCGTTTTCGTTCCGGCCAGCCAGTCCGGGCTCCCGAAGGATAAGCCGCTTTCGGATCTCTTAAAGACGAAACAGCGCCTGAGGATTACGGAAGTCAACAGGGCAAGGCGCAGGGTCGTCGGCTCCATCCGCGCGATTTTAATGGAAGAGCGCAGACTTTCCTCCGAAAAGATCTGGGAGTCCATCGCGGTTGGAAATGAATATAAAGGCGTTGTCAAATCGCTGACTTCCTACGGCGCTTTTGTCGATATCGGCGGCGTCGACGGTATGGTTCATGTTTCCGAGCTTTCCTGGAGCCGCATCAAGCACCCTTCGGAGGTGCTGAAGGTCGGAGACGAGATTCAAGTGCATGTCATCGCTCTCGACAAGGAAAAGAAAAAGATTTCTCTGGGCTATCGCCTGCAGGAAGACAATCCTTGGTCGCAGGTCGAGGGGAAATACAAGGTCGGGGACACGGTATCCGTAAAAGTCATCAAATTTATGCCGTTCGGTGCGTTCGCGGAAATTATTCCGGGTGTCGACGGTCTCATCCATATCTCTCAGATCGCTTCCCGCCGCATCGAGAAGGCGGAGGATGCCTTAAAGCTGGGTGAGACAGTGGATGCCAGGATCACCGACATCGATTTCGAGAAGAAAAAGATCTCCTTAAGCATTAAGGCGCTTTTAATGCCGCCCGTTCCAACGGAAAATGAGGTTCCGGAACCCGATGACGGAGAGCCCCATATCGTTGCGTCCTCCGGTGAGGAAAACGACATTATCCCCGAGGTTGAAGCCGAAAACGAAAACTGATGTTCGAAGGCGTTAAAACGCAGGCACTTTGGTGCCTGCGTTTAAGCGTGAAGACAAAGTCTTCACGCTTTCAAAGGGGTACCCAGTACCCCTTTGAGTAACCCCGGTTTCGCGCCCGTCTGGCGCGGGTTAAGGGCTTTTTGGGGGAAATAAATTCCCTCAAAAAGAAATTCTAATCGGTTTTTTGAAAAAATGGTTACGCCAGCGCAACGCATTTTTTCAAAAAAGACGAAAGAACGCTTTGTCTACAACCTGAAACGCAGGCACTTTGGTGCCTGCGTTTTTTGTCGATGCAGCCTTATTGACCCGGATTTCTCGTAAAAGACTGCCTTATTGTTATCATATCTTTTTGAAATCACCATATTTATGTGTATGAGGTGATTTCATATGAATCAAAACAAAGCCCGTCAAATCCCTTTCTTTGCGCTTATTTTGACACTGGCCTTTATTTTCATTATAATTGTGATATTCCATCGGAATATGAAAACAGTGCGCCCTGT
Source organism: Clostridiales bacterium UBA6114 (assembly GCA_002423435.1). GTDB lineage: Bacteria > Bacillota > Clostridia > Oscillospirales > Butyricicoccaceae > UBA6114. The sequence goes on from DIWE01000037.1 coordinate 228,560, forward strand.
CTTCGGCGGCGCCTTTACGACCGACAACGTCGTTGTGATCGATCCCGGGCACGGCGGCATGGACGGCGGCGCAACGGGTGTCAGCGGGATGCTCGAAAAGGACTGCACGCTGAAAATATCAAAGAAGCTTGACACCCTGATGGCCTTCTTGGGAATTCCGACTGTTATGACACGGACGGAGGACCTGTCTCTCGACTACCGGGACGACGCCACGGTGCGTCAGAACAAGGTCGCCGATTTAAATGCCCGGTTAAAAATCGTGGAGAATACCGAAAATCCCATTTTTTTAAGTGTGCATTTAAACCTTTTCACCCAAAGCCAGTACAGGGGGGCGCAGGTCTTTTACGCCCCCAAAAGTCCGATGAGCGAAACACTGGCCAAGGTTATGCAGCAAAGCCTTCTGACGGCCTTAAACGACGGAAATACGCGCACTTATAAAAAAGCTTCAAGCGATATTTTTCTGATGAAAAACGCGCCCTGTCCCGCAATTACCGTGGAATGCGGGTTTGTATCGAACCCCGAAGAGGAAGCGCTCTTAAAAGACGACGCCTATCAGAAAAAGCTGGCCCTCGCGATCGCCGGCGGATACATCGGTTACTTAAATGAAACAGCCTGAAGGAATGATGATTTTTGAAGGAAAGAACTCTGTTTCTCTGCTCAAACTGCGGCTATGAATCGCCGAAATGGTATGGAAAATGCCCCTCCTGCGGGGAGTGGAATACGCTAAAGGAGGAACGGCAGCTTGTAAAACCGTCCGTGTCCTCTTCGCGTCTGTCGCCCTACCGCGCGCCGAAATCGGAGCCCGCGCCAATCACCGAGGTCCGGACCGATCAGGACATCCGCATCGAAACCGGCATTTCGGAGATGGACCGCGTATTGGGCGGAGGGGCGGTTTTAGGCTCTCTGATCCTGGTCAGCGGGGAGCCGGGGATCGGAAAAACCACGCTTTTAATGCAGGCCTGCCGGCATTTCGGCGAAAAGGGCACCAAGGTGCTGTACGTCTCGGGGGAGGAATCATTGAGGCAGCTGAAGCTCCGCGCGGAACGAATCGGCAGCAATAACGAGCGTCTTTTCGTGCTTTCCGAAACGGATATCGACGAGATCCTGAGGGCCTCTGCGCGGCTTTCACCCGACATTCTGATCATCGATTCCATCCAGACGGCTTTTAAGGCATCTGTCGACTCGGTGCCCGGCAGCGTCACGCAGGTCAGGGAATGCGCGCTTACGCTGATGCAGTATGCGAAGGGAAGCGGGATAACCGTTTTTATCGTCGGTCATGTGAACAAAGACGGCGCCATCGCGGGGCCGAAGGTGCTTGAACACATGGTCGACTGCGTTTTATATTTTGAAGGGGAGCGCAACATATCCTACCGAATGCTGCGCGCTGAAAAAAACCGTTTCGGCTCGACAAATGAAATCGGTGTTTTTGAAATGGGGGATCTCGGCTTGCGCGAGATTCCGAATCCGTCAGCGGCGCTCCTCGAGGGCAGGCCGAAATCGGTTTTCGGCAGCTGCGTCGCCTGCACGATGGAGGGCTCCCGCGCGATTCTGGCCGAAATCCAGGCGCTTGTCGCCAAAAGCGCCTACGCTACACCGCGGCGCATGTCCGCCGGCATCGATTACAACCGGGCCGTATTGATGCTTGCCATTCTGGAAAAACGCGCCGGGCTTCTGCTCGGCGCGTGCGATACGTATATTAATGTTGTCGGCGGCCTCAGACCGGACGAGCCCGCGATTGATCTGCCGGTTCTGGTCGCGGTGGCCTCAAGCTTCCTCGAACGCGCCGTGGACGATACCTGCGCCGTCTTCGGCGAAATCGGCCTCACAGGGGAGGTGCGCGCGGTTTCTGCCGTTTCTCAGCGTTTAAATGAGATCAGGCGCCTCGGATTTACAAAATGCGTTATGCCGAATCAGGATACTTCCCCTATAAAGGTTCCGGACGGCCTTGAGCTGATCAAGGTGAAAAATATTCGTCAGGCGCTTGACGCCGCTTTGTAAAGCGGACAAGCTTTTCAATAACAGCTTATTTTTTCCCTTTGGATGATTTGACGTAGTATGCACAGCCGTCTTTGTTCGGCTCACCGGGAGAGGCCGCTCTGGTCAACGTACATGTACCGTCCTTCTGATAAACACAGTCGCTCGTGCAGGAAATCAAACTCATGCGACAAACCTCCAATACTTGATTTGTTTCTAGTTTCTCCAGATGGATATAAAATATGAATGCACAATTGGAAAAGGAAGAAAGCACCTTGTTTATCGCAAAGCCGAATTTGCCGCAAAACAAAGTCACGTCGCTTTTTCTGGGCGAAAAATACGTTCAAAAATTTTCAGGACCGCTTTGGAAGCTCGGAGTAAAAGCGCTCCCGGTTCCGCCCTGCGAAAGTTTAAGCGGGGAAGAGAGGCACCACGCCGACATGCTTTTGCACCATATCGGGAAAAACGGGGTTATCGTACACAAAGGTATGCTCGGCAAAGCCAAATGCCTTTACAAGGAAATGCATATGGAAATCGTTGACAGCGAGGTCGCTTTACAGAAGGATTATCCGTATAATATCGCATTAAACGGACTGTCAATCGGAAGTTTGTTCTTCCACAATCTGAAATTTACCGACAGCTCGATAAAATCCCAATTAATTTCCAATAATTGCAAGCTGATCCATGTCAGGCAGGGATACGCGAAATGCGCGGTCGCGGTTGTCGACGAGGGGTCCGCGATCACGTCGGACAACGGAATGGCGGCAGCCTTAGAGTGCGCCGGGATCGACGTGCTCCTGATCCGGCCGGGATTTATTTTTCTCGACAGCGAGCATTATGGATTCATCGGCGGATGCTGCGGAAAGCTTTCCAAAGACCGGATCGCATTTACGGGCAGCTTAAACGATCATCCGGATAAAAATAAAATCCTGAATTTCCTTGAAACCAAAAAGGTTTATCCGGTTTTTTTAACCGAGGGTCCGCTGATCGACGTCGGCTCGATTCTGCCGCTTAAGGAGGAGGACCGCCGGATTGGAAATAACACTTGACACGCCGGGGACGGCGGTATATGATCGATATATCCAATTATACAAAATAAAGATTTTGTATAATTCGGGGTGGGGGAAAACGCAAAAATAAACGCATGAGATACTGTGATCCGCCGCGGAGTTTTTCCTGAAAAACGAAAACCCGGAGGTTTATTAAAATGGATGTTCGAACCGATGCGCCGCAGATTATCAAAGATTTTCTCACATATACCGAAACCATCCGCGGCAAATCCAGAAAAACCATCGAGGAATATTTTTTGGATCTTCGCACGTTTTTTCGCTTTATAAAGCAAAAACGGAAAATGATCCCGAAGGATTGTCCATTTGATGAGATTCCGATTTCGGATATCGACGCCGGCCTCATTAAGACGGTCACGCTTTCGGATATCTACGACTACCTGACTTATATCAGCCGCGAGCGCCCGAAACACCGCAAAAGTGCCGAAACGACCTATGGGAACACGGCCAAAACCCGCGCGCGCAAGGTATCGAGCGTTCGTTCCTTTTTTAAATATCTGACCGACAAGGCGCATATTCTGGACGTAAACCCCGCGCAAAACTTGGATTCTCCGAAGACGCGCCAGTCGATGCCGCGGTATTTGTCCTTAGATGACAGCCGCGCCCTCTTAAACGCCGTCAGCGGCCCGAACAAGGAACGGGACTATTGTATCCTGACGCTCTTCCTAAACTGCGGCCTGCGCGTCTCTGAACTCGTGGGGATCGATCTGCAGGACATCCAGGAGGGACGGCTCAGGGTACTCGGAAAGGGCGACAAGGAGCGGACCGTTTACTTAAATCCCGCGTGCATCAACGCGCTGAACGACTATTTGAAAGTGCGGCCCGCGCTTCATAACCAGGATAAAAACGCGTTATTTATAAGCCGGCTTTCAAAGCGGATCGATGTGCAAACGGTAAAATGGCTTGTCAAGAAATATCTCACAGGCGCCGGGCTTGATGCAAAGCACTACTCCGCCCACAAGCTGCGGCATACGGCGGCGACCCTGATGTACCAGAACGGCGTCGACATCCGGACGCTTCAGGAGGTGCTTGGACATAAAAGCGTCGACACGACGATGATCTACACCCATATTGCAGGTGAAAATCTGCAAAACGCCGCACTCGCAAACCCGCTTGCAAACGAAGTGATGGATCAAAAAAAGAAATCGGATGAGCAGGAAAAAGAGCGCTGACCCCCCTTCCCTGCCTATTTAAAAACCATAGATTTGCTTTGAGGCGTGAGCGAACCGGGCAAATACCCGGTTCATTCTTTTTATTGCCGTTCGCTCCAGATCGTTTTCCTCTCGAGCTCGATATAGGGGCGCAGGGACCGCATAAGCTCGTCGAAGGCCTGCGGGGTAAGCGACTGGGCGCCGTCGCTTAACGCCTGCGACGGGTTGTTGTGTACCTCGACCATCAGCCCGTCGGCTCCTGCGGCGATCGCCGCCTTTGAAAGCGGCAGCACCATCCACGAAACGCCGCACGCATGGCTTGGGTCGACAATGACGGGCAGATGGGTGAGCTTTTTGAGCACGGGCACGGCGGAAATGTCGAGCGTATTCCTGGTCGACGGCTCGAACGTGCGAATGCCGCGCTCGCATAGAATCACCTGTTCGTTTCCCTCGGACATGATATACTCGGCGCTCATAAGGAGCTCCTCGATCGTGTTCGCAAGGCCGCGCTTTAATAAAACCGGCTTATCTTGCTGGCCGAGGATTTTAAGCAGTCTGAAATTCTGCATATTGCGCGCGCCCACCTGAATGATGTCCACATCCTCAAAAAGCCGGATATCGGCCGCGTCCATGATTTCCGTCACGACCGGCTGCCCCGTTTTTTGGCCGGCGTCGAGTAAAAGCCGGAGTCCTTCGTTTTCAAGTCCCTGAAAGGAATACGGCGAGGTGCGCGGCTTGAACGCGCCGCCCCGTAAAAGCCCGGCGCCGGATTTTTTTACGCATTCGGAAACCAGCTCCATCTGCCCGGCGCTTTCAATCGAGCACGGCCCGGCGATCACCTGGAAAAATCCGCCGCCGAACTTGCGTCCCCTGACGTCGATAACCGTGTCATGCGTGTGAAATTTGCGGTTTGCCTTTTTATAGGGCTCGCTGACACGTTTTACGTCCGAAACCAGTTCCTCCGATTTTAGTTTTTCAGGATCGAGCCTCGATGTGTCGCCGATCAGGCCGACGATGGTCGTGTTTTCACCGCGGCTTAGGTGCGTCTTAAAGCCGAGCGCCTCCATCCGCTTTGAAAATGCCTCGACCTGGGGTTCGCTTGTGTTTGGTTTTAAGATGACAATCATAACTTTTCCTCCCAAAAAACAGCCCGGGGCAGTTATTTTGCCCCGGGCCAAAGTTTTTTAAAACAAAAAAACCCGAGAGCCTGTAATTGGGCTTCGGGCTGCGGCGTCTTTCTTTCTGAAGGGTCAAGGCAGCAGCTAAAAAAGCCCGGTCTTAGCATAAGCATAAACGGGCCAAAAATAATATATGGATATCGTTAATTTGCCGTTCATAACCGCCGTGTCCTCTTTCCTCCGGAATTTGGATTTTAGTATAGCACATGCATGAAACGCCGTCAAGAAAAAACTGAAAACCGCCATTGCCGGGACAAACTCAATGTGCAATACGGTCCTTATGCCCTCGGATGGCACCTCGAGTATACAATGCTGATCTGCTGCTTTATCATGCGGGCGTACACCTGTGTGGACGATATATCGGCATGCCCCATCATTTCTTTTACCGATTCGAGGTCGGCGCCGTTCTGGATCAGATGCATTGCAAAGGAATGCCGGAGCGTATGCGGCGTGATTTGTTTTTTGATGCCGGCCTTTTCCTGATAATGCTTTACGATCTTGAAAAAACCCTGGCGCGTCATGCGCTCGCCCTTGATGTTGACAAAGAGCGAGGGCTGTGCGATATCGCTTAATAAAATCGCCCTCGCCTGCCTCAAATAGGCCCGAAGCGCGGAAACCGCCGAAGGATAGATCGGTATAATTCGCTGTCCCCTGCCGTTTTTGCATTTTACAAAGCCGATTTCAAGATTTACGTCGTCGATATTGAGGTCCAAAAGCTCGGTCACACGGATGCCGGTCGCGTATAAAAGCTCAAGCATCGCCTTGTCCCGGATTCCCTTGTAGTCGGTCGTGTCCGGCTGGGACAACAGCAGGTCCACTTCCTCGCTTGTAAGAATTTGCGGCATTTTCTGCACCGGCTTCGACGTTTCGACATTGGTTGCGGGATTGATCAAAATCACACCGAACTGCATCAGAAAGCTGTAAAAGGACTTAATAGAGGCCTTTGTCCGAAGAACGGTCGCGCCCGACTTTCCCTTCGACAAGAGGTCCTTCAAATAAGCGGAGATGAGCTTTTGGTCCGCGTTTTTCGGATCTTGAATCTTTTTCTGATTTAAGAAATCGCAGTAATGCTGAACATCTCTCAAATAGGAAGCCTTTGTATTTTCCGATGAGTTTTTCACCGTCGTCAAATAGCTCGAAAATTCGTCAATATAATCCTGCATTTTGGACCTCCCGTTTATGTCAAAGAAAATTATGTATATAGGCAATCAAGAGCGGTGAAAGAAACCTTTCTATCAGGGCGCAAAAGAACAAGACGGCAAAAACAATGCCGCAAAGCGAAAAATATTGATCCGCTTTTATTCCCGCCATCACGCGCCGACCGCCTGCTGGAACTCCGCGGCGATAGCCGTTTTTGGCAAAAAGATAAGCGTTTTGAGAAAGAAGAAGAAGTGCCGGCAACGCAAGCGCGTTCTGAAGGCCGAAAGCGGCCAAAGACAAAAAAGCGCCGTTGATTCCAAGCATCCTGACAAAACCGGTAACGGCGACCGACAAAAAAGCGCCCCGCAGCATCACAAAAGCAGGAACCAGAAACACGCCGAGTCCGGTGAAGGAAATCAGGAATATAATCACATGATACCTGAAATTTACAAAAAGGGCGGTTAAAAAAGAAGGCCGCACATACTCGTCCGAGAAACCCAGCAAATAGTTTATCAGCATCTCATAAAGACGTCCGGAACCGGATGCAAGGATGCCGGATGCCACGGCCGAGCCTATAATGGCTCCGAAGACAAACAACGCGGCCATCGCTAAAAGAACCGCTCCGCCATAAGACGGTTCCAGCCTCCTCATGGACATAAAAGCCCTTTTCATTCCGTCACCTCCTACGTAAAAAAGAATATGACGGACATGTTGTTTCTATGACCAAAAAGAGGAATATAATAAATATAATACTTTGCGCATAAGTGTTCAAGGACAATTTTTCCAAAATCGCACTTTTGTAAAATTAGCACAAATTTTATGTAAACTATATTATGTAAACCGACTTGCGGGCGTTACCTCCGCGCAAAGAAAATGGGGCTATTCATCCATGAATTCTTATGCAAATATCGGCCTTTATCCCGGAACGCAACTCGGCCGGAAGGTCCTTCCCTTCCGGCCGAGTATTTTCAGCAAGCGGAAAAAATGCCGGTCAATATTTTAACCTGCCGGGCTTTCGGGTGCCGTGCGAGCCTGTTCGGCAAAGGCGGCACTGCGCGCCTTCAGGTAAATCGCACATTCGACCCTTTTGCGCTCAAGCTCGCATCCGAGCTCGTACGGTATAGAGATATCGCCGTTTACCGTATGGTTCGCGGCTGAACAGCCGCCGCCGCAATAATATTTCGCCCAGCAATCGGAGCAGCCTTTTCTCGTATTCAGGTCGATGCCGGCAAAGCGTTCGGAAAGTGAGAGGTCAAAGGTTTTCTCGTGAACGTTTCCGAGTCTGAATTCTTTGTTGCCGACAAACTGATGACAGGGGTAGATATCCCCCTCAGGCGTGACCGCGACATACTCGAAGCCCGCCCCGCATCCGCGCATGCGCTTTATAATGCAGGGGCCCTGGGACAGATCGATCATAAAATGGAAGAACAGAAATTCCCTGTCTGTGTTTTTGCTTTGAAGGATCAGCTCGCAGAGCTTTTCGTATTCCTCAAAAATCCTGGGCAGATCCTCCTTTGTAATCGCGAGGGCACCGCCCCCCTTTAATACGACGGGCTCTAAGGAGAGATTCCGAAACCCGCAGGAGACCATTTCCTTAATATCCTCGCAAAAGTCCAGGTTTTCCTTTGTAAACGTGCCGCGCACGTAATAGTCCTTGCCTTTGTCGCGCAGGTTCACAAGGCGCTGCATTTTCGGCATGACCAGTTCAAAGGTCCCGTCCCCCGAAACGGTTTTGCGCACCTTGTCGTTTATTTCCCTGCGTCCGTCGAGCGACAGGACGACATTCGACATCTCGCGGTTTACTGCGTCAATGATCTCGTCATTTAGGAGAAGGCCGTTGGTTGTGATCGTAAAGCGGAAGTTTTTTTGATATTTTTCTTCCAGGCTTTTTGCGTACTCGACCGTTTTTCGGACGGTGTCAAATGCCATCAGCGGCTCGCCTCCGAAAAAGTCGATTTCGATGTTGCGGCGTTTTCCCGACCGGCCGACCACAAAATCGACTGCGGCCTTTGCCGTTTCAAAATCCATGATGCGGCGTCCCGTTCCAAAGTCGCCCGTCTTTGCAAAGCAGTAATTGCAGCGCATGTTGCAGTCGTGCGACACATGCAAGCAAAGAGCCTTTACAGGCGCGCCTTTTAAGGACATCCTCGCGTTCGGTCCGTCGTATTCGGGCGCAAACAGCTCACCCGCTTGGAAAAGCGCCAAAAGCTCGCCGTAAGCCTCCCGGATCTCCCCCTCGTCATAGCGTGCCGAGAGCTCCCGCACAGCCGCCTCCGGACATTCTTTCCCGAGCGGCGGCGTTAAAAGGCCGCAAAGGTCGAAAGAAACCCGGTCCGCGAGATGCACGGCTCCGCTTTCGCTGTCGACGATTATATTTACATCCCTGATACTGAATCGATGAACCATCTTTATGTAGCTCCCATTATTTTTTACCGTCCCGGATAACTCTCCCGGAAAAAGCACCCCGACGATCCAATTCGTTGGGGTGCATAGAGGTCGAAGATTTTTGAGGGAGCAGGATTTTGTCAGTGCAAAGAAAGCACATTGGCAATACCGATGTATGGCAATGGGTGTTTCTGCGGCAATGGCGGAATCCTGTCCCCTCAAAAACGGGTTCGGATATGTCTCTTATGCTTAAAGCAAAAGGAAGGCGTTAGCCCTCCCCTCTTGCATTTACTTTTTGTTTTCGCATTTCTGGTTTGCAACCGTGCAGGAGGTTTTGCAGGCGGACTGGCACGACGTCTGGCACTCACCGCAGCCTCCCTTTAAGGCGCTTTGCTTTAATGTTGCGCCGTTTAGGGTCTTAAGGTGCTTCATATTTTCTACCTCTTTTTTTCTTTATCTTCTTCTTTTCTGTTTTACATTTCCACTTAAGACAATGCCGATCAAACTACCCAAAAGTATAGCCGCAAGGACCACGACCGCGCTCTTGAAATCGGGCACTCCCGCCGGGGAGACAAAGCTTAAGATGATGAGGATCACAAAAAACATCAGGCCGGACAACATTCCCGTCGTAAGACGTTTTTGCTTGATCTTCGACAACGCGGCCATCGAGGCGACTAAAGCGCCGAGGCCTGCCATGCCCGCCGCGAGTGGAAACACGAGATGTTCCGGAATAATCTCTGCGTTTACAAACATGCAAAGCAGCAGAAGCATTAAAACCGATACAATGATCCCAAACAAGTCGGAAAGCAGGATTGTCTTAAAATAGGGCGCGCCTGGTTTGCAACACATATCCGCTTTTGCCATTAAAAATGCCCCCTTAAGGATTATTACAAGGTAATCCTATGAGAGTAACGGCAAAATAATGACAAGTTATTGGACAATTTCCGTTATTCGCCGTCGGCGGCCACGTCCCGGGACCGAATCGCCCATTTATGGAACTTCAGTTTCGTTTTATCGCCGCCTGTTTCGATGACCAGCGTGTTGTCGTCCTTTACGGAAACCACTTTTCCGATGATGCCCCCGATGGTCGTGATCTCGTCTCCGACCTCAATGGAATTGCGCATTTGCTGCTCGGCCTTTTCCCTTTTCTTCTGAGGGCGGATCATTAAGAAATACATGATTCCAAACAAAAATAAAAGCGGAAGAATCATTGAAACATAACTGTTACCCGTGCCAGCAGGCATATGACATACCTCCTTACATAATAAATATCATTATAATGGAAAAGAAATAAATTTACAAGCCTTTTATGAAGACAAGCCGGGGCTCCAAGCGCATAGAAGCATTGCCCCGTCAAATCCTGCGGTCGAGAAGCGGGCTCCACTGTCTTCTGAAATCATGAAACGTATCCGTTTCGATCGCGTTTCTGATCCGCTCCATAAGCCGGTTGTAGAAATGGAGATTGTGTATCACCGCAAGGCGCAGCGCGTAAATTTCCTCCGCCTTGAAAAGATGCCGCAGATATGCCCTGGAATGATTCCTGCACGCAAAGCAGCCGCATCCCTCGTCAATCGGCTCGTCGGCGGTTTCATATTTTGCGTTTTTGATGTTGATGATTCCGTTTAAGGTAAAGAGATGGCCGTGCCGCGCGTTTCTCGCCGGCATGACGCAGTCGAAAAAATCGATGCCGCGATACACGCCCTCGATGATGTTTGACGGCGTGCCGACGCCCATCAGGTAGCGCGGCCGGTCTTCCGGCATTTCCTCCTCCACCCGTTCGATCGTTTCATACATGACGGAGATTTCCTCCCCGACTGCAAGCCCGCCAATCGCATACCCCGGAAGGTCGAGCCGGGCGATCTTCCGCATGTTTTCGATTCGCAGGTCGGGGTATGTGCTTCCCTGGTTGATGCCGAACAGCATCTGGTCGGGATTTACGGAATCCGGCCTTCGATTTAATTCGGAAAGCGCGTCCCGGGACCGCAAAAGCCAGCGCTCGGTGCGTTCGCACGCCGCCTTGGCATAAGCGTACTCGGCCGGGTTCGCAACGCATTCGTCAAACGCCATCGCGATGTCCGAGCCGAGATAGGACTGGATTTTCATGCTTTCCTCGGGCCCCATGAAGATCCTGCGTCCGTCGATGTGCGACTGGAAATGGACGCCCTCCTCCGTGACCTTGCGCAGCGAATCCAGAGAAAACACCTGAAATCCGCCGCTGTCCGTCAAAACAGGGCCGTCCCAGTTCATAAACCTGTGAAGCCCGCCGAGGGCGCGGACCGTTTCCTCGCCGGGGCGCAGATGCAGATGGTAGGTATTCCCCAGGGCGACCTGACAGCCGACGTCTTTTAAATCGAAGGCGCCGAGCCCGCCCTTGATTGCCGCCTGTGTCGCGACGTTCATAAAGACGGGGGTCTGAATCGTTCCGTGCTTTGTCCGGAAGGTCCCGCGCCGAGCCTTCCCCTGTCTGTGAATAAGACTGTACATTTCCTCTTTCCTCTCTTCAGAAGGTCCTAATTATACCAGAATACCGATTGTAAGGCAAGCCGCAAATCATGCTTTGATGCGCGTTTCGGATTGTTTGATTGATACTCCGAAAAATACCGGCACTTTCTGGCGAAAAAGATCGGGCGCGCCGCAAACGGACGCGCCCGAAACCTTTTTATATCACGTTATTTTATTTTCCTAACAGTCTTTCCCTTATAAGAGATGCGGCGGCTGGAGCAAAATTCCAGACAGCAGTCAAGATTTTCCCTCCTCTTTGAGCCGCCGCCTAAGATATTCTCTCGAAACATTGATATGGGCGAGCATCCCATTTCGTGCTCCCAGGGGATCTTTATTGCAGATAGCGTCGGTAATGATCCGATGATATCTTGCGGAAATTTGTCGATATTCATTGTCGTTTATAGATGTCGATATTTGAATAGAGGCAGACGCGATTATAGAAACTAAATTAGAAAAAATTGGGTTACCTGTGCATACAGCAATGTATTCATGGAAATCTGTATCGACTTTTTGATAGTCTGTGCCCTGACGTATTGCGGCGGAATGAAGAATGCACAGTTCCTGCAGACGCTCACATTGTTCCGGGGTAACACAAAGCGCGGCTTCAGCTGCTATATTGGGCTCCAACGCAAGACGCGCCTCAATGAGATTGATAGCGTTCCTAGTATTATTCTCTAAAAACATAGCACCGAGCGGGTCTTGTGGAATCCCCCGCTTATCGGACACATAGGTACCGGAACCTTGCCTGGCATAGAGAATGTTTCTGCTCACGAGCTGTTTGACAGCTTCTCTAAGTGTGCCACGACCCACATTCAACATATCGGATAAGCGCGTTTCATTAGGAAGTTTGTCGCCTTCCTGCATATTCCGAGTCAGAATAAAAGAAATCAAATTTTCTGCGGTCTCATCGACGAGAGTCCGTTGTTTCTCAGTCGCCGATTGCATAACAGAATCCATAGGTTTGCTCCTTTGCTAATTCATCGTATGATTTGCGAAAACAAACTACCAAAAAGCGTAAAACATATGATGAATATAGAATTTTGTTAATTAAAATTATAATAGAACACATCAATTTTGTAAAGTGGAAATGCAAAAACTTATAAAAATATTAGCTAAGATTTCGTCGAATTAGATATATTGCTAGATATTATTTCGTTTATATAAACAAAATTGAGTAATGTGTTTAAAAAGCAATTGACTAGAATGAGAAAAGTGATATGATGACTTTGAGCTCAAAATCATCATATAGCGTGTATACAGTCTCAGGAAAAGCTTCCGGAAAGCAAAGTCAATCGATAAATTGATAAGGAGTAATGATTGTGGCAACGTGGAAAAACGATCAGGAAATGTTTGAACTGATGAAGAAGAAGCTGTATACCCCTGTGGTCGGCGACATCCTGGACAAAGAGGGTTATACTCATCAGTTTCTGCCTGCGGAAATCCGCCCCTTAGAAACACTTGCTCCCCCATCGCTGGTCACTACGCAAGAAGAAGACAAGCGTCTGAAAATCGCCGGTTATGCTTGCACAATATTGGAGTGTGAGGTCTATGGTGATTATGACAAGCCGTTCGGCTATATGACTGAGGCCCTAGATCAGCTCCAACCAAATGAGGTTTATGTAGCGACCGGCGCGAAGAGAAGTGCTCTGTGGGGTGAGTTGCTGACTGCAACGGCACGTGCCAGAGGAGCCGTTGGCGCAGTGCTGGACGGCTACAGCCGCGATACACCGCAGGTTCTGGAGCAGAACTTTCCGGTGTTTTGCAGTGGCTGCTGGGCACAGGACTCCTCCATTCGTTCCTATGTGCGAAAGTGGCGTTGCACAATCGAGATTGGACATGTCACTATCCACGACGGCGACGTGATTTTCGGCGATATCGACGGCGTGCTGGTTATCCCCCGCCAGGTAGCAGACATTGTTTTGGAAAAAGCGTTGATCAAAGCCGCTGGTGAGAAGAGCATGCGCAAAGACATCGAGAACGGCATGAGTTCCACAGATGCTTTTGCCAAGTACGGTATTCTCTGATGGATAAAACAAATCAGCCGTGTGATGGGTGTGGACGCCCTTATAATAACAGCCAGGCGGAGCGATTCTTGTGGCCGCAGTATGATGCTTTGCAAATGGCAATTGGCTGGAGCGAAAAAGATCTGAAGAAGAAGCAGATTCTGGTTGAAGACGCTCTGGGGGACTCTCATCCGGGCAGTGCACACCTCGGATCTTTATCTGAGCAGGTACAGATTGGTGTTTATGAAAGTGGCGGCCGGCCGGGAAGATTCCACACGACAGACATCTGCGACGGATGTGCACAGGGTCATGACGGTATGAACTACATTCTTGCCTCCAGAGAAACTATCGCGGACATGGTGGAACTCCATGGTCGTTTCGTGCCGTGGGACGGTCTTATATTGTTGTCTTCTTGCGATAAGTCTATTCCCGCACATTTAAAAGCTGCGGCAAGGCTGAATCTGCCGACAGTGTTTGTTCCGGGCGGAAGTATGCGTCCGTCCAGGAACATGACATCCGACATTGACGAAATCGGCGATCTGACACTGCGTCAGGAACGGAATCGGGATGATCCGGAGGTGCAGAAGGACGTAAGGAGCTATCGACTGACTGCCTGTCCATCTGTAGGTGCGTGCCAGATGTATGGAACAGCGAGCACTATGCAGAGTCTCGCAGAAGCTATGGGCGTTGCTCTCCCCGGTTCTGCATTGGCTCCGGCTACAATGCGTGATATCAGTGAACTGGCCCGCAATGCAGGCATTGCGGTGATGAACCTTGTAAACAAGGGAATCACTTTCAGAGATATCGTCACGAAAAAGGCTTTGATAAACACAATCATCGTGCATTGCGCGGTAGGCGGTTCCACCAACGCAATGATTCATCTGCCGGATCTGGCACGAGAGCTGGATATCGATCTGCCAATCGAACTCTTTGATGAAATCAACCAAAAAATCCCTCACGTTGCAAATATTCTCCCCAGCGGAAAACACCCGACAGAATGCATGTGGTTTGCGGGTGGGATCCCGGCGGTGCAGTGGCGTATGAGGGAGTATCTTGATCCGGACGTCATGACCTGTACAGGCCACACACTTGGAGAGAATCTGGAAATGATCATGAAAGATCACTTCTTTGAGCGGAATAGAGGATATCTGGCCAACTATAAACTCAAAACGGAAGATGTCCTTCTCCCAGACGAACAAATCAAGGAAAATGGATCGGTTGCTGTGCTAAAAGGTAATCTCGCACCGGACGGCGCAGTTGTCAAGTATGCGGCGATCGCTGAGGATATGCGGGTCCACGAAGGGCCTGCACGGGTATTCGACAGTGAAGAAGACTGTTACTATGCGGTAATCGAGAAAAAGATCAAGCCGGGCGAGGTGCTGATTATTCGCTATGAAGGCCCACGCGGCTCCGGAATGCCGGAAATGCTGATGACCACGGAGGCAATCGTGTCAGATCCGGAACTGAACGGAACGGTTGCGCTGGTCACAGACGGCCGATTCTCCGGCGCGACAAAGGGGCCTGCTATCGGACATGTCAGCCCGGAGGCTGCAGCTGGCGGCCCTATTGCCTATGTTAAGGACGGGGACATCGTCCGGTTCGACACGAAGGAGCGCAGGCTGGATGTTGTCGGCTGCGAAGGCGTTCCAACGACAGAGGCGAAAGCAGCCGCGGTCTTTGCAGAGCGCAGAAATACTATGGAGCTCAAAAAGCTTGAAAAACGAACCGGGGTTTTTAAAAAGTATACCGAACATGCGCGGTCTGCCATGTTGGGAGCAGGTGTTTAAAAGTGAAAGTTGTTATTACCGACCAGACCTTTCCGGACATTCGAGAAGAACAGAAAGTCCTGGGGTGCATCCCAGGTCTTACGTTAATCGACGGCGAATGCACCTGTCCAGAGGACATCGTTCATACATGTGCCGATGCCGATGCAGTGTTAAATCGTTATAATTATATCACGGAAGAAGTTCTGGATTAACTAAAAAAATGCAAAGTAATTGCAACTTACGGAATCGGCCTGGATAAAATCGACGTTGCGGCGGCAAGCAAGCGTGGCATCTATGTCTGCAACAGCCCCGACTATAATCAAACCGAGGTAGCGGACCATATCGTTTCGATGATACTGTGTCTGAGCCGACATCTGTTTCAGTTCAACGCCAGAGTCCTGTCCGGCAATTTTAAGACTCCTTACGGCGAGATTATCCCACACCGCATGAGTACGCAGACCGCAGGCTTTATCGGATATGGCCGGATTGCCAGACAGGCGGCGGGAAAACTGAAAACCGCTTTTGGCATGAAGATCGTCTGCTGTGATCCCTTCCTGGCAAAAGAGAGCGTGGAGGCAATCGGAGCTGAAAAACTCGAACTGGCGGAAGTACTCCAAACTTCAGATTATGTATCGATCAATGTTTCCCTTTTACCGACGACCAGGAATCTGCTTGGAAGTGCGGAGATTGCGTTGATGAAGCCAACCTCATTTTTAATCAATTGCTCCCGCGGCGGAATTGTGAACGAGGATGCTTTGGCGGACGCACTGCTAAACAAGCGGATCGCCGGCGCCGCGATGGACACCTTTACGCATGAACCCCTGCCCATTGACCACATTTTCTGCAAACTTGACAACGTAATTCTGACGCCACATGTGGCCTGGTACACCCATGAGGCAGTAGTAAGCGTACAACGTGTGGCTGCAGAGCAAGTCGCGTTAGTACTGACAGGAAAGAAACCAACCAGATGCGTCAATCTGGATGTGATTCAAAAAAATTAATGACATGATGGAGGGACACACAGATGAAAAAGCGTTTAATCGGCATTTTGTTATCTCTTACAATGGCAGTAGGTCTCATGGCAGGATGCGGCGAAAGCATCAGTACATCTCAAGAATCTCCCTCAAGCAACTCTGGAGAGACGGAGCAGGCGAGCGGCGGCAGTGAAAGCAGCGGTCTGACAGAGAAGATTGAGCTCTCTTTGGGACACGGCCAGCAGGGCTCCTCTGCGCCTGGCAAAGCAATTGAGGCTTTTGCTCAGAAGGTAAAAGAAGATTCCGACGGAATGATTGAGATTACCGTCTATCCCGCCGCACAGATTGGAGCGGAGCGTGACCTGATGGAGGGTCTCTCCATGGGCTCTGTGGATATGGGCTACATCTCAGCCGGTGTTACCGAGAACTACGCTCCTACCGCGGGAATTTTCAACCTGCCGTTCATCTTTGATGACTACGACCATGCACAGGCCGTTATGGCGGATGAGACCGTTTGTAGCACGATTCAGAATGAACTTACGAATTCCAACATCAAGCTCCTGACCCCATTAATTCAGGGCAACCGCTACCTTTGGACAACCAAAGAAGTTGATTTTGGGGATTTGTCTACACTGGAAGGCCTGAAGATTCGTGTCCCTGAGGCTCCCATGGCCGTTGGGATCTGGAAAGCGCTGAAAGCGAACCCCACAGCAATCTCCTGGGCAGAGCTCTATACAGCCATGTCGACCAAGATTGTAAATGCATTCGAGGTCCACGCCTGGGCCGTCACGATGGAAAATCTACAGGAGACCTTCAACTATGCCTATCTGACCAACCATCAGACCTCTGTGGCTCTGCTGATGTTCTCTCAGAGCGTTTGGGACTCTCTGCCGGAGGAGGCTCGGCAAATCATCCTTAATAATATCGATTATCTCATTGATGAGAATGCAGCCAATATCATTTCTGGTGAAGAAGAAGAATTAAAGACCATACAGGAAGATGGCATCAAGATCACTGAACTGACGGATGATCAGAAAAATCAGATTCGTGAACGCTGTGCTGATTTGACCAACGGCTGGGTCAGAGATACCGAAAATGCTCAAACCCTATATGACGTGGTCCAGTCTTTGCGCTGACTGCCGAATGACCGGGGGCCGTGCGAATCGGCGCACGGCTCCCTCGTGTAGAACGAAAAGGGGGAAGAGAATATAAAAATCTGTGATGTTTTGAGAAAGATCGTAAAGACCGCTGTTTCTGTTCTGTTTTTAGCAATGGTGTCTGTGGTCTTTGCGGGAGTGATTGCACGGTATGTATTGAACAACTCTATCATTTGGGCAGAGGAGTTTTCTCGCTATACCTGCAACTGGGTCATTATGCTGGCCTGCGCTCAGGCAGTGGGTTCAAATTCCCATTTGGCCGTAGATTTGATTTACCGGGTGATTCCAAATAAGTTTGTAAAAGCGTATCAGGCGATCGTCGATATATGCATCCTGGCCTTTTTCTTGTTCATGGTGTTCCAAAGTTTCAAACTGGTCACATCCGTTGGTTCACAGATATCTGCGGCAATGCGGATATCGATGCGGTATGTGTACTTTGGAATGCCAGTGGGTTTTACACTGATGTTTATCTTTGGCGTTGAGAGACTCATAAAAGACCTTCGTGGTATGCATACAGCGGAAAAAGGAGAAATGAACCAATGAATATCATTTCGGTAATCCTGGTTTCGTTCTTTGCTCTTGTTCTGCTTGGCTTCCCGATTGCTTTCAGCATGGGTATTGCCGGGGCGCTGACTATGTTTACTGTAGCACAAAATATCCCTTTCATGGTCATCCCGCAGCGTGTATTTACCGCAATGGACTCTTTTGCGTTGATGGCAATCCCGTTTTTTATTCTAGCTGGCGAACTGATGAATCAGGGCGGCATTACAAAAAAGATCATCGGATTTTCGGATAGCATTATCGGGCACATTCGCGGCGGGCTTGCACATGTCAATGTTTTGGCCAGCATGCTTTTCGCCGGTCTCTCCGGTTCAGCCGCTGCAGATGCATCTTCAATCGGCGCAATGCTGATTCCTGCCATGCGTGACGATGGATATGACGACGATTTTAGTGTGGCCGTCACGGCGGCTTCTGCCTGTATCGGGCCCATTATCCCGCCCAGCATCTGTGCAGTTGTCTATTCCTCCATGTCCGGCCTTTCTGTCGCGGCGCTCTTTATAGGCGGAGTGATTCCCGGTATTTTGATTGGCCTCTCCCAGATGGTGCTGGTCGCTATTATTTCAAAGCGCAGGAACTACAAGGTCGGCACCTGGCGCGGGTTTGGCTATATGTGGAAGTCTTTTGCTGCAGCGATACCAGCACTGCTGATGCCCTTGATTATTTTGGGTGGCATTCTAACTGGCATTTTCAGCGCAACGGAGGCGGGTGTAGTGGCCTGTGTTTATGGGGCAATCGTAGGTTTTGCAACGCGGAAAATTCACTTGAAGGACATTCCGGCCATCCTGAACAATGCGGCAGCCGTCACCGGTACCACAATGATCATCATCGGTTTTGCACAGGTGCTGAGCTGGATGTTGACGCGTGGCGGTTTTGCAACGGCGCTGACCTCTGCGCTACTGTCGATTACGAAAAATCCGCAGGCAATCTTTGTCCTGCTCCTGGTCGGCATGTTTATCCTTGGCTTTTTCATTGACACAACAGCTCTTCTGATTTTGGCAGTACCTGTGGTCGCACCGATTATCTTGGCCGTTGGGATTGAGCCGTATCACTTTGCTAACCTTGCTATCATTATGGCCATCATGGGTGCCTGTACACCGCCGGTCGGCGTGCTGCTTTTCATCTGCTGCGGCATTGCAAAAATTCCCGTAATGAAAGGTGCAAAGGCGCTGACGCCTTTTCTCTGCGTCATGTTTATCCTGATTATTGTGCTGGCATTTATACCAGGATTGGTCACGTGGCTTCCCGGTATTCTGCTCGGTGATTGATTATAAGGAGATATTTCGGGAGAGACTAGGCCTTGTTTTAAAAATAAAAGTTGCACAAAAAGTGAAAATATGCAAAACTGGATACATGAAAGCAGCCAGTCATGTGAAGTGACTGGCTGCTGAGGCTGTCGAAAAACTCGACAGCCTTTCGAGAGGGAATCCAATTCCCCCTCGATGCTCCCCCAGGGGCGGACAAAACCTTTGGTTTTGTCCAGAGTGTCCTCCGGCGGCGCATGTCCGCCTGCGGACTTATCCCAAGTTAAGGGGCTTCGGCCCCTTAACAATTCCCAGAGTATACTTTTTTGACACGCTGAGCAGCCAGTCATGTGAAGTGACTGGCTGCTGTTTTGTTTCCCCGTACCGATGCTACCCCATGGTTCATTTTCTGTCTTGATGCCCGCAACATCGTTCCAATTTATTAAACGATCAGCATCGCGTCGCCGAAGCTGAAAAAGCGGTAGCGTTCCTTAATCGCCTCCTGATAGGCGTTCAAGATATGCTCGCGGCCCGCAAAGGCCGAGACGAGCATGATAAGCGTGCTCTCGGGAAGATGAAAATTCGTGATAAGCGCGTCGACCGCTTTGAACCGATAGCCCGGATAGATGAAAATATCGGTCCATCCGGAGGAGGGGCGGATGGCGCCGCTTTCGTCCGCGACCGTTTCGATCGTCCGGCATGCGGTCGTTCCGCCGCAGATGACCCGTCCGCCGCCTTCCCTGGCCGAGTTGATTGTCGCGGCCGTTTTTTCATCGATCACATAATACTCCGAGTGCATTTTGTGATCTTCGATACTGTTTTCCTTTACCGGGCGGAAGGTCCCGAGCCCGACATGCAGTGTAACGTATGCAAGCTTTACACCGTTTGCCTCAAACTTTCCTAAAAGCTCTTTGGTAAAATGCAGGCCGGCCGTCGGCGCTGCGGCGCTGCCGGGCTCCCTTGAATAGACCGTCTGGTAGCGTTCGGGGTCGGAAAGCTTCTCCCTGATATAGGGCGGAAGCGGCATTTCGCCAAGCTGCGACAAAATCTCCAGAAAAATGCCCTCATAATGAAAGCGGATCAGCTTGTTGCCGTCCGGGAGCGCGTCTGTCACCTCGCCCTCAAGCAATCCGCCGCCGTAAGAAATTCTGGTGCCGGGAGGCGTTTTTCTTCCCGGCCTTGTGAGGCATTCCCAGACGCCCCCGCCGCGGTCGACAAGCAAAAGCGTTTCGACGGCGGCACCGCCCGGCTGCCTTTCGCCCATAAGCCGCGCCGGAATCACCCTGGAATCGTTTAATACCAGGCAGTCACCCGGCCGGAGCAGGGAAATAAGATCGGAAAAGATCCGGTGCCGAACCTCGCCCGTTTTGCGGTCAAGCGTCAAAAGCCTGGAGGCGTCGCGTTTTTCAAGCGGTACCTGCGCGATCAGCTCCTGCGGAAGAAAAAAAGAAAAGTCACTCTTATTCATTTACCATTGAGTCCTTGTTTGACGAATTTAATAATTTGAAATTGAAACGCCCGTATAGTAATATTTCAGGATCTGGTCGTACGTGTAGCCTCTCTCGGCCATGCCCTTGGCTCCCCATTGGCTCATGCCGACGTTATGGCCCCATCCCCTGCCCGAGATCGTAAAGACATCGGAGGACGATCCATTCGTCTCGGGCTTTTTGATCCCCGACGAGGTCATCATCGACGAATTTGCGGCCGTGTCTTTCGTCTGCCTTACGGTCTGGTCCTTTCCGATCGCATATTGCTTTGATTGGCCGCTGATCGGCTGGTTGTAGGCATAAAAATCCGTGCCCTCGCCGGAGTTTATTGTAAAGCGCATGCTGTAGACATAGGTGCCGTTTGCCGTGCTGTTTAAGATCGTCCGCGCGCTCTCCCTCGGAAAGCTCGTCACCTTTCCTGTCGAATCTTTTACGGACAGGCTGTAGACGTTCCCGGCATCGGTATATTGGTCGACATACAGGCTGACGATATTCGACACATCGTAGCCCTTGTTCCGAAGAATCGTCGTCACAAGCGCCGGCGTAATCGTCTTTGTCCAGATGCCGTTTGTCGCCGACTGGAGATCCTCAAAATCATCCCTGACCGCTTTCAAATAAGGAACATCCGAGCCCCAGACGTTTTTCGCGTCCTCCGTCGAGCCGCCGTCCGATGAATGGAATACGGTCTGCGCGGGAATTCCGTTATACATGACGGCAAGCCCGTCCACCGCGTCGACCGCATTGTTTGAGTTCTCGGTTGCGAGCGAACAGCCTCTGTAAACCTGGCAGTCGTCGGTGCTGCAGAGGTCGAAGCCGCTTGCACGGTGCTTCCCGCTTAAGGAAAGCGCGTAAGACTTTGCGCAAAGCGCCTGCGCCTTGAGCGCCTCGATCGACCAGGAGGGATTCATCTCGTACGGAATGACCCCCTTTATATAGCCGCTTAAGTTCACGACGTTGACAACCGTAATATCATTCCCCGAAATACGGTTGTATTCGAAGCCGCCGTTATATAAATTGCCCTTAAACCACGCCTGACTGTCCGAGCTGTCGGAGCGCGGGCGGATGCCGAGAGGCGTTTTGTTATCAAACTCGTATAGAATATTGGTCGTTCCGGTAACGGTCACCGTATAGCAGGTCGCGCTCATTCCGACGGCTATTAACTGAAGGCCTGTCTTTGCGGAAAGGTCGGCGGAAACGGAGCTTGCCTCATCGGCCGAGGCAAACGAACCGATGCGGACGACATAGCTCCCGTCGACATAGGCGGGATAGGCGGGATATCCGCAGGAATCCGCAGCCGCCTTCGCTGCCGCCGAGGCCTCTTCGGCAGAGGGGTAAGACGTGCCGGCCTGCAGATGATAGGCGCCGATCTTGCCCTTGGCGCTCGCGGGAACGACGTCGTAATACAAGCCGTCGCCCGCAAGATAAATGGTCTTGTTTTTCATTACGGTAATTTTTTCATCGGAAATCGAGTGGATTTTTACAAAATTTCTGTCCGAATCGTAATATCCGAGGTCATAGCCGCTTCCCACCTCGTTGGCGAGATTCGCCGACGGGAGCGCGTTTGTCCCATAATACAGGCCGATTTTCATGATCTTTTCTGAATCGGCGGCTTCTGCCCGCATGGGTGTGAACAGAAAAAAAACGGCTGACGCCAGGATCAGCATATGACCGATTTTTTTTCGCAAAACACTCACATCCTTTGGAAAATGCTGCATAAATATCTTTGTTATTATATAACTGATCCGCATGGGATTTCAACCGCTGAAATTTTATTTTTTTATAAAAGGGCTGCAATATTTTTAATGACGCATTGCAAAAGATCGAGTATAATGGTATAAAAGTGGTAGAATGAAATGTCTTGTTTGTCCGGCATTTTCGCGCGATTAAAACGAAGGACAAAACCGGAAATGATAATAATAAGATACATGGAGGGACTATTTCTATGAAAAAGCCGGTATTTACAGGTTCGAGTGTCGCACTGATTACTCCCATGACCGAAAAAGGGGTCAATTACGAGGAATTGGGCAGACTGATTGATTTTCATCTGGCAAACGGCACGGACTCGATTACCATATGCGGGACAACCGGTGAATCCTCGACGCTTTCCGACGAGGAACACTACGGATGCATTCAATATTGCGTCGAACGCGTCAACGGGCGGATTCCGGTTATCGCGGGAGCGGGCTCGAACGACACCATGTATGCGCTGAACCTTTGCCTGCACGCATGCGACGTGGGCGCGGACGCGCTTTTGCTCGTCACTCCCTATTACAACAAAACGTCGCAGACGGGACTGATCAAACAGTTTACCTACATAGCCGACCGCGTCTCGTCCCCCATCATCCTGTACAACGTGCCCTCCCGCACCGGGATGGGCTTTACCGCCGAGACGTATAAGGAGCTTTCGAAGCATCCGATGATCAACGGAATCAAGGAAGCGTCCGGCAATTTCTCTTTAATCGCCGAAACAAGATGGCTTTGCGGCGACGATCTGAACATCTGGTCCGGAAACGACGACCAGATCGTCCCGATCCTTTCACTGGGCGGCAAGGGCGTTATCTCGGTCCTCGCGAACGTCATGCCTAAGGAAACCCACGACATCGTTTCTCTCTATTTAGACGGAAAAGTCAAGGAAAGTTCCGATATCCAGATCAAGCTTTACGAGCTGATCAACGCCCTGTTTGTCGAGGTAAATCCCATGCCGGTAAAAACGGCCGCGAGACTCATGGGCTTCAATGTAGGGGATGTACGCCTGCCCCTTTGCGATATTTCGGAAAAGAGCCTCAAAATCCTGAAAAAGGCGATGATCGGCGCCGGACTGAAAATAACCGCCGCCGAATAGGCCGCCGAGGTATTTCCAGGACCGATTAAAAAACAAAGGAAGTGCGAATCAAATATGCTGAAGATAGCCCTTTCCGGCTGTAACGGCCGCATGGGACAAACGGTCAGCAAAATCTGCGCAGGCGACGACAGGCTAATGATTGCCGCAGGCTTTGACGTAAACACGGAAAAGCTTTTCTCCTACCCCGTTTATTCCGACCCTTTCGAGTTTTCGGGTAAAATCGGCGCCGTAATTGATTTTTCGAATCCGGCGTCCCTCGACAGCCTTTTAACTTACTGTGTCCGCTATAAGGTACCCGTCGTGCTCTGCACCACGGGCCACAGCGACGCCCAACTCGAGAAGGTCGAAAACGCGTCAAAACAAATACCGATTTTTAAATCGGGAAACATGTCGATCGGCATCAACCTGATTATGGATCTTCTTCAAACGATGGGAAACGTGCTCGGCCGCGATTACGACGTTGAGATCGTCGAAAAGCATCACAACCAGAAGCTCGACGCGCCGAGCGGCACCGCCCTGATGCTTGCCGAGGCCGTAAAAGGGGCGCTGCCCTATGACGCCGAATATGTTTACGACCGGCACAATGTGCGGCGCAAGAGAGAAAAAAACGAAATCGGCATTCATGCGGTGCGCGGCGGAACCATCGTCGGCGAACACGAGGTCATTTTTGCGGGCCGCGACGAAGTGATCGAAATCAAGCATTCGATTATTTCCCGGGAAGTGTTCGCCTCCGGTGCCGTCAATGCCGCAGTCTTTATCGCTTCCCAGAGCGAGCCGGGGATATACGACATGGGAGATTATGTGAAAAACAAAAAGATGTAGCCTTGAATCTTCTTTTGCCATATAAATATCGAGGGCCGGTGCGTTTTCATGCGCACCGGCCTTTCCTATACAAAAGCACGGTTCTTATTATTTCAGAGAAACCCTGTGAAACGTCTTTTTGCCCTTTTTCAGGATAACCCTGCCCTCTTTGAAGTCCCCGGGCTTTAAGGTATGCATCGCACTTAAAATCTTCTCGCCGTTTACGAAAAGCCCGCCCTGATCGATCAGGCGCCTGCCTTCGCCCTTCGACGGCACAAGGCCGCATTTTAAGAGAAGCTCGACAATCGGAATTTCCCCGTTTGTGAAAGCATCCGCAGAGATTTCCGTGGAAGGCATGTCCGCGCTGTCCGCGCTGTGCGACGAAAACACGGCTCTCGCCGCGCTTTGCGCCGCGGCGGCATCCTCTTCCCCGTGCACCATTTTGGTTATCTCGTAAGCTAGGCGCTCCTTGACGGGGTTTAACGCGCTTCCCTCGAGCTTTTCATACTCTCCGATCTCCGAAAGCGGGACAAAGGTCAAAAGCTTCATGCACTTTACGACGTCCTCGTCCTGCACGTTTCGCCAGTATTGGTAAAATTCGTACGGCGACGTTTTATCGCGGTCGAGCCAGACGGCGCCCTTTTCCGTCTTACCCATCTTTTTGCCCTCGGAGGTGGTCAGAAGGGTAAAGGTCATGCCCTCCGCTGCATTCCCGTCCACGCGGCGGATTAAGTCCGCGCCGTTTATGATATTCGACCACTGGTCGTCCCCGCCGAGCTGGAGTGTGCAGCCGTAAGTGCGGTTTAAGTGCAGAAAGTCGTAGCTTTGCAAAAGCATATAGTTAAACTCAATGAACGTGAGCCCTTTTTCGAGCCGCGTCTTGAAGCACTCGGCCGTGAGCATCCGGTTTACCGAAAAGTGCACGCCGATCTCCCTTAAAAATTCAATATAATTGAGCGGCAGAATCCAGTCGGCGTTGTTGACCATGATCGCCTTTTCGTCTCCGAAGTCGACAAACCGCTGCATCTGCCTGCGAAAATTCGCGGCGTTTTCTGCAATGTCTTCCTTTGTCAGCATTCTGCGCATGTCGGTTTTGCCCGTCGGGTCGCCGATCATCGTCGTGCCGCCGCCCAAAAGGGCGATCGGGCGATGCCCCGCCCTCTGGAGGCGCGCCATGACGACAAGCTGCAGGAAATGCCCGACGTGAAGGCTGTCCGCCGTCGGGTCAAAGCCGATATAGAAGGTCACTTTTTCCGTTTCCAGCATCTTTTTGATGGTTTCCTCGTTCGTCATCTGCGCGATAAGCCCGCGGGCCTTGAGCTCTTCAAAAACCGTCATAGTAAAGCATTCCTTTCCAAAAACAACAAATCCTCTGCCTTGAGCAGAGGACGAAAAACCGCGGTACCACCTCAATTTGCGCCTTCCTCGCGAAAAACGCCTTCATGGGTCGCCGATACGACCCGCGCGCTGTAACAGGCGCACCTGTGACCGCCTACTGAAAGCTTTAAAAGCCTGTTCGGGGCCCGGCTCACGGAGGTAGTTCGCCGATTCCTTTTACCTGCTCGCACCGGCCGCAGGCTCTCTTGAAAGCAAAATCGGGTACTCGTTCCGGTCGTCGCCTTTTTCATTATTACGAATTATATCCTGCAAAAAGCGCTTTGTCAAGCATTTGACGCCTTAATGAGCTCCTCGGCGCTCATCAGGGTCGTCTCGGTCACGACCTCCCCGCCGATGATGCGCGCGAGCTCCTTTTTTCGCTCTTCAAACGAGAGGTATGTAACTTCGGTATAGGTTCTGCTCCCCTTTTCGTTCTTTTGGATCAGGAAATGCGAATCGGCGCACGCCGCGATCTGCGCGAGATGCGTCACGCAAAGCACCTGCCTGTTTTTCGAGACCTCTTTGAGCTTTGCGGCCACTCTTCCGGCAGCGCGGCCGCTGACGCCCGCGTCGACCTCGTCGAAAATCAGCGTGCCGACGGGATCGGAAGAGGAAAGAACGTTTTTCAGAGCGAGCATCACGCGCGACAGCTCGCCGCCCGACGCCACCCTGTTAAGCTCCTTCGGCGCTTCCCCGGCGTTTGTCGTAATTAAAAACCGCACCGTATCCGTGCCGTTTTGCTGCAGGGCAGGGGCTCCCTTTTCCGTTTGTTCCGATTCGACCGGGATCAGAAACCGCGCGTTTTTCATGTCGAGCGACGAAAGCTCCGCCGCGATCCGCTTTTCAAGTGTAGAGGCGCCCGCGGCGCGGGCAAGATGAAGCGTATGGGCAAGCTCCAGCGTCCGGGCTTTGTCCTCTTTGTATTGCTCCTTTAGGTGCTCGATCGTTTCCTCGGCAGTTTCGATCGAGGAAAGCTCGCCTTCGATTTTTTCAAGATATTGAAGCATTTCGGAAATGGTTGCGCCGTATTTCCGTTTCAGGCGGTAGATCAAATCCAGCCGTTCCTCGATCGACTGAAGCTCGTCCGGTGAGGAATCGACGTTTTCGCAGGACGAGCGAAGCTCCGAGGCCAAGTCCTCCGCCTGATATCGGAGCTCTTCGGCTTTTTCGTAAAGCTTTCGGAACCTGTCGCCGACCTTCGAAAGCGGCGACAGTACATCCTCCGCCTCCTTAATAGCCGTCGTGATTCCCGATTGGTTCTCATCCCCGTAAAAAAGCGCGTACGCACAGCCGAGCCCCGACGAAATGCGCTCCGCGTTTTTAAGGAGTTCCCGGCGCTCCACCAGCAGCTCCTCCTCGCCGTCTTTTAACGCGGCGCTTTTGAGCTCCGAAATCTGGAAGGAAAGCATCTCGGTTTTCCGCTCTTTTTCCTGCCTGTCCATCAAAAGGGCGTTGATCTTCCCCCGGACGGATCGAAGCTGATCATATTCCTTCCGGTAGGCGGAAAGAAGCTCCTCGTTTTTACAGTAACGGTCGAGGTAATCGATATGGCAGGCTTCGTCCAAAAGCTTCTGGCCGTCGTGCTGGCCGTGGATATCGATCAGGTTTCTGCCGACCGCCTTAAGCTGCGAGACCGTGACGGGCGCGCCGTTTATCCGGCAGCTGTTTTTTCCGTCTAAATACAGATCGCGCCGGACGATAAGAACGCCGTCCTCGTCGGGCGCGAAACCGCAATCCGCTAAAAGTGCCGAGGCCTTTTCGGACAGGTTTGAAAACTGCGCCGAAACCGATGCGCGCTCGGCTCCGGTCCGGATGATGTCGCGGCTCGTGCGCTCGCCTAAAATCGCGCTCAGCGCGTCGATGATAATCGACTTCCCGGCTCCCGTTTCGCCCGTCAGCACGTTAAAGCCCGACAGGAACTCAATGTCGAGCTTTTCGATAACGGCGATATTTTCAATGTGCAAAGCCGAAAGCACTGCGTTTCCTCCTAATGATAAGCTTTTATGAACAAACCCCTTACAGGTCCGCCATAAACGGACCGTATCATCTTTTTAGGCGATATCTTGGACTTCTCCGCAAAACGAAAAACCGCAGTCCGGGCTTACTTGAGCAGCAGCTCAGACTCGTGGAAAAACTGTTCCGCGGCTTTGTCGTTGCGCATCACGATCATGACGGTGTCGTCCCCCGCAAGGGTGCCGACCACTCCCTCGTGCGCCATACCGTCGACCGCGGACGCCGCCGCCATGGCAAGCCCGGGAAGCGTTTTTATCACAATGATGTTCTGCGCATAATCAATACTCGTGACGCATTCCCGGAAAATATTCCTGAGCCTCGATGCAAAGCTCGAGTCGCGGCTGTCCCGGGAGGCTGCATACTTGTATTTCCCTGTGGAGGTAAGTACCTTTACAAGGCGCAGATCCTTGATGTCGCGCGAAACGGTTGCCTGGGTTGTATTGTAGCCGAACGCCTGAAGCCGCAGGGACAGGTCCTCTTGAGTTTCGATATCGAATTTTTCGATCAGTTCCAGTATCTTGGCCTGTCTTTGAAATTTCATAGAACACTCACTCCCTGTCGGAAAGTTTTTTACTTAAAACCTCGTAAAAACTTCTGCCGTGAATACGCAGGAGCTTTGTCTCAAGCGCTGAACGGGAGACCGTCACCACATCTCCTTCAAAAAGCCGGAAACTCTCACCCCCGTCGACCGAAAGGTAGGCCGATTTGTTTATAAGACTTCCTGTTTTGATCGTAACAGTGCGCTCCGGCGACAGTACAAGCGCCCTCGCATACAGAGCGTGCGGACAGATCGGCGTGATGATCAGATTCTCCGACGTCGGCTCGACAATCGGACCGCCGGAAGACATTGAATAGGCTGTCGAGCCCGTCGGCGTGCAGACAATGATACCGTCGCCGCTGTAGGACAAAAGATGGGCCCCGTCCGACGCGACGGATACCTCGATGACACGCAGGATGTCGCCTTTTGTAATAACCGCGTCGTTTAACGCGCTGTCCCGGAAAACCACCTTTCCGTTCCTCACCACGGATGCGTCGAGCATCATTCGCCGGTCGACCGAATATTTCCCCTCCAGAATATTTCTCATTAAAGGTAGTTCCGCGGGCTCAAGCTCCGTCATAAACCCGAGCTTTCCCATATTGATCCCCAGCATGGGCAGCTTTGCCACCGCCGCGTCGTTTGCAAAATGGAGCATTGTCCCGTCGCCGCCGATCACAAGCATAAAATCGGCTTTTAAGACCTCGCCGATATCGCTCAGCACGCGGATATTCAATTCGTCGCACAGGCGCGGGGCGTGCTCATATACGTTCAGCATCGGGCAAAACCCGATATCCTTCAGCTTTTCCGCCATTTTGCCCGCCGCGATCACGATCTCCTGCTTTGAGGAATTACAGCATATCAGTACGTTTCTAATCGCACTCATCCTTTCAGAGTCTCGTTCGCGTCCCGGACAAGCCCTTTGATATCGGGCTGCACGGCGTCTGCCGGAACCGGTTCCCTCCCGATCAGAGCCAGATATTCAATATTCCCTTCGGGTCCTCTGATCGGCGAAAAGGTCAATGCCTTTACATACAATTCGCAGCCCTCACAGTAGGACACGACGTTTGAAAGCACCTCTTCATGCACCGCGGGGTCGCGCACGACACCCTTTTTCCCGACCTTTTCCCTTCCCGCTTCAAATTGCGGCTTTATAAGGGCGAGGATTTGACCGTCGGGCGCTAAAAGCCCGGACGCGACAGGCAGCACAAGCCTGAGCGAAATAAACGAGACATCGATCACCGCCATATCGGGGCGGTCGGCGAGATCTTCTTCCTTCATAAAACGGATGTTTGTGCGTTCCATAACCACGACGCGCGGGTCCGTCCGGATGCTCCACGCGAGCTGTCCGTAGCCCACGTCGACCGCGTAGACCTTTTTTGCGCCCCGTTTCAAGAGGCAGTCGGTAAATCCGCCGGTCGACGCGCCGATATCTATTACTGTCAAGCCCTCGGGATTTATACCGAAAAAATCAAGCGCCTTTTCAAGCTTTAAGCCTCCCCGGCTGACGTAAGCGGTTTTATGGGATGAGCGGACTTCGATCTGCGCGTCGTCGCCGACGGCCATACCGGGTTTGTCCGCTTTCTGGGAATCGACATAGACAAGTCCGCTCATAATCGTGGCTTTCGCTTTTTCGCGGCTTTCAAAAAGCCCTTTTTCAAACAGCAGCGCGTCAAGCCTTTTTTTTGCACTCACCCGATAAAGCCTCCAAATATGCGTTTACGATTCCGTCGCTGTCGATCGCGCAATAGGCGCGTGCTTCCGGTATCGACGACTGTTTTATAAAACGGTTCCCGGTGTTTAAAAGGGTCACGCTTTTTAACAAAAGGCCCGATTCCAGCACGATGGCCGACAGCATCTCCCCGACCGAGCCCGCCGGCACGCAGTCCTCGACGACGAGGAGCCGCCCCGTCTTATTGAGCGAGCGCAGGATTTTCGCGGGGTCGAAGGGCGAAAGGCGGTTTATTTTTATCACTTCGGCGTCTACATTGTGCCTTCTTAAGCGATCCGCGGCGGAACACGCCTCGTTGATCAGAATGCCGTATGAAACAATCGTCGCGTCTTTGCCCGCTCTGAGCACCGTTGCGGCCTCCCCGCTGCAGTCGCCCTTAAACTGTCCCTCGCAACCTCTCGGATACCGGACGGCCGCGGGGCCGTTTGTCTGATAAAGGGCGGCCCTCAGCATGGAGGAAAGCTCGCGGTAAGACGACGGCGAATACACCGTCATCCCCGGGACGAGAAAGAGCATGCCCGTGTCGAAAACGCCGTTGTGGGTTTCGCCGTCCTCGCCGACGATTCCGGCGCGGTCGACGGCGAAAACCGTATGGATATGGTCGATCGCCGTGTCGTGGATCATCTGGTCAAACGCCCGCTGCAAAAAGGTGGAGTAAAGCGCGCAGACGGGCCGGAGCCCTTGTTTTGCGAGCGCGGCCGCCATCGTGACGGCATGCTCCTCCGCGATGCCCACGTCAAAGAACCGTTTCGGGAATTTTTTTGCAAAAGTGTTAAGCCCCGTGCCATCCTGCATTGCCGCCGTGACGGCACAGATTTTGTCGTCCGACTCCGAAAGGGCGCAGAGCGTTTCCCCGAAAGCGGAGGAAAAGGTCGCCTTTTTGCTCGGTACGACGCCGCAGGAGGTGTCGAACTTCGAAACGCCGTGATACCACTCGGGATGCTCCTCGGAAAAGGAATACCCCTTTCCCTTCTGGGTCAGCGCGTGGATAATCACCGGCTTTCTGATTTCCTTCGCATGCTTTAACAGATAGGTCAAAGAGTCGATGTCGTGCCCGTCGACCGGGCCGAGATATACAAAGCCCATATGCTCGAAAAACGAACCGGACAGAAAGGCGTTTTTGACGCTGTTTTTGATAAGCCGCATCAGGCGCATGATTTTTTCGCCGAAGGGAAGCTTTAAGGTCATCGCCGTCAGAATACGCTTCAGCTTGAAATAATGCGGCTTGATGCGAAGCCGCGCGAGGGCCTTCGAAATGGAGCCTACATTTTTTGCAATCGACATCTCGTTGTCGTTTAAGATGATGATCAGGGGTTCCTTGCTCTGCCCCGCGTCATTCATCGCCTCATATACCATTCCGCCCGTCAAGGCTCCGTCGCCCAAAACCGCGACGATGCTGTAATCCTCGTTCTGAAGCGTGCGCGCGCGCGCCATGCCGAGCGCCACCGAGACGGAGGTGGAGGCGTGACCGGAAACAAAGGCGTCATGCGGGCTTTCCGACGGTTTCGGGAACCCCGACAGTCCGTCCTTCGAGCGAAGGTTCAGAAATTGGTCCTTCCGTCCGGTCAGAAGCTTATGCACATAGGACTGGTGGCCGACGTCAAAGATAATGCGGTCATGGTCGCTCTTAAAAACGCGGTGGATCGCGAGCGTAATCTCGACGACACCCAGATTCGAAGCCAGATGCCCACCGGTTTTTGAGACGCTTTCAATCAAAAACTCCCGGATTTCAAAGGACAACTGCCGAAGCTCCTTTAAGGACAGGGTCGGAATCAAATCCGGAAATCCGGGGCGGTTTAATATTATATCGTCAGCCATGAATCATTTTTCACCACCAAATTTTAAAATGTGGAAAAAGCTCATCACTCTTCCGACGAAAAAAATTATTTTTTCACTATAGACGATCGCGACATTCTTTCCCGCGGCTTTGCCGCCGATGGTGAGCGCCGCGATCAGGCCGGTTACGACAAGGTTTACGGCCATGCCTTCAAGGGAAGTGTCCCGCGCGATTCTTGAGATGATGACGGCGCCGGTGGCGCCGCTGATGATGCCGGAGATGTCGCCGACGACATCGTTGCAGAAGCTCGACACCTTTTCGGCGTTGCGTATGAGCCACACCGACTCCTTAGCACCGTTCACGCGCTTTGCGGACATCGAATGAAAGCTCTTTTCGTCGGCGGACGCCGCCGAAATACCGACAATGTCAAAGAAAACCCCGAGCGCAATAAAAGCAAACAGAATGAGAAAGGCCGCTGCATACCCGACGCTTGAAATTGACCGCGCCGAAATGTAAGTCAGGGCAACCGAGATCGTAAAGCTCCAGAAGAGCATCGTAAAAACCCACCGGTAATTGATCTTTAAGCGGGTTTTCGGCGCCTTTTTCTGACTTTGTCTTACAGAGATACCTTTATCCTGCGATTTTTCACCGTTTTTCAAAAAATCTGAGCCTCCGAGCTGTTATACTCAGTGAACTTTAATTCGAGTGCATAGTCAATCACACGCCTTGGACGTATCGGCAGGTTCTGCCTGCCGACTGAAAACCTGTTCCGGTTTTCCGGTTGATCGACTATATCAGAAAATAAATGAACGCTGATACAAAAAAAGACCCGTGCCAAGACGAATCTTTGTTTTATTCTTCCGCGAAATTTGCGCTCGCGCGCAGACCTGCGTTTTTTTCAAAGGTTCGTATGGGGAAGACATGAAGAATATCGCGAGGCAGCAAGCAAAGGAAATCTTGCGTCTTGAGGTCCGGTTGGCTTTCCCACGGCGCTGCCATCCGTCGCCGGTCTGGCGGTTTCCCTTTAAAGCGCTGTATAAGTCGTCGCCGAACTTATGACCGGATTGCCACTTAGTCCGCACTGCAATCCTTTGCTTGCCCGATATGACAGCCTAGGCGTTTTCCGCAGCAGGCTATCCGACTCTTAGCCTCTTTTGCAAATATGGTTTCAAAGAGCGATCACGCTTTTCCCATGGCCATGGGAAAGGCGTGTTGATCCCTTATCCGCCATACCCACTCAAGGCAGGCTACTCTGCACACAGCGAAGATTCACCGCATTGCAGGTTTCCATCCCGGTCCGTAGGCCATCCGTCAATCCCTGGCGGATGTGTAGGTGGCCCACAGCTTCGGGTCTCCACGGCAACAGGGTCACGTCCGCATGCCATTACGGCGTGCCCTGAAGCCTTAACCCCCAGCACCCACCCAAAACTGGGCGCAATGAGCAGGCACAAGGGACTTCATCGATATGCCCTTCAACGGATTTTTAGGCCCGTCCTGGGAGCCGGAAGCTCTGACTAGGATACTGCGCCTCCGCGAATTTACTCGAAAATGAACCGATCAATTGAACCTATATATTTATATTTATCACATATCCGGAAAAATTTCAAGTGAGGCGGGGCATGTAAATGTTTCATTAAACGGAAAAGCCGATCACAACACCTAAAATGGCGCCCGCGATGACCTCGACGGGCGAATGGCCCAAAAGCTCCTTAAGCTCCCGCTCAAAGATCTCCGGTTTTAATTCTTTCCAATGATACATGATATAATTCAATATTTTCGCCTGTTCTCCCGCCGCCCTGCGCACGCCGGACGCGTCGTACATCACAACCAGACCGATGCAAAGGGCAATTGCGAATTCGGGGGATGTAAAGCCGCACACCTTTAAGATTGACGCAGTCAGCCCCATGACAAACGCGGAGTGGGAGCTCGGCATGCCGCCGGCGCCGACAAAACGTTCCGCATTGAACTCTTTATTGGCCGCAAAATTGATGACCACCTTCAAGACCTGCGCCACGAACCAGGCGATCAGGGCGGCATCCAGCGGCCTGTTTCCGGTCACGATCATATGCGTCATCGAAATTATCACCCCCTACAATCAAAGCGCCGGATTATCTGTTTCGGACGGCAAGCGTGTCTGCAAGCGCATACAAAAACGCGCCGTCGTTTAAGCTTTCGGCCGCGGCCTTTGCCCTCTTCGTGAGCGCGGATATCAGGCGGGAGCACTCCTTAGCGCCCAGGAGGGACATATACGTCGCCTTTTTTTGGCCTTCGTCGCTGCCCGTCGGCTTTCCGATCTCCTTTTCGTCGCCGAGAACGTCGAGCATGTCGTCCCTGATCTGAAACGCAAGTCCCAGGGCCGCGGCATACTCGTCCGCACGGCGGAGCGTTTCCTCGGGCGCGCCGGCAAGGATGCACCCCGCCCTGCATGCGCCCGCGATCAAAGCGCCGGTTTTCATAGAGTCCATCAGTTTCAGCTCATCGATTTCCGGCGTGCGGTTTTCAAGGCTTAAGTCGATCACCTGTCCGCCGACCATTCCGAAAATCCCGGCTGCGCGCGCGATCTCAAAGGCAGCCCTTCGGACGAGATCGTCCCGGATCCGGCTTTTTCCGGGGTCGAGCATCAGCTCAAACGCCGCGTTTAGAAGGCCGTCGCCGGAGAGCACCGCGAGAGCTTCGCCGAACACCTTGTGGTTTGTCGGCTTTCCCCTTCTCAGATCGTCATCGTCCATGCAGGGCAGATCGTCGTGAATCAGCGAATAGGTGTGAATCATCTCGAGCGCACAGGCAAAGGGCAGCGCCTCGTTAAGGTCGCCTCCCGATACCCTGCAAAACTCCAGAAGAAGCGCCGGACGAAGCCGTTTGCCCCCGGCAAAGAGGCTGTACCTCATCGCTTTTAGTATCTCCCGCTGCTTTACGTCCGTCTCCGGCAAATATGACTGGAGGGCTTCGTTGACAAGCTGCACATACCCGTTCAGCCTCTCCTCAAAATCCATCGCCACACACATCTTCCCCTTTTATTCGGCCTGTATGTTAAACGGCTGCTCCGACGGCGCCCCGTTTTTGCCCATAGTCAGAATCGTCACCTTTTGTTCCATGCGGTTTAAGACGTCGGTGCACTCCTTCATGAGCGTTACCGCTTCCTCATAAAGCGCAAGCGACGCCTCGATCGGCGCGTCGCCTTTTTCGAGGGCGGCAACGATCTCCTCGATCCGTTTCATCGAGCTTTCGAATGTCTTTTTATTTTCCGCCATTTTCCTTCTCCAACCTTTCCTCGACCACGCACCGCGCGCCGCCTTTATAAAACCGCAGGAAAAGCGTATCTCCCCTGCGCACGTCTTTTGCGTCCCGGACCACCTTTCCGCCGTCTAAAGACGCGATCGCATATCCGCGGGACAGCACCTTCAAGGGACTCATCGCGTGAAGCATCGCCGCGTCCTTCGCGACCCGTTCCTTTTGCGCGGCCAGGATGCGGTAGGCGGCGCTGTGCAGACGCTCGGACAGAAAGTCGAGCATCATGCGCCGCTCCCCGATAAACCCCTCCGGGCTTTTCATCACGCGCCTGTTCTGAAAATCCGAGAGCTTTGCCCTGCACAGGCGCAGCCTGCTTATAAGGGACGTCTCCGAGCGCAGCCTGAGGTCAAAGAGCGTCCGCAAAAGCGCCTCCCTGTCCGGCACGGCGAGCTCGGCCGCATTTGACGGGGTGGCCGCGCGCACGTCGGCGATAAAATCCGCGACCGTCACGTCCGGCTCATGGCCGACGGCGGAAATGACCGGGATTTCGCAGTCAAAGACTGCCCTTGCGACCCGTTCGTCGTTAAAGGCCCACAAATCCTCGATCGAGCCTCCCCCCCGCCCCGCGATAATGAGATCGCAAAGCCTGTTTCGGCTCACAAAGCGGATCATCTCCGAAATTTCGCCGGGGGCTTCCTCTCCCTGGACGCGGACCGGACAGACGACGACATCGGCCGCCGGGAACCGCCTTTTCAGGATGCGCAGCATGTCGCGCACGGCAGCGCCGGTCGGCGACGTGATCAGCGCGATCTTCGAGGGAAACCGCGGCAGTGCCTTTTTATATTCCGGGTTAAACAGGCCCTCAAGCCGCAGTTTTTCCTTGAGCTGTTCGAAAGCGACATACAAAGCGCCGAGACCGTCGGGCTGCATATCCTCGATATAGAGCTGGTACTGCCCGCTTTTGGGGAAAACGCCGACCCGTCCCAGGGCGATGACCTTCATCCCGTTTTCCGGGCGGAATTTCAGACGGGAAGCGTCGAAGCGGAACATCGCGCAGTTGATCGACGCGCCCTCGTCCTTCAGCGTCAGGTAATGGTGCCCGGAGGTGTGCAGCTTATAGTTTGAGATCTCGCCCCGGACATAGACATGGGAAAAGGCGGGGTCGAGCTCGAAAAGCGCCTTGATGCGCATTGTGATTTCCGAAACGGTATAGACCGTTTTACCGTTCATATAAACCTCCATTCGCTGCGGCGCATCGGATTCATACCGCTTAAGTGGCCTGCTCAGAGATCCGGCCGCCAAGCTTCAGCGATGCGAGAAACGCGGTGCCGAGGGCGTTGTCTCCTGAAAACTCCGCAGGGGCAAAAATCGCGCCAAGGCCCGAAAGCTCCCTTCGGATCAGGCTGTTTGCCATGACCCCGCCGGAGCAGAGGACCGGAAGGCGGTGTGTCAAAAGCGCCTTCTCCGTCGCCTCGGCCACGGCATTTGCGACGGTGCGCACGACGAAATACGCGACCTCCCCGGGGGATGTATTTTTTTCGATCAGCTCTCTTGCCTTGTTTTCAGCCCCGGAAAGGGAAAAGAAGGAGCCGTCCGGCTTCGGCCGCATGCTCATTTTCAGAGAGGCTTCCCCCGACAGCCTGTCCAGCGCCGGGCCGGCCGGAAACGAAAGCCCGAGAAGGACGCCCGCGCGGTCGATGAGCTGTCCGGCGGAAAGATCCTTTGTCCCGCCGATTACGGACACGTCAAAAATATGCTCCGGGTGCGGCCCGACCAGGAGAAGCTCGCTTGTCCCGCCCGAAAGATGCCATGCGAGAAACCCGGCGTTTAAGAGGTCCCTTCGGCCGGAAGTGAGCACCGCGGAGGCAATATGGCCCTCCTGGTGCGAAAAGGCGAAAAACGGAACGTGGAGGGCGTCGGCCGTCATGCGCCCCGCCGTGACGCCCGCGAGAAAGCAGGGCATGTACGAGCCCTCATTTCGCCTCGGCGCGTACGATGCGCCGACGGCGGCGAAGGAGCCGTATCGCTCAAACATGGGCTTTGCAACCTCGGGCAGCGCTTTTACGTGCAGAAACAGAGCGTCGTTTTGCCGAAGCCCCCGCTCCCCCGGCCGCACCTCCAGGAACCGGCCGTCTGAAAGGAAGGCGTCCCCTTCCTCATATACGGCGACCGACGTTTTGTAGTTGCTCGTGTCAAAGCCGAGGACTGCGCTCATTTCGGGCGCTCCTCGCGGTAGAAGGTGCCGAGGACACCGTTTATGAAGGAGGCGGCTTCCGGCGAGTCGTACGCCTTTGCGAGCTCGACCGCCTCGTTGATCGAGGCCGAATCCGGGATGCCGGGCATATAGAGCATTTCATACATCGAGATGCGCATAATACAGACGGAGATACGGGAGATGCGGTTAAAGTTCCAGCCCTTGGTATACTTCTCGATATAGGCGTCAAGCTCGGCCAGATGGCGGTCGACGCCTGTAACCACCTCGTTGAGATACGCAAGCTGCGCCTCGGGAAGCCCGTCCCTGAAATTTTCATGCTCCGCGGCGAGCGAGCGCAGAAATTCCTCCGACAGATAATCGCTTATCGTCGACTCCGCGTCCTTTTCCGTGAAGCTCATGGAGAAAATATTGTGCAGGGCCATCTCCCGCGCCGTTCTTCTGCTCATCGGCACCTGTCCTTTTGGTATTTTTGGTATTTATTGAATATCCCAGTCAATTATACACACGTGCGGCAAAAAAAGAAACCCTTATCTGAAAAGGAATCCGGGCTTTGTTCGAAAAATCCCTGCGCCCGTATTATGGGTAAGCCTGCGCGGAAAAATACGGATGCACACAAAAAAGGGCGGGAAAAATGGATTTTTCCCGTCCTTTGTCAGAACGACAACGTTTTCGATAATGAAACACAAGGGATACCGGCATAAGCGCCCTTTCGAGGATACATAAAGGGGCGTTTTTCCGGTTTAAGCCTTCTGCTTTGAGTCCGCCTCGCGGTCAAAGGAGATACCGGTGACATGGATATTTGCCTCTTTCACGCGAAGGCCGGTCATGGATTCAACCGCCGTGATGACGCTCTCCTGGACCTTGCCCGCGACCTCGCAGATGACATGGCCATATTTGATCAGGAGATAAATATCAATGGAAACCTCGTCGCCTGAAAACTGTATTTTTACCCCTTTGGACAAATTTCTTTTCCCGAGAAGCTCGGCGATATCGGAACCGAAACCCGACGAAAGGGAGCTTACCCCGCCGACCTCGCTCGCGGCAAGGGCCGCAATCGACGCGATCACATCCTCGGAAATCCGGACGCTTCCCTGTTCCTGGACTGACGCCCAATAATCTTTGTTATCGGCCATATGTTCCACCTCTCTCACACGGATTCTAACACATTTTCATGAAAAATAAAAGTCATTTTTTAAGAATATGTGATCGGAGAGGTCTAAAGCTTAATCAGTGGGTCTCGATGATTTTGATCTGGTCGGCGCTCACCGACGCCTCATCCATCACGATATCCTGGATTTTGGCAGCGTCCTGATCCTTAAGGCCGTCGGCCGGCGATTTAACGACGACGGTGACCTTATTGTCGCTGATCGACACCACGCAGTCCTGGTATCCCTTTGCGACGATCAGGTTTTCGATCCTGGATTCGCGGACGGCTGCCGCCGCCATCGCCGAAAGGTCGGCCGCCGCTTTGTCGCGGCTCTGCGCATCCACCTTTTCATCGGCCGCCGTCTCCTTTAAGATGCTCATCGCCTCGTCGCGCGCGCGCTGTCTGGTAAGCCGCGCGCGGGCAAAATAGCCGCTGTCGTCCTCGGCCGCCGAGGGGTTCTCATCGGCCGCCTCCGAACCTGTGGAGTCCTCACTCGCATCCGGGCTTTCCACAAGCTGCGCTTGGCCCAGGATCTTCCCCGCCTCGGCGTCGCTCGCCACAGACAAATCCTCCTCGGGAGTCCGCGTATAACTCCAGTTTAAGTAGACGGCCACACAAAGCATCAGGACAACGACCGCGCCGACCGCACTGCCTTTCTTTATGACCATGTTCCATATCCTCCTTAATTTTTCATTTTAATGACAGTTATATTATCAGACGTAATTCCGGTGAGAGAACGGATCGCCTCCGTGATTGCAAGCATGATATTCGGATTGTCCGCTCCGTCGCATACGACGAGGGCTCCCCGGAATTCCGGATAATACTCCTTGATGGTCAGCGGGACCTCGCCTCCCGAGTCCGATGATAAGACCATCGGCCTCGAGTCGCTGTCCTTTTCGTAGGATGTGCCAGCGCCCCCTCCTCCGTCGCGCAGGCTTTCGCTTTTATCGAGCGCGTAAACCGACTCCGCACCCGATTTTAAGGTAAGGGCGACCTTTACCCTTCCCACGCCGTCAATGGAGGTAAACAGCTCTTCCAGCCTTTTTTCCTCCGCCTGCAGATCAAACGCGGAAGACTGATTTTCTGACTTTGGCTGCGGCGTTTCCTTTTTCGTCCCTCCCGACGGCAGAAGCATCAGAACGAGCCCAAAAAGAAGAATCAGGGCCGCGTATTTATATTTCATCGCAAGTTCCAGCACCGGCTTTATTTTGACCGTCACGTTCCTTTTCACCTGCCTTTATGCTCCTGGCTTGAAACCGGCACGCCGCATTCCTGCGCAATCAGCGCGCCG
This sequence comes from Clostridiales bacterium UBA6114, assembly GCA_002423435.1. Classification (GTDB taxonomy): domain Bacteria; phylum Bacillota; class Clostridia; order Oscillospirales; family Butyricicoccaceae; genus UBA6114. The sequence goes on from DIWE01000037.1 coordinate 268,107, forward strand.
ATTTTTCGGGCCTGGTCTTCCGTCGGTTTTTCCGGGTATAGGATCGTTGCCGACTCGATCTGAAAAACGTCGTTTTCGTCGATCACTGCCTTGAAGGTTACGCTGCATTTAATCTGATATAAAGACTGCGCCTTTTCCTCTATGTATTCGGACATCTGAGCGGCGACTGCGCTTTTTATGAGCGTCTGCTGCTTTTTTACCCCTGTCTGCGTGATCTCCCCGATCTCCCTCTTAAGCGCCGATCCGGGCAGGGAGACGCCGATTCCGTCGCCCTTTCCGGCAAGGGGGGTCAGGATGGCAAGAATCAGAACAAGCGAGCCCGCAATGCGCGTGATTTCCTTCATCGCCTTCGTCCTTGCAAGCGACGAGGCGATGGATGCGATGATCGCGGTGGCGGTTACCGCACAGATCATTCCGCCGATCGTGCCGGTCATACGGGCTTTAAGAAGGCGATCGCCATGATCAGCGATATGCAAAAGAGCAGCAGGCAACCGCCGAGCATCCCGAAGGCCAGACCAAAGCTTCCCCCGATTCCGTCCATCAGATCGCCGAGCTCCTTGCTGCACACGGGAGCGGAGAGCGCAGCCGCGGCCTTGTAGATCAGATAGTGGACTCCGGTCAGGATCAGCGGCGTCAGGCAGATCGCAAGAATCGCAAGCATACCGTAGATGCCGATCGAGTTTTTCAGGATTCCCGCCCCGGCGATCATGCTCTCGGAAGCGTCGCCGACAATCGACCCGACGACGGGAAGCGCGCCCGACACGGCGAATTTCAGCGTTTTAACGGCGAAGGCGTCGGCGCTTCCGGCGACGGCGCCGCTGATACCGATATAAGCGACAAACACCGTGAGAATCAGCTTCAGCGCTGTGGTGCACAGCCATTTGACAAAATCGGCGCTTTTTTTCAAAAGGTCGTTCGACAGCGCGGCATTAGCTGCTATTAACGCAATATACGCATAGACAAGCGGCAATATGACACGGTTTATGACGGTTATGAAAATTTGGGAAAAAAGCATCGTCGCAAAGCACTGCGCGCCGCCCGAGGCGGGCATTCCCGCCATCGCGGCCGACGTCGCGACGGCCGGCATCAGCACCTTGGAAAACACCGACACGTCCGAGATTGCCGTCGAGCAAAGCCCGAGCATCGACCGGACATTGCCGACCGACGCGAGCGTGATCGCCGCGGCACCGGCCAAGTTTACGTAGTTCGTCGGACCGCCGCCAAGGGAGCCCGCCGAAAGGACGCTGCCGCAGACACCGCACAGCGACGCGATCGCAAAAAGCGAAAAGGCGGTGGAGATCGCCGTCCGGAACACGTTTGGGAGCCTGGAGTTCGCGCTTTCAAGGAGCTTTCCGAACGACTCCTCAAGATCGACGCCGTCGGAGACGTCGATCGAGCTCATCTCCCGTCTCGCGCTTTCCGGAAGCGCGCGTGAAAGGTCCTCGACGCCGGCGGCTTTCGCCTGCTCTTCGGTGAAGGCCGCCGCCGCTTCCATGGAAAACAGCATAAACAGAAAAAGCAGAAATAGCGCGATAATCAGGAACTGTTTCATTTTCATTCTCCATTTTTTTAAACATCGGCATCAGACGAGGGATAAAATCAGCGACAATACCTGCGTAAAAAGCGGGAGGGCGATCAAAACCGCCGAGATCACGCCCAGAAGCTCGGCCGCGTATGAGAGCGTGCCCTCGTTTGCGTCCTTGCAAAGCTGCGACGCGATGCCGGTCACAATCGAGACCCCGACGATTTTAATAAGCGGCAGGATCGTCTCGTTTTTAAGCGACGAGTATCCGCTCATCTCCCTCAAAAACGCTGTCACCGTCTGAATCTCCGAAAGGAGCGAAATGAGCATCAATGTCACGGCCGCGAGCGAGATCAGAAACGCGGTCAGGGGATTGTCCTTTTTCACGATCAGCGCCAGAACCGCCGAAAGGACCGCAACCGGAATCAGTCTTACAAGGCCATCCATCGCTCAAAACCCGAACACGGTCTTGATATAGGTAAAAAGCCGGTTGATTTCCTGCAAAAGGATCATCAAAACGACGATCAGCCCCGCAAGCGTCGTCATCAGCGCCTGTTCCTCCCTGCCGGAACGGATCAGAAGCTGGTTTAGGACAGCGACGACAATCCCGATTGCGGCAACCTTGAAAATCAAATCCACCTGCATAAACTTCCTCCTATAACGTAACCAGCACCAGTACGATGCCGAGCATAATTCCCATTGTTTTATAAAGCCTGCCGCGCTGGTCGTGGTCCTCGCAGGCTTTCGTCCTCGCCTCTTCCAGACGGCAGATCACCTGCTTAAGCTTCGCGCTCTGCTCTTCCGCGCCGTAGCGCCCAAGTACCGGCGAAAGCTCGTTTAATACCGCCGCGTCCTCCGGGTAAAACCCGGACTTTGCGGCCTTTTCCCTGAGCACTCCGGAAAAAGCGTCTGCAAAGGATTCGCCGCCTTTTGCGAGAGCCTCATAGGTTTCCGAAAAAAGGGCGGACGCCGGAGCGGCGGCGTTGCAGGACAGGAACAAAAACGCCTCCGGAATCGGGGTCAGAAGATTTCCGATTTCCGCCTTCAGAATTTCAAGCGCAGGCAGGATGCTCGAGAGTGCGCGGATTCGCAGCGACAGCCTCCGTTCGGCCAGAAACCCGAACGACGCGCAGGCAAGGATAATTAGGATCGCGCCGATTGCCCTAAGCATAATCTCCCTCTTTCAGTCTGAAAAGCTCATATTGGCGCTCGTCACCGCTCCTTCTGATAAAAACAAGATTCCGAAAGGCGCCCGACTCGATCAGCGTGCGGTACATCGGCTTTTCCCGGACGTCGCGAATATCTTCGGCGTGCGCCGTCGCAAGAGGTATCACTCCGCAGTTTAACGCGCCGAGCAGCGCCTGCGTGTCCTCCTTCATCGTGATTTCGTCGAGAGCGACAATCTGCGGGTTCATCGTGCGGATCAGGATCATTATGGCCACGTCCTTCGGACAGGAGTCTATAACGTCGGTCTGTTCTCCGAGATCGAACTGCGGGCGGCCTCTGAAGGTGCCCGCGAGCTCGGAACGCTCGTCCGCGACTCCGACCCGGTAGGTTTTCGAAAGCACTCTGATCATGTCCCGGAGGAGCGTCGTCTTGCCGACGCCCGGCATAGATGCGATCAGCGTGCCGCGGAATTCGCCGCCGTTTCTGATCTGACGGACAAGCTCTTCCGAAATTCCCTTGATTTCCTTTGCGACCCGGATCGACAGCGACGAATAGTCCTTAAACCCCACGACCTCGCCGTCCTTTACAATGGCGCTGCCGCAGATTCCGATCCGGTGGCCGCCGCTGATTGTGACAAACCCGTTTTTCAGCGTGTTGGCATAGGAGTGGATCGACGACTGGGTTGCCCTGTCCAGAACGTAAAGGATGTCCTCTTTCGTCACCGGCAGCGCTCTTCCGTCCCGGGCGCACACCGGCATTTCCCCGCCGGAGCAAAGCGCCGAAAAGGACCGGCCTGTGCGGAGCCTCAGCTCCGAGATATCGCAGCGCGTCTTCGCACCGAGCGTCTCCAGAGCGATCCGATACGCGGGCGGCAGAACATCCGATGCGGATTTGAGCCGGGATGCGAAGTAATCTTCCTGCACGTCTTTTCACCTTCCACTAAAATGTATGAGGCTTTGTCCATTTTTAGAACGCGGGAACCATCATTCAAAATCCCCCATTAAACACCTGAATTTTTGCATTCACAAAGTCGTGTAAACGCAAAAAACCACCCACATAAAATGGGTGGTTTGCGGCTGTCGAAAGCTTGGACAGCCTTATAAATTTTATTGGGGACCCCGGGATGCTCCTCCAGGGGCGGACAAAAGCGCCTCCCTGCCGTCTCCGACGGCGCTGATGCCGGTTTTGCACACATCGTCTTTGAAGCACGACATGCGCGCTGAAGCAACCGACGCGCGGATATTACACCACGGGCCACTCGGGCTCTTTGCCTGAAAGCACGGAATCTATTCCTTGGGCGGCATGAAGGCATACGCGCTCCAGAGCCTCAATCGTATACGCGGAGACATGCGGCGTCAAAACGACGTTCTCCATCTTCTGCAGAGGATTGTCGGGCAACGGAGGCTCGTCCATCGTGCAGTCAAGCCCGGCCCCGGCAATTTCGCCGCTATCAAGGGCCTTTATCAGCGCAAGCTCGTCTACTATCGCGCCGCGCGCCGCATTGATCAGAAATGCCGAGTTTTTCATCATTGCGAATTCCTTGTTGCTTATCGACCCTCTGGTTTGTGAGTTGATCGGGAGATGCAGGCTCAGGAAGTCGGCCTCCCGGATCACCTTGTCTCTGTCGGCGGTGAGAGTAATATAGTCTGGAGCCTTCTCGGGCTTTAGGAACGGATCGTACGCCAGCACCCGCATGTCTAACGCGCTGACCGCTGCCTTGGCGAGCTTTGAGCCTATGTTTCCGCAGCCTATAAGTCCTAAGGTCTTGCCGTACACCTCGCGCGACTTGAAGTTGGATATCGCCTTCTCATCACTCGCCTTGCACAGCCGCTGGATTTCGGGAAGCCTTTTCGCGCAGCACAGAATAAGCATGATCGTCTGCTCGACAACCGAAATCGTATTGCCAGATGGGGCGTTCACGACGCGTATGCCGAGGCGCCGCGCCGCATCAAGATCGATTCTCTCGACTCCGACGCCGTGCTTTGCGATCACCTTGAGGTTTTTCGCCGCCAGCATGACCTCTTCGTTGATCGTGCCAAAGCGCACTATGACCGCGTCGCAGTCCGCGATATCCTCTTTTATAAGCGAAATATCTATACCGCGCCCGAGCTTCATTTCATAGCCTCTGCTCTCGAGAAAGTTCTTTCCGGGAGCGCTTATTTTGTCTATTTCGTGATATAAAACTTTCGGCGCCATTTTGGCGTACCTCCTTGAGTCGTCTCAGACTTGCTCAGAAAAGTTCTTTGGTAAGAACGTTGATATCGTCGAGCTTCTCAAGCTCGAAAATCATATCCCAAATGCGTTGAGCGCGCTCTCCGGACACGGCGATGGTAGCCAGGGAGTAATATTTCTTGAACAGATCCTCGTCGCTGAGCGGAAATTCGGGCTCGCCCTTCATGAGGTCGTGACGCGCGGAGTATTTCTCTCCATTCTTCATCTCTACTTCAACTATGGCCGGCCACTTCTCGTCGTACAGCGCGTCGAGCTCCGGGTCAAGCACAACGTCCACTTTCTGAGCGAGGTTGATGACGTCGGGATTTACCAGGTTTTCCTGCGTGTACTGACCAATCCATGCGTCTCCGAACAGAACGCTTACAGACAGCGCGAAGGGAGTGCTGTACTTGGCTGCGGAGATCGTCGGGAACTCCTTGTTCTTGCCCCGGATTGCGGGATTGTAAGTGCGCACGAGCACATGCTCGATTTCCCCGGCCTTGGAGTCAAGATTGTACTTCCGGCGCAGCTCCAACATGCAGTCGATGGCGGAATGGTGCTGACGGCAGTGCGCATAAGGCTTGATGCCGGAATCCATTATCGCGTATCCCTTGCCCATCTTCTCCGTCAGACGGTCAAGATGATACTCGGCGCAGGCGTTGTTGCAGAATCCGAACGGGCTCTCAAGCGCCATGGGCGAGCCCTGGAAGCCGTATTCCATCATCTCAGAAGCGGTAACACCCACGAGGTTGCACCAGCCCATCGAGAACTCTTTAATGGAGGTGCCCTTGATATAGCTCTCAACAGGCATCATTGGAGTCAGGAAGGACGCGGACGCAAGAAGACCGGTGTGCTGTTGCGCGCCGAAGCCCTTCAGTATGCCGGACACGGTGGCGCCCCCGAAGCTTCCGAGTATCGCACAGGGTATGCATGTGCGGTCGACAAATATCGAGGGGCTGACGCTGAGCCCGACTCTGGCTACGGATTCATATCCGCCGACGACCGCCGTTATGATGTCCTTGCCGCTATTGCCCAGCGTCTCGCCGANNGCGGGATGGGTGTGCGAAGTGCGATGAACATCGTCAAGCTCTTCGTAGAAAATGCGGCAGGTGTTCGCCATGGCCGCGTAAGCTGGCGCGAGCTTAACCCCGCTGCACCATATCGTGCTCGTCCCGACGGGAGCGGTTTCGCTTACATATTTGACTATTTTGTCTGTCACCGCGCCACGGGAAGTATATACGCCAATGCCAATGACGTCTGCCAGTCTCCTTTTTACTTCCCAGATTACCTCGGGCGGGAGCATCTCATATTTGAGACCGGCCAAATACTCTCCGAGTTTTACAGTTTCATTAGCCATAACAGATCTCCTCTCAAAACCTAAATACACAGATCGCCTGCCGTCCTCAAAGGGCTCTCCGGAGCAGGGGCCGCCAGTCCAGACGGCATATATAAGGGCGTCAGGCTTCTTTGCGTTTTAAAATCGTTATTACGCCATTGGTGGCGTTCACCCTGAGCCAGTCGCCGGTTTTGATAGCGGCCACGGGATCAGGCTGCACTGTGTCCATCATGGGGATTTCTCCCAAAATAGCCCCCACAACGGTTATCTGCTCGATTTTGTTGTTTATGATAGCCGCGGGCGCGACTCCGTTGCAGGAGGCCTCGTAAAGCACGTATGCTCCGCCGGTTGAACCCTTGCCGGTGGGATAGACCATAATCTTGCCCTTAAGATTGACTCCGGTCAGCGGATGATCATGCTCTATGAAATCTCCCGTCTGGGTGTCTATCCCGCCGACAAAACACACCGGCTTTTCAGAAACCAGCGCTTCACCTTCGATAACGCCCTTTACTATCGTGCGGCCTTTTAAGATTGTTTCCATATCTCCGCCTCCATCTTACACTTCGCCGGTTAGCGCGGCTTTGATACAGTCATTCACACTGTATACCGCGGTGGGAATCCTGCCCATGTTCCAGCCGTAATGAGCCATCTTGGGGGAATTCGTGATCATGCGCTCATATTTCTTAGACGCCCTGTATTCAGGCACAAAGCAGTGTGACGGGCATGTGTCGACTATCAGCCACGCGCCAGCTTTCTCCAGAACCGATGCGTATCCGCATCTTTCCGCCAGAGCCTTGATGGGCTGCCCAGTCTGTATCCAGAACTCCATGCCCGGCTTTATTTTTTTGCCGTCCAGAAGCTTCGCGATTTCCTCTATCTCATGTATGGAAGCGTGAGGACAACCGACATATACCAGTGAGAAGGAATCCTTCATGCCGGCTTTGAGCTTTTCCGCCGTCTCGGCCAGATCCTTGTCCGTGACAACGATAGTGCGCGTCGACTTATTGGGACCGAAGGCGGCTTCCAGTGTCGGAGCCTCCGGAGTTACTCCGACCACATGGAACAGCGCGACAGCTCCGGTCGTTGCCAGCGAGGAACCCAGCTGTTTGAGGGCGTCCTGACTTACGTCGCTCGGTATTCCTGTGAACACTGGCACGCCGTCGCTCACCATTTCGCCTATGTGGATGCCAAGCACGCCGTATGCATACACCTCGGAAAGCGAGGCCTTGACCTCCACAATTAACTGCCCATAGCGGTTTTCATCAAGGTGATAGCCGTACTCCGGCACCACGCCCGTGAGCGATGCGGACAGAGCCAGTGGCCCGCCGTTTCTGTTTGTGCGCGCTCCAATAACTGAGTTTGCATAAATAACCGCAGAGGACTCGCCCCAGCAGCAGTGTTCTCCGAATTTAGGCACTTGGCCCACCAGATACGGAGAGCAGCAATGCACCGGTATGGCGCCCATATTCGTGTAAATATCGGTAAGATGCTTCTGCTGTTTGTAAATATTCTCGGTAAAGCCGTATTCTCTCCAGCGATCGAGGTCTACGGAAGCGGGATTGAGCGTGGTCTTTGTCACAAAATGCGCGCCCCGCTCGAGCATCTGCTCGGCGAGCTTTACGGCCGCTTTGCCCGCGAGGTACACCGACGCGTTGACCATATGGACGTTACTTACCGGCAGCATCCGCTCCGCGCCGTATATCTCGCCCATCCGGTACAGAATTTCCATACCCTTCTGCGCAGGCCAGCCGTGCTTTCCATCAAGTATGTCCTGTTCATGGGGTGTCAGTTTCATTCCCATAGCCAGATCCTTTCAATCCTTACTTCTTTTCAAGAAGCTTGTCGTAACCGGATTTCTTGTCAACTTCAAGGAAAGAAATACCCTTTTTGATTTCTTCGATCATAGCGGTTTCTTTCTCAAGGATGTCAAGTGCCGCTTCAAGCACTTCGTCCGCCCTATCACACGGAATTATGCACACGCCGTTGACGTCCGCGATGACAAGGTCGCCGGGGTTGCACTGAACATCGCCGATTCTGATGGTGCAGTTGTAGTCTCCCTGAACCGTACGTCCGCGGGCGGTAAGCGGGGTACGGCTGCGCGCATAAATCGGATAATCGGCCTCGCGCACCTCTCCGAGATCGCGCACGGCGCCGTCGGCGACCGTTCCGATAATGCCCTTTTGTATGGCGGACCATGTTACTATATCTCCCCAGCAGTTCTCGCCGGGACGGCCGGCATTGTCATATACCAGAATGTCGCCCGGCTCTGCAACGAACAGAGGGTCGGAACCCATATGTCCCGGAGGGTTGTTGGTTCCTGAAGCGATTATCTTCATGGTTATGGCCGGGCCGACGATCTTTTTGCACTTGTCATACATAGGAACAATGCCGTATATTCCGGCGGACAGCCCCAGTTTATCCAGCGCATCCGATACCATACAGGTCGAAACCTTGTAATATTTTTCGATCGTTTCCTTCTTGGGCCTTTTTGTCAGATATTTATATTCTCTTTCAGCGCTCATAACAGTTTTCGTCTCCCTTTTACGGTTTTGCCTAATCGACAAATACGCAGCTTTTCTCTTCCAGTGCTTTGTCCACCCACGCACGATCCATGCCTTTGCCGGCGGTCACGTCCGCCATGATCTTGGTTTCCTTTGCAGTTACCTTTTTGGTCTCGGCGGCAAGCTCCTCGGCGTCGGCCGGATTAATTACCGCTATGCCGTCCCCGTCTCCAACCAGAATGTCACCGGGATTGATGACGACTCCGCCTATCGCAATCGGGAATCCGATCTCACCTGGGCCATTTTTGTACGGGCCGTTCGGTATCGCCCCTCTTGCATAAACAGGGAAGTCTATCTCGGCTATCTCGTCGGCGTCTCTTATGCAGCCGTCAATAATGAACCCCGCGATGCCGCGGCTCATGGCATATCTTACCATAATTTCTCCGCAGGTAGCGCGCAGTTGCGCGCCCTCGCTCGAAACTATAATAATATCTCCCGGCTGTGCCATATCGAGAGCCTTGTGCATCATCAGATTATCGCCGCTCGTGCAGCGTACGGTGAGTGCGCATCCCAAAAGCTTGCTTTTGTTATACGGTCTCAATCCTGAATCAAGGCAGGCTGTTCTGTTCATACAGTCGTCTATATTGGCCACCGGCATACCGCTGAACAGCTTGACGAGCTTTTTGTCGGGTCTGTCGATATGTGTCTTGATTCTGAAACCCACGTTAGACATATTTTTCCTCCTGTCAGTAAAAATTAATCAAGAAGCACCTTGACTATTGCCTTTTTGACGTGCGCGCCACCGGGCGGGGAGATTTTGACCGCGTGTCCGTCTCCAGGGAACAACACGGCGAACTTTCCCGTGGGCATGCAAATGGGCTCCCACCCGTCTCTGTAAAAGATCAGGTCGGCCTGCTCGTCGTATTCCGTGGCGGGCTCGGCGCCCTCCNNCCTGCCGGTAGCCAATGATCTCAACGCCCTCGAGCACGCACTGGATGTCGGCGTAACGGCGATGGGCCTCGAGTCTAATCTCTTCACCTTCGGCAATATCGTATTCTCTTACGTTTACATATACCTCTCCGGGTATGATAACATGCCGCCCAACGGCCAAAGTCGCCGCGTTTTCGGCTAAAAAATCGAATGCCGCCACAAACCGCTCGCCAATACCGGTGTAATAGCGGCAATTTTCCAAAGTATCAATAATCAACTTTTTATTCTACCTTTCAATCAATCGTCTTCGCTCAGAGTTTCCACTTTTTCTTTTCTGACTCTCTTCATAAAGATCGGCGCAAAGATAGCCAGAATGGCGAGCACTATGAACACCACACAGATGGGCCTGCCGAGGAAGTAGATCAGCAGATTCTGGTTTCTGGCCATTCCTGTGATGCTATAAAGCGAGTTTTCCGCCATCGGCCCCAGAATGAGCGCGAGGACTATCGGAGCCGTTGGGAAATTGAACTTTCTCATGAAATATCCGATTATGCCGAATATAAGCATGAGCGTCAGATCGAACATCCTGAAATTGATTGCATAGGCGCCTACAAGAGCCAGAACAACGATGAGCGGGGTAAGGATGTTCATCGGTATATTGGTTATCTTCACCGCCTGCTTTGCAACAACCCAACCGATTATGCCCATCAGGATGTTGGCCACCAGGAATCCTATGATAATAGGATAGATAATATTGGTGTTTCTCGTGAACAGCTGCATACCCGGAGTAAGACCGTGTATCGTCATGGCTCCGAGCATTATAGCTGCGGTGCCGCTTCCGGGTATGCCAAGGGCAAACAGTGGAATAAACGAACCGCCTGTAACGGCGTTGTTGGCCGTCTCGCTGGCGACGACGCCTTCCTCGGAGCCGTGTCCGAACTTCTCGGGATGCTTGGAAAAACGCTTGGCCTCGTTATATCCGACCCAGCATCCTATATCCCCCCCCGCACCCGGCAGGATACCGATAAGAAGACCAAGGACGGCGGACCTTATGAGATTAACAAGATGTCCCATGTATTCCTTGAACGTCGGAAAAAACTTCTTGCCGAACTTTATGCCGTCCGTAGTGATTTGGCCTTTGCCCATTCCTTCCCCCTTGCTGATACGCTCGGCCTGTATCATTATCTGGGATATGGAGAAAAGGCCTATCATGGTCGGTATAAGTGGGATTCCCGCCTGAAGCTCAATAATTCCAAATGTATATCTCATCGTGGCGGTACTCTGCTCCAGGCCGATGGCCGAAAGAATGAGACCGAACGCGCCGGAGATAAAGCCTTTCAGCAGATCGCCGCCAGCCAGACTTCCTATGATGGTAAGTCCGAATATGGCGATCCAGAAGTTTTCGGGTGCGCTGAAATTAAGAGCCATTCTCGCAAGCGGCGGGGCTATCAGGAGCAGCATGACCGCGCTGAAAACGCCGCCGAACACCGAGCTGACGGTGGAAAGACCGATGGCCTCAAGGCCTCTGCCCTGCAGCGTCATCTCATACCCGTCTCTCGCTGTGCTGGCGGAAGACGGGGTTCCGGGCGTGTGTATCAAAATTGCGGTAAAAGAACCGCCGAAAATGGCTGAAGTATATGTGGCAGCAAGCATGACCAGCGCCGAAATTGGCTCCATGCCGTAAGTAACCGGAAGCAGCAGAGCAACGCCCATGTTGGCACTCAGCCCGGGCAGCGCACCTATTACCATACCGCCGATCGTGCCCACCAGAAGTGCGATAAGTACGTCTAACGATATTAATTCAGATAATATTTCCATATCAAGCTCTCACTTTCCACTCTCTACGGCAACTGCACATTGAGTTCTACAATGAACAGAAGGTATATGAACAAATTTATGCCGGCGGTTGTTAAAAGAAGAGTTTTCCAGGAGCGCACTCCCAAATACCACATTAGGCCCGGCACAAACAGGATGGTCGCCGGGAAAAAGTGGATATAGTTCATGAGAAAGACATAGACAACCATGATAAGGAACACAATAAGCGGCCCCTTAAACAGCCTCCATGAAAACTCATTGTCATCTAACTGCGGTCCTTTGAACGCGTCGGCTTTGGAGGTGGCTTTATTATCTATTATGCTTTTTCTTATTCCGCTGAACAGATACATAATGGCCAACGCCATCGCAACGCCTGTAACCAGGCGGGCATATCTTCCGGCCGACACAGACATGCCAAACGTCAGCGCGAACATAAAGCCGCTGAACAGCAGAAAGATTATGGCTATGTATACGTCCACGTGCAGTTTCTTTTTGGTCGTCAACTACATCACCTCAATATTCCAGATGAACCACCGCTTTTTCAGCGGCAATTCATCCGAAATTAGAATCATAGGACAGTGCTGATTATCCCGCTATATCAGGGAGAGCGTTGTATTTACCAGCCTATACGATCGGCAACCTGCTCGAGGTTGCTGACACAAACGTCGGTCTTTCTGAGCAACTCATCGGGGGACATGTAAACCGCATCGAGATACATCTTGGACATGTCAGCGATGTAGTCAGGATGGCTCATAGCCTCTTCAAATGCGGCGCTGAGGTACTCAACCAGCTCGGGATCGCCGCCCGCAGGCATAGCAAATCCTCTGGCGCTGAAGGAGTCGATAAGGATTCCGCCGACCTCTTCAAAGGTGGGAACGTCGGGCAGGAACACCGAGCGCTCTTCTCCAAAATAGCAGATGGCCTTGATTTCATTATTGGCATTGTAGGTGATGATCTCGCTACAGTTACAGGAGATAACATCCACGTGGCCGCCCATAACAGCGGTAAGACCCTCGACGGTGCCGTTGCTCATGATAACGGGAACAAATTTGGTGCCGAGAGCAACGTTGATCTTCTCAACGGCTATCTGGTCCTCTGTGCCGACGCCCGTAACGACATAAGTAACCTCGTTGGTCTTCGCATACTCGATAAGGGAGGCAAGATCGTTGAAGCGGGTGTCTTTGGGGTTGATGCCGAGAACGTTGTTGTCGGAGCACTGTCCGGCAAGAACTTCCAGATCGGTTATATCCTCTTCATACGGAGCCTCGGGGTTAAGCCTGGTGGTACTCATGCCGGTATTGACGAAGGTCAGGTTGTAGCCGTCGGGCTTCATAGCCATAACTTCTTTCCATGCAATCCACGAACCGGAGCCGGGCTTATTGATGACGGTGACCGTCGTGCCAAGTATATCTTCCAGGTAGGGAACGAGGGTACGGGCACAAACGTCAGACGCACCGCCGGCGCCGTAACCAACTATGATGTTGATATTTTTGCCGCCGGGATAACCGTCAGGAGCGGCGGGACCCGCATCCGCACCAGCCGCAGGGGCTGTTGGGGCCGTTGGGGTGGTGGGCTCAGTCTTACTGCAGGCTGCCATGCTGAATACCATGGTAAAGGCCAATACGATGAATAACAGCTTCTTCATTTTTTTCCCTCCATTAAAATTAATTTTTATAACAGTGCTTGTACTAGCCGGATGCTGCTGGAAACCGCGGCTCCCGCATATTGGTCATCCCACCTCCTTCCATTAACTACCAAACTTCTCCCAGTTGACCATATCCATCGCGCACGGATTCATGATCGTGAGAACCTTGAAGTGCCCACCGGTGTCTCTCATCTTTTCAACAAAAAGACATGCCGGCTCTCCAGTTACCGTCGTGGACACGCCGGGCATATGCATGCCGCTTATCGGGATCATTCGCGCCGTTTGCGTCAAGTATGTCATGCTTAAGCCGAAAAAATCAGTTAAAGAACTTGCCGACGTACGGGGTTATGCGCACAAACACCTCGGCGTATTTGATGCCCTTGCGCACTCTGGACGCCAGCGTTCCGCGATGCTCGGTACGCATACCGTATGTGGCGACCATAAAAGACTGCGTGGGAACCTGCTTCATTGCCTCGAGCTTGATGTCCCAAACATCGGTAATGTCGATAATGGTGTCTGGAATAAACCTGCTCAGGTCAGGCTGATCAGGCTCGAAGGTGAATATCTCCACCTGCTTTGTGGGCGGCCTGTCCGGGAAGGTCCCTATAACGTTAGCACTGCGCAGCGCAGCAAGCGTGGCCTTGTGGACGTTGTCATGATCCGGATTGAGCGGATCATAAACAGAATGGGTCAGTACTATATCCGGCTGGAAATCACGAATATCGGATGCCAGACGCATGATGGTGTCTCTGTCAAAGACGAGAAGATGGTCGTCCAAATCATAAAACTGTATCTCGGCGCCAAGCGCGTTGGCGGCATTTTGGGCCTCTTGGCGGCGGATTTCCTTGACCTCGGCCTCCGTATAGTTGGGGTTCTGTTTCCACAGATTGTCGGACTCTCCGCGCTGACCCAGCGTCATGTCGATAATTTTGACAGGATAGCCGTTATGGGAATACTGCCCGATAGTTCCGCCGGCACGCCAAACAAAATCAACCGCGTGCGCGCTTATAACCAACACTTTTTTCTTCTCCATTAAATAACCCTCCTTTGTTGCATTTTGATTATATATCTACTATAATGTTTTGTGAAATACTTTATTATGAACAACACTTATAAGTTTTTAAATATAAATATAGCTGCAAAGGGTCGCTCATATGAATAAAAAGCAATTACTGTACTTTTTGGCGATAGCCGAGGAATCCAATATCACCAGAGCGGCGGAGCGTCTGCACATCCCGCAGCCGTATTTGAGCGCTCAGCTTCAGCAGCTTGAAAATGAGCTTGACGTGGTGCTCGCGGAAAGAAATACCAGGAGTTTTCGCCTGACTGACGCCGGCAAGCTTTTTGCCCAACGATGCACACAGATACTCAATCTTATGGACGCTACTATTTCCGACCTCCAGACCTACAGTAGCGGCCTTCGCGGTACACTGCGGCTGGCCACCACCACCACTCCCTCCTCGCTGATACTGCCGTCAAAGCTTCTTGAGTTTCGCAATCTGTATCCTTATATAGAATATGAGGTGTCCGTGCTCAACACGCCCCAGATTCTCGACCAGGTAAAGACCGGCATGGTAGACATTGGTATTCTCAGAACGCCAATAGACTCGGCATACTTCAACTCGATCAACCTGACCAACCACCCCATGGTTTTGGTGGCCTGCCCTGAAATAATAGACAAGTTCCCCAAGGGCAACATCAGGCTTGATCAGCTCGACGGCGTTCCGCTGCTTATAAACTATCGTCTTGAACATTCGATCGTCGAGGCCTGCCTCCATGCCGGTTTCCAGCCCAAAATCTTCGGCCGGATAGGCGACACGCGAACGGTTCTGCTCTGCGCCCTGAGCGGAATGGGTCCTACCATAGTTCCTCAGCAATGGCTTCATCAGTTTTGGGGAATGCCGCTCGCCTTCCGCATAATCGACGAGCCTTCGCTCATATCCAGCACCACCATTATCTGGCCAAAAAAACGTGAAATATCCCTCGCCGCAAGAAATTTCCTAGAGCTGTTTTATATCACTGGTAAACTTAAAGGGGCTAAGTACGGCAAAAAGTAAACCGAGTATTAATTCCTGTGATGGGGCGGACAGTTTCGGCTGTCCGCCCGCTTTGTGTCGTGCCGCCGGGCCTGTGCCCGGCGCTTTTTTCATCACCACGGGGTGGCGGGGCAGTGCCCCGCTAAAATGCGGTTGGCCGTATAGCCGAGCGCTATGCTTGCCCTTTCAACAGGAGGGTTTTCATACCGTGCATCTTGCTTAATCCGCGGATAAAATGCACAGGGTGAAAAAGGAAGCAGCGAATCAACAGACGAGTTAATGTATAATAATTCCTCCACTCAAAAAATGCAAAATTAAATCAAAAAAAATATTGACCCTGACATTATGTCATAGTGTAATATGAAACCAAGACGGATAGGAGGTGCGAATGTGAAAACAATTAAACAAATTTCGGATTTAACGGGTATCAGTGTGCGTATGTTGCATTATTACGATAAAATCGGATTGCTAAAACCGAGTACAACAACAGATGCAGGCTACAGACTATATGATGATGATTCCCTTGAAACCTTGCAGCAAATCCTTTTTTTCAAAGAGTTGGACGTCCCCTTGAATAATATGAGAGAGATATTGGCAAGCCCGCAATATGACAAGGTACAGGCGCTTCATAGGCAAAAAGAGCTGCTTTCGCTGAAACGCGACCGTCTGAACGAACTTATCTCTCTTATTGAGAAAAAATTGAAAGGCGGCAGCTCAATGAGTTTCAAAGAATTTGATATGAGCGAATATATCGGCGTATTAGAATCATTTAAGCGGGAACACGAGGATGAAGTTGTCAAATACTTTGGTGGTATAGATGAATTTGGCAAAAGGATTGAACACATAAAATCGAATGAAATAAGAATCGCGAAACTGGCGATAAAGGAGTTCGGCAGCATCGAAAAATACACCGAAGCCATGAAAAATAACCTTAATAATGTGCCGTCAATTATGGAAGGGTATCAGACAATAAAAGACAATGCAGATGTTTACTTGGCTCAATCCAATCAATTAATGGAACGTATAACATCTGATTTAAGTAAAGACCCGTCCTCAACAGAGATTCAGGAGATAGTAAAAGAAATGGATGATATGGTCAAAGAGCATTATAAAATCGTCAAGATGGATATGGGAGAAAACTACTGGGGGTTTATGGCGGATTTTTATTCAAGACCTGAGTTTATAAAAATCAATGATAAAAAGTACGGTAAAGGTGCATCAAAATTTATGGGGGAAGCTCTCGAATTTTACAGTGAGAACAACAAATAGACTGCCATTGCAATTAAAAAACTGAGTAAACAAATGCAAAAACACCTCATTTCCAAAGGGTCCACTTGGAAATGGGGTGTATCCCGCATTCTGTGTAAA
>DIWE01000031.1 GCA_002423435.1 Clostridiales bacterium UBA6114
GACCTCCGCCATAGGGAAATTCGTGCTTGGCGCGGCGGAGGACGACGGCATACCAACGTATGCCTAGGACTTAAACAAAGCAAAGCGCGAATTTATCAAGGCGGAGGCGGGTTCGGATTTGCCTCTTATGCTTAAGCAGCACGATTTAATCGTATGCAAAGATGCATCGTGGGCGTTTTGCTCTTTTTGGTAAAACGCCCACGGCGCGATTTGCCTGCTGTGAACTCTTTCGGCGCAGCCCATCCGGCGTTTTTCGGATTAATAATGACAGCGGCCTCCGCCATATTCGGCATATTGAGGCAGAGGGTACTTAATGCATGGTTCGGCATTTTGGCCGATCGGATTCCGGATCGGAAATGCTTGCCCTTCCGTGTAGCCGGAGCATGATAATCCGGCTAACGAACAAAGAGTTAGGAGCTCCCATAATGAAAACATTAACCAAAATTTTTCGATATCTGCTTGCCATCTGTATGATCCTCATGGTGGTAGTCACGACATATCAGGTGATTATGCGCTATTGCTTCAATAATTCGCCTTCCTGGACGGAGGAATTTGTCCGCTTCATCTTTGTGTGGGTCAGCTTTATCGCCGCCGCTCTCGGTATCCAGGAAAAGATTCATATTGGAATCGACGCGGTTGTGATGCATCTGCCGAAAAAAATCCAGAGGTATATCCAGATTTTTGTCCTTGTGCTTCTCGGCAGCTTCGGAATTTATACAGGCTACACTGCAATTCCCGTTATGAAGATCACAAAAACGCAGCTTTCACCCGCGATGCGCGTGCCCATGAACTATATCTATCTCGCTATGCTCGTCTTCGGGATATTGAGCGTGCTTTATGCTTCGGTTGAGATTGCGAAAACGGCCAGACTGATCAAATCGGAAAACAGAGGGGTGGAATGAATATGCTGACCACTTTGGTTTTGGTATTGGTTTTTTGCTTTGTATTAAACGTACCTGTCGGCTTTTCCCTGGGCATCGCATCCGCGGCTACCCTTCTGGTATCGGGCAGCCAGATGACGGTGGTTCCCCAGCAGATGGTGGCCGGCGTAAACTCGTTCCCGCTTCTCGCGATCCCCTTCTTTATGATGGCGGGCACCGTTATGGACCGCGGCGGCGTGTCAAAGCGGGTCGTCGCCTTTGCCGACGTTCTGGTCGGCCATATCCGCGGCGGCCTTGCGGCCGTTTCGATCATCGCCTGCGCCTTTTTCGCGGCGCTTTCCGGTTCCACTCCGGCGACGGCGGCCGCGATCGGCAGCCTGACCATTCCGGAGATGGAAAAACGGGGCTATTCGAGCGATTACGCATCCGCGGTCGTGGCGTCGGCAAGCTGTCTCGGCGTCATCATCCCTCCGAGCATCCCGATGGTGCTGTTCGGCGTCACCGCCGGCGTCTCCGTGGGCAAGCTGCTTTTAGGCGGCGTGATCCCCGGTATTTTTCTGGCGCTTTTGCTGATCGTCATGAATTTTATCATGGCCAAAAAGTATAATTACCCCACCGGCGTCCGCAAAGGCCTACGGGAGATTGTTACGGCGTTTAAGGACGCGGTCTGGGCCCTGATCATGCCGATCATCATTATGGGCGGCATCATGACGGGTATTTTCACTCCCACCGAATCGGCGTGCGTAGCGGTGGTATACGGGCTTATCATCGGCTTTTTCGTCTACAGGGAGCTTAAGCTTGCCGATCTGATCGAGCTTTCCTACAAAGCGGCCCTCGGCTCGGCCATGATCATGCTGCTGATCGCCTGCGCCAAGCCCTTCGGCTGGCTCTTAACCTCCCAGCAGGTCCCGACCATGATATCGAGGTCTGTTTTGTCCCTGACCGACAACGCGACGATGCTTTATATTCTCGTGCTGGTTTTATATCTGTTCCTCGGCTGCCTGATGGAAACGTCCGCGATTATTCTTCTGACGGTGCCGATCCTCCTGCCGATCATGCAGAGCATCGGCGCGGACATGATCCATTTCGGCGTGCTCTGCGTCATCGACCTTGCCATCGGCATGATGACGCCGCCCGTGGGGGTGGCCCTCTTTACCACCGCCGGCATCAGCAATACCTCGCTCAGCGGGATCATCAGCAAAATAGGGCCCTTCCTGCTCATCTCGATCGTCGGCCTGTTCATACTGGCCTTTATTCCCCAGATCACCACTTTCCTGCCGAATCTGCTGATGGACTAAACGAGGAGGAAAAGAGATGAAATACGACCTTTTGATCAAAAACGGTGTTATCGTTTCACCCTCTGAGAGCTTGCAGGCCAATATCGCCGTCAAAAACGGCAAAATCGCGGCCATCGGAAACGAGGAATTCCCGGCCGGAGAGGTCGTCGATGCCCGGGGGCAATTTGTCCTCCCCGGTGTTATCGACATCCATGTGCACTACCGCGAGCCGGGAATGACGGAACGCGACGACTTCTACCACGGCTCCCGAGCTTCGGCGATCGGCGGCTGCACCACTGTTTTCGATATGCCCAATACCCTGCCGCCGGTGGATACCGCCGAGCATTTCGCCTTTAAGAAGCAGTGCATCGCCGGCAAATCCTTTGTGGATTACTGTCTGTGGGGCATCATCATCGGAAACGACATAAGCCACATCGGCGAGCTCGCCGAATGCGGCATCATCGCCTATAAAATCTTTCTCGGAAACTCCGGCGGCCCCTTCGCGAGCCCGGAGGAAGGGGCGCTGTTCGAAGCCTTCCGGCAGATCGAAAAGACCGGCCTGCGGGTCTGCGTGCACGCCGAGGACCGGGGCTTCTCCGAATATTATGAGAAAAAGTTTGAGCTCGAGGGCAGAAACGACTACATGGATTTCGACACGGCCCGCAGCAATGTTTCCGAGGCTCTGGCCGTGTCGCGCATGGCCGCGCTGGCCCATTTTTCCGGCTGCAAGATCCATATCCTGCACACGAGCGCAAAGGAATCGGTGGCAATCGGCAGCATCGCAAGATCGAACGGCATCGAAATGACGCTGGAAACCTGTCCGCAATATCTGCACTTTACAAAGGAGGACCGGCTGCGGTTCGGCTCCCAGCTGAAGGCCCAGCCGCCCGTCCGTACAAAGGAGGACAACGAGGCGATGCTGCAGGGGCTCAGGGACGGCGCTATCCAGATCGTCTGCTCCGACACCGCCCCGCACGAGAAGGAAAAAAAGATGTCCGACGGCCCGGTGTGGCAGATTCCGTCCGGGATCGACATCAGCGAAAACATGGTGTCGATGATGCTCGATCTTGTAAACGCGGGAAAGCTAACGCTCAGCCAATACGTGCGCGCCGCCTGCGAAAACCCGGCCAGAATGTTCGGCATCTACCCGAAAAAGGGCGCGATCCGGATCGGCTCGGACGCGGATTTCACCATTGTGGATATGGACAAAAAAGTGGAGGTCCGCGCAGAGACCTCCCATTACAAGCAGCCTTTCAATCTTCTTGACGGGTGCGCCTTCCGGGGAGCGCCGGTATACACCATCCTGCGCGGCAGGGTTATCGCGAAGGACGGCGAGATCGTGGGAGAGCCGGGCGGAGAGTATTTCGACCGCCGCGACGTCGCCGCCGCGAGATAAAAACCGGGCGGATAAGTCCCGCCCGAACGTAAAAAGCAATATTCCCACCAAATCAAATTACATGGAAGGTGTTGGCATGACTTATAAATACGATATCCTCCTGCAAAACGGCATGCTGGTCGACCCGATAAACCGTTTCGAGGGAGTCCGGGACATCGGCATCCGGGACGGGCGCATCGTCGCGGTAGAGGAGCATCTGAGCGCCTCCGGCGCCGAGCAGGTGTTCGATATCCGCGGCCAGCATGTGATGCCGGGCATCGTGGATATGCATTGCCATGTATCCGAATGGCTGGGCGGCGCCTGCGGCCATAAAATGCTGGCGCTGGCGGGCGTTACGACGGCGCTGGATATGTCCGGCCCCGTCGAGGGCCTGCTGAAGCTCGCGGGAGACTGCGGCACCGGCCTCACCCTGGCGACGATCAACCGCCTGACTCCGGGCTATAACATCAAAAGCGCGGACCCCGACAGAAAGGAGCTGCAGGGCGCCTTAGACCATGCCCTGCGCTCCGGCTGCATCGGCCTCAAGCTGATGGGCGGCAACTATCCGCTGACGCCCGAGGCGACGGCGGAAGCCATCCGGCTTGCAAACGAGCACCGGGCCTACGTCGCCTTTCACGCGGCCACCACGCAGACCGGCTCCCATCTCACCGGATTTCTGGAGGCCCTTTCGCTTACGGGCGACCACTGCCTGCATATCGCCCACGTAAACAGCTATTGCCGCGGCATGATCGAGCCGTATATGACGGAAACGCAGAAGGTCATTGACGCACTTCGGGCGAATCCCCATATCCGCTGCGAGGCCTATCTGTCCCCCTACAACGGCAACAACGGCAAATGCATCGACGGCGTCCCGGAGGCGAGCGTGATCCGAAACTGCCTGCGGATGGGCGGATACGAGCCGACGGAGGCCGGCTATGAAAAAGCCATTCTCGACGGCTGGGCCAACATAAACGTCGAGAGCGGCGGCGAGGTAACGCTGCAGGCAGGCAGCGACGCGGTCAAATACTGGAAGGAAAAAAAGACGGACACCGCCGTCAGCTTCGTCGTGAACCCGCCGCAGCCGCGGTATTGGCTGACCACGGCAAAGCGGGCCGACGGCCGTTTCGTCGTCGACGCCATCAGCACCGACGGCGGAGGCATCCCCAGAAACGTGATCCTGGACCACGGGCTGTCGTTTGTCAGGCTGAAGGCGATGACGCTTCCGGAATTTGTGCTCAAGGCGAGCGTCAACCCCGGCAGAATCCTCGGCATGAACAACAAGGGCATGCTGAGCGAGGGCGCGGACGCGGACATCACGGTATTTAACCTGGAAAGCCAGAAGCCCTATATGAGCATCGGCAGCGGCAGGGTCATCATGTATCGCGGATATGTCTGCGGCAAGGGCTGCAATATCCTGACCACGGAGCAAGGCGCGGAAAATGTCCGGGCCCACGGCTTAAACCCGGTTCTTACCAATATCGCCGACAGCGCCTTTTACAATGCTTACGGCTATTGATCAAACGCCGCTTATATGGGAGGATCTATGATTTCCGAATATCAAACAATCCCTACCCCCGCCCTGCTGATCGACCGCCCCGCGCTTAACAGGAATGTGGAAAGGGTGCAGCGGCTGGCCGATCAAAACGGCGTAAGGCTCCGCCCCCACACGAAGACGCACAAAATGCCGGAGCTTGCGCAGATGCAGATGAACGCCGGCGCCGCGGGAATCGCCGTAGCCAAAACGGCGGAAGCCGAGATTATGGCGGACAACGGGCTGACCGATATTTTTGTCGCGAACGAGCCGGTGGGCGCGGATAAGCTTGCCCGCCTTTCTAGGCTTTCCTCCAGGGTAAGGCTGTCCTTCGGGGTAGACTGCGTCGAGCATCTGGAGGCCGCCGAGGCCGCCTTTGCCGAGTCCGAAAGTCCGGCCAACGTCCTGGCCGAGGTCGAGGTCGGCGAAAACCGCAGCGGCGTGATCGAAAAAGAGGGGATGCGCGCGCTTTCGCGCTATGCCCGCGGCTGTAAGCACGTCCGGCTTTTGGGAGTCTTTTCCCACGACGGCCACTCCTACCGGGCGGCGGATGCCGAGGAGGCGAGGCGGATCGGAGAACGCGCGCAGCGCCGCACGCTGGACATGGCTGCGGTCATGGAGGAGGAAGGGATTTTTCCCGCCGTGGTTTCGGTGGGCTCCACAACCTCGGTGCTGCTTGGCTGTAAAATCCTTCCCGGCGTTACGGAGATCCGCATCGGCACCTACGTCTTCATGGATCTGTCGCAGGCCGACGCCGTGGGGGCGGATATCTCCGAATGCTGCGCTGCCTCCGTGCTGCTGACCGCGATCAGCAAGCCGAGTGGGGAGCGCGTGGTGTTCGACGGCGGCGCAAAGGCGCTGACGATGCAAAAGCGCACCCAGGGCATCACCGCGAACAAAGGCCTCGGCCTGATCAAGGGCTCCGGCGGGGTATGCCTTGCCGGTATGTACGACGAGCACTCCATTGCTTTGGATAAGGCGCTGAACCGTTCCCTGCGCATCGGGGATAAGGTTGAGATCATCCCCAATCACATCTGCCCCTGCGTCAACCTTTTCAGGAAAGCCTATCTGGTTGAAAACGGACAGACAATCAAAACGATTCCGATCCTTTGCGCAAACGCGATCGAATGATCAAAGAGGAGGTACCTGACAATGCGTATCGTTAAAATACCCGGCCTTGCCGATAACCCGGGCCATTATTCCTCCGGCGTGATTTCCGGGGATATGCTGTATGTCTCGGGGCAGCTGCCGGTCGATCCCGTCTCCCGGACGATCCCGGAGGGCTTTCGCGCCCAGGTCGTCCGGGCGCTGGAAAACGTCCTGCTGGTGCTTCAAAGCGCCGGTGCAGAAAAAAGCGACGTCGTGATGTGCCGCGCGTATTTGCCGCGGGTGGAATTATGGAACGAATTCAACGAGATCTACAAGGAGTGGTTCGCATCCCATAAACCGGCCCGGGTCGTCGTCCCGTCCGGCCCGCTGCATTACGGCGCGCTGGTCGAGATCGAGGCCGTCGCGGAGCTTTGCAAAAATTAAGGAAAAATGCCCGGGCTTTGTACTTTGCCGAGCCCGGGCATTTTTTTGCCCTGTAACGCATTTTTAACTGTAAAGGATGTACGCTCCTAGCCTTTACTAAAACATGTGCCGCGCTTTGCGCGACTTTTTCAAACCGGCACGAAATGTCTGTCCGTTTACTTGTTTTTATGCATGTCTTCCATAAACTTTTCCATCGCGGCGACGGAATCGCTGCTGATCACATGCTCGATCGCGCAGGCGTCCTCATCGGCGACAGATGAGGCGACATTCAATATCTTCGATAAAAACTGGCGAATGACATGGTGCTTGTTTGCGGTAAGCTTCGCAAGCTTGAGCCCCTCAGGCGTCAGAAATACCTCTTTGTATTTTTCATTGGTGATCAGGCCTTTTTCGGAAAGGGTCGACATGGCGCTGTTTGTGCTGGCCTTGGTCACTTTGAGGCGCTGCGCGATATCCGATACCCGCGCTCCGGACCCGTCCGGCGCCAACTCGTAAATCGCCTCAAGATAATTCTCCATTGTGAATGTCAGCTTTTCCATCTTTGCTCCCCCATATATCGTAGGACTCGGCGTTTATCTCAGTAAAGTTATAGTATTTAAATGTTATTATACCATAACTGCTTGCAGTTATGGTATAATTGTCCATCTTTCGCGGTTGCGGCGAAAGCCGCGAGCGAAAGGGATCTTTATAAGCGATGCACTTTAATTTGATATCAGCAGAATGACTGTCAGGCAAAGCAGGGGAATGCCCACGATCGCGCCGAGTATCGTTATCGCTGTTCTGATTTTGTTTTCATCTTTTATAAAAGCCGCGAGGAGCTTATAACACAAAATTCCGATTGTTCCGCCCGCACAGTTTAACAGGATATCGTCTATGTCGGCTGCCCCAATGCCAAAAATATATTGGATGATTTCCACCGACAGGCTTGTTAAAAATATAAAAAGGATGCCGGCGACTATTCTTTTGCCTTTTTTAAATAACTGCAAATAGATGCCCAAAGGGATAAACAGACCGATGTTCCAGAACACATTATTAAAAACAACGGAACGGGAAACGTTTGATGCGCCGGACAAATAGCTTCTAATCTGATGAAAGGGCACTATGTTAATGCTCCTATAGACCGGCCTGCCTGCGCTGAATAGTTCCAAAGGCGAGACGTATTTAAAAAGAAGTATTGCCAGCAGCAAAATAACGTAGAAACTGAAAATCGCATATAAAAGAACGGACTGGATTTTCCGATTGCGTCTGCTCATTGATACCTCCGATGATTCGCGGATATTTTCAAACACGGCCTAGACAAGCGATTTTTTCCCCGAGAAATAAATATTCATATCGACATTGCCCGAAATCCCGTCGACCTTCCCGCTGGAGGTGTACTGCCACATCTGATAATCGTAATAGAACGACGGCGTTGCGGAATACTGGGCGAACCAGAACTCATAACCCTTAAGGCGGCTTAAGTCGTATTTGACATAACCGGCGTATGAGGTGAAATAGATCATCGGCGCATAGCCGGCGTCGGCCATCTTATCGCAGAACGCGACGGCGCATTGGGATAAGGTATCGGTGTCGAGCCCGTACGTGCGGGCCGAGCTTTTGCCGATCACTTCCCAGTCAAATACGACCGGATAGGTAATATGATACCCCTCAAGGCGGGTTAAAACAAACTCTGCTTCTTCAAGGGCTTCCTCGACCGTAATCGCCTGCGAGAAAAAATAGACGCCCACCTCGAGGCCGGCGTCAAGCGCCCCCTTTATATTGCTGTCAAAACAGCTGTCCGGATAAATGCCGCCCTCCGTGTAGCCGCGGTAACCCAGGCGGATGATCGCAAATTCGATGCCCGACGCCTTGACCTTCTCCCAGTCGATCTTCCCCTGATACTCGGAAACGTCGATGCCGGCACGCGTCTCGACTTCGGACGAATCATAGCGCATCAGCCCGCCCTCCGTGTAAAAGCGGCCCGTGTCATAGGAAGCGACCGGCACGCTCTCCAAAACATCCACCGAATAAGAGCCGTACTGGATCTGCGGCTTTTCCTCAATCTCGATCCCGGTATTATTGATCCGCCATACAATGGCGCTTAATTCCGCGCGGGTGATGCTGCTTTCCGGCTTGTATTTGAGATTGCCGGAGTCGTCCCTGCTGCCCTCGATGATTCCCGCTTCAAAGAGGGAAAGCACATATCCGTCGGAGGTGTCGGAAAACGGCGTCGCAATGGACGCTTCCGTAAGACGAAGCGCCTTTGCCGCGATCTGTGCGATCAGCCGGCGGCTGATTGATGCGTTCAAATCGGGTATATCTTTTAAGACGACCAGTCCTTTGGAAACGGCAAGGCTCTGATACCCGCTCGCCCAATGGCTTCCCGCGGCCTTCTGTTCGCCGAATCCCGCGGCCCGCAGAATGAGCTTTAAGGCCTCTCCGCAATTGACCGCGCGACTGGCCTGGAACGTACCGTCCGGATAGCCGCTGAAGACCCCGCTGTTACTCAGCTCGGTTACATAGCTGTAGAACCAATCCTTCCCGGACACGTCGGGATACGGGCTCTGAGCCACAGTCTCCGTCTCCCCGTCCCAGGACGCGAATACCGTCCGGTTTTCCGCGGCCGTCCCGGCGGGGCCGATCTGCTCCCCGCCATCGAGGCGCCACCCGGCAAACGCATATCCGGCCCGCTCCGCTTCCGGAAGCGTCCCGTAAGGCTTGCCCCGCTCATAGAAAACAATGTCGTACTCTATATGGCCGTCGCCCGCGTCAAAATAAAGGTAGCTGTAATTCTGAGCGCCGCCGCTTTCGTAATCATCGTAAAGGAAGAGCATTGCCTCCGCCAAACGGCGCTCGATCAACAGATCGTTTATTGTCCCCCCGGAGTGGCACCATATCCCGATGGCGTTTACGATCTCTATGTCCGTATCATTCCCGGCGCCGTCGATAAGACAGCTGCGCAGGCGATTGGAGGAGTTCATCCAGCTTGTCCCGAGATTATATGTAAAGCTGACGAGGGCGTCAAACTGGTGTTGGGTGAGCTCGATACGGTTCTCATCGATAAAGTCGCCTACCGAATCCTCAATTTCCCGCAGCGCCTTGCGCAGCAGTTCTTCCGCTTCCTCTTTCGATACGCCGTCCGGATAGTCCCCCTTGTTGCAGCCGGTGCCGTAACCGATGTACCATTGGGAAGAATCGGAATATTCGTAGCTTGAAAAGCCTTCGAACTTTTCAATAAACCGGATTCCCGCTTCGCTGATCGCCATCGCTTCATCGCCTCCGGCTTCGGACGCACCGGCCGGGGGCATCACTGATCCCACGATGCACAGCGTGAAAAGAATCGAAATAATCTGTTTTTTCAAATGGATTCGCACCTCCCGGTTAACTCTTCAGCAATGTTTCCTGCTGATCCGACGGTTCTTGCCTGCCTGTCCGGATTGAGCTTATGTAATTGGTCGCAAAACACCAAACCCTCCGGCTTCACATTTCTATGTATCGTATTATAGACGAAAAAATTTCCAAAAAGTTTTCCATAAAACTGCTTTTTTTACCAATAATCGACTGACTTTGATAATTATGGTAAAATCGGCGTTCCGTCTTAAATTAGAAAGGGCGGGGACTGCGCAAAAGCGCAGTCCCCGCCGGGTTGTAGATAACGTAGGTTTTAAGCGCGTTTTATTTGCAGAATTCGGCTTGCTCGCGGCCCAGCTTTTCGTAAGCTCTCCGGACATGCTCTTTCGCGCCCTCTAGCCAATCCGTTTCCTCTTTCAGGGTGGTCCCGGCGTTTTCGATCATCCTTGTCACCGATTCAGCGCTCGGCCCGCCGATCCCCTGTTTGGTCTGGACGTTATTGTACGGGTCGAGCACGCTGTCGATCTGCGCCTCCGAAATTTCGAGCTCATACCCGAGCACCGCCTTTGATTCCTTCCTGATCAGCTCCGGAGTGATGCCCCTGATGCCCGCGCCGTTTTCCGTGATGACCGCGATCATGCTGCCGACAATGTGGTGGGCTTCCACAAAGGCGATCTTGAAATACTTCACCATGTAATCCGCCAGGCTCGTGACCGTACAGAGATTCTCCGCCGCCTTTTTGGCGGCGGCTTCCCTGCGCAGCTTTGCGTAGGTGACCGTTTCGGAAATACAGCAGAGAATCTGTCTGATCTGCCTGACCCCTTCCCAATACATCCCGGGCGTCTCGAAAATATCCATGGTGTTGGAATAGGGGGTTCCTTTGAGCGTAATCATCGCGGAGCTTGCGCAGGCGATCTCATGGGCCGCCTTGGATTTGGCGTATTCGAGAGAAACGGGGTTTTTCTTCTGCGGCATGATGCTGCTGCAAATGGCGATCTCTCCCGGCACATCCAGAATGCCGTTTTCATAGGTTGCCCAGAAATACATATCCTCCGCCATACGGCTTAAATTCACCGCCATAATGGAATATGCGGACAGAAGCTCCAGAATATAATCTCTCGACGCAATGCAGTCGAGCGAGTTTTCCATGACTTTATCAAATCCTAAAAGCTCGCAAAGGAGCCCGCGGTCTACGGGGAAGCTGGAGCCGGCGAAAGCCGCCGCGCCGTAAGGAGATACGTTCAAATTTTCATACGCGCTTTTGATCCTCGCATAATCGCGGGCAAGCGCGCTGTAGATCGCCAGATAGTAATACGCCAGGGTAATCGGCTGTCCCGGCTGAAAATGCGTATATCCGGTCATAACCGCATCCTTGTTTGTCTCCGCCTTTTCAAGCAGGAGCTTTTGCAGCGCGACAAGATCGTCAAGGACCGTCCATACCGTCTTCCTGATTTCCATGCGCGTGACCGCAGAGTGGATATCGTTGCGGCTGCGCCCCGCATGAAGCTTTCCCCCTGTCTTGCCGGTTTTTTTCATCATCGCGTTTTCCACATTGAAATAAAAGTCCTCATATTTGGCGCTCAAATCCTCCGGCTTTAATGTTTTTTCAACATAATCAAGGCCCTCGAGAATTTCCCCGACCGCTTCCTTTTCGATGATATCGGTTTTTCCCAGCATGATTGCGTAGGCTTTGTTCAGCAAAATCATCTCTTTAAAGGAATTCTTATAATCGTTCAGAATCGACGGCAATATAACCGTACTGCTGAAGTTGTCGGAAAGCTCTGTTTTGATTCTCTCTCTCATAGGAATATCTCCTTCCTCAAATTTTGAGTTTGACGGATCGTTTCAATCCGTCAAACTCAATTCGACCATGTTACAGGTTCGGAAAGCAGGCGGTATTACTGCTTCAAAACCTCTCCCTTTTCCGGCTTGAGGGCCAGCGACAAAACGACCACCAGAACAAGGCAGGCGGCGGCGCCGATGATCACTCCGTCAATCCCGGTGGCCGCCTTCAGGCCGACAAGATTCCAGAGGATGGTCACAAAACAGCCGGCCAGCATGCCGACATTGACGCCTTTGGCCGACGCCCTTTTCCAGAAGCAGCCCAAAAACAGCGGGATGAACATGCCCGCGCCGTAAGCGGCGGAGCCCGTTTTAAAGAGATTGAAAACGCCGCCTCCGTATATTGCGAGGATCAGGCAGCAAATACCGCCGACCACGGTAAAAATACGCGAGTATTTGAGCGTTTGCTTCGCGTCGAGATCTGGCTTGAAGATTTTATAAATGTCCTCTACAATCGTGGTGCCGATCATAAGTAAGAAGCTGTCCGCGGTGGAAATGACGAGCCCGAGCAGGCCGGCAATGACAAAGCCTTTGAGAACCGGCGGAAAATAGGTAATGATAACCCTCGGGACAAAGGTTTCGCCGTTTGTCATATCCGGGAAAATAAACGGCGCGGTGAATACCGCGAGGACAATGACCGCTCCCGCGGCAAACGCGATCAGGTCGGACCATATGCTGCCCCAGAAGGCGGTCTTTAAATCCTTCGACGCGAAAATCCTCTGGGAATAGGCCGTATGAGACCCCGCGGCAAGCCAGTAAGCGAGAATCAGGCCCAGAATCGTAAAGAAATCGACGTTTGCAAAGCTGAAGGTTTCGGGGGCCGAATTTGCCAGGACATACCCCACTCCCCCGGCCTCGTGGTACGCGACGATCGGAACCATGATGACAACCCCGACGATCAGCAAAATTGCCTGGATCGTATCCGTTACGGCAACCGCGTAGAGTCCGCCGAACACCGTATAAAGGATGATCGCGAGGCCGCCGATAATAACGCCCGTTTCAAAGGAAAGCAGATGAAACGTGCTGAAAATCGTGCCGACGCCCGCGGTCTGCGCCGCGGTCGCGTTGATCAGAAACACAAGCGTTATGATCGACGCAATCCATCTGGTTGTTTTTCCATATCTCATGAACAGAAACTCGGGCAGCGATTTCGCTTCGGACGCGCGCAGCCTTTTGGACATCAGGATCAGCGCGATCCAGCCGATATGCCAGGCGCTGAAAACCAGAAGGAAGGAGATCCCCATCTTATACGCCTGCCCGACATTGCCGATCGCCGAGGCCGCGCCCATACAGGTCGCCACGGTAGTCCCGATCATAATTTTCATCGAAAGGCTTTTGTCCGCCACTGCAAAGCTCTCAACCGTCACCATTTTTTTGGCGTAATAGACAGAGATAGCAATCATCATCGCGAAGTAAAGGGCAATTACGACTACATCCAACCAGCTAAGTGTTGCCATAATAGTTACCTCCCAAATTTAAATTTGTGTCCCCCACGGTGCTTTGCCGATACTTTGAAACCGGCCCCCTTTCTCAATTATTTGTGAAAGCCTTTCTGAACCCTTCCGATTATCATGCTCCGACTAACAAAGAGAAACCAATTCTTTAATATTTTCGATCTTTTCCAAGCTCAACAGCTTTTCGTACAGCAATTCTGCATCGCGTTTGTCTTTGACCCCGTCCATGCAGGCAAAGAATTTATCGGAGAAGTCCTTTTTGCCGAACGGATTTTTCGGGTTGCCCTTGGCAAAATCATTCGCAAGACTGATTGTTTCGCCGTTTTTAAGGTGGATCGCGATCCTTACGGGAGCATGGCCGACAAACCCGAGCTTCGCCAGATCGTCGTGAACATAGCAATGGATTTTGTGGATAATGCTTTGGACCGCGGGATTTTGCAGATTTTCGGCATTACTGTACTCCGCGACGCCGGCCTTTTTAAAGACAAGGGCCATCGCAATGGCATATTCCATTGAAAACTTGGCCTCGGTCAATGTCTGGGGATCATGATAAATGAGCTCGCACGGAGACAAAAGGCTGACTCCGACGTCAATTTTTTGGATATCCTCTTCCTTGATGTCAACGTCCAGGCCCAGTAAGCAGTCGAGCGCCGGGTGTGTGCCGGCGCAGCAGGGATACCTTTTATACACAAGCCCCGGATTTAGTATGGCCCAGTTTGAATCCATGACGAAATCCTTGTCCGTGATGCTCCGTCCGGCAAACAGCTGCAAAAAGCCGTCCTTTCCCTCTATCGCCCGGGGATTTGAGGTCAGTCCCATATCCGCGAGGACCGCCGCGTCCACCCCTTTCTGCGAGCACATGCCGGCGTGATAGGGCTTTGTCGTCGTGCCGAAGTTAATTCTGAGGCCGCCGGCCATGGAGGCCGCAATGCCCAGCGCCATAACCGTTTTTTCCCGGGACAGTCCCATCAAAGCCGAGCTTGCTCCGGCGGCGCCGAACACGCCGAAAACGCTCGTCGTATGCCAGCCGTTCTGCGACGTCTCCGGCAGCGCCGGCTTTGCGATGCGGCTCATCGTCTCAAGGCCCAAAACATACGCCCTTAAAAGCTCCTTGCCCGAAACGCCGAGCGCCTCCCCCACCGCAAAGGCCGCGGGCGCCACGGTAATCGTGGGATGTCCGAGGCAGAGGTCGCTGCAGTCGTCGAGGTCGTGCGCGTGGGCGGCGACGGCATTCGCCAAAGCCGCCAAACCGGAATTTGCCGAATCGGCGGCGCCGAATATCCTGGCCTCCGGCGCACTAAAGTGCTTTGCGGCAAATTTTCGGACAATAACGCTTTCCGGCATGCGGCTGCCGGCCAAGGTCACGGCGACATAATCCGCCAAAGCCGCTTTGGCCGCGTCAATCACTTCCGCGGGGATATCCTCATACGAAATGCCGCGGATATATTCCTCCACCTTTTCCAAATAAAACACACTCTCATCCCCTTTAAAAATTTGTTAAAGCACGAAGTGCAAATCACTAAATTTTAAAGAAGCGTCCTGTTTAGATCCGGAAAACCTCTGCTTTTTCCCCCTGCCGCGCGCCGAACTCCCCGTAAAATCAAATGCGGGATTTTTCTTGTCATGTATGTTGTACATTTATCTTTTATTTGTAAGACATATATCGCAATTTCCATCTTTGGGCCATCGATTTCATGCCCGATATCAGTGCCTTTTCTTTTATAATAAGAAAAAATGAGGTAAATTTTAAGTAAAAATACAATTGTATGACATATATAAATGATATCTATTGGATCTAGTTTGGACAATAAGCATATAAAATTGATTGTTAATAACAGATTATTGTCTACAATCAAGTATTATTCCAAAAGGAATAAATAAAATATCCGCACAAGCTGCTGTGCAGCCTTAATATTTGTATGACAATACGATAGTATAGCCGCTTCGTTTTCTTGTCAATAGCTTTTATAAGGCAAATAACATTTTCTGTATTTTCAACAATATCAATCCGGGGTTTTCGTATAATGTGCAAAAATGCTCCGGGCAAAGGCCTTATAGCGTTTGTCCGGGCCGGCCGCCGGGCAAAGCGCCGGTTAAGGACGCTCCAAAAACAGATCTTTTTACAGCTTACGAAAATAAAAAAATGCCCGCAGTGGATGGGCCGCACCAAGAGGCCGTCCAACTGCAGGCTTTATCGAAAGGTCTCTTGCATATTACACCAAAAACCCATGCCGATATTGTTGAAAATACAGAAAATGTAATTTACCGCATAAAAGCTATTGACAAAAAAATGAAGCGGCTATACTATCAAATTGTCCTACAAAGTTTCGAAGCCATAAGGACTTCCCATTATGCGCTTTGCTCTTTTTTTGCCAGTCTTTTAATTATGTCGCAAAAAACCGTTGTTAATAATAGAATTCATTGAATTATCGTCCAATATATAGTCAATTCACACAATTCCCGAATGTCATACAATTACGGCTTCATTTAATTCCCGGTTTGGATTATTTCCAATATCAGATAGGAATCAGCGATATCATGCATAGAACCCATAGTAGAATCAATAAAAACCGCAATAAATGTCATACAAATAGCAGCAAAAGGTATCACATAATTGGCGCAGCGGAAAGGAATGGTCATAACAATGAAAAAAATTATCAACGCCCCGGAAAACTATACCGACGATATGCTCAAGGGCATTTATGCCGCCCATGGCGACCAGGTCAAATATGCAAACAATGATCTGCGAAGCTATTGTATTGCAAACAAGGTTCCGGGCAAGGTCGCAATCGTGACGGGAGGCGGAACCGGCCATTTGCCGCTTTTCCTCGGCTATGTGGGCGAGGGTCTTCTGGACGGATGCGGCGTAGGCGGCGTATTTCAGTCCCCCTCCGCCCAGCAGATATTCGAGGTCAGCAAAGAGGTGGAGGCGGGCGCGGGCATTCTTTACCTCTACGGCAATTATACCGGCGACATCATAAACTTCGGCATGGCCGCCGAGCTGTGCTCCATGGCGGGAATCGCCGTCAAATCGATTACGGGCGCAGATGACGTAAACTCCGGGGCGCCGGAAATAAGGCGCGGCGTCGCTGGTATCTTTTTCATGTATAAGTGCGCCGGTGCGAAGGCGGCGCAGCTCGGCACTCTTGACGAGGTCTACGAGGCCGCCCGCAGGGCGAAGGAAAACACGCGGACCGTGGGTTTTGCGCTGACCCCTTGCGTCATTCCCGAGGTCGGTAAGCCCAATTTTACTCTCGCCGAGGATGAGA
This sequence comes from Clostridiales bacterium UBA6114, assembly GCA_002423435.1. Lineage (GTDB taxonomy): Bacteria > Bacillota > Clostridia > Oscillospirales > Butyricicoccaceae > UBA6114. The sequence goes on from DIWE01000031.1 coordinate 16,493, forward strand.
TGGCGATGGGCATGGGCATTCACGGCGAGCCGGGCATCTGGAACGGCGCGCTTAAGACCGCGGACGAAATCGCCGAAGAGTCGCTCGATACTCTGCTCTGCGATATGCCTGTGCGCCCCGGCGAGGAGGTCGCTCTCCTTATCAACGGGCTCGGCGCGACCTCCGTCGAGGAATTATACATACTCAGCAATTCGGTGACGGAGATCTTAGCCTCAAAAGACATTAAAATCTATAAAACCTTTGTCGGCGAATATGCCACGTCCATGGAAATGGCCGGGGCCTCCATTTCCCTATGCAAAGTGGACGGCGAAATGAAGGAATGGCTGAATTATCCCGTCAGGACGCCGTTTTATACGCAAAAATAGGAGGCGGGGAAAATGACCGTGATAAACGCCGGGGATCTGAAAGGGCTGTTTGAAAGCGTGGCCTTTGTGATGGCGGAAAAGGCGGAGGAACTCTGTGAAATGGACGCCAGAATGGGGGACGGCGACCTGGGCCTGACCATGAAAAAAGGCTTCGGCGCCTTGCCGGAGGTTTTCGATCAGCTGGAGGAAGCCGATATCGGGAAGCGTCTTATGAAGGCGGGCATGAAAATGGCATCGGTGGCGCCGTCCACCATGGGCACGCTGATGGCCTCCGGAATCATGGCGGGCGGAAAGGCGATCGTCGGCAAACCATATATGGACGCCGCGGCATTCTGCGCATATTTGGAGGGCTTTTGTCGCGGCATTATGAACAGGGGGAAATGCCGCCAAGGCGACCGCACCGTGCTCGACGCCGTCGGCAGCGCGGCGGACAAAGCCTCGCAGGCACTGCGGGCCGACCCCGCCCTGACATTGGAGGCCGCCGCAAAAATAGCTTTAAAAGGCGCGGAGGAGGGCGCCCAAGAGACTCGCCGCATGGCGCCGAAGTTCGGAAAGGCCGCGATCCATAAAAAGGCCGCGGAAGGCACGGCCGATCAGGGCGCGTGCGCCGGAATGTACATGATGAAGGGATATTGCGACTACATCTGCGGCAAAGGGTGTTGACTGTCGGGGTTTATCAGGCTGCGATCCAAATTTTATATCAAATTATTTGAGAAGGGTGAATAAGAATGGACTACAGGGAACTGAAGGACGGCGCTTTTAAGGAGCGGCAGAAGGCGAGGGTCAGTACCGAATCGCTGAAAGCCCGTGTGGACCGTTCTCCGTTCGGGGAGAAGACAAAGGCGCTTCTTTATGACTGCATCAGGTACGAATCCTATGGCGGCATGGCCTGGGCGCTGTTTGAATCTGCGCCGGTGGCGGAAAGAGCAAGCGGGTCTCTCGTATACGATGCCGACGGCAAGGAATACATTGATTTTCTGTCCGGGTTTTCCGTCAGCCAGTTCGGAAATTGCCAGGCGGAGATCACAAAAATAATCCGGGAGCAGGCTGCGAAGCTGACCCATTATTTTGATCTTCCCCACGTTGAGCGCATAAAGCTGTCAAAAAAGCTTTGCGAGAACTCGAGAATCAGCGTTCCGACAAAGGTTTCGTACGGCGTCACCGGCTCCGACGGTATCGAGCTCGCGGTCCGCGCGGCCCGCTATTATACCGGAAAGCCGAATATCCTCACAGCGTACGGCGATTATCACGGTGTTACTTACGGCACAATGGCCCTTACCTCCAAGGGCGGAATGCAGCCGAACTTTTATCCCGTGACTCCGGACCAGCACGTCGGATATTTCTATATGCCCCACGGCTACCGTTCCCACGAAGAGGAGTATTCGGGCCACGGCATGGAGGCGATCAAGGACCTTGAGCGCGGCCTCGAAGGGAAAGAAACGCCCTATTGCGACTGCAAGGCCGGACTTAACAATATCGCCGCGATACTGGTGGAGCCGTTCCAGTCCTCCGCGGGCTATTATATCCCGCCGAAAGCCTACCTGCAGGAGCTGCGCCGCATCTGCGACCGTTTCGGCATCCTCCTTATCATCGACGAGATCCAAGCGGGCCTCGGGCGCTCCGGAAAGCTGTGGGCCTTTGAGCACTCCGGAATCGAACCCGACATGATCGTGACCTCCAAGGCTCTCGGGGGCGGCTGCCCGATCTCAGCGGTGATCGCTAAGGAGGAAATCCTGATGGAGTGGGCGCCCGGCGCGCACGTGTCCACTCAGGCCGGAAACGTCCTCGCCTGCGCGGCGGGCAATTATATTATGGATGTCGTCACGGGCGATGCGTTTTTGAAATCGGTAAACGATACCGGCTCCTACTTTAAAAAGGGCTGGCAGAAGCTTCAGGAAAAGCATCCGTCCATCGGCTGGATCGATAATCTGGGCCTTTATACCGGCATTGAGCTTGTAACCGACCGCAAGACGAAGGAGCCCGCGATCGAGTTTTCCCAGTTCGTATTAAACGAGTCCGTTGCCGCGGGAATGCTGTTTGAAAAGGGCGGCTATTATTACAACAGAATGCAGCTGATCCCCGCCTTGAATATGCCGACGGATACTATGGATGAGGCGTTTCGCCGCTGGGATAAAATATTTACCGACGGCGAGGCAAAATTCGGCATTAAGTGAATTTCAACGAAAAATTACAAAGTGAAATACATGGAGTTCATTGAACTCCATGTATTTCATCGAAAGGAATGGGCATCAATATGAAGGTTAAGGTAAAAGAGCTGACAGCGGAGGGCTTTGCTCCATATGGTTCGTTTATTAACCTGTACGAGGGCTACAGCGACGCCGATATTTCTTTTATACCGGACCGCATTCTTCATTTTATCGGTGCTCCCGCCCTCGACAGCCTCTGCTCCATCAGGCTGAAATATCGCAAACTGAGCCTGACGGAAACTGAATATCATGAAAACTGCGAAGAATTGTTTGGCGGGTATTCTGTAGACACACTATTCCATGTTGGATTGTTGTCGCCGGACGGAAAGCCGGATTTGGATTCCATCGCGGTTTTTTGTCTGCCCGCCGGCTGCTTCTGCAGGGTGAAGCGGAAGGTTCTCCACCATGCTCCCTTTGTTATGCATCCGGACGAGATTGCGGTAGGCGTTGTCATGCTTCCGCCCGCCACTTATACCATTGACTGCAAGGTGCTGCGCTTTGAGGAGCCGATTCAAATCGAGCTGTAAAAGCAGCGCTTGCTTTTGTCTGCAATCTGATAGTTCATTTTTTATTTATGGGAGGGATCTTGAATGATCGTCGGATGCCCTAAGGAAATCAAGGCCCAGGAGGGGCGCGTAGGACTGACTCCGGCATGTGTCGACACGCTTGTCAGAGCGGGGAATATCGTTTATATCGAAAAGGACGCCGGCAAAAACAGCGGGTTTATGGACGAGGAATATATAAGCGCGGGCGCCGCCGTTCTCGCTAGCGCGAAGGAGGTCTTCGACAAGGCCGAAATGATCGTTAAGGTAAAAGAGCCCCTCGAGCCGGAATACGATCTTTTCCATGAAAATCAGATTTTATTTACATATCTGCATCTTGCCCCGGACCCTGAGCAGACTAAGGCTCTGCTCAGGAAAAAAATCATAGGCATTGCTTATGAAACGGTACAGCTCGCAAGCGGCGGACTGCCGCTTCTCTCCCCGATGAGCGAAATCGCGGGCCGGATGGCGGTGCAGGTCGGCGCGCATCTGCTGGAAACGGTCAACGGCGGGCGCGGCATCCTGCTTGCGGGCGTGCCCGGCGTGGAGAAGGGAAATGTCGTTGTAATAGGCGGCGGCAACGTCGGCGCGAGCGCGGTGAGAATAGCCGTCGGAATGGGCGCCGATGTTACGGTGATCGATATGAGCGCTCAGCGTCTCGCATATCTGGACGACATGTTCGGCGGCCGCATCCAGACCCTCATGTCGAACAGCTACAATATTGCAAAGGCTGTGAAAGACGCGGACGTCGTGATCGGCTGCGTGCTCGTCCCCGGCACGAAAGCGCCGAAGCTGGTAACCGAGGAAATGGTGAAATCCATGCGCCCCGGCAGCGTGCTCGTCGACGTGGCGATCGATCAGGGCGGTTCCATCGAGACCATCGACCGGGTGACCACGCATAAAAACCCGTATTACATCAAATACGGCGTCGTGCATTACAGCGTCGCCAATATGCCCGGCGCGGTGCCGCGCACGTCCACGATCGCATTGACAAACGCGACTCTTCCCTACGCGCTCGAGCTCGCCGGAAAGGAAGCGGAAAAAGCCATGCGGCAAAACAGCGCCTTGATGAAGGGCCTCAATGTCTATAAGGGCAAGCTGACAAATAAACCGGTTGCCGAGGCCCAGGGGCTTAAATACACGCCCGCCGACAGCCTGATCGGATAGCCGGAGCATGATAATCCGAATCCGCCTTGCGGGGCATCTTATTTGTGCCCGGCTTCGTTATTGTCCTTGATGGGCGACAGCCCATCTGCGTCCGCTGCCTTGCCGGACGCAAAAATCCGCTCCCGCAAGGTCGAAGATTTCCGAGGCTGCGGGCCGTCTTGGGGCAAGACGGCGGCCCGCGGGAAGGCTTGGTGCCTTTCAAGGGCCGGCAACGCCGCACCGGGGCGGCCCGCAGCCTCGGAAACGGGTTCAGCTTATCATGCTCCGGCTAGAATCAGGCTTTGCGGCTGGATGTCATCTCACGGAAATTTAAGGAGGTACGATTATGGATACACCAATTGCCGGGAAGGTCGCGTTTTTAACCGGGGGCGGAAGCGGAATCGGCCGCGCCATTGCGAAAAAAATGGCGCAGTACGGGGCGTCGGTGGTCATAACGGATATCGATGCGGACGCAGCCCAGGAGACGATGGGGCTGCTTTGCAAAAATCCGCCGGCCCAAAAGCACTGCGTCATTAAGCTTGACGTGACCGATTCGGACGCCGTCGGCAGGGCTGTAAAGGAAGCGGCCGAAAAATACGGACACCTCGATATCCTGCTCAATAACGCCGGCGTTTCCACCATGAACAAAGTCGAGGATCTGACGGACAAGGAGTGGCACTTTAACTTTGACGTGATCAGCAGCGGAACGTTTTATTGCACGCGCGCCGCGATCCCTTATTTGAAGGAAAGCCGGGGGAGAATCGTAAACACCGCCTCCATGGCGAGCTTTAAGCCGGTCCCGTTCCTTGCGCATTATACGGCCGCCAAATGGGCTGTCGCCGGCTTTACGAAAACAACCGCCATCGAGCTTGCCCCTTATGGGATTACCGTAAACTGCGTTTGCCCGGGTTATGTGGAGACAAGTATGCAGAGCAGGGAAATCGGGTGGGAAGCGAAGCTCCGGGGAATGACGCCCGAGGAAGTGCGGCAGGAGTATATCCGGCTCACTCCGCTGGGCCGCCTGTGCCGCCCGGAGGATGTCGCCGACGTATTCGGTTTTCTGGTGTCCCCCGAAGCGTCGTTTATAACGGGGGAGGCAATCCACGTGACCGGCGGCGCAAATCTTTGACAGGACCGGCAAACGTAAAAAATGAAAGGAGAAACACCATGGGCGTTTTTGACGGCAAGGTCGCCCTTGTGACAGGGGCGGCGAGAGGCAACGGCGAGGGAATTTCGCGCGTGATCGCTTCTAAGGGCGGGACGGTCGTGCTTACCGACCTGTCGGAAAAGGTAACGGACACCGCGAAGGATATCGGATGCGGCGCGGTCGGCTATGTGATGGACGTGTGCGACTACGACGCCGTTAAAAGGGTGGTCGACGACGTCGTCGCAAAGCTCGGCCGCATCGACGTGCTTGCAAACAATGCCGGCATTACATGCATCACCCCTTTTCTGGAGACAACCGACGAGCTCCGCGACAGGACGCTTAAGGTGCTGCAAAACGGCGTGTGGAACTGCACCAAGGCCGTGCTGCCCTACTTCCTCAAGGCAAATTACGGGCGCATCGTCAACATTTCCTCCGTGACGGGCCCGGTCGTATGCGACCCCTACGAGGTTGCGTATTCCATGGCAAAGGCGGGCGTCATGGGCTTTACGAGGGCTGTCGCGGTCGAGTACGCGGCGCGCAATATTACGTGCAACGCGGTGCTGCCCGGATATATTCTGACCAATATGGCGCGCGAGACCGCCGAGCGCAGCAAGCCGGGCCATGCGGACGAAATTATCGGGGAGATTGAAAAGGGCATCCCGATGGGGCGTATGGGCACCCCCCAGGATATCGGCTATTTGGCGGCGTTTCTGGCATCGGACGAAGCGTCGTATATCACGGGTATCCCGGTAATAATCGACGGCGGCAACGCGTTGCCGGAGACAAACGCCGTCGGCGGGCAAAAATAGCGGCTGATGCCGCGCTTTAAAAGAAAAACATCGCGGGCGGCGGGCTTCCCTCAACGACCAAAGAGGCGAAGCCCGCGCCCTTATTGACAAATGGGCCGGAAACCTTAAAATTAGAATTGAGAACCCGGAAAAATAACAGTGAGAAAGGGATTCTGAAATGACACACAAAAAAGGGCAATCGACAATCGTCAGCCAGCTGGTTCAGGAGATCCGTGCAATGATAGAAAACGGCACGTATAAAGCCAACGACAAATTGCCCACCGAACAGGAATTTGCGGAACAGTTTAATGTGAGCCGCTCCTCGGTCAGAGAAGCGCTTAAAACGCTCAGCTATCTGGGTATTCTTGAATCGCATGTGTCCAGGGGGACTTATGTCGGCAACATGAACAACCTTGCAAACGAGGTGCTCAAGTGGTCGGTAATCCTCGGCAACGAGGGTATGCACGAGGTGTTTGTCTTGGGGACCGCGGTCGATACGCAGGTTTCGTTGATCCTGATAAAGCAGATGGAAGCGAGCATGGCGGAGATGGCGCCCTTTATAGCCCGCATGAACAAAATCATTTCCGATATGAACGAAGCGGCCGTCGCCAAGGACCTGGAGGCGTTCGAAAACGCGTTTATAGAATATTTCCGGGTTTTGTATTCAAAGGCCGAAAACTCGGTATTTATCTCAATCAACGAATGCATCAACAGCCTCATCGTTCACAAGGTATGTACGTCGTATTACGAAAACGGCTATATGCTTGAGGTCACAATCCAGCTTTCTTCCATATGGAACGCGATCTGCCGCAAATCGATTGCGCAAAGCATCGAGTTCATTCAAAGATACGGCGTCTTTTCATACGACGAAAGCTTTGTCATTTCATATCCGCCCGAAACCGATTAAGGATACTTCCCGCCCCGCTGTAAATTATTTTCTTATCAAGGAAACCGCCTTGGCTTTTAATTCGGCCGCGGCATTTTGGGGATCGTTATCCTTCATAATCGCGGAAACCACCGCGATCCCTTTGATCGGGCTGTCCTTAAGGATATCGCAGTTTTCCCTGTTAAGCCCTCCTATCGCGACCACCGGCACATCTGCCGCGCGGCAGATCTCATTTAAGGTGGATATTTCGGTTATGACCGTCAAAACCTTGGTCGTTGTCGGGTAAATCGCGCCGACGCCCAGATAATCGGCCCCCTCGGCCACAGCCTTTCGCGCCTGGTCGACCGTTTTGGCGGACGCGCCGACGATTTTGCCTTTGGGCATCATCTTTTTCGCCGCGTCGACAGGCAGATCGCTCTGCCCGACGTGCACTCCCGCGGCGTCCGCCGCCACCGCAACGTCAACCCTGTCGTCAATAATCAGCGGAATATCGAATTTGTCGGTGATTTTCTTTACCTTAATCGCCACATCAAGATATTCCCGCCCCGATTTCTCCTTTTCCCTCAGCTGTACAAGCGTCACGCCGCCTTTGCAGGCCTGCTCGACCTTTTCAAGAAAAACGTCCTCTTCCAGATCCGTGCTGTCCGTGACAAGATAAAGCGTGGTATCAAGCTTCATTTTTTAATCCTCTTCATTCTATCGTCAGTCTTATTTTTTCCGCAAATTTGCTGTCCGTCAGGCAATATATCCAGTCGAGAAGCTCCGTCTTGAAGCTCGCGGTGCCTCTCGCGTCCCGCGACAGCTCCCCGCATATTCCCATTAAGGCCGCGGCCAGAACGCATCCGCCGAGGATGTCTTTACTTGAAATAAAGCTTGCGATCAACGCGTTTAGCATGCAGCCCGTTCCGGTAATCAGGGGAAGCATTTCACAGCCGTTTTTCACAAGGCATGTATCCGTCCCGTCGGTTATGATATCGACAGCGCCCGTCGCCGCGACGACGGAACCTGTTTTCGAGGAAAGTGCTTTCAGCATTTCTATGCTGTGCGCCAGATTATCATCGGAAACGACGTCGTTTTCGCCGACGTCAATGCCCTTTGCGCCGCTTTCCATACCGCAAAGCGCTTTCAGCTCGGACATATTGCCCTTGATGACATTCGGGCGGCAAGCCGAAATAAATTCCCTCGCAAAATCAAGCCGGAGCCTGCTGCACCCGACGCCGACGATGTCGACGACACACGGAATCCTTTTTTCAAAGGCCGTTCTCCCGGAAATAAGCATGCTTTTCATGCGGCTATCAGTAATGTTTCCGAGATTTACGGCGAGCGCTTTTGCCCCGGCGGTGATATCCGCGACCTCCGCCGGGTGTTCGGCCATGATCGGCTTTGCGCCGATCGCCAGCACGACGTTTGCACAGTCGTTTATTGAAATATGGTTTGTGATGCAGTGAATCAGGGGTTTATCTGATTTGACCCTTTGCCTGATCCCGAGCAGGTCTGCTGTTTTCAGCTTTCGGCTTGTCATAAACTTTGGCTCCTAAACGTTTCTGGTATTTTGCGAGCAATCCGGCTTTGCTCAGCCCTTTTAAGAAAAAATATGCGATCGTTCCTCCGATCAGCGTCCCGCAAACAAAAAGCGGCACGTAAAACAGCCATGTAAGCCCCGTTTTGCCCCAGAGGAAGGTCATCACCGGGTAAGAGGCAATCGCCCCGATAATGCCCGTCCCGATCACCTCGCCCAAAACCGCGCAGATAATTTTCCCCTTGGACGCTCTGTACAATACCCCGGACAGCGCAGCGCCGAAGACCGCGCCGGTAAGCGCCAGGGGCGGAATGCCCATCAGCGTCATCCGGATGACGCCGATCAGCGTCGCGCAAAGCAGAGAATACCACGGCCCGAGCATCACGGAACATGTGATGTTGATCAAATGGGCCATGGGGCACATCCCTTCGATCCGAAGGATCGGTGAAATGACCACGCCGACGGCGACGAGCATTGCCAGCATGATCATTTTAAGAATCGCGGGCTTTCTTTCCATAAAAAATGACCTCTCAAACAACATTTATTTTTAAGCAAACGCTTAAATACCCCAACAGGGCACGTCATACAAACGAATAAACATTGTTATCAAGGCATCTCTGAAAGCAATCAAATAGCGCAGTATCCTCCGTGTGGCGTAACCCATATCAGATCGGTCGAAGCTTAAAAGCTTCCTCTCAACTCGAAACACGAGCTCCCTCGCTATTTAATTGTCTTTTGCCGCAGGGCGCAGGGCGCTCCCCCTCCGCCTTTTCGGGAAACCGATTCCCGGCAGCTTTAATAATGAAAATGAAGCCCTCCTTATATGAAATAACAAAACCGGGATATGCCGCGAGCGGCATATCCCGGTTGTATATTACAATACAACAGAAATTTCTTCCCTACGTTGGCATTATCCAAATCAGGTGTAAGGGTCAAAGTAACATTACTTTATCTCAGCCGCAAAAGCTCCCCCGATATTCAGTTACCCTTCTTATAACATAAATCGGAATTTTTGTCAAATATACTTATTTGATTTATGGTAAAAGCCCTTTATTTCATTTTATGCCGGTCTATCCGAGCAAGGGCATTGACATTTTTCTGTTCGAGTGTTAGCATGAGTTTTGACAATTAAATACATGCGGGGGAACTCTTCGGAGTTGAGAAGGATAAAACCTGACCCTTTGAACCTGTCAGTTAACACTGTCGTAGGGAAGCATTCGTTGTAGTTTAGGTGCTTGCTAATGGCAGGCACCTTCATTTTTTATCATCGATGGAAGGAGTCTCATAAATGGATTACAAAACGCAAATGCAGGCCGCAAAACATAAGCATGTTACAAAAGAAATCGCACAGGTGGCTAAGGAGGAGGGGATTACAGAACAAGAGCTCCTTTTGCTTGTGGCATCCGGGCAGGTTGCTATCCCGGCAAATATGAATCACAAATCCCTGCACCCTTATGGTATCGGCCGGGGCCTTCGCACAAAAATCAATGTTAATCTCGGCGTTTCCGGCGATTGCGTCGATTACCGCGCAGAGATGGAAAAAGTAACCCTTTCGGTAAAGTACGGCGCCGAGGCCATAATGGATTTAAGTAATTACGGCAAAACCCGTGAATTCCGCAAGAAACTGATCGAGGCCTCCCCTGCAATGATCGGGACTGTCCCCATATATGACGCAATCGGTTATCTGGAAAAGGACCTGAAGGATATCACTGCGCTTGATTTTCTTAAAGTTGTGCGCTCCCATGCCGAGGAGGGCGTGGATTTCATGACAATCCACGCGGGCCTGAATCGACGGGCTGTGGAAGTATTTGAACGCAAAAAACGCCAGATGAACATTGTTTCGCGCGGCGGATCACTGCTGTTTGCATGGATGAAAATGACGGGAAACGAGAACCCTTTCTACGAATATTATGACGAGCTGCTCGATATCCTGCGGGAATATGACGTAACCATCAGTCTCGGGGATTCGCTGCGTCCGGGCAGCATTGCCGACGCCACGGATGCTTCCCAAATCACGGAGCTGACTGAACTTGGGTATTTAACGCTGCGTGCCTGGGAAAAGGATGTTCAGGTACTGGTTGAAGGACCGGGTCATATGGCCCTTGATGAGATCGCCGCCAACATGAAGCTCGAAAAACGTCTTTGCCACGGGGCTCCATTCTATGTGCTTGGACCTCTTGTCACGGATATTGCGCCCGGCTACGACCATATTACCTCGGCCATCGGCGGCGCGCTTGCCGCGGCAAGCGGCGCGGATTTCCTTTGCTACGTGACCCCGGCCGAGCATTTGCGTCTGCCGGATCTCGCCGACGTGAAGGAAGGCATTATTGCGTCGAAGATCGCGGCGCATGCCGCGGATATCGCAAAAGGGGTAAAAGGCGCGCGGGAAATCGACTTTAAGATGAGCGAGGCTCGCCGGGCACTCAATTGGAATGAAATGTTCCGCCTGGCGCTCGACGGAGAAAAAGCAAAAGCCTATTTCGAAAGTGTTCCTCCCCAGGACAAAAACAGCTGCTCAATGTGCGGCAAAATGTGCGCGGTAAGAACGATGAACCGTATTTTGCAGGGACTGGACGCAGAACTATAATAACGCTAACTGGAGTAAATTTACGACCCCGCACAGCCGTGATATCCGTACTTTGCAAGTACACCGTTTGACGAAGGCGAATTGACCGGGCTTATTTAAGGTCTGCTGAGCAAAGCGAAAACCCAGTGAAATCAACATATTCAAGCTGTTTTCGCTTTGCCGGGTGCAAGGTTTTTGAGATAAATCGTTCAAAAACCTTGCACTTTGGATTTGCGGCGTGTGTCCGCAAATCCAAACAGACAGTAATCAATGCATCTGAAAGAGCAAAACTTGCTCTTTTGGTAAATGCGATTCACAAATCGCATTTATTCAGTGGACATTATTTACCTTCCTCCTGCGTTTCAGTATTTGAGTTATGATTTTCCGTATCTTTATTGGCTTTTTTGTTTTCATACATCAATTTGTCAATCTGCTTTTGGAACTCTTCCACTTTCATTTGATCATGGCAGTCGTACACCGCATAGCCCATGCTGAATCTGAGCTTATAAGGCTTAAGGCCGGAGTTATTATACGATTCAACTCCGCTGTAAATTCTGCCGACAATCGCTTCAAGGTCATCGCCGTTTGCTATATCCATGATAATATAGAACTCGTCCCCGCCGAACCGCGCGATAAAATCATTTGATCTAAGGCATCTTTTCAGAAGCTTTGCGGACGTCTCGAGCGCATCGTCGCCCATATCATGGCCGAAAGTGTCGTTGATCGATTTGAAATTGTCTATGTCGATCAACACGGCGGAAAAGGTCTTATTTCTGGTGCTTGCGCTGATTTTTTCCTTGATATAAGCCTCAAGCTTCTTGCGGTTATAGATTCCCGTCAAATGGTCGATATACATGCTTTGATTCTGAACATTTAACAATACGATCAATAACGACAGCACGACGCCGTTCATAATGACCGATACTCCATAAAAAATGACGCTTAATACGGCGCATATAAACGGAGGAACGGCAAAAAGCACCAGCGCAATATAATGCTTATGCTCAATTTTTCTGCGGTTTATCACGATAAAGACAAAAGCCGCGAGAAGCAGCGTAATCGCAAGCGATACGGGGATCCAAAAGAGCGGTCCTCTGTGATATATATTGCCCGAATCAATGTAGTAATACCATCCGAAAAATTGCGACAGCACCAGCAAAACCGCGTTCGCCGCAGTAACTGCAAGCAGCGGATAAAGCCACCGTCTCGCTTTCTTCTCATCATGAAAGACCTGGTAATTGACGTACAGCAGCCAAAGCGACGGTATAACCGGGTTGAACAGGTAAATCAGGAAATTCCCCAACTGGTTAATAACGGGATAAATTGTTCCCGGGTTCCCGTCGAACCTGCATAATACATCCATGACAAGCATTAAAGCGGTAACCCGAACAACCATCATATAAAGCCTGTGTGACAGAGAATCTTTTTCAGCGTTTTTTATGGCATGGATATAGATAATGATCAGTAATATAAAAGAATAAATATCGATATTTACATTGCTCTTGAAATACAATATTACCGCTCCTTCTATACCCCGAAATGAAGCGTGATTTTCGGGCGTTGCATGCGGCATCCCAAAGCCGGAGGACCGCGAGCGCTCGCAGCCCTCCGGCTTTGGCCGCGCAAACAAACCGACTATCGGTTTGTTTGCGCAGACGCTTTCTATTACCCTCCACATTTCTGCCGTTACTTTGACGCTGTACGCAGATATATAATAACATATAATTCCATAAATTAATTTATCTGCGAAAAGAATTAATTATTTTTTTGCCAGTCAATCATGGCTCCGATCCGTTCATCGATCCGTATCTGATTTTCTTTCGTGAGCTTCCGGTACTTTGTAATGATCTCCGCTTCCTTTGGCGTGAACTTATCCGCGGAATAAGGGTTTTTGATACTGGACAGGCCCAAAAGATAATCCATGCTGACATGAAAAATCTCGGCTATTTTGATTAATGTCGATATGGCCGGCTGCGCGTTCCCTTTTTCATATTTCGATATCGCACTGGGCTTTATATTGAGCAACGCCGCTAAATCTTTTTGCTTCATATTTGTTTCTTCGCGCAAACCATATAATCTCGTCATAAAATCCATTTCAGACCAATTCTCTTTCCTATTAAGATAATTTAAGGATATATTCTCTTAATCGGAAAAACTTGTTTGATGCTAAATTGGAAATTTATGCTTGAAAATTTCTTTTCCAGAAATTATAATATGAACATAAAGAAATTTCAGGTGATATGATGTCTGAAAAAGATAAAATATGTACGATCAGCGGCATGGGTCCGCATAAACTGCCGGGCAATCTTGATTTATCGGAGCTCTTAAGCAGAATTGACGGAGAAATCCGCAAAAGCCTCCTGAAGGGCTGTACCACCTTCCAGACCGGCATGGCGATGGGCGTAGATATCTGGGCGGCCGAAATTGTACTGAAGCTGAAAACGGAGTTTACGGAAGTGCGTCTGGTTTGCTATCTGCCGTGCAAAACGCAAACGGACGGATGGCCGAATGCCTGGCGTGAAAAATATTTCGCTGCGCTCGAAAAGGCCGACGATATCGTCGGCATGCAGGCGCATTACACGACCGGATGCATGCAGCGGCGAAACCGCGACATGATCGACGCGTCGTCCCGCCTGATCGCCGTCCACGACAGAATATCCGCCGGCGCGACGGCGCAGGCGATCCGTTACGCGAAAGCACAGGGATTGGACGTCGTCATCATCAAGCCTCTTGACTGTCTGCGTGCTTTCCCGGATCGTCCTGGGCGGGCCCGCCCCAAAAAGAATTAGATAAAAAGAAAGGGGTTGTCGCAAAATGCATGAACATGCATTTGCGACAACCCCGTCGAACAGATTGTCCGTTTTCTTTCTTTTTATTCGAATATGTACGGGCTCACGCTCTTGATTCTTATTATGAAATATTCAATCGTGTTGCCCGCATATTTCACACCCGTTTTCAGTCTGCCGCGCTCATCAGCGATAGAGTCAGCCCGGCAATCCTGCAAAGCTCGTCTATCGTCGTGTATTCCTCGCGGGAGTGGCATGCATTCATGGCGTTGGCAATCACAATGCCGGTAATGCCGTGCTTTGCGAGGCGGTTCTGGTCGCTGCCCCCGAAGGTTTTTTGCAAAACGGCGGAAAGCCCCTGCTTTTCACAAGCCCGCTCGAACCGTTTGACCACCGGATGCTCGGGCGGCGTCCGATAGGCCTCGCAGCCGACGCGGTTTGAAAAGTCCGCCGAAGCGCCGACCGCGCGCGCGGCATCCTCAAATTGTTTTTTTACGAGCTCCGCCCCGCTGAGCGCTTTCTCATGGGAGTAGCTACGGATCTCCCCCTTGACGATACACCGGTCCGGCACGATATTGGCCGCAAGCCCGCCTTCGATCACGCCGATATTGAGCGTGGTTTCATCGTCAATACGCCCCATACGGAGTTTCCCGATCGCATCTGCGGCGGCCGCGATCGCATGTATCCCGTTTTGCGGCGCAAAGCCCGCGTGCGCCGATCTCCCGCGGATTGCCACCGTAAAGGATAAAATCGTGGGCGCCTGGTATGCAGCAGCGCCGACCGGACCCGCCAGATCGAGGACATAGGCCTCCTTTGCCCGGATTCTGGAGAAATCAAACTGCTCTATGCCCTTGCAGTAGGGTTCTTCCGCGACGGTGAACAGCACCTCGATCGGGCGGTGCGGGATTTCCTGTTCCCTGATTGCGCGCAGGGCTTCGAGGACGGCCGCAATGCCTGCGCAGTCGTCGGCGCCGAGTACCGTGTCGCCGCTGCTCCGGATCACGCCGTCCTCGCCGATGACCGCCTGTTTGCCTTTCGAGGGCTCCACCGTATCCATGTGCGCGCAAAAAAGCAGCGGTTCGGCGTCAAGCATTCCCGGCAAAAAGCCGTGGATATTGCCGCAGTCGCCTCCGATCCGCGCTCCGGCCTCGTCCTCCGATACCGCAAAGCCGAGCGAATAAAGACGGTCCTTGAGGACGTCGCCCATCCGCCGCTCGCCGAAAGACGGACTGTCGATCGAAACAAGCGATATAAATTCCCGAATCAGCCGCTGCTGATTAATTCTCATAAAATCGCCCCTTTGCAGTATTTGGGAGGCTCGCCCCCGCCGAGGTCTTTTCCTCTCCCCTTTTATTGTATTACATCAGCCCTCCCTTTTCAAACGCCCGGCAGGTCAAAATTGTACTTCCTCCGGCTTGGCCCGAAGCGGCAGGAAGGCTTTGGTGCCTGCACGCAAGCAATCACTCCACGCTTTTGAGCGACGCCACCATATCGACGCTTCCGAACCTTCTGCCCATGACATAATTGACAAGCATGGTAAATGCAAGCATAAAAGCGAAGCCCAGGGCGACGCTGAAAACGCCGATCAGCGGCAGGATTTCCAGATCCGGCGTCGTCGCCTGGTCGAGTATGGCGCGGAGAAGCAAAGTGCCGATGACATACCCGAAAGGCAGGCCGAATATCGTAATCCAGACGTTTTCGCGCAGCACCAGCCGTTTCATTTCATTTTGATGAAAGCCCAAGACCTTGAGCGTCGCAAGCTCGCGGATCCGCTCATAGTAGTTCATGTGCCCGAGCACCATCATAACGGCAAAAGCGAGCAGGCCGGAGAACAAAATCAGGATCATCCGGAAGCCCTGTAAGGCCTCCAGAACGATCAGCATATTGCCGCGCATTTCCTCCTTTGTTTCAACCAGCGAAATTCTCGGGTCGCTTTTCAGCCTGCCGAGGTCAAGCCCCTGACCGTCTATCAGAAGCGTCCTTACAAGAAACGGAAGATCGGACACCTCCCTAAACGCGGTTTTTCCGATATAGACCTCGTTGCCTACAGGAAAATCCACGATATTTGCGATTTTAAGTTTGATGACTGTTCCGTCCAGGCTCTCCGCCGTGATCGTGTCGCCCGCGCCCACGCCGAGAGCCTTCGCCATCCTCGGGGTGATCAGCGCCCCGTCCTCCGGCAAATGAACCGCGTTGCCCTCCGTGTCCCTGAAGTTAAAACTTTTTTGCCCTTCGTCCATCACGACAAGATAGGGGCTTTGCACACTGCCGTTTTCGCCATAAAGATAAACGCCGAACGCCATTGTCGCGTCGATATTCCGCGCACTGCTCAATATTTCGTAAATATCGGAAAGCTGCTCGCCGGTCGAGGGCGTTCGGAGCTTGATTTCCACGTTATACCGCACCGTTTCGTCAAACGCGCGGTCGAGCATCGCGTTTATGGAGTTCATCAGCCCGAAGCCGCACAGAATCAGGGAGGTGGCGCCGATAATGCCGACAAGCCCCATAAACATACGTGCCTTGTTTCGGAACAGGTTTCTTGTCACGATTTTCCCGCTGAAGCTTAAGCGCAGCCAAAACGGCGCGATCCGTTCCAGCAGAATCCGGTGGCCATGTGTGGGCGGCTTAGGCCTCATCAGCGCGGCCGGTGTCAGCTTCAGCGATTTACGGCAGGAGAGCAGCGCCCCGCCGCAGGTAACCGCCGCCACGCAGAGCGCCGACGCGAAGAAGTGCGGCGTAAAGGGCTTGACGCCGGTCGCTTCTATTGTGTAATAGGTGATTCCAATGCCGTACAGGAATTTTGCGATCAGATATCTGGCAATAACCCACCCCAAAATCATGCTTGGAATGGTGATCAGGACCCCAAAAAGCGCGTACCGTCCGGTGATTTCCTTTTTCGAGTAGCCTAAGGAACGAAGCGTTCCCAGATGCCGGCGCTCGTTCTCCATCATGCGGGATACGGTAATCCATGTCACAAGGGCGGCCGTAAGGAAAAAGGCGATGGAAAACAACAGCCCGATCTGTTTTATGCCCGTCATAGCGTCGGCGACCTTGCGGTAGCTCGTCTGATGATGGCGGCTTAAGATATTGGCGCCTTCAAGCGTTTGGCGCACTTTTCCCGAAATTTCCTCCTGGGTGAGATCTGATCCTTCCCGAACAGTCAGGACGATTTCATTGAAAGCGACGTCCGGCAAAGAGGAAGCGTTCGTGTAGGCAAATCCGTATTTGCGGTAGTCGGGGACGGTCAAGCCCTCCGGCGCGTAATAAACGTATTCCACATCGCGGACAATCCCCTTGATCAGCCACTCCTTCTGTTTTTCGCCCTCTCCCGCCGTAATCGTATCGCCGGCGGACAGCCCGTGGGCCCGGGCAAAGCGGCTGTCAAGCAAAAGGGCGTTCGTTTCGCTCCCGTCAAGGAGACTTCCGGAAAGAAGCTCCGGCACATTGATTTCGGCCGCTTCCCGGACGGCGTGCAGATGCAGCACCGAGCTTGATGCCCCGGGCAGAGCAATATCGGTTACTTTCCGGCGTTGCGCCTGCCGAATTTCGGCCAAAGACCGTATGTTATCCAAATCGGATTCGGAAATTTCCGCTTTATAGATCCAGTAATCGGCGAGATTCGCATGCTCGTAATAATCGGCCACCTCGTTTTCGACCGTGCTCACATACAGGTTGATGCCGCCGAACAGGGCAATCCCGAAAGAGCAGATACACACAATGGCCAAAAACGCCCAGCGGTTTTCCCCGATATCCCGGAAAATCTTCTTTTGCAGCATCGTCACCATTTGATACCCTCCAAATCCGCCGAACAATCCTGTACGCTCTCGCCCACTACGCTGCCGTTTTTCATTTCGATCAGCCGGTCGGCAATGGGCGCGATAAGGGAATTATGCGTGATGACGATCACCGTTTTTCCCATCCTGCGGCTGATGTCGGACAGCACCTCAAGAACGGTTTTGCCCGTTTCGGTGTCCAGGGCTCCGGTGGGCTCGTCGCAGAGCAGCAGATCCGGGTTTTTGCAGATCGCCCTCGCAATCGCGACGCGCTGCTGCTCGCCGCCGGAAAGCTGCGCCGGGAAATTGTGAATCCTGTCCTCGAGGCCCACAATGCGCAGCGCGTCCTCGGAATTAAGCGGCGATTTGCACACCTGCTTTGCAAGCTCGACGTTTTCCGCCGCGGTCAGGTTCGGTATCAGATTATAGAACTGAAAGACAAATCCGATTTTGTATCTTCGATAGTCGGTAAGCTCCAGATCGTTCATCGCGGTGATATCCTTGCCGTCAAAAAGAATCTTGCCGGACGTGGCGGTTTCCATGCCGCCCAGAAGGTTAAGCACCGTGGTCTTGCCCGCGCCGGAGGGGCCCAGGATGATGCAGAGCTCCCCGTTCTTCACCTGAAACGAAACCTGCTTTGCCGCGTGGATGACGACTTCCCCCATGCGGTAATCCTTGTTTACGCTGTCAAAAATAATATCGGACATTTGAATTCTCTCCATATTATGTACTTTGTTTCCTTTTATAGTTCATATATTATCATATTTACTCTTGACCTGTCAAGGAACAAGCGATATATTATTTACCATAATCGTTTATATGGTTCATATATTTGAGGTGATCTTAGTGGACGGATTTGAAAAAAGAAGGAACGACAAAAAAAAAGCCATCCTGCAGACGGCTTTGGATCTGTTTGACCAATATGGGTATGACAAGATAACGGTAACGGAGATCGCGGACAAAGCGCATGTCTCCAAGGTATCGATTTACAATTTCTTTGAAAGCAAGGATAATCTCCGGCGCATCATCATTAAGGACATGCTCGACGAAAGCACGGAAAGAATCAAAACGCTGATTGAAAAAGAAGGAAACTTCCTTGATAAAATCGAGGAGTATATCCAAATCCGGACATGGTATTACGGCAAATACAGCCTGCGGTTCTTTTTTGAAGCCGTTGAAAGCGATCCGGAACTCCGGCAATACCTCGACGCTTTTAACGCCTCCAGCAAACAGCTTTTAATGGCGTTTATTGAGAAAGGCAAGCGTTCCGGCGTTTTTTCGCCGGACGCATCCGACGCCGCAATCGAAATATATATTGATATGATCCAAACGTATTTGACGCACAACAAAGAAATCCGCGACAGGATTGAACGAAATCCCAAACTGGTAAGAGAGATAAACATGCTGTTTCTGGATGGGCTGATCCGGGGAAAAGACAACCCGAAGGCTTTTCTTTGAAAATGAACAAAAAGCTGAGCCTCCCTTGTGAAAGGGAGGTGGCGCGAAGCGCCGGAGGGATTCGGATGAAATACAGACATAATCCCGGCTTGACTGAAAACGCAAAGGACCTTCGAAAAAGCATGACGAAAGAAGAACGCCATTTGTGGTATGACTTTCTGGGAGGAGTATGCGGGCATATCGGTAGCTTGGCGAAGGAATCCCTCCACCGCTGACGCGGTCCCCCTCCCTTTAACAAGGGAGGCTTTTCCCATAGATACTTTGTCTGCACTCTCAGGGGAGCCGCCGTTCAGGCGGCTCCCCTCCGAATTACGCAACTACGTCATATCCCTGATCTTCAATCTCCGATTTGATTTTATCCAACGGGCTTCGGGCAGGGTCATATTCCACCGTCACGGTCCCGGCCTTCAGATCGACCGAAACGCCGGCGATGCCGGGCAATGCCCCGACCGCCTTCGCGATCGCCCTGACGCAGTGGTCGCAGGACATACCTTCCACACTCAATATTGTTTTTCCACTGTGATACCTCCGTCTTAAAATGGTTATGCCGGTTACTGCAGGTCAAAGGGTTTCAGGAATTTATACACGTCGGTGGGTTTTCCGTCCATTTCCACGCTGACTGTGGTATAGACCCAGCCCTCAACCTTTTCAGGGTCAACGCCCGCCGCAATAAGCGGTTCGGGATTCAAAACAAATACGATGTCCTTATCCTGGTCCCCGTTCGTGGCACTGTTGGTTTTCATATCCTTTGCCCACTCAAACAGATTGCCGTCGCCGAGGTTTACGTTGTAATGGTCAAGGGCCGCGTGGTAGCCGACAAAAGCGCGGTATTTGCCGACAATCTGCTCATAGGCCGCTATCGGCGTGGGATCGCCTTTATAGGTCAGCTGATCGCCGCCCAGCTTGGTTCCAGCCATCAGCATGCCCTCATAAGCCGCGTAATTTTCCGGCAGCTTGCTTGTGTCGAGCCCCGCGCTCACGAAGGGCTCCGCATCAAGCTCAAGCATCACATCATGCAGGGGGCTTCTGCTGTAATCCTCGCTCCAGATGAACCGGACCGAACCGTCCGGAGCTTCGAGCGACCAGCCCGCGTTTATCTCGTCGGCGGTCACTTTATCGGGAACTGCATTCAGGATGTTTTCAAAGGATGTAACGGATTCCCTCCCCACCACGTCCAGATTGCCGCCCGCCGTTTTTATAATGACAACCAGGAGCGCTGCGACCAAAACGACGGCCGTTCCGATAACAGTAATTACCTTTCCGTTCTTTTTCATGCTGTTTTCACCATATCCTTTCCCTCCGCCGCTTTAAATCTTTTCAGCCGCAGCGCGTTGGTCAGCACGGAAACCGAGCTTAAGCTCATGGCGGCGGCGGCGAAGATCGGATTTAAGAGCGGGCCGCCGAACAGATACAAAACGCCTGCCGCGACCGGGATGCCTATGATATTGTAGCCGAACGCCCAAAACAGGTTTTGCTTGATAGTTGTAAGCGTTTTACGTGACAGATTGATGGCGCGCGGCACACCAGTTAGGTCTCCGCTGATTAACACCATTGGCGCTGAGGAGATGGCTACATCAGTACCTGTGCCGATTGCAATGCCTACATCAGCCCTGGCAAGTGCCGGCGCATCATTGATGCCGTCACCGACCATTGCCACCACTTCGCCATTGTGCTGAAGCTTTTCAATCTCAGCGGCTTTATCGGCGGGCATCACTTCAGCCAGTACCAGGTCAATAGCTGCCTGTTCGGCAATGGCGTTGGCAGTCATGTGGTTGTCACCCGTCATCATTCCGACCTTCAGCCCCATCTTGTGCAGACGTTGAACAGCAGCAAAGGCATTTTCCTTGATGGTATCGGCAACGGCTATCAACCCAGCTGGTGCATGATTGACGAGAACTAACATGACGGTTTTCCCCTGCGACTGCAGATGATCAAGTGATGCCTGGTGTGGTGCAAGCTCAGTCTCGTGCCGCTTACCGATCTCGAGGCTGCCAACCTGAATTACTTGACCGTCAACCTCAGCCATGACGCCCTGGCCGGCTGATGCAACAAATCCAAGTGGTTCTGATAGTGATAAATCCCTACGGTTGGCTTCAGCCAGGATGGCTTCGCCGAGTGGATGTTCACTGCCTTTTTCAACAGAAGC
>DIWE01000041.1 GCA_002423435.1 Clostridiales bacterium UBA6114
TGATCTATCCCATGATGCTCAAGGTCGATTTTCAGAGCATCAAAAACGTCGGAAAAAACCCAAAGGGCTTGTTTGTCACATGGGTGACCAACTGGCTCATAAAGCCTTTTACCATGTTCGGCATCGCATGGCTGTTTTTCTTCGTGGTTTTCAAGGCGCTGATCCCGGCGGAGCTGGCCAGAGACTATCTCGCCGGCGCAATTCTGCTGGGAGCGGCGCCGTGCACGGCCATGGTCTTTGTCTGGAGCCATCTGACAAAGGGCAACGCAGCCTATACGGTAGTTCAGGTCGCGACAAACGATATTATTATCCTCATAGCCTTTACGCCCATTGTCGCGTTTCTTCTCGGCGTTGGCGGCGTGACGATCCCTTGGGACACTCTGATCCTTTCCGTAGTACTGTTCGTCGTCATTCCACTGGCCGGCGGCATGGTCACGCGCAATGCCGTCATAAAAAAACATGGGCTCGATTACTTTGAAAAAAGCTTTATACCGAAATTCGGGAATATCACCGTCATGGGTTTATTGTTGACGCTTGTCATCATTTTTTCATTCCAGGGTCAGGTGATTCTTGAAAATCCTTTGCATATCGTGCTGATCGCGATACCGCTGGTTATCCAGACTTTCCTGATTTTCTTCATCGCTTATCTTGCAGGCAGGGCACTGAAACTGCCCCATGACATCGCCGCGCCCGCCGGGATGATCGGCGCATCCAACTTTTTTGAACTGGCGGTTGCCGTCGCCATTGCATTGTTCGGCGCGCAAAGCCCCGTGGCGCTGGCGACCATTGTCGGCGTTTTAGTCGAGGTGCCGGTTATGCTTACCCTCGTCAGGATTGCGAACAATACGAGAGGATGGTTTGAGTATGAGTAAGCCGAAGGTGGCTTTTATCTGTGTCCACAACTCCTGCCGGAGCCAGATCGCCGAGGCTCTTGCAAAGCATTTTGCCGCCGATGCTTTCGAAAGCTATTCCGCCGGGACACAGTTAAAAGACCGCATCAACCCCGACGCGGTCCGCATGATGAAACGGCTTTATAATATTGATATGGAGGAAAGCCAGCGTCCGAAGCTGCTTTCGGATATTCCTCCCGTGGATGTGGTCGTCACGATGGGCTGCAATGTGGAGTGCCCGTATCTGTCCTGCAGGCGCCGGGAGGATTGGGGGCTTCCCGACCCGACGGGTAAAAGCGATGCGGAGTTCATTTCGGTGATCCGGGCAATAGAAACGAAAATTGCCGAACTGGCAGGCTCATTAAGATAGTGTCAGCGCGTGAATCGAATTAAAATGCGATTTACAAAGCACCATGCAAAACCGGCACCGATACTGTCGGACGGATCAATCCTGTTTTTGATACAATGCATAAAGGAAGAGGGTCATAGGTATGGATGCGCTTAAACGGATGAATCTTGCGATGCACTATATAGAAGAGAATTTAACCGGTGAAATCGACTTCGGGAAAGCGGCAAGGCTCGCCTGCTGTTCAGAATATCACTTTAAGAGGATGTTTTCATTCCTGTCCGGCTTTACAATTAGCGAATACATCCGTCTCAGGAGGCTTACCCTGGCGGCATTGGAGCTAAAAAAGCGCGACGTTAAAGTCATCGATCTGGCCGTCAAATACGGCTATGATTCACCGGACGCTTTTACAAGGGCGTTTCTGGGCTTTCACGGCGTAACGCCCAAGGAAGCGAAAAAAATCGGGGCTTCTCTGAAAGCGGTGCCGCCTATGACCTTCCGGCTTACAATAAAAGGAGGAAATCCGATGGACTATCGCATCGAGGAAAAGGGCGCCTTTCAGATCGTCGGCATCAAAAAACGGATCACACTGACCTTTGAGGGTGTTAATCCGCAAATGGATTCGATGTGGCAAAGCCTGACACCGGAGGATATCGAAGAACTCAAGGCGTTGTGTGACACTGAGCCTGCGGGAATTCTATGTGTCAGCGCAAACTTTGAAGAACGGGTTTGTGAAGGCACCAAGCTGGACCAGTATATCGGGGTCGCCACGACAAAGGCGGCTCCAGAACGCTTTCACGCTTTGCCGGTGGAGGCGTCTGCCTGGGCGGTGTTTACCGCAAGGGGAGAATTTCCCAAAGCCTTGCAGGAGACCTGGGCAAGAATTTACTCCGAGTGGTTCCCGGCATCCGGTTATGAACTCGCCGGAGGGCCGGAAATACTTTGGAACGAAAGCAAGGATACCAGCCGTCCCGACTACAAAAGCGAGATTTGGATCCCCGTTGCAAAAAAATAGTCAAGACCACCCCTGAAAGGGGTGGTCTTGAAATAGCCCTATAAGGGCATATTACGGCCAGCGCCTAAACGACACTGGCTTTCACTCTTTAGTGAGTTCCACGGGAGGCGGCCTGAAAACCGGCAGCCGAAACTGCCGGTTTTCGAAGCGCCAATTTACTGCTTGTTGAAAAGCTTGATAATCTCGTCAAAAGGGTCGGGTTCTTCGGCCTCCTCGGGCGCCTCCGTACCGGGCTTTGAAAAAAACGCCTCGGGGCTCATCGGACGGCTTTTTTCTTCCTTTTCCTTTACAGGCGCACCCGTCTTATTTCCCGCGGCCTTCTGGGCGTCGGTAAACGGTGTCTCGGAAAGCGGCTCGGGCTCAAATCCGGTCGCGATGACGGTGATCCTGATCTCGTCCTCCATCGTCTCGTCAATGGCCGCGCCCAGAATGATGTGCGCCTCCCTGTGCGCCGCCATCTGGACCATTGTGGCCGCTCTCTCGACCTCTTCAAGGCCGATGTCCGGAGAACCGGTCACGTTCAAGATAACGCCCTTCGCCCCGTTTATAGACGTCTCTAAGAGCGGGCTTGAAATCGCCATTTTGGCCGCCTCCTCCGCCTTGTCCTTTCCCGCGGCGCGGCCGACGCCCATATGCGCGTAGCCGGCGGATTTCATGATCGCCGTGACGTCCGCGAAATCGAGGTTTATAAGCCCGGGCACGGTAATCAGCTCGCTGATGCTCATAACCGCCTGCCTCAGCACGCCGTCGGCGATTTCAAAGGCGTTCTGGAAGCTGATTTTCTGTTCGCTGACAAATTTCAGCCGCTCGTTCGGGATGACAACGAGAGAATCCACCTTCTGGAGAAGGTCTTCAATCCCATGCTCCGCCTGTTCGATGCGCACTTTTCCTTCAAAATTAAACGGACGCGTTACAACGCCGACCGTTAAGATCCCAAGCTTTTTCGCGATCTCGGCGACCACGGGCGCGCCGCCCGTGCCGGTCCCGCCGCCCATGCCGGCGGTGATGAAAACCATGTCGGTGCCCTCAAGGGCCTTTTGAATCTCGTCGCGGCTTTCCTCCGCGGCGTTTTTCCCCACCTTCGGGTCGCTGCCCGCGCCCTGTCCGCCGGTGAGCTTTGCCCCGACCTGGATTTTTCTTGTCGCGGCGGAATAATTGAGCGCCTGCTTGTCCGTATTCACGGCAATGAACTCCACTCCCCGCACGCCGTTTATAATCATGCGGTTGACGGCGTTATTG
>DIWE01000034.1:0-5331 GCA_002423435.1 Clostridiales bacterium UBA6114
AAAGGAAAAGCCGGTGCCGCCGCCGCTTTTGTGGATCAGCGCCGCCTGCTTGATCGCCTCAAAGATCGCCTCCATCGAATCCTCCACCGGAAGCACAAAGCAGGCTGAAAGCTGCCCGAGCGGCCTTCCCGCGTTCATCAGCGTCGGCGAATTCGGCAGAAACTCAAGATTCGTCATCACGTCGTAAAATTCTTCCCGGACTTTATCCGTATCCGCCTGCGGATCGTACAGCCGGTCCGACGCCGCGATCGCGGAGGCGACCCTATTAAACAGGCCCTCCACCGTTTCCACCGCAACTCCCTGATCGTTCTTTTCCAGATAACGCTTTTCCAAAACCACCCGTGCGTTTTCGCTGATATTCATTTTTTCTTCCTCCGCATGCTGCAATTTATGTAATAAAGGGCATTCTCACAATGCCCGGTCGATAACCGTACCATATATTGTAGGTTCTTTTTGCATGGATGTCAATATATTGTAATCCAATCTCCGATTAAAATATCCCCACTGAAAAAAGCCGGAAATTGTTATCAGAAACTTTACACAAATTTGATTGTTTTTTCATATACTGCGGTTATAATAGGTTTGTAATTTCATATAGAAAGGAGTGGGGCCATGTACCATCGCTACGACTTTTCGCATCTACCGGAAAGCAGTTCCGACATCGACGACCTGATCTTTTGCGACGAGACCGATCCAAAGAGCGAGCGCTAAAATCAAAGATCAAAGGAAGTGGGACGGGAATCACCCGTCGTTTTTCTTTTTATAATACATTTTACGTCGGAACACATCACTTCCGGAAAGTTTTTTGCAAAACGCCCGACTGAAAAAACACAATGTGCCAAAAGCGCCGGCACATTGTGTTTTTTGCTTGAAAGCGGGCGTTTTTTCGTCTACAATGCATGTTATACGGAAAAATAAAATGTTGTTTTGATAAAGGTGCCTTATGAAAGAGCTTGCCATTCTTTTCACAATCTTTGTGCGCGTCGGCCTCTTTACCTTCGGCGGAGGCTATGCAATGCTGCCTTTGATGCAGAAAGAGCTCTGTTTAAAGCGAAGCTGGGCCACAGAGGAAGAAATCATCTATTATTACGCTGTCGGGCAATGCACCCCGGGTGTCATGGCGGTCAATGTAGCGGCTTTTATCGGACATAAGCGAAAGGGAGTATCGGGCGCCTGCGCCGCCGTGCTGGGGCTGATCCTTCCGTCTCTTGTTATCATTCCCCTGATCGCGGCGCTGATTAAGAATTTTTCGGAGCTCGAGGTTGTGCGCCACGCGTTTGCCGGTATCCGCGTCGCCGTATGCGCGCTTTTAATCGACGCCATTATCCGCTTTTTCAAGGGAGGGGACAACGACGCGTTCGGGATCGCGCTTTTTGGTATCGCGCTCGCCTGCTCCCTCTTCTTAAATGCCACCCCCGTCGTCCTCGTCATCGCGTCGGGTATTGCCGGAGTCATTTATAAAACGGTCCGGAGGAGCAGGAAATGAAATTTTTTCTTTTACTTTTCCTCGAATTTCTTAAAATGGGCCTGTTTACGGTCGGCGGCGGGCTCGCAACCCTGCCCTTTCTTTACGACATTGCCGGGAAATACCACTGGTGGAGCGCCGAGCTCATCCCCGACATGCTCGCCGTAGCCCAGTCCACCCCCGGGGCGGTCGGGGTCAATTTAATCGCGTTCGCCGGCTTCAGCGCGGGCGGCGTGCCCGGCGCCGTCATTGCGGCGATAGGGCTTGTCGTCCCGCCGACGGTCATCGTGATCATCGTCGCGCGTTTTTTGGATAAGTTCAAGGAAAATTTCTATGTCGACTCGGTCTTTTACGGCCTTCGGCCGGCCGCCTGCGCGATGATCTGCTCGGCGACCTTCGAGGTGATCCGGGTCACTCTGATCAATTTCGAGCGATTTCATCTGACGGGGAGTATTTTATCCCTTTTCGAATGGAAATCGCTGTCATTTTTTGTGATCATTTATTTTTTAATGGCCAAATTCAAAAAAAATCCGATTTTCTACATAGTCGGCGCGGCAATTGTCGGGATTCTCTTAAAATTCTGATCGAATAAAGAAAGCCAGGATCATGCGTTTTGGCGCATGGTCCTGGCTTTCTTTATTCGACCCCCGTCCATGAAACAAGGTCTTTTGTCTCGTAAAAACAGGGGTTTTTCAGGAAATCATCCTCGCTCTTCCCGCCGCAGAGCATCGGGTGCCTCGACACATACCGCCTCCCGGTCACATTATGCGCCGCCCTTTCGGCGTTTTTGCCCCATAAAAACCAGCATAGCTCCGGCTTTTCCTCCGTCACGTATCGGATCAGCCTTTCCGAAAAGGGCTGCCAGAGCCTCATGTGGGACATCGGCTCCCCCGCCCGGCAGCTGAGCGAGGAATTTAGGAGCAGCACGCCCTGCCGCTCCCAGGAGGAAAACAGGCGGTCGGGCGGGAGTATCCCAAAGGAGCCGTCCTTTATTTTTTCCTTAAGCCCGGTCCAGCCGATACACTCCCCTGAATACGCCGCGTAGATGAGCCGCAGGATGTTTTTGAGCGAGCTCTGGGGAAACGGGTCTAAGAAGCTTTTTAGCCCGCCCACCTCAAACGCGCGGCCGGTGGCGGTGCCCTTTTGCGGATAAGGGTCCTGGCCGAGGATCACGACCTTTGCCGCCGCCAGATCGGTGCGGGCAAAACGCAATATAAGCCCAGGCTCGGGGCACAGCTCGTCCGAAGCGATTTTTTTGCCGATTTCCTCCAAAAACCCCGCTTCCGATTCGACAAACGGCGCCCAAGACCTGTCGATTCCGCTCATATCAAATCCGTTTGCCATCTCCGCCCGCCCCCTTTGTAAAGGTAATATTACTGATTGTTTACTCAGATTTTACATTTTGTCGGACTGCCCCGAAATAATCCAAAAAGTAACCCCGAAAATTTATTTAAAAATCCTTTAATTCCAAAAGTTTTGCACATTTTCCACAGACTTTCCCACAGATGTTATGTCAATCGGATGCCGAAACAGCATAAACTATACGTATTTTTTGTCATATTTTGTAAATTATGTTCAAAATAGGGCCGCGATTCTTCGTTTACCTTTGTCTTTTGCCGTCGAGGCTCCGGTATTGCACCGCCTCGGCGATATGGGAAGCCCCGATCTCGGATTCCCCAGCGAGGTCGGCGATCGTACGGGCGACCTTCAGGACCCGGTCATAGGAGCGCGCCGTCAGACAGAGCGCGTCGAACGCGTCCTTCATTAGCGTGGCGCTCTCCGGGTCGAGCCTGCAATGCTCCCTCAGCATCTGCGGGGTCATGTGGGCGTTACAGGTCACGCCGCTTTTTTCGTAACGCACGGTCTGTATTTTCCGCGCGCGGTCGACGCGCGCCTTTATGGCCTCCGACCGCTCCGCCGGGACGCGGGCGCGCAGCTCCTCGAATTTAAGCGACGGCACCTCGATATGCATATCGATCCGGTCTAAAAGCGGGCCAGAAACCCTTCCGGTATAAGCTTCGACCGATTCGGCGCTGCAGCGGCACCTGCCCGACGGATGGCCGTACCATCCGCATTTGCAGGGATTCATCGCGCAGATCAGCATAAACCGGCTCGGATAGGTATAGGTCCCGGCGACGCGGGTAATCGTGACGGCGCCGTCCTCAAGCGGCTGGCGCAAAACCTCGAGCGCGTCGCGCCTAAACTCGGGAAGCTCGTCCAAGAACAAAACGCCGTTGTGCGAAAGCGAAATTTCCCCCGGCCGGGGCACGCGTCCCGACCCGCCGCCCGAAAGCCCGACCGCCGAAACGGTGTTGTGGGGCGAGCGAAACGGCCTTCTCGTCACAAGCGGGGTGTCCGGGCGCAATATCCCCGCGACCGAGTGGATCTTGGTCACCTCGAGGGACTCCTCAAACGTGAGCTCCGGCAGGATGGACGGAATGCGCCTCGCGAGCATGCTTTTGCCCGATCCCGGCGGACCGATCAGCAAAACGTTATGCCCGCCCGCGGCCGCGATTTCGAGCGCGCGCTTTACGTTCTCCTGACCCATCACGTCGGCGAAATCGGGCGCGGCCGCCGTCTCCCGAACGTTCGGCCGGTAGGGGGGCGCCTGTTCGATCGGCTGCTGCCCCGTCAGATGGGAAACGAGCTCCTTTACATGGCTTACGGGATAGACCGCGAGGTCTCCGGCGATCGACGCCTCCGCCGCGTTTTCGGCGGACACATACAGCGATCTTACCCCGCCCTCCTTCGCGCAAAGCGCCATCGGCAGCATCCCCGAAACGGGCCGCAGCGCGCCGTCCAACGAGAGCTCCCCGATAAAGCAGGCGTCATCGGGAGGGAGCTTTAGCTGATTTGAGGCGCACAGGATGCCGATCAGCACGGGCAGATCGTAGATCGGCCCCTCCTTTTTCAGGTCGGCCGGCGCCAGATTGACCGTGATGCGGCGCAGGGGGAATTCAAAGCCGCAGTTTTTGACCGCGGCGCGCACACGGTCGCGCGACTCCTTGACGGAGGCGTCCGGCAGCCCGACGATGTCGAAGGCGGGGAGTCCGCCCGACAAATCGCACTCGACAAGGACACTATACCCGTCTATTCCGAGAATACCCGCGGATCTTACCCGGGAAACCATCATCCACCACCCGTTTCCGGTTATATCACTAATATTTCTAATATAACTGATTTTCCGGCTTTTTACAATCTTTTGGGCAATGATACAATTTTGTCAAAAGATCAATTTTTCCCGTGTTTTCGGTTTACATAGGGGATGAATTCTGGTAAAATATCATGGGTTGTATGCTTTTTGTACAATTTATATATAAATCAAGGAGGAACATAAAAAAGCATGGCTAGAAAAATGAAAACCATGGACGGTAACACCGCCGCCGCCCATGTAGCTTACGCATTCACCGAGGTGGCGGGCATATTCCCCATTACCCCATCTTCCGTGATGGCCGAGCTCTCGGACAAATGGTCGGCAAACGGGCAGAAAAACATTTTCGGACAGACCGTCAAGGTCATGGAGATGCAGTCCGAAGCGGGCGCCGCCGGAACAGTGCACGGATCGCTCGCGGCGGGCGCGCTGACGACGACGTTTACCGCGTCCCAAGGCCTGCTTCTTATGATTCCGAACATGTATAAAATCGCGGGCGAGCTCCTGCCCGGCGTCATCCACTGCTCGGCGCGCGCCCTTGCCGCCCATGCGCTGTCCATCTTCGGCGACCATTCCGACGTCATGGCGTGCCGTCAGACCGGCTTCGCACTTTTGACCTCGGTAAACCCGCAGGAGGTCATGGACCTCGGCGCCGTCGCCCACCTCGCGGCGATCAAGGGAAGGGTCCCTTTCCTCCACTTCTTCGACGGCTTCC
>DIWE01000034.1:5346-11419 GCA_002423435.1 Clostridiales bacterium UBA6114
AGAACCCGGACATCTTCTTCCAGGCGAAGGAATCTGCAAACCCGTTCTACAACGCCCTCCCCGCAATCGTCGAGGAGTATATGGACAAGGTAAACCGCGCGACCGGAAAGAACTATCAGCTCTTCAACTATTACGGCGCGCCCGACGCCGACCGCGTCATCGTGGCGATGGGCTCGGTGTGCGACATGCTTGAGGAAGTGATCGATTACTTAAACGCGCACGGCGAGAAGGTCGGCCTTGTAAAGGTCCGCCTGTACCGTCCGTTCGTCGCCGAGAAATTCCTCGCGGCGATCCCGGCCTCCGTCAAGAAAATCTCCGTCTTAGACCGCACAAAGGAACCCGGCGCACAGGGCGAGCCTCTGTATCTCGACGTCGTGACCGCCCTTGCAAACGCGGGACGCGGCATCAAGATCTGCGGCGGACGCTACGGCCTCGGCTCGAAGGATACGACGCCCGCGAGCGGCTTTGCCGTGTTTGAAAACCTAAAGCTCGATCAGCCCAAAAACGGGTTTACCGTCGGCATCGTAGACGACGTCACGAACCTGTCCCTGCCGCTCGACAAGAACGCGCCCGACACAACGCCCGCCGGCATCGTGTCCTGCAAATTCTGGGGCCTCGGCGCCGACGGCACCGTCGGTGCGAACAAGAACTCCATCAAAATCATCGGCGAGCACCGCAAGGACGATTACGCGCAGGCGTATTTCGCTTACGACTCGAAGAAATCGGGCGGCGTTACCGTCTCCCATCTGCGCTTCGGCGACAAGCCGATCAAATCGACCTATCTCGTGTCGAAAGCCGATTTCGTCGCCTGCCACAACCCGTCCTATGTCCATAAGTACGAGATGGTGCAGGACGTAAAGCCGGGCGGCACATTTTTGTTAAACTGCGCGTGGGACGTGGCCGAGCTCACCGAGCATCTGCCCGCCGAGATGAAACGGTATATCGCGAAAAACAATATCAAGCTCTTTACGATCGACGGCATCGCCCTTGCGCGTGAAATCGGGCTCGGCGGCAGGATCAACATGATCCTCCAGGCCGCGTTCTTCAAGCTCACCGGCATCATCCCGATCGAAAAAGCGATTGAATCGATGAAGAAAGCCGTTATCGATACCTACGGCAAAAAAGGCGACAAGGTCGTCGCGATGAACCACAAGGCGATCGACGCCGGCATCGTAAACGTCAAGGAAGTCAAGGTCCCGGCCGAGTGGGCGACCGCGAGCGACACGGCGCACGAGGTCGAGATCAACACCGATCGCGAAGACTTAAAGGAATTTGCAAAAAAGATCATGATCCCGGCAAACAATCAGGTCGGCGACCGTCTGCCTGTTTCGGCCTTCAAGGGAGCCGAGGACGGCACCTTCCCGCAGGGTTCCTCCGCTTTGGAAAAACGCGGCGTCGCCGTCGACGTGCCGGTCTGGATTCCGGAGAACTGTATCCAGTGCAACCAATGTTCCCTCGTATGCCCGCACGCCGCGATCCGCCCCTTTGCGCTGACCGAGGATGAACTTAAAAACGCGCCTGAGGGCTTCAAGAGCAAGAAAATGATCGGCAAGGGCTGCGAAAACTACAAGTTCGCGATCAACGTGACCGTTCTTGACTGTCTCGGCTGCGGCGTCTGCGTCAATACCTGCCCCGCCAAGGAGAAGGCGCTCGTTATGAAGCCGCTTGAAACACAGCTTCATGAGCAGCCCAATTTCGACTATGCGGTAAAGCACGTCTCCGACAAGGAGCTTCCCTTCAATGTCGAAAGCGTCAAGGGCTCGCAGTTTAAGACGCCTCTTCTTGAGTTCTCGGGGGCCTGCGCAGGCTGCGGCGAGCCCGCCTACGCCAAGCTGATCACGCAGCTCTTCGGCGACCGGATGTATATCGCCAACGCAACCGGCTGCACCTCGATCTGGGGCGGCAGCGCTCCGTCGACGCCCTATACGGTCAACAAGGCCGGCAAGGGCCCCGCATGGGCGAATTCCCTCTTTGAAGACAACGCCGAATTCGGCCTCGGCATCTATCTCGGCCAGAAGGCCATCCGCGAGAAACTGATTGAAAAGGTCAAGGAACTGACCTGTTGCGACGCCGAGCGCGACGAATACCTCGCCACGGTCGACAACGGCAAGCTGAACACGGCCGCGACGAACAAGCTGGTCGCCGCCCTTGAGAAATGCGGCAGCCCGCTTGCCAAAGAGATCTTAAAGGAAAAGGACTTCCTCTCCAAAAAATCCATCTGGATCTTCGGCGGCGACGGCTGGGCATACGACATCGGCTTCGGCGGCCTCGACCATGTCATCGCGAGCGGCGAAGACGTCAATATCTTCGTGTTTGACACCGAGGTTTATTCGAACACCGGCGGACAGTCCTCAAAGTCTTCCCAGATCGGCCAGGTAGCCCAGTTTGCCGCGGCCGGCAAGAAGACCTCGAAGAAGGACCTCGCGCAGATCGCGATGTCCTACGGCTATGTCTACGTCGCTCAGGTCGGCCTCGGCGCCGATTACAACCAGACCGTCAAGGCGATCGCCGAGGCGGAAAGCTACAACGGCCCGTCGCTCGTCATCGGCTACGCCCCCTGCATCAACCACGGCTTAAAGGGCGGCATGACCAATTCCCAGAACGAGGTCAAGTCCGCGGTCGCCTCCGGCTACTGGCATACCTTCCGCTTCGACCCGCGGCTTACGGCAGAGGGCAAAAACCCGTTCCAGCTTGACTCCAAGGCGCCGACCGCCTCCTACAAGGACTTTATCGCGACCGAGGTCCGCTACTCGAGCCTCGAGCGCCAGTTCCCGGAAAGGGCGAAGGAGCTCTTTGCCTCCGCCGAGAAAGCGGCCGCCGTGAAGTACGATAAACTCCAGAAGCTCTCGAAGCTCTACGAATAAAAAAATATTCGAGGGGGAATGGGATTCCCCCTCGAGGAGCACCCCAAGCGATCATGATCGCTTGGGGACCCCGCCTCCCCCAGGTGCGGACAAAACCGATGGTTTTGTCCAGTGTGTCCTCCGGCCCTACTCCCGACAAATCACGATTTGTCGGGAACCCGGGGCGGCGCATGTCCGCCTGCGGACTTATCCCAAGTTAAGAGGCTTCGGCCCCTTAACAATTCCCGGAATATACTTATGTCCAGGCCGCCAATGGCGGCCTGGACACGTTTTTAAGGTGTTTTTCCGGGAAATAAATTCCCGGAAAAACAAAAAGACGGAAACCCAAAACCGTTTCTTCAGCTGAAAGTCCCGCGGTCGGTGACCGCGGGACTTTTTTCTTACTATTTTTTGTACACGCTTACTTCGTCGCCCAGACGCCGGTGGCCGAGGCTTTCAAATAGGCGTTTATAAACCCGTCCAAATCCCCGTCCATCACCGCGCCGATATTGCCGTTTTCAAAGCCGGTCCGGTGGTCTTTGGCAAGGGTATACGGCATGAAGACGTAGGAGCGGATCTGGCTTCCCCATTCGATCTTCTTCTGCTCGCCCTTGATGTCTTCTATCTTGTCGAGATGCTCTCGCTCCTTGATCTCGAGAAGCTTCGATTTGAGCATGCGCATCGCGACCTCCCTGTTCTGGTGCTGGCTGCGCTCGTTCTGGCACGCGACGACGATCCCGGACGGGATGTGGGTGATGCGGATCGCAGACTCGGTTTTGTTGACATGCTGCCCGCCCGCGCCGCCGGAACGGTAGGTGTCGATCTTCAGATCCTCGTCGCGGATCTCGATGTGCTTTAGGTCGTCGGTGATCTCGGGCATCACCTCGACCGCGGCGAAGGAGGTGTGCCGCCGCCCGGACGCGTCGAACGGCGAGATGCGCACGAGCCTGTGGATCCCCATTTCGCTTTTTAAATAGCCGAAGGCGTTTTCCCCCTCGATCAGGATTTCGGCGCTCTTCATGCCCGCCTCGTCCCCCTCGAGATAGTCGAGAAGCTTATACGTAAAGCCGTGGCGTTCCGCCCATCGCGTGTACATGCGGTAGAGCATCTCGGCCCAGTCCTGCGCCTCGGTCCCGCCCGCGCCCGCATGAAAGGAAAGATAGGCGTTTGAGGCGTCGTACTGACCCGTCAGAAGGGTGTCGAGCCGCATGAGCTCCATGCTTTTTTCAAACTCGCCGTAGCCCGCCTCGAGCTCTGCAAGCATGCTGTCGTCGCCCGCTTCGATCGCGAGCTCGCAGATCGTGTGCAGGTCCTCCCACTGCGAGTAAAGCTTCTGATAGGCGTCGCGCTTATCCTTTAAGTTCTTGATCCTCTGAAGCACCTTTTGTGAATTCTCGAGATCGTCCCAAAACCCCGGCTGCGCCGATTTCTCTTCAAGCTCCTCGATCTGGTTTTCGTCGCGGTCTAAGTCAAGCGCCGCGCGAAGCTCCAAAAGCTCCGGTTTTTTATTTGACAGCTTTGCTTTGTATTCCTCAAACTCAATCACAAA
Organism: Clostridiales bacterium UBA6114; assembly: GCA_002423435.1. Lineage (GTDB taxonomy): Bacteria > Bacillota > Clostridia > Oscillospirales > Butyricicoccaceae > UBA6114. The sequence continues at coordinate 9,739 of DIWE01000034.1, forward strand.
ATGCTCCGTGCGCCGCGGCGGACATCGCAGTCCCCGGCTCGTGTGCGGGAAAGCTTTTTCCGAAAATGCCGCGGCTGCCGCCGATTCCGGCTGGCGGCGCGCCGAATTAAATGAAACCGTTGGGTTAAACTATATTTTTAGCCTGATCGACTTTATTATTATACAAAAACCGCGCGGGCAAGTAAACAGAAATATGGGGGCTTTTTTAGCGCTTTCACGTGCTTTTCCGGAATTCAAAAAGCGGCGGCCTCCGCTCCCCTTCTAAGAAATTTGCCGGGGGCTTTGACGAGATGTTCACAATATATCTGTTTTTTTATGGGATAAAATGTGATATGATAAGGGTTAAATGGAAGGTGAATCAGTTTGGCAAGCTTGATCAGAAAAATATTCGGAACAAACAGTGAAAAGGAAATCAAGAGAACGTTGCCGTTTGTCAATAAAATCGAAGAGCTCGATCAATCCTATCAGCTTCTGACCGATTCGGAGCTGAAGGCGAAAACCGCCGAATTCAAGAAGCGGCTGCAAGACGGCGAAACGCTCGACGATATCCTGCCCGAGGCGTTTGCGACCGTGCGGGAAGCCTCCGTGCGCGCGCTCGGCATGAAGCATTACAAAGTCCAGCTGATCGGCGGCATCGTCCTGCACCAGGGGCGCATCGCCGAAATGCGCACCGGCGAGGGCAAAACCCTGGTCGCAACCCTCCCCGCCTATTTAAACGCTCTCACGGGCGAGGGCGTGCATATCGTGACGGTGAACGACTACCTCGCAAAGCGCGACAGCGAATGGATGGGCAAGGTCTACCATTTTCTCGGACTTACCGTCGGGCTCGTCGTCCACGGCATGAGCCACGATGAGAAAATCGCGGCCTACAACGCGGACATCACATACGGCACGAACAACGAGTTCGGTTTCGACTACCTGCGCGACAACATGGCGATTTACAAACAGCAGATGGTGCAGCGCGGGCACTCCTTCGCGATCGTCGACGAGGTGGACTCGATCCTNNTCGACGAGGCGCGCACGCCGCTCATCATTTCCGGCCAGGGCGACAAATCGACCGAGCTTTACGCGCAGGCCGACCGGTTTGCCTCGACGCTGCGCATGCTGAAATTCAAGGAGCTCGACGCAAAGGAAAGCCAGGACGATATCGACGCCGACTACACGGTCGACGAAAAGGCGAAGGCGGTGTCGCTTACGCCCGCCGGCGTGAAAAAGGCCGAGCGGTATTTCAACGTGGAAAACCTGATGGACCCGGAAAACACGACCCTGCTGCACCATATCAACCAGGCGATCCGCGCCAGAGGCATCATGCAGCGCGATGTCGATTACGTCGTACGCGACGGCGAGGTGATCATCGTCGACGAGTTTACCGGCCGGCTGATGTTCGGCCGCCGCTATTCCGAGGGGCTGCACCAGGCGATCGAGGCGAAGGANNCATCACCTTCCAGAATTACTTCCGCCTCTATAAGAAGCTTTCCGGCATGACGGGCACCGCGCTTACCGAGGAAGAGGAATTCAACCATATCTATAAGCTCGACGTCGTCGAGATCCCGACAAACCGCCCGATGATCCGAAAGGACCACCCGGATATCGTCTATAAGACCGAGGAGGGGAAGTTCCGCGCCGTCATCAGACGGATCGAGGAGGCGCATCAAAAGGGCCAGCCGGTGCTGGTCGGCAC
>DIWE01000006.1 GCA_002423435.1 Clostridiales bacterium UBA6114
AGAGTATACTTTTTTGACACTCTGAATATATCATAGCTGCTTTGCTGCTATGATATACTAACCATGGTTTGAAAACAGGAATATCTGCGGAGGGGAAACGCCGTGAGAAGAAAAGACAGGGAATTAACCGAAAGAGAAGACTTATTGCGGATCATTCATGCGTGCAAGGTGTGCAGGATTGCCATGGCAGACCGTGACCGGCCGTATATCGTCCCAATGAATTTCGGGTATGAATTTTACGGAGATGCGCTTCATTTGTTTTTCCATTGCGCAAACGAAGGCAGAAAAATCGATATATTAAGGGCGAACAATCATGTGTGCTTCGAGATGGACTGCGCGCACAGACTGGTTGAAGGGGACATAGCCTGCCGGTACGGCTATTCATATGCAAGCATGATCGGCAGCGGACAGGTCGAATTTGTCGAAGATCCCGGCCGAAAGGTGCATGCTTTGTCGAAGATCATGCATCATCAGACGGGAAAAGGCGAATTTGAGTTTGACGACGGGATGGTCAAAGCGGTCACCGTATTTGAGATTGTTTCGGAGGAGTACAGCGGAAAAAGACGGAGCCGGGAATAGCACCCCGAACAGGGAAAAACCACACCTTCGTATGGTGTGGTTTTTATAACTGCCGGGGATGATGTTATTTGACCGGCATTGCTATTTTTGTCGGAAGCCCGCTCTCCGGGAGCCCCGGAAATCACCAGAATTTGGTGAAATCGGGCTTGCGTTTTTCCATAAACGCATTCACCCCTTCCTTCCATTCATCGCGGTCGTAAATTTCCGCGCTGAAGTGAAGGTTTTGCCAGAAGCACTCCTCGCNNTTTTCAGCCACATTTCCCGCACGGAACGGCGGATTAACTGCACGCTGTGCCGGGATTTGTGCGTGATTTTATCCGCGATCTCCATTGCAGCGTCAAACGCCTTACCCGGCTCGCTGATCCGGTTGACCATGCGTATCCCAAGCGCCTCCGCCGCCGAAATAAATTCGCCCGTCAGCATGAGCTCCAGCGCCTTTGAAGGCCCCGCCAATTTGGGCAGGCGGAAGCAGCCGCTCCCGGGGCGCAGGCCGGAGTTGACTTCGGGAAGCGCAAGGCGTGCGTCGCTGGCCATGATGCGCATATCGCAGGCCAGGCTCATCTCCACTCCGCCGCCGCAGGCAACGCCCTCCAGCGCGGCAATGGACACCACGTTATTGTATTCAAGCATATTAAAGGTTTCGTTTTCCCGGAAAAGCTTTTTGTCTACAACATCGTCGCAGACCTTGTAAATCTCTTTCAGATTGGAGCCGACGCAAAACGCCTTTTCGTTGCCGCAGAGGATCATGCAATAGATATCGGGATCGGCATTGATCTTTTTCAGCGTGTTTTTGAGCTCCTGCATCATATCAAGCGTGCAAATGTTCAACGGGGGATTATTCAGCGTTACCTTTGCAACCTTATTGGGGAATTTCTCAACAAGAACCAAATTGTTTTCATATTCCGCACTCATAGTTATGACCATTCCTTTCACTGGGTTCAAGGCACAAATTGCTCCTTTTTGCTTGCGCTTTTGCACACAAGGCAAAGCGCCCGCATCTGCTATTTCCAAAACCTTGTAAAATCGGGCTTTCGTTTTTCCAGGAAAGCCGCAACGCCCTCGTTCCACTCGTCCGCATCATAAACCTGCGCGCTTAAATGCAGGTTTTGCCAGAAGCACTCCTCGCNNTTTTCAGCCACATTTCCCGCACGGAGCGGCGGATCAGGCGCACGCTTTGCCGGGACTTGCGCGAAATCCGGTCCGCAAGATCCATAGCGGTTTCAACGGCTTTGCCCGGCTCGCAGACATGGTTGACCATTTCCGTATCCAGCGCCTCCTGCGCGGGAATAAATTCGCCAAGAAGCATGTATTCCAGCGCTTTTGCGGGGCCAAGAAGCTTTGGCAGGCGGAAGCAGCCGCTGCCGGGGCGAAGGCCATGGTTGATTTCCGAAAAGGCGACGCGCGCGTCGCTTGCCATGATGCGCATGTCACAGGCCAAAGCCATTACGATGCCGCCGCCGCAGGCAACCCCTTCCAACGCAGCAATGGATACCACGTCGATATACTCAAAGAGGTTAAACATCTCGTTTTCAAGAAAAAGCTTCTTGTCGACGATATCGTCGTATACGGTTCGGATTTCCTTGATATCCGAACCCGCGCAGAAGGCCCTTTGATTTCCGCAGACGACGATGCAGTTAACTTCGGGGTCGGTGTCGATTTTTTTCAGCGTATCCTTGAGCTCCAGCATCATGTTGAGCGTAAACACGTTTAAGGGCGGATGGTTCAATGTTACTTTTGCCACCCGGTTCGGGAATTTTTCCACCAGGATCATGTTGTTCTCATATGTAACGTCCATAGGTTTTCTCCTTTTTTGAGCAAACAAAGCCTGTGTGACGGAATGCGGCTTACGCTTCCTCTCCGACATTGATCACGCCTTTGTCCCGGAGCGCGTCGATACGCGCATCGTCGTAACCGCATGCGCGCAGCACCTCGCGTGTATGCTGGCCAAGTCCGGGAGGCAGCCTGCGGATAGCGGGCGGCTCTCCGTCGAAACGGTTGGGGTGATTTATAAGCTTTACCTTCCCGGCTTTGGGATATTCAATTTCCGTTACGATACGGTTGTGGACAACCTGCCCGTCGGCCAACACTGCCGGGTAGTCGTTGACCGGCGCATGGCGGATCCTGCACGCGGCGAATATATCCGTCCATTCGGCTGTGGTCTTTGTTTTCAGCGCATCGGAAAGGATGCGGTCTATCTCCCCGCGATTGTCAAAGCAGTATTCAATCCCGTCCAAAATATGCTCGCCAAAGGCCCGCTTGATTTTTTCCCCGTCGCGGCAGTTGACGCAGATATAGCCGTCCTTTGTGACATAGCTGCCATAGAGGGAGCTGTGTACGCGCGTGCCGAGCCCGGTACTGAGCCGTGGCATCTGGCGGCCGGTATTTAAGAATACGGTCAGAGGCTCCACCTCGAGATCGATGGCGGCGTTTAGGAGGCAGGCGTCCACCTTGCGGCCGATGCCGGTGCGGTCCCGCTCATAAACGGCTGCAAGCAGCCCCAAAGCCGCCAGGGCCGCGCCGTGCACGTCCACCAGAGTGGTGCCCATCGCATATGGCGCATGATCCCCCGGCCCGTTTTGCGAGATCAGGCCGCTGACGCTCTGCGCCAGCAGATCCTGCCCGTCGCTTTGGGCCATCGGGCCGTCCGCCCCCCAGCCGGTGCAGGAGCAGTAAACAAGCCGGGGGTTTATTTTCCTGAGCGTTTCATAGGAAAGGCCGAGCCGATCCATTGCGCCGGCCCGGAAGTTTTCGATTACAACGTCGTATTCCCCGACCAGATCGTAAATAATCTGCCGTCCTTCGTCGCTCTTGAGATCAAGCGCAATAGAACGCTCGTTGCGGTTGGCCATCAGAAAAAATACGCTGACGCCGTTCAAATAGGAATCCGCGGCGGACCAGCCCCGCTCATAGGCGCCCGTCATGCGTTCGACCTTGATGACATCCGCGCCCAGATCCGCCAGATATTGCGCGGCGGCCGGACCCTGCATATAGTGCGTAAAGCTTAATATCTTGATATTTTCCAACATACTTGTCTCCTAATATTATTCCTCGGAAGCAGCGACCAGCTCGTTCTCGACCGTTTTGTAATCCAGGATGACAGTTCGGATGCTACAGAACATGGAATAACAAAAGAACAGTACCGCCGCAATAATGATCACGCAGGATACCGGCCGGGTAAAGAACGTGGACCAGTCTCCGGAACTCATGCGTATGGCAATGCGCATCTCACGCTCGAACATGGTTCCCAGCACAATGCCCAATACGCAGGGCGCAACGGGGAATTTGCCCCGCCGCAGAAAATATGCCAGGATTCCGATCCCGAGCATCAGCACAACGTCCATATAATTGTTGCGCAGCGCAAAGGCGCCGATGAGCGAAATGGGGATGATCCCCGAAACCAGATAGCAGTTCGGCACGTCCAGAAGCCTGACAAAAAATTTAATGGCGCCGAGTTGTATCACAACCATAAATACGGTGGCGATAAAAATGGTGGTAAATGCTCCGATCACAAACGAGGGGTTTTCGGTATAAAGCTTTGGCCCGGGCTGCAGGCCCTGTATCATCAGCCCTCCGAGCAGCACCGCCGTGACGGAATCGCCCGGGATACCCAGAGTAAAGAGCGGCACGGCCGCGCCGCCGCAGACAGCGTTATTGGAGGCTTCGGACGCGATGATGCCCTTGTAATTGCCTTTGCCGAAGGTGTCGGAATCCTTGGAAAAGCGCTTGACCTGGTCGTATGCCATAAATGTTGCCGCGCTTCCGCCGACGGCCGGTATGATACCGATCACGGTCCCGATGATGGAAGAGAGCAGGATGGGCATTCGCGCTTTCCAGATTTTTTTCGGAGAAGGGACGAAATTTTTGTATGATATTTTCCCGATCCGCTGTTTGTTGACCTCCGTGCAGGTGTTCAGTACCTGAGGTATGGAAAACAGCCCGATGATCAGCGCCGTGGACGGCAGGCCGCCCAGAAGCTGCGTCTGTCCGAAGGTGAAGCGGGATGCGCCGTATATCGGGTCCTGCCCTATCATGGAAATGATCAGCCCGAGTCCCAGCATGATAAAAGATTTCATCGCGTTCTTTTCCGAAATGGAAGCCACGATCGACAGGCCCAGAAGCGCCAGCGCCGCATATTCCGGAGAGGAAAAGCTTACGCATACCTGCGCAAGGTACGAGGAGAAGAACACCAGCACAACCCAGCTTATAAGGCTGCCTAAAAAGCTGGCAATGGCAGCCCAGCCCATCGCTTCGGCGGCGCGGCCCTGCTGTGCCATCGGATATCCGTCGAAGGTGGTGACCAGGGCGTTCGGTGTCCCGGGGATATTGATCAGAATGGAGGCTACCGCCCCTCCGGCGATCCCGCCCACATAAATGCCGAACAGCATGCCGATGGCCGCCACCTGTGAAAACGAATAGGTGAGGGGTATCATCAGCGCTATGCCCATTGTGGCGGTAAGGCCGGGCAGCGTGCCGAAGGTCAGGCCCATGAATGTACCGACAAAGACCATCAGCAGGGTAAAAGGGTCGGAAATGGTTGCCGCGATCGAGCTTACTACAACATCATATGTAAACATGATGTCCTCCTTTATGAACCGGCGATCAGATCAAACAGGGGCTCCGGGAACGAAATATGGAAGAGCGTGTGAAACAGCAGCACGGAAATCAGCGTAAAGCATGCGCTGGTGAGCATCACCTGCTTTAAGGATCTGTCCGGTTCAAGAAACTTGCTTTGGGCCGCAAAATAAATAAACGTGCTTAAGGTAAAACCCAATACGTTCCAGATGCCGGTATAAACAGCGATCATGCCCAGTGTAACAACTGTTTTTTTGGGCATCAGCCGGTCTTTTTCGGCACCCGCGGTATTGCGCTTATAGTGTACAAACCAACGGACGGTACTGACAAACACAACAATGGACAAAATAAGCATGATAAACAATACGACCTTGGGCACGTCCATAGGTGCAAGTTCGCCCTTAAGCTGCCGGGACGCGAATTTATTGACGCTGGTAAACGCCACATAGAGGAAAAAGAGGGTAAATAAAATAAAGAATGAAGAACCGATCAGTTCAAGCGTTTTTAATTCTTTTGTCTTCATAACCTGCTCAGTTGGCCCGCAGTGCTGCGCGCCTGTCCTCCTTCCTACGATACGATTCCATGCCGCCCGCCGTTTGTCCGTAAGAAGGCGGGCGATGTATCACAATCGTCACTATCCAGAGGGTACCCGGTACCCTCTGGATATTCGGCCCGAAATCTTTGATT
>DIWE01000002.1 GCA_002423435.1 Clostridiales bacterium UBA6114
TCTGCATGTTCGGCTTCTGCATGTTCTCCATCGGCATCCTCGGCATCGGCATATTATACTTCGGCATATTCATTTCATTCATCTGCATGTTCGGCTTCTGCATGTTCTCCATCGGCATCTTTGGCATCGGCATATTGTACTTTGGCACTTCGTGTATCGGCATGCGCGGCGTCGGCATCATTTCCGGCATTTTCATCGTCGGCACATTTGGAGTTTCCTGATCCTGAAGGCTATATGTGTTATGGGGGCCGTCGCGAAAATTCAAATTTTTATGCATGGTTTTTTTTACTCCTTTTTGCATATAGTAACGCTAATCCTGTCGATTCAATACATCTTATGCAGAAAAAGGAAACGCGTTCCCGGCATTTTTGCTTTCCGCCTTTTCTGAAACGATTTTTACGGGTTGTCTCATGATTTCTGCAGCGGTATTGTTTTTGAATCCGGCCTGTTTTCCACTGGAAATCGAATGGCTTTCAAAGAAAAAACCATGTGCATACCTTAAAAAGAGACAAAAAGCAAAAACCGGCCTTCCGGCCGGTTTTTGTCAGAGTGTCAAAAAAGTATACTCTGGGAATTGTTAAGGGGCCGAAGCCCCTTAACTTGGGATAAGTCCGCAGGCGGACATGCGCCGCCGGAGGACACCCTGGACAAAACCGACGGTTTTGTCCGCACCTAGGGGAGCTCTGAGGGGGAATTGGATTCCAAAAGGCTGTCGAGTTTTTCGACAGCCTGGCAAAAACCGGCCTTCCGGCCGGTTTTTGTTTTGACAGTATGATTCTTTGTCAGGATTTATACTGGGCAAGCTTCAGTTGAAGTGTCAATGCCCTTTCGCTGCGGGAAACGGAAATACTGACCGTCTGACCCACCGTTAAACCGTCGACCACTTTATTGAGATCCGACAGGCTCGAAATTTCGTTTCCGTTGACCGATACGACACGGTCGCCCGCCTTGAAGCCCGCGCTTTCCGCGTTCGAGCCCTGCGTTACCGACTTTATATAAAGCCCGGTGCTTTGTACGCGGTACATCATAGCTGTCTGCGCGTCCAAAATATTGACGAAGGACATGCCGAGGTCGATTCTCCCCTGCACATATCCGTATTTTACCAGATCACTGATCACCGTTTTGACATCATTAATCGGAATGGCAAAGCCAAGCCCCTCGATATCCGAGCCTGAGGATTTCGCGTTTACAATACCGATCAGCTCACCCTGTCCGTTGAAGAGGCCGCCGCCCGAGTTGCCCGGGTTGATCGCCGCGTTGGTTTGCAGAAGATTCATTGTCTCGTCCCCGAGGTCGATCTCGCGGTCAAGCGCGCTGATGATTCCGTCGGTCACGGTACCGCCAAGCTGCCCCAGCGGGTTTCCGATCGCGACGGCGAGCTGTCCGACCTGAAGTTTGTCCGAATCGCCGAAAACGGCCGGCTGGAGGCCCGTTGCGCTGATTTTGACAACGGCAATATCGGTTTTTTCATCCGTTCCGACAAGCGTCGCCGTGTAAGTCTCCCCATTTTTCAACCGAACGCCGATTTTACTCGCGCCTTCAACCACATGGTTGTTTGTCACGATGTATCCGTCGCTCGTCACGATTACGCCGCTCCCCGCGCCCTCCGATACATACTGGCCCATGAATCTTCCCGTCGTTACGGTTTCCGTCGTAATTTCAACAACGGAATTCGCGGTCAGAGCGGCAATCTCGGTAATCGGCAGGTCACCCGAATCCTGACCGTCGGCGGAATTCGCGGTCTTAATGACGGCAGCCAGGTCAGCGGACGTTGTTCCCGGCTCCGAAACCTGTGGGTTACTCTCGGCGCCCATCCGTCCGGCGACCAATCCCCCTGTAAATCCGAGCGCAGACGAGAAAACCACACAGAGCGCGATCAGAATCCCCGCCACTTTCAGATTAACCGTTCTTCTTCTGTAATACATGTGTGATTCATCCTCCCGCAGTATCTTATCTATAGAATAACCCGTCGAAGTGAACGTTTTGTGAACGATTTATAAATAAATATAAAATTCCGGAGAGAAATATGTGAGTTTCTTCGTCCGTTGTTTTTCGGACAACCGGATGATACAATAGAACAATATTCCTGAACAAGCCAAGGAAAAGGTAACTGACATGGATCTTATCAAGGAAACGTCCCGCTTAACAGCAATCGTAAAGCCCCTTCTCGCCTGGTATGACAAAAACGCCCGGGTTCTTCCGTGGCGCGAGGACCCCTCCCCTTACCGCGTCTTTGTCTCCGAAATCATGCTCCAGCAGACGCGGGTTGAGGCGGTTAAACCCTATTTTGACCGTTTTATATCGGCGCTGCCTGATTTCGAGGCGCTTTCCGCCTGTCCGGAGGATCGGCTTATGAAGCTCTGGGAGGGCCTCGGGTATTACAGCCGCGCAAGAAATCTGAAAAAGGCCGCCTCAGTTGTCATGGACCGCTTCCAGGGTCGGCTGCCCGCATCGTTTGACGCCCTTCTGTCTCTTCCGGGGTTCGGGGAATATACGGCGGGCGCCGTCGCATCCATCGCCTTTCGCCTGAGCGTGCCCGCCGTCGACGGGAATGTGCTTCGGGTGCTTTCGAGGGTCCTTAATTCCGACGCGGACATTTCCCGGCCGGACACCAAGGCTTTCTTCCGCGGCGAGATCACACGCATCCTGCCGAAGGACCGCCCGGGAGATTTCAACCAGGCCCTGATGGAGCTCGGGGCAACCGTCTGCAAGCCAAACGGTGCGCCGGAATGCCTTTTATGCCCGCTTTCCGGGCTGTGCGAGGGCTTTCGGCAGGGCGTTGCCGGGCTTCTTCCGGTGAAAGCCCCGAAAAAGGCGCGCAGGCAGGAGCGACGTACGGTTATTGTCCTTGTTTTTGACAAAAAGGTTGCGCTTTCAAAGCGCGCAGGGCACGGCCTGCTCTCAGGTCTCTACGAGCTTCCGAACTTCGACGGCCGGCTTAACGCGAAAACGGCGGAGGATTTGCTGAAGGGTCTGGGGGTCTCCGTTTCGTCCGTCTCGCCGCTTCGCGACGCGAAGCATGTTTTTACCCACGTCGAATGGCATATGAACGGATTTCTGGCGATTGCACAAGGCCCCGGGCTGCCGGAGGGATGGTTCTGGGCGGACAAAAACATGCTCGAAAGCGATTACGCCCTGCCTTCCGCTTTCAGGGCGTACCGAAAGGAACTATGAAACAGGATATAAAGAAAACTTTTTGTTCCTGTTAAAATACTTAACGGACGGTTATGGGGTTTCCCATAATCGCCCGTTTTTAGCATAATACCGTGACCGGTTTAAGTTTTTATATTTAAGCCTTTTCCGCCAAAGCCTGACCAAGCTCAGAGAGAATCCGGTCCTTTGATTTCTCCACCTCGAAGATGACCTTCTCGATGTCGATCGTTTGATATTCTCCGTCCCGGTACAGGACCTTTCCGTCGACCATTGTGAGTCGAACGTCGCTCCCGCTCGCGGAATAAATCAGATTGTTCAGTAAGCTGTGTGCGGGCTTCATATGCGCGCCGGAAATATCGAGCGCGATCAAATCGGCCTTCATCCCCGTTTTCAGTGCCGCGGTATCCGCTCTTCCCTGGCTTACGGCACCCGCGCGGGTCGCCGCGTACAGCGCCTGCCGCGGCGTGACGACGCGCGGGTCGCCCCACTTCTCCTTGTGGATCAGCGCGAAGAATTTCATTTCCTCGAGCATATTCAGGCTGTTGTTGCTCGCGGCGCCGTCCGTTCCCAGCGCGACGTTTATACCCTTTTCCAGAAGCTTCGGCGCATTGCACACGCCGCTCGCGAGCTTTAGGTTGCTTTTGGGGCAGGAGGCGACGGTGACGCCCTTTTCCTTTAAAATATCGAAATCCTCCCCCTCGAGCCACACGCAGTGGGCCGCCGTCGTTTTGCTGTCGAAGATGCCGAGGCTATAAAAATACTCGGCCGGCGTTTTTCCGCCGTGCCTCAGCTTGCAGCCTTCGTGCTCCTCTTTTGTCTCCGAAAGGTGGATGTGCATGTTCGCGCCGAGGCTTTTGCAATGCTCCGCCATCTGACGGACGACCTTCTCACCCGACGTGTATTCGGCGTGGATGCACATGTCGATTTTCAGCCTGCCGTCCCCCGTATTGTGGCAATTCTCGAAAAGAAGCTTCCCTTCCTTGTAATTTTTAAGAGTATACAGGTCCTCGTCGCCAAAGCAGGTGAGGCCGAGGCTCAAATTGTTTTTGACGCCGCTTTCCAAAACGGCCCTCGCCATCTCCTCGCCGTAAAAGTACATGTCCGTCGTCGACACGATCCCGGAGCGCAGCGACTCCGCGATCCCGAGAAGCATGGCGTAATAGATGTCGTGGCCCGTCAGTTTCTCTTCAAACGGGAAAATCCGGGTGTTCAGCCAATCGGAGAGATTAAGGTTCTCGCCGTAACCGCGGAGCAGGGTCATCGGCGTATGCGCGTGGGCGTTTACAAAGCCGCTCATCAGGAGCTTTCCGCGGCCGTCGTATTCCTCCCCGAAAGCCTCCTCCGGCATTTGATCGCCGATATAGCCGATCACGCCGTCCTTTACCCCGACATATCCGTTTTCACGGAGCTTAAACCGGTCGTCCAGCACGGCAATATTCTTAAAAAGCATCATGCTTCCCCCATTCAGGTATTTTGAATAAGAAAATTATACCATATTTTTTCTGTATATTACAACAGCCTCAAATCCGCGCGCAATTGACAAAAAAAAATGCCTGTGGTACTCTGAAAACGGTTTAAAAGCGAGTTCGCCGCGCAGAGCCGGCCGTATTTCCGGGCCGGCCGGGCGGCGCTTTAAGAAACAACGCTTATCCGGACACAAACGCGTCTTTTTATTTAATCTGGTAACGCTATGAGGTGAGCTGATGCAAAAACTGCTGATGGGCAACGAGGCCATCGGCCTTGCCGCCATTCACGCCGGGGTGAACGTCGTCTGCGGCTATCCCGGCACGCCGTCGACCGAAGTGCTTGAGACGGTCGCGAAGTTGAATGACGGAAAAATCCACGTCGAGTGGTCGGTCAATGAAAAGGTGGCCGTCGAGGTCGCCGCCGGGGCGTCCTATTCGGGCGCGCGGACGATGGTTACGATGAAGCAGGTCGGCTTAAACGTCGCGACCGATCCCATCATGAGCCTCGCCTATGTCGGCGTAAAGGGCGGAATGATCGTTCTTGTCGCCGACGATCCGGGCCCGATCTCGTCGCAGACGGAACAGGACACGCGGCGTTTCGGCGAATATTCCAAGATCCCCGTCCTCGACCCTTCCTCCGTGCAGGAGGCCTACGACATGGTCGAGGCGGCGTTTGAGCTGTCGGAAAAAATGGAAATCCCGGTCATTCTGCGCCCGACGACGCGCGTCTGCCACGCGCGCTCGACCATAAAGCTTGCGGAAACCGTGAAGACAAATACGCCCGCCGGCTTTGAAAAGGACCCGAAATGGGTGATCTTCCCGCGCCTTTCCTATGAAAACCACAAAAAGCTCGACCGTATCGAGCGCGAGCTTCAAGAAGAATTCTGCTCCTCCCCGTTTAATTCGATGAGCGGGACCGGCAAAAAAGGTATCGTAACCTCCGGCGTCTGCTTTTCCTATGTTTCGGAGGTGCTTTCGGATTTAAATGTCGAGCTGCCCCTTCTGAAAGTCGGAACGCCCTACCCATTTCCCATCGGGCTCGCGGAAACGTTTCTCAAGGGTCTTGATCAGGTGCTTGTCATCGAGGAGCTCGATTCGGTGCTCGAGGACAGTCTATTGAAGTTCTGCCGCGCAGGCGGCGTGAAAATCTCGGGCAGGCGCGACCGGACGACCGCGGCCGCCGGCGAATACTCGTATGAGCTTATCTCAAAATGGGTCCGCGCGTTTCTCGGACTGCCGGCGCAAAAGGAAGAGAAGCCGCCGGCCGGAATGCCGGCTCTGCCTCAGCGGCCGCCGGTGCTCTGTGCCGGATGTCCCCACAGGGCCGCCTTTTACAGCGTAAAGCAGGCGATGAAGTGGAGAAACGCGGTGTTTTGCGGGGATATCGGCTGCTACACCCTCGGCAACGCAAAGCCGCTCGACATGGTCGACACCTGCCTGTGCATGGGAGCGGACATCACGATCGCCCAGGGCCTCGCGATTGCCGAGCCGGACGTCGCGCATTTTTCCTTTATCGGCGACTCGACATTTTTCCACACCGGCATCCCCGGCGTCATAAACGCCGTGTACAACAACACAAAAATCACTGTTATCGTCCTCGACAACGGCACGACCGCGATGACGGGGCACCAGCCCCACCCGGGGACCGGCAAGACGGCGGGGGGCGACATCGCCCAGAAGATCAGCATCGAAGAGGTCCTGAAAGCCTGCGGAGTCGGGCAGATCGAGACGGTCGATCCCCTGGATCTTGAAGCGTCCATCGCGGCGGTAAAGCGGGCGTCCGATTATGACGGAGTGTCGGCCGTCGTGTTCCGCGCCCCCTGCATCACCCTTTTTAAACCGCCAAAAACCTACCGGATCATGGACAACTGCTTAAAATGCAGGAAATGTGTTGCAGAAATCGGATGTCCCGCCCTGTTTATGCAGGGCGACGCCGTGCGGATCGACCCGTCGCTCTGCTACGGATGCGGACTCTGCGCGAAGATATGCCCGGTAAAAGCGATCGGAGGCGAGCTTTGATGGAATCAAGCATTCTGATTACAGGCGTCGGCGGCCAGGGGACCATCCTCGCGTCGAAGCTTCTGGCGCAGACGGCGCAGGATCTGGGCTTTTTCGCGAGGACCTCCGAGACCATCGGTATGGCGCAGCGGGGCGGCTCGGTCACGAGCCATGTCCGGATCGGAAACAGAGCCCCGTCGCCCGTGATCCCCGAAAAAAAGGCCGATCTTATCATCGCGTTCGAGCCTTCCGAGGCGCTTCGGAATCTGCGCTATTTAAAAGACGGCGGGGCACTGCTCGTAAACACACACGCCGTGATCCCGTCGACCGCCTCGTTTGACAAAAGCTACGACCCGGAAAAAATCGTCGCATATCTGATCAGCGTCTGCAAGGACGCCATCTTCGCCGATGCAAACGCGATATGCAAAACGCTTTGTACATACAAGGTGCTAAATACGGTGATGCTGGGGATCGCCGCGAAGGAGGGCCTTCTCCCCTTTACCAAGGATCAGCTCGAAAACACCGTTTTGCGCCATCTTCCGGAGAAATTCAGGGAAATCAATCTCCGGGCGCTTTCGATATGATCACATTCCTCTGAAGGATGATTTCCCCGAATCGGTTTATAATAATGTCCACTGAATAAATGCGATTTGCGAATCGCATTTACCGAAAGAGCAAAGTATTGAGAAAAAGGGGGCTTGCCGGTTGGCCAGAACCGTTTTGATCACAGGCGCATCGCGCGGAATCGGCGCCGCCTGCGCCGCCGCCTTTGCGGCGGACGGATGGAATGTCGCAATCAATTATTTTAGCGGTGAGGAAAAAGCCCTGGCGCTTTCCTCTTCCTTAAAACAAAACGGAGCAAACGCGCTCGCGGTCAGGGCGGACGTATCCGATCCGGCGCAGGTTCGGGACATGGCGGCGCAGGTTCTTCTCCATTTCGGCCGTATCGACGCTCTCATAAACAATGCGGGCATCGCGCAGCAAAAGCTCTTCTGCGACCTGACCGACGCGGATTGGGACCGGATGTTCGACGTAAACGTCAAGGGCGTTTTTTATTGCTCGCGGGCGGTTTTGCCGCATATGATCCATAACAAGCAGGGCAAGATCGTCAATATATCCTCGGTCTGGGGCATTGCGGGCGCCTCCTGCGAGGTGCATTACTCCGCGTCGAAGGCGGCGGTGATCGGCCTTACGAAAGCGCTCGCGAAGGAGTTGGGCCCGTCCGGGATCCAAGTAAACTGCGTCGCCCCAGGCGTGATTTCGACCGATATGAACGCAAAGCTGGATAACGACGCCATATCGCGGATCAGGGAGGAAACGCCGCTCGGGGTCTTGGGAAGCGCCGAAGATATTGCAAACGCCGTGCTGTTTCTTTCGTCGGAGAAGGCGGACTTTATCACGGGCCAGGTCTTAAGCCCGAACGGCGGGTTTGTCATTTAGCGGTAGCGAAGCACGCTCTTACGTCTTTTTTGAAAAAATGAGTTGCGTAAACGTAACCATTTTTTCAAAAAACCGAATTGATTTGTTTTTTTTGCAATTCATTTGCCGAAAAAACACTCGGGGGTCCCCAACAAATAGTATTTGTTGGGGTGAGTTCATCCGCGCCAATCGGGGCGCGAAACCGGGGTTACTCAAAGGGGTACTGGGTACCCCTTTGATGCGTGAAGACTTTGTCTTCACGCAGCGGCCGGCGCAATCGCCGGCCTTTTTCGTTATTTTTATCAGCAAAAGGCGGGAAACTATAAAAAAGACTATGCAAAAGATGTGAATCGAATTTCTGAAATTTGTTGTATAATAGTATATTGTGCAAAATACAGATCTCGTTAAGGAGCATGGAAGTTGATTAGAAACGATTTGAGAAATATAGCGATCATCGCGCACGTCGACCACGGGAAGACGACCCTTGTCGACGAGCTATTAAAACAGGGCGGCGTATACCGCTCAAACCAGGTCGTCGAAGAACGCGTGATGGACAATAACGATCTCGAGCGCGAACGCGGGATTACCATTCTCGCGAAGAATGCCTCCGTCCATTATCAGGACACAAAAATCAATCTGGTCGACACGCCGGGCCACGCCGATTTCGGAGGCGAGGTGGAGCGTATCCTGAAAATGGTGAACGGCGTCCTCCTTCTGGTCGACGCGGCCGAGGGGCCGATGCCGCAGACGCGGTTTGTTCTTCAGAAGGCGCTGGAGCTTCAGCACCGCATCATCATCGTCATCAATAAGATCGACCGCCCGGATGCTCGCGTCCGGGAGGTCGGGGATGAGATCCTGGAGCTCCTTTTCGATCTCGACGCGACGGAGGAGCAGCTGCAAAGCCCCGTGATTTACTGCTCCGGCAGGGCGGGAACGGCGTCGCTTTCCCCTTTGGAGGAGGGAAAAGACCTGACCGTTTTGTTCGAGACGATCGTAAATTATATCCCCGCGCCCGAAGGCGACGAAAACGGCGAGCTGCAGGTTCTGGTATCCTCCATCGACTACAATGACTATGTCGGCAGGATCGCGATCGGGCGGATCGAGCGCGGCGTATTAAACCAGAACCAGGACGTGATGGTCTGCGACTACCACAACAAGAAAGAGCCTTACCGTTCGAAGGTCGTAAGCATCTATCAGATCGACGGGATGAAGCGCACCGCCGTATCCTCCGCCACCGTCGGCGACATCGTTTGTTTTTCCGGCATTGAAAACATCACCATCGGCGACACGGTGACGTCTGTAAGCTGCGTCGAGCCGCTGCCGTTTGTCAAGATCGGCGAGCCGACCGTCGAGATGACCTTCTCCGTCAACGACAGTCCGTTTGCGGGCAGGGAGGGAAAATTCGTCACGTCGCGCCACCTGCGCGAGCGCCTTTACAGGGAGCTACTGAAGGATGTCTCCCTGCGGGTTTCCGACGGCGACACGATGGACAGCTTCAATGTCTCCGGCAGGGGCGAAATGCACCTTTCCATCCTGATCGAGACGATGCGCCGGGAGGGTTACGAGTTCTCCGTCAGCACCCCAAGGGTTTTGTACCAGGTGGTCGACGGGGAACGCTTAGAGCCGATGGAGCGGCTGGTCATCGACGTCCCGGAGGAATCGGTCGGCCCCGTCATGGAAAAGCTGGGCTCGCGTCGGGCTACACTGACCCATATGTCGCCGGTCGGCAACCGCATGAGGCTCGAATATATCATCCCGTCGAGAGGGCTGTTCGGATACCGCAGCGAGTTTTTGACCGACACCAAGGGCGAGGGCATATTGAGCGCCATTTTTAACGGCTACGAGCCATACAAGGGCGAAATCACGCGCCGCTATACAGGCTCCCTGGTCGCTTTTGAGAGCGGAGAGTCGGTCACCTACGGACTTTATAACGCGCAGGAGCGCGGGACCTTGTTTATCGACCCGGGCACCCCCGTATACGAGGGGATGATCGTCGGCGCCTCCCCGAAGCAGGGCGATATCGCGGTCAACGTCTGCAAACGAAAGCAGCTTACAAATATGCGCGCGTCGGGCAGCGACGACGCGCAGAGGCTGATTCCTCCCAAGCGTCTGAGCCTTGAGGAGGCGCTCGAGTTCATCGCGGAGGACGAGCTTTTGGAGGTCACTCCCCGAAGCATCCGCCTGAGGAAACGGATCCTAAGCAATTCGCTGAGGCTCAAGGAGCAAAGCAAAAATAAAAAGTAGCCTGACAGGACAAATTTATTAAAGAAATAGTACCGCCGGATGCCGCATACAATTGTTAAGGAGTTCCATCTCCTTATCATTTGCATCGGAAGAGGCGGTACAATGTTTTTTGTTCGGGCTGTCAAAAAAAACGTCCTGCTCTTATCCTTTCTTATTGCGTGTATCCTGTCTTTTTTTATATTCATCCTTTCTTTTTCCGGTCAGTCGTCCGCCTTCGCGCCCGAGGGGCAGGAAGAGGGAGTCCGGCTGCCCATCCTCATGTACCACAGTATCCTGAAGGACCCGAAAAGCGCCGGGGCCTATGTCATCTCACCGGAAACGGTGGAAGCTGATTTTCTCTATCTTTACAAAAACGGATATACGCCGGTTTTTGTTTCCGAGGTTATAGACTACGTGCAAAACGACGCGCCTCTTCCCGAGAAACCGATTGTCATTACGCTTGACGACGGGTACTTAAACAACCTGACCTATGTGTTCCCGCTGCTCGAGAAGTACGATTTCAAAGCGGTCATCTCGATTATCGGGTTGTCCACCGAGCGCTTCAGCAAGGTTCCCGATCCCGTTCCCTCTTACGCGCACCTTACATGGGACGACATCGCGCTGATGGTGCAGTCGGGCTACGTCGAAATCGGCAACCATACCTACGACATGCATGGAAACGGGAGGCGCTACGGCTGCA
Source organism: Clostridiales bacterium UBA6114 (assembly GCA_002423435.1). Classification (GTDB taxonomy): domain Bacteria; phylum Bacillota; class Clostridia; order Oscillospirales; family Butyricicoccaceae; genus UBA6114. The sequence goes on from DIWE01000002.1 coordinate 10,960, forward strand.
TAAAGATGAGGGGCGAGAGTCTCTCCGATTATGAATGGAAGCTTTCCGAGGATATCCTGAAAACGCAGGAGCTGCTCTACAGAAATTCCGGCGTGCGGCCGGTTACGTTTGCCTATCCCTACGGGGTGATCTGTCCCGAATCGAAAAACATACTGAAAAAGCTCGGCTTTAAGGCGGCGCTCGGCTGTTTTGAAAAGGTCAATTACATCACGAAAGACCCCGACGGTCTTTTCGAGCTCAAGCGCTTCAATCGGCCAAGCGGGATCCCGACCGAAAAATTTATGCTCAGGATTGAAGGTGAAGTTAAGTAACAAAAGGGCGTGTCCCAAAATGTATAAATATAAGCATTTGCTGTGTCCGGGGCCCGTAGGGCGCGGGGGGGGATAATGTTCTGTTTCAATTAGAAGGTCCTTCCCCCTCCCATCGGCTCCTTCTATTTTGCCTCCGCTTTCCCGGTACGAGCATTCCAACAATAACCGAAATAACGAAAAAAACGGCAATCGTGACAAGGCAACCATGACCTTTGCGCTTTTGCACCGATTGACCATTTTTATTGACGTATGTATAAGCCGCCGCACCCCTATTCCCTACTGGTTCTTTGCTTTGCTCCATCCTTGACTCCGACTCCGACTCCGGCTCCGGTTCTGCCGGCGCCCCGCAATAAGGACAGGTTTGCTTTCCATTTAAATCCTGGCCGCAGTATTCGCATAACTTTCCCATCGTTGTACCCCGACTGAAACCACGTTACTATACTTATTATAATTATATGATATCTGATAGAAATTTTCCATATTTTCCTTCTTTTTTACCTTTTGGGCAGCTCCTTCGCAATCCCGGAGATATTTCTTTGACAATCTAAAAAGGGGGCTGTATTTTAACAGCCCCTTTGAGATCGATTGATCGGCTTATTCCGCATCCTCCCAGTTGTGGTAAACCTCCTGGACGTCGTCGTTTGACTCGAGCATATCGATTAATTTCTGCATGTTTTTGATGTCGTCCTCGTTTTCAAGCGTTACGGTGGTAAGCGGCACCATCTGGACGCCGGCCTCCAGGAAGGAAACCTTCTTTGCCTCGAGCGCCTCGCGCACCTTGCCGAAATCGTCGGGGGTCGTCAGGATCTCAAAGACATCGCCGTCGAGCGCAACATCGTCCGCCCCGGCGTCAAGCGCCGTCATCAGAAATTCATCCTCGTCATAGCCGTCCTTCTCCACGATCAGGACGCCTTTTTTCTCAAACTGCCAGGAGACGCAGCCCGTGGCGCCGAGCCCTTTTCCATACTTGTCAAAAAAGTGGCGCATGTCGCCCGCGGTGCGGTTACGGTTGTCGGTCATCGCCTCGACGATGACCGCGATGCCGGACGGACCGTAGCCCTCGTAGGAGATCGTCTCATAATCGGCGCCATCCGCGGAGGAGGAATATTTTTCAATCATTCGTTTGATATTGTCGTTTGGAACATTGTTCGCTTTCGCTTTTGCAATGACATCACGGAGTTTGGAATTTGAATTGGGGTCGGAACCGCTCTCTTTGATCGCGACCGCCATTTCACGCCCGATTTTTGTGAATATGGATGCCTTTTTCGCGTCCGTCGCCTCTTTTTTCCGTTTGATGTTATTCCATTTGGAATGTCCCGACATAATGAAAACTCCCATATAAAAATATTGAACATTTGGATTCTATCATATAACGGGTGGAATAATCAATAAAAAGCGATTATTTTAACGGTTTTATAAAATCTGAATAAATTTTATAAATTTGGTAAAAATATGTTCAAATACAAAGCGAGGTGAACGTGTTACATGGAAAAGAAGAACAAAGACAAAGGCAAGTCAAAGGATAAGGGCAACCCCATGCCTTCTGACTAAACTCCTTAAGACACAGAAAAATCGGCAAAACAAAGGTGTTTTGCCGATTTTTTATTATCTGCCGCCCTGGTCGTTCAGAACCTGCTTGAAGCCGCGCCCTAAAACCTCCTGGACGTTTGCCAAAAGCATGAAGGCGGTCGGATCGGTTTCGCTGATAATCCTTTTTAAAGCGATCGCCTCGTGCCGCCGCACGGCGCAAAGAAGCATGGTCCTGTCCTTATGGGTATACATGCCTGTTGCCTGTATCGCGGTCACCCCTCTGTGCAGCTTTAACATAATCGCGTCCGACATCTCCTTCGGCTTGTCGGTAATGATAAACGCGCCGTTTGAAAGATCAGTCCCGATCAGGATGGAATTGACGACGCTCGATGAAACATAGGTCAGAATCACGGCGTAAAGCGCGCTCTCAACATTGCGGTAAACCAATGCGGAAAATAAAATGATAAAGCCGTTGAAGATCATGGAAATCGTCCCGATCGGCATAACGACCTTCCTGCTTAACAGCTTTGATATAATGTCAAGTCCCCCGCCGGTCGAGCCTCTGAGAAAGATAAGCCCGCTCCCCGCGCCGCCGATCACGCCGCCGAACAGTAAAGTGATCAGGATATCACCCTGGTATTCCGGCAGAAACAGCGGCAGGATATCTAAAAATACGGAACTCACAGCAACGGTATAGGCCGTGCGGATTAAAAAAATTTTTCCGAACGATCTCACGCCTATTACGATCAGAGGAATGTTGAGCGCCGCGTTCAACACGCCCGCCGGCAGCCTATGGAACAAATAGTTTAAGATGACGGCGACGCCGGTCACGCCGCTGATCGGGATCCGCGCGGGCCTTATGAACACAACAACCGAGGCCGCATATATAAATGCACCGAAGGTTATAATAATATAATCGAGTATCCTGTCCTGTCTGCTGAAAAAGTCCTTCAATCGCCACACTCCCTCTTATTGCACGTCTTCCGTGCCCGCTTGCAATACCATATGAAAAAGCTCGTTGATCCTCGATATATTTCCTTTAAGAAACAGCCACCCGAAAAGCGCCTCAAGTGCGGTCGCATACGAGTAATCCGCGCGGTCGGAGTGCTTTGGGATTGTCTTCGGTTTTGCGTTTCTGCCGCGCTGGTAGATGGAAAGCTCCTTTTCGTTAAGCTCTTCCTTTATCATCCTCGACGCTTTCGCCTGTGTGCCGGCGCACACGATCCCGACCGTTTTCCGATGCAGCCCACGCGACGTAACACCTCCCAAAAGCGCCTGGTGCGTCCTCGCCATAAGCTCGAACACGCCGTCTCCGAGATAAGCGAGCGCCAAAACCGAAAACCGTTCGATTTCCTCATCCGAAAGCACGGGATTCAAATAATTCTCCATTGGCCCCTCCGTTCATGTCTTAGGGCAATTATATCCTATAAATCGAAAAAAGTTAATATCCATTCGCCGAAGCGCACGCAGAAAAACAACCTTTAGCATTCTTGCCTTTTTTGCGCTTTATGATAGAATAGTAAAGAAAATAACAGTGATACGGAAAATAATCCAAATTTACACAATTCTCTGTGATACAAGGAGGTCTATATGGCAATAGTTCATCTGAAAACCGACGATTTCGAAGAGGCCATAAAAAGCGAAAACCCCATACTGGTCGATTTCTGGGCGCCGTGGTGCGGGCCCTGTCGCATGCTCGCGCCCGTACTGGAGGAAGTCAACACGACACTTGGCGATAACGTCACCATCGGCAAGGTCAATGTCGACGAAGAACCGGAGCTCGCCGCGAAATACGGGGTTTTGAGCATTCCCACGATGATCGTTTTTGAGAAAGGCGAGGCGACAAACCGGCTTGTCGGGCTTCGTTCCGCCTCCGACATAACGCCTTTGCTTGTTAAATAACGTTTTTGCCTGTTTATTTTCTCCGCGCAGTTTAAAAAAATACTCTTAAACGGGTTTTCGGCAATCTTCGGGAAAAAGTGAAGGGGTCTCGACCCCTTCACTTTTTCAATAATAAATCCGGACTAAACGCAATTGACAACCCAAGGATAAAATGCTAAAATAAAGCATATTTGCGGGGGAACCGTTTCGGTTGAGAAGGTTTAAAACCTGACCCTTGGAACCTGGTAGTTAAGACTAGCGCAGGGAAGCAAATCACTTACTTTCGAAGATTGTATTTGATTGTGCTCTCCCCTTGCGGGAGAGCACTTTTTTTATAAAACCGAATACCATATCGTTTGCGGGGGGACCGTTTCGGTTGAGAAGGTTAAAACCTGACCCTTGGAACCTGGTAGTTAAGACTAGCGCAGGGAAGCAAATCATTTACTTATTTAATTGTATTTGATTGAGGATGCCTGCCGGACGGCAGGCATCCTTTTTTAAAATAAGTACGAGACAAGGAGTACAAAAAATGAAAAAAGTTCTAAGCATCGCCGGTTCCGACTGCAGCGGCGGTGCCGGCATACAGGCGGACCTCAAAACCTTCTCCGCGCACGGCGTTTTCGGAATGAGCGTCATCGTATCGGTCGTCGCGGAAAACACAAGCCGCGTCATCGACATCCAGGACGTCTCCCCGGATATGATCGAGAAGCAGATCGACGCCATTTTTGAGGATATCGGCGTCGACGCCGTAAAAATCGGGATGCTGTCGAATACCCCCTGCATGAAGGCGGTGGCGGGAAAGCTTTTGCAGTACGCTCCGCAGAATGTGGTCGTCGACCCCGTCATGTATGCGAAAAACGGCTGTCCCCTGATGAACCCGGATGCGATCGAGACGCTCATAAGGGAAATCATCCCGCTGTCATTTGTCCTCACGCCCAACATTCCCGAAGCCGAAAAAATCTCCGGCATCAAAATCGAAAACGTCGGCGACATGGAAAAGGCGGCGGGGCTTATCCACGCGCTCGGCGCGAAAAATGTTATCGTCAAGGGCGGGCACGCAATCGGCGACGCGCTCGACGTGCTTTTTAACGGCGCGGGGTTTCAGCATTTCAGCGCCGGGCGGGTAAATACCAGGAACACCCATGGGACGGGCTGCACCTATTCCTCCGCCATCACGGCAAACCTCGCGCTCGGCATGGACCTTTCCTCCGCCGTGTCCCATGCAAAACGCTACGTGACGACCGCGATCGAGCATTCCCTCCCCTTGGGGCACGGCTGCGGCCCGACAAACCATTTTTACGAGCTTTACAAATACGGACTGAGAAAGGAAGCCTCTGCAGATGACAAATAATCTTACGTCGGATATCGCCGGATTATTAGACGAGGTGCGAAGGAAAAGGCCGCTCGTCCATCATATCACAAATTACGTGACGGTCAACGACTGCGCGAACATCGTGCTCGCGATCGGGGCGTCCCCGATCATGGCGGACGATATCGAAGAGGTTTCGGAAATCACCGCGATCTCCTCGGCGCTTGTGCTCAATATCGGGACATTAAACGAAAGGACCGTCGCCTCCATGCTTAAAGCCGGAAAAACGGCCAACGAGAAAAACATCCCCGTCGTGCTCGACCCGGTCGGAGCCGGCGCGTCCGGACTTCGCAACCGGGCGACGGCGGAGCTGATCGGGGAACTTAAGCTGAGCGTGCTTCGCGGCAATATGTCGGAGATCCGGTTTATCGCCGGCCTTACGTCCTCCACAAAAGGGGTCGACGCCTCGCAGGAGGATATGGAAAGCGGCCTCAAGGCCGGGATCGATACGGCGAGGGAGCTCGCCGAAAGGCTCGGATGCGTCGTCGCCATTACGGGCAAAACAGATATCGTCTCGGACAAAAAGCGCACGGTCACGATCGAAAACGGCCATCAGATGCTCTCAAACGTCACCGGCACGGGCTGTATGGCGACTTCCCTCGTCGGCGCCTGCTGCGGTGCCGCCGAAGATAATCTGCTGGCCGCCGTTTCAGGCATCGCGTCGATGGGGATCGCGGGAGAGCTTGCCTTTAATGCCGCCGGGCTTCGGGGAAATTCAAGCTTCCGCACGGCGATCATCGACAGCATCGGCAATCTGAATGGAGATACAATTATAAGGATGGCTCGGATATATGAAAAATAATTCTTCTGAAAAAACATCGACCATAAGCCAGGTCCTGCTCTGGTTCGGTGCGGCAATATCCATCGCCGAGATCCAGACGGGCGCCCTGATTGCGCCCCTCGGGTTTCGCAAAGGCCTCCTCGCAATCCTGGTCGGGCACATAATCGGCGCCGCCGTCCTTTATCCCGCGGGGATCATCGGCGCCGAAACGAGGCTTCCGGCGATCGAATCGACGCGGATCTCGTTCGGCATATACGGCTCATACGGATTTTCGGTCTTAAATATCCTCCAGCTTCTCGGCTGGACCGCGATCATGATCCTAAACGGGGCGATCGCGCTGAGTGTGATAACGGAAAAGCTGTTTCATTTTCAAAACCAGGCCCTTTGGAGCGCGCTGATCGGCGCTTTGATCTGCGTCTGGATTGCAATCGGCATCCGAAACCTGTCAAAGGTCAACGCGCTGGTCGTAAGCGTTTTATTTATCCTGTCTGTCCTGCTCGGCGTACTGGTCTTCCGCGGAGGGGCCCACGAGAAAATGCTCGAGGGGTCCATGACGTTTGGCGCCGCCGTGGAATTAAGCGTTGCGATGATGCTTTCATGGCTTCCCCTGATTTCGGACTATACGCGGACTGTCAGGCACGAGAGGGCCGGAACGCTCGGCGGCGTGCTCGGCTACTTTTTCGGAAGTTCCTTTATGTTTACCATCGGGCTCGGCGGCGCCCTCTACGCCGGCACGCCGGATATCGCCGCCATCCTGATGCCCGCCGGGCTATCCGTGTCGGCGCTCGTCATCGTCGTGTTCTCGACGGTTACGACAACCTTTCTCGACGCGTATTCCGCGGGCGTCAGCGCCTTAAACTTAAACGGCAGAATTCCCGAAAAGGCCGCCGCACTTTTGGCCTGCGCAATCGGCATAGTGCTCGCGGTCTTCGTCCCGATCGGCCAGTATGAAAATTTCCTATACCTGATCGGTTCGGTTTTCGCGCCGCTTTTCGCGATACTCCTGACGGACTTTTTTATACTGCACACGCAAAAGGTCGACCCGAAGCGTTTTTACAACCTGAAAAACACAGCGCTGTGGATAATCGGCATACTTATTTACCGTCTCCTGCTCCCCCTGGACTCTCCCGCCGGTGCGACCCTGCCGGTCATGGTTTTGTTAAGCGTTTTGTGCGTTTTGGTAAACGGAGGAATAAACCGATGGAAAAAGAACAGGTAAAGCCGAAGGTTGACTACAGCCTGTATCTCGTGACCGACCGCGACCTGATGAGTACCGGGACGCTCGAGGAGGCGGTCGAGCAGGCCGTTTCAGGCGGGGCGACCCTTGTCCAGCTCCGGGAGAAGACCGCGTCCTCGCTGGACTTCTACAATACCGCGGTCAGCTTGAAAAAAATCACCGACCGTTTCCATGTCCCGCTGATCATAAACGACCGGGTGGACATCGCTCTGGCTGCCGACGCCGCCGGCGTGCATGTCGGCCAGAGCGATCTTCCGGCAGATATCACCCGCCGATTGATCGGCGGCGGCAAAATCCTCGGCGTATCCGCGTCCTCCCTTAAGGAGGCTATAGCGGCGCAGCGCGCCGGTGCCGACTATCTCGGCGTCGGCGCCATGTATGCGACCGGGACGAAGACGGACGCGCAGCTCGTTACAACGGATGAATTAAAAAGGATACGGAACGCGGTTTCCCCGCCTATCGTCGTGATCGGCGGAATCAACCAAAACACCATACCGCGGTTTCACGGCACGGGGATCGACGGAATCTCGGTCGTGTCCGCGCTGATTTCGGCAAAGGACATCGCTTCGGCCGCGAGAGAATTAAAGGAACTGTTCATGAAGAATGTGAGGTGTGAAAATGCCTGACTTCAGGGCGGCGATCTTCGATCTGGACGGAACGCTGATCGATTCCATGGACGTGTGGAAAAAAATCGCAAAAGACTTCCTGAAAAACCGTTTTCTGAACCTGCCGAAAAATTACATCAGCACGATCACCCCGATGAGCTTTCCGGAGGCCGCCGAGTACACCATTTCCTTGTTTCATCTGAGTGAGAGCGCAAACGGCATTGTTTCGGAGTGGTATCGGATGGCGGTTTATGAATACAGCCACAACATCCGTTTAAAGCCCCATGTAAAGGAGTATCTTCTATACTTAAAAGGGCTGGGCGTCCGGCTTGCCGTCGCCACCGCCTCGCCCAGAGTGCTGTATGAGCCGGTGCTCAAAAACAACGGCGTGTACGGCCTTTTTGATGCGTTTGCGTCGACCGACGAGGTATCCAAGGGGAAGAGCCACCCGGACGTCTATCTGCTCGCGGCGTCGAGACTGAATGTTCCCCCCGCCGACTGTGTTGTTTTCGAGGATATTTACACGGGCATCCTCGGCGCAAAGGCCGCGGGAATGAAGGCCTACGGCGTGTACGACAAATCCTCCGCACACGACAAAGCGAAAATCATGGCGGTTGCGGACGGATATATCCATGACTTTTCGGAGCTCATCGGCATGCCGGGCGTCAAATAAAAAAATCGCTAAGAGTCTATTGACATTGCATAACTTAAGAATATACTATCTGATGGATGTGACCGCGGGAATATCCCCCGTTTCCCGACATACAATACACAAATATGAGGGTCAGCCGCAGAAATTAGAAGTTAAGAGATGAGCTACAGTGGACACTTTACTGAAATTGACCCAGGGATTTGAAAACTTCCATATCGGCAACCTTGTCATGCTTGTGATCGGGGGTGTACTGATTCTTCTCGCAATTACAAAAGAGTACGAGCCCATGCTTCTCCTCCCGATCGGCTTCGGCGCGATACTCGCCAATATTCCGCTTTCTTCCGCGATCGGTAAAGACGGTTTTCTGACTGTTTTATATAACGCCGGCATCTCATCCGAACTGTTTCCGATCCTGATTTTTATCGCAGTCGGCGCAATGATCGATTTTACCCCCCTGATCAAGCAGCCGGTAACGATTTTTTTCGGTGCCGCCGCCCAATTCGGTATTTTCATGGCGCTTTTGCTCGCGGTCATGTGCAACTGGATCTGGCCGGGGATTTTTACTTTGAAGGAAGCGGCCGCCATCGGCATCATCGGCGCCGCGGACGGTCCGACCTCAATATTTGTCGGCAACCTCTTCGCCCAGAAGTATATCGGCGCGATCACGGTCGCGGCGTATTCCTACATGTCCCTCGTGCCGATTATACAGCCGCCCGTCATCAAAGCGCTGACCACAAAGAAAGAACGGCTCATCCGCATGGAGCCAAACTATAACCAAAATTTATCGAAACCCGTTAAAGTCTTATTCCCGATTATAGTGACGGTGATCGCGGGCCTGATCGCACCTATGAGCGTGGCGCTGATCGGCTCTCTGATGTTCGGCAACCTGATCCGCGAATGCGGCGTTTTGGACAGGCTCAGCAAAACGGCCCAGAATGAGCTTGCGAGCCTTGTCACGCTGCTTTTGGGCATCACGATCGGTTCGACCATGGGCGCCGACCAGTTCTTAAACTGGAATACGGCGCTGATCTTCGCGATCGGTATTCTCGCGTTTATATTTGACACCGCCGGGGGTGTGCTTTTCGCCAAATTTATTAATCTGTTTCTGAAAAAGAAGATCAACCCCATGATCGGTGCCGCAGGAATATCCGCTTTTCCCATGTCTGCGCGCGTGATCCAGCGCATTGCGCAAAAGGAGGATCCGACCAACTTCGTCCTGATGCAGTCGATCGGAGCCAATGTCGCCGGCCAGGTCGGCTCGGTCATGGCGGGCGCTCTGGTGCTTGCGATATTGGCATAGTTTTATCCGTGTAGGTTTTCCCCGGCCGGGGGCAACGTTAATTCAAATTCGGCGCGCCGCTCGCTTTTATATGCGGCAGCCGCGGCAGGCAATTGCCTGATCGGCGTTTTGCGCTTCGCGGTGATGGAGATTTTATGGACGTCAGTCAAATGATTCATGAGGCCCTGAAACTGATGGGCGTGGGAGTCGGAACCGTATTTTTCGTTCTAGCATTGTTTTACTTCATGATAAAAATTCTGCTGCTTGTTTTCCCGGAAGGAAAAAAGGTGGAAAAATAGCCGAAACAGACAGAGGGTGGAAATGCATGGATATGCATTTCCACCCTCCTGTTTTACCCGTCTGTTATTTCACGGGGATCTGCAATTCGCAAAAGTCGACCGTTCTTTGATTGCTGGAATAGTATTTGGCGTCCAGCAGACACCGGTCGACGATATAATCCCCGGCGATCTCGAAACCGCTCTTTTCCACCAGCCCGACGATCTGTTTGGTCAGCGCCAGATCATAGGGCATCCCATACTTATACACGCAGACATATTTCCCGCCCTCAATATATTGGGTGTTGTCAAACATGGTGTGTTTTTCATCGATGCAGACATAGACGCCTGCCGTCTTGAGACGCAGGTTTTCGGCGGACCGGCAATTGAACGGTATTAACGTTCCGAACTCGTTCAAAGGCGGCTGGCGGTGTTTCATAAGAGTATTGAACAAATGCATATGCGTATGGCGCAATTGACCCAAATCCACGGAATCGGAGCCAAAAGGCATTGTCGCAACCCTGCGGGCGGGGATCTCCTTTACCATGATAATAAACTCGTTTTCCTTATAATACCCCTTTGCTTCGCTGAGTACGCTCAGCTTTTTTTTAATACTGCGGCTGAGCTCGTCGAGCTCTTTTACTTTAAGTGAAACCAACTCATCCTGTTTTTGAAGCAGCGCTATGGATGTTTCAAGGCTGAGCGTTTTCAGATAAAGCTTGATATCCTTCAGGGGCACTCCCACGGTTTTGAGCAAAAGTATTTCGCGGAGCAGGGGAATCTGCTGTACTGTATAGTATCTGTAGTTGTTGTTTTGATCGATTGTATAGGGTTTAAATATATTGATTTTATCATAAAAAATCAATGTCTGACGGGAGATGCCGCAGAGTTCTGCGATCTGCCCCACGGACAGGCTGTCATTGGGTTTCACTATGCCGTCACCGCCTTTGGGTATTCTTGCTTTGGGCAAAACCGCGATCAGGCGCATAATAAAGCCGGGACAATCGACAAAAAAGTGTGTTTTATTACAATTTATTATATACGTATTCCGCGGGAAAGTACACCGCTGCATAATTTTAATCTGTCCGCCGCAGCGGTGCAGGAAAAGAACTTATGCGGGCAAGCATGCATTAAAAGCCGGCCTCTGTATGTAGTATAGGAAATATGGGAATATCAGACAAACCGGGACCACAGCCAATAGACCGGAATGATGATGAGCAGGGCGGGCAGCATATTGGTTGCGGTGCCGCTCGTCGCCCCCCGAAGGCGCAGGCCGGACGCCAAAACGATCAATCCTCCGCAGGCTGAAAAACAGCTGATCAATTGCGGATTTGCATAGCCGTTTCCAAACGTTGCGATCAGGTACACAGCGGAGTAGACAACCATCTGAGGGACGGCGAGCAGCGGGATTCTGAGCCCTCCGGCGGACGCGAAGATAACGGCGGTAAAGAAATCCAGAAACGACTTGGCGATCAGCATGGAGGGATTGCCTGAAATCCCTTCCTCAAAGGCTCCTATGATCCCGGTGGCGCTGGTACAGAAGATGATAAAGCCGGTCAGAAAAACATCGGTCTGCATCACGTCGTTTTGATGGTCGAAGCAGAAGGAAAGCTTACTCGTAATGCCGTCGTTGATTTTGCCTGCGATTCTTTTGATATGTTCTTCCAGTTTGCATACCTCTCCTACGATCTCCCCCAGGATCATGGACAAAACCACCGGAACAAGGATCTGCTGCAAACCGGACACAAGCATAATGCCCATTCCGATCGCGATCAGTCCGAATGTGCTGATCATTGCGCTGCTGTATTTATCCGGAAGTTTATTTTTTATAAAGACGCCGATCAGTCCTCCCAACAGCAAAGAGATATTGTTTAAGACAATTCCTACAGGCATTAGATCTCCACCATTCAAAATATTGCGGGATTCAACTGATTACCGCACCCTGTTCAAGGAGTTTCTTCCGGAGGTCGCTCACGGGAAGATCGATCATCGCCGTTTCATTTTTTGCGCACATGGCGGCGGCGGTCCCCGCGGCCTGGCCGATCGCCATGCAGGTCCCCATATGGCGCATGGCCGCATTTGCGAGCCGGGTAGCTGAGATATTGCGCCCGGACACCAGCAGGTTGGAGATATCAAGCGGCACCAGCGAACCGTAGGAGATCCCGAACGGCGCTTTGGGCATCTGCATGATTGTAAAGCCGACGCCCCTCAGATGCGCATCCGCAGGGCCGGTCCCGAGAGCCACGGAATCGCCCGGCACCACGCCCTCCAGCACGTCCTTTTCATTGAGGATCGCGTGTCCGTGAATGCGCCGCGTCTCCCTGACGCCCACACTGGGCGCCATAGCCGTGACAAAGGCGTTTTCAAAGCCCAGGCAATGCTCTTTTAGGAACCGGATGATTTTGTTTACCTGCTTGCGGCCTTCGATCTCGCCGGTTGTGAGATCTTTGGCAACCGTTCCGTCCAGCCCCGGGACGCGGCTGATATTGAAGGTCATTTCTCCGGGATTGTGCGTGGGAGCGCCGCCGAAGGCGATTCGGGGAAGCATGCCTTCCGCCAGGCCCTTTTCGGCCATTTTCCGTTTGTGCTCCACAGACATGGAATGATATTTTTCCATATCGATGTTGCACATTCTGAAGCAAATGGTCATCGGCTGGTATTCTTCGGCTTCCCGGGGCAGCATACCGCAGCCGGCCTTAGCGGCGATATATGCGTCGCCTGTACAGTCGATCACGGTTTTTCCCAGGATAATGCCCGGGCCGTCCACATTCTGCACCGCAACGCCTCTGATTTTGTCCCCGTCTTTGAGCACATCGGTAACCACGGTGTGGAAGAGGATCCCCGCCCCGGACTCCAGCACCATTTCGTCGGCCACGATTTTATAAATTTCCGGGTTGTACGGCAGGGTTAAGAATTTTGTGGTGTACTCAGGCTGCAGCGGGGCGACGACAAATTCGGTAAATTCCCTGGCTCCGCCGCGCCCGATCAGGTTCTCGATAAATTCTCCGGGGATACCGCGGACCACCTGTCGGGTTCCAAACATAATTGACCAAATCGTACCCACGAGAGCCGTATTGGCGGAGCCGCCAAAATAGCCCTCTTTTTCAATTACAATGGTTTTTGCGCCGCCCCGCGCGGCCGCTATGGCCGCGATAAACCCGCCGACACCGCCGCCCACAACGATAACGTCGGTTTGCGCGATCAGTTTCAAGCTGCCGTTCATGGATTTCAGTCCTCCTTTAATTTATTTCACCGGCCGGAATTATTGGGATACTTTTTCGTTTAACTGTTTTTTTCTGGAGCGCTCGAACAAAACTTGAGGCATGATAATCGCAAATCCCCCGAACACACCCACAAGGTTGATCAACGTTATGACGGTATTGCCGGTTACCGGTATCAACGCGCCGAAGCCTGAAATAAACAGGATCAGCCTTTGAAATTTCGGCACCAGGCGAAAGAGGTACCCTGTCAACGAAATGCCTATGTATAAAGCGCCGGCCGCCGCCGTGATAAAGCTCAGGAAAATTTCACCCGCATTTCCCTGCATCAGCAGCGACGGAGAAAAAACAAACAGAAACGGAATGATGTAAGCCAGGATCCCGAGCTTGCATGCCTCCCACCCGGTTTTCCAAAAATCCGATTTTGCAAGGATGCAGGCGGCAAAAACAGCGAGGGCAATGGGCGGCGTGATATTGGAAATGACGGAAAAATAGAAGATGAACATATGCGCCGCCATTTCCGGAATGCCGAAGCTTTGTATGCTGGACGCCAAAAGCGCCGCGGTCAAGGCGTAGGCCGCAACCGCCGGCATGCCCATGCCCAGTATGATCGCGCCTATGGCGGTGCCCAGAAGCAGGACCATCACATGGATATTTCCAAGCTCGGTGAGGACGTAGCCCATTGTAAACCCCAGCCCGGAAAATGCGACGACGCCCGTGATGATCCCCCCGGCGGCCAAAGCGCAGCCGGCATTGAGTGCCATTTTACCGCCTCCAATCAATACCTCGAGGCACTTTCGAAAGAAATTCTCGCGGTTCTTTTTCTGGCACGCCATAAGCGGCAGCGCCAAAATCGAGGTGATGACGGCCGCCCTGGCCGCGGCCATGCGGTCGAAAAACAGCAGGTAGAGCAGAAGGGCAAAGATGGGAATGAGCGGCCAGGATTTCTTTACGGTTTCCTTCGGATTGGGAAGCTCGCTCCTTTTAAGGCCGAGAAGCTTGTGCTTTCCCGCGTACAGGTCGACTTGAATAAAGACCGCGATGTAAAACAAAACGGCGGGAATCAGCGCGGCAAGGCAGACCGTCGAATAGCTCACTCCCAACCGCTCGGCGATCAAAAACGCCGCGATTCCCATTACCGGAGGCATGATGGAGCCGCCCGAGGAAGCGACAGCTTCAACGGCGCCGGCAACCTCCCGCCTCCAGCCCGACTTGATCATCATGGGTATGGTAACCGAGCCGGTGAGAAAAACATTGGACATGGGGGCGCCCGATACGGTTCCAACAAGGCTCGACCCCACAACAGCGGCTTTTGCCGGGCCTCCCCTTGTGCGCCCGAAGGCGATAAAAGCGAATTCCGTCATGCCGTCCGATCCGCCGAACACCAGCAAAACCTGGGAAAAGAAGACAAAAGCGATGCCGATGTTGGCCGCGAGACTCAGCATATAAAGAATGCTGCTGGCATCCAGATATAAGTAATTGACATATCGGGTCCATGTGGTGGCGGTGCCCGCAAGCATTCCGGGGAACAGGGAAGAAAATTTCCCGTAGAACAGGAAAATCAGCAGAATGATGAAAATCGCTTTGCCCAGCATTCTCCGTATTGCCTCCAACAGCAAAATGACGGCAATGCTTCCGAAGATCAACCTTTCCGGCGATACCATGCCGATTTTCGCGGAAATGCCGGGGTAATTCACCGTGATCCAAAGGCCGGCCGGAAGGGATGCGAGGGCCAGAATCCAGTCGTACCAGGGGACGCGGTCTTTGGGGGATCTTTTTGTGGCGGGCTGCAGAATGAAAACGCTGGACAGCATAAGCGCCATAAACCCGCCGATCCATTGCTCGTTAAACACGGTGACGCGGAACATGTGCTGAATCCCCAGCACAAAAACAATTCCCAATGCCGGGATAAGTGCCAGCCATACCGAAAGAGCGGTATTCAATTTACCTCTGAATGTTCTGTAGCTTTTGGTCTCGTCAAACCCCGGGTCCTTATCTTTTTGCTGTTTATCGAAACGAGATATTATTTTTTTCCATTTCCCGTTCATCTCTCTGCTCCTCCGTTTTAGGATGGGTCCTATGGAATCGGCAATTCATTTGATCGGCATTGATTCCCGTGCAATTTATGCACGGCAGATGCACCGACCAAAGCGGGTAAAGCGGGTTATTGGCCCATGACAGCTAGAAGCTCGTCCTGTTTCTTTTGCAGCTCATCGGTCCAAAGCCCGATTTCCTTGTAAAACCTGATCGCGCCGTTGTGGTAAGGGATCTTAAAGTTTTCATCGAGCATATTGTCCTTGGTCCACTGCTTGAGCCATTTGTCGATAACGACGAGGTCGTCGTTATAGTCGTAGCATGCCTTTATGGTGTTATAAACGACGTCGTCGGATATATTGGTGGAACTGCAAAGCATCAGGGGATAGCTGCAGACCACGGTGGGTTCTTCAACAATGCCTTCCGGCTGTTTCACAACCAGCGTCGTGCCCGGCACATATTGATCCATAATTTTCTGCATTTCAGCAGAGATGCCTTTTTCGACGTCTGCGGGAGAAAGATTGCCGAAGGGAAGAACCTTAAGAGGAACGACCTGATGGGTTTCAACAGTGTTGGCGCTTGTCGCGGTGCCGCCGTGGCAGGCAACAGCCTGGCCGTCCTGCAGCAACGAAAGCCCGGTGGTTACATCGGCCACCGGGACTACCTTGACATCATCCCATGTAAGCCCCACCGACGCGAGTCCGGCCGTAAGCAGCTCCCTGCTGAAAAGAGTTCCGCCATAGCCGCCCGCAACCGCTTTGCCCTTTAAGTCGGAAATCGAGTTGATGCCGGAATCCTGCGCCGTGACCCAGGCGAGATTTTCGTTTGTGTTGCCTTTCATCACCATTCTGATTTTGGGTGTCGTGGGAACGTCGCTGCTCGCAAGATAAGTCCATGCCGCTTCCACATAACTGATGACACCGAAGGAAATCGCTCCGGAATCAAGGTCGGGCATCCATGCGGACGGTCCGGAATAAGGCTGGACGACCGCCCTCATGGGCGTATGGTCGGAGACGATGGAGGCGATTCCGGAACCGATCAGGTAAAAAAGCGTTCCGGTGTTGTGGGTTCCGATTGCCTGTGGAACGGTTGGAAGCTTTGCCGGTTCGGCCGAGCCCCCGGGTATGGTGGAGACTGTACCGGTCTGCGCCTGCGGGGAGCCCGAAGAACAACCCGCGATTGTCCCTAGGATCACGATGAACACAAGGATTATGCTGATGGTCTTTTTTGCATGGGTTTTGTTCATTTCTTTGCCTCCATTCGTTATTCCGTTTGTGATTTTTGGTTAAATAGCACATAAATTCTCGGTGATTGAAATTATAAACTATATAGCAACTATACAGTCAAGACTTTTTTCGCATCTTAGAAACAGCGAAGGAACCGGCAGGAATATGGACAATAAGGCCCCGGCTATGCTGCAAGTTATCGGCACGGCCGGGGCTTTGTCTGCCTTGTCATAAAAAGCGGTTTACCGGCGACAGGTTTTTTTTCATTTTACATTTTTCTATTGACAATAGGCAGGCAAAGAACTAGTATATATAGTATGCCATTAAATATTGATCCCCATATATTGTGTTTCCCCTGTCGAGTCCCATTTCTAGGAGGTTTGCATCATGTTAAATCAGATTATCAAAAGAGACCGGTCGGTTGTCCCGTTTAAGAAAGAGAAAATCGTGCTCGCCATTTTTAAGGCTGCTACCGCCGTGGGCGGAAACGATTTTGCTACGGCGGAGAATCTGGCCGACGAGGTCGTCCGAACCGCCGAGCAACGGTATCCGGAAGGAATCGCCGAGGTCGAAAGCATACAGGATATCGTCGAAAAGATCCTGATCGAAAAGGGACACGCAAAAACCGCAAAGGCCTATATCCTCTACCGCGAGAAACGGCGCTCCGCCCGCGAATCAAACGCGCTCGTCGGCGCGACCATCAACATGTTCAGAGATTATCTCGACGATAACGACTGGAAAATCAACGAAAACGCCAACACCCAGAAATCGATCAACGGCCTGAACAACTATGTTCGCGAGGCTTTTACAAAAAGTTACTGGCTGCATGAGATTTACACCGACGACATCAGAAACGCGCATATGTCGGGGGATATCCATATCCACGACCTCGGCTTTTTCGGGCCGTACTGCGCGGGATGGGATTTAAGGCAGATTCTGCGAAACGGCTTCGGCGGCATTCCCGGCAAGGTGGAATCGAAGCCGCCGAAGCATTTGCGCTCCTTTTTGGGGCAGATCGTCAACTCGACCTTTACGACCCAGGGCGAAACCGCAGGCGCGCAGGCATGGGCCTCTTTCGATACCTTTTGTGCCCCGTTTATCCGCTATGACAATTTGGATTACAGAACGGTCCGGCAGGCGCTTCAGGAATTTATTTTCAACTTAAACGTGCCGACCCGCGTCGGGTTTCAGTGCCCCTTCTCAAACCTGACCTTCGACATCGTTCCTCCCCGAACGCTCAAAGACGAGAACGTTATCTTAAACGGCCGGATCATGCCGGAAAAATATGGGGATTTTCAGGCGGAAATGGACATGCTCAACACCGCGTTCTGCGACGTCATGATGGAGGGCGACTCCAAAGGGCGGGTGTTTACCTTCCCGATTCCCACGATCAACATCACGAAGGACTTTGACTGGCAAAGCCCCGTCGTCGAGAAGTTTATGGAGATCACCTGCAAATACGGCATCCCCTATTTCTCGAATTACTTAAACTCCGACCTCTCGCCCGAGGACGCCCTTTCGATGTGCTGCCGTCTGCGGCTCGACACGTCGGAGCTTCGCAAAAGGGGCGGCGGCCTGTTCGGCTCAAACCCCCTGACCGGTTCGATCGGCGTCGTCACCATAAACCTGCCGAGACTCGCGTACCTCTCAAAGAACGAATCCGAATTCAAGACGAGACTTTACCAGCAGATGCACATTGCAAAGCAAAGCCTTGAAATAAAGCGGAAAATCATCGAGGAGCAGACCGCCAAGGGGCTTTATCCCTATTCCGCGAACTACTTAAAGGACGTAAAGGCCAGAACCGGCTGCTACTGGTTCAATCACTTCAACACGATCGGGCTGATCGGGATGAACGAGGCCTGCCTGAATCTTCTCGGCGCCGAAAAAGGCCTTTATACGTCCGAGGGGCAGGCGCTTGCAGTCGGAACATTACAGTACATGCGGGATGTGATCAAAGAGATCCAGGACGAGACCGGGCATTATTACAACCTTGAGGCAACGCCCGCCGAAGGGACAAGCTATCGGCTCGCGAAGCGCGACAAGGAAAGATACCCCGATATCATAACGGCCGGGGAGAAGGTGCCCTTCTACACCAATTCGTCACAGCTCCCGGTCGGCTTTACGGACGACATCTTTGAAACGCTCGACCTGCAGGACGAGCTGCAGTCGCTCTATACCGGCGGAACGGTCCTGCATCTTTACCTCGGCGAAGAGATCAAGGATACCGAGACCGCGAAAAGGCTGATCCGAAAAATATTTACCTCATATAAGCTTCCCTATATCTCTTTAACGCCGACCTTTTCCGTCTGCAACGACCACGGATACATCGCGGGCGAGCACTACACCTGCCCCTCCTGCGGAGAGCCGGCCGAGGTGTGGAGCCGCGTCGTCGGGTATTTAAGGCCGGTCCAGAACTACAACACAGGCAAGCGCGAGGAATACGAGCTGCGCAGGAAATATGTGATCGCGGAAGAAAAAGCCATATGACAGTCGCCGGCCTTGCGAAGAGTTCCTTTGTGGATTATCCGGGGCTCATTTCATGCGTACTTTTTGTGCCGGGCTGCAATTACGACTGTTTTTATTGCCACAACCGAACGCTGCTTCAAAAAACGTCCGGCACAGTCGCCCCGGAGGATGTGGACGCGTTTCTCAAAAAGCGGCGCGGGCAGCTTGACGGCGTTGTGGTAAGCGGCGGCGAGCCCACCCTGCAGCCCGACCTCATTTCGTATCTCGGCATGCTCAAAGGGCTCGGCTACAAAGTGAAGCTCGACACAAACGGGTCGTCGCCCGAGGTGATCGACGAAGCGCTCAGGGCGGGGGTATGCGACTATTTCGCCGTCGATTACAAGGCCCCGGCGACGAGATACCGGGAAATCTGCGGCGGGAATGCGGATGCGGGGCCGGTTTTGGGAACAATCGGCCTGCTTTCAGAAAACCACGTGGCGTTCGAAGTGAGAACCACCGTGATCCCGCAGCTTAAAAAGGGCGATCTTCTGACCATGGCCGGGGAGCTCCCGCGCCTTCCCCGGTATGTGCTAAACCGTTATCGGGCGCCGGAGGTCTTTTCGCCCGGCGACAGGGCAAGAATCGAAGAGGCGCCGTATACCGAGGCCGAGATCCGCGCCTTCGCGGAAGAAATTCGGGTTTTCCAGCCGAATGTAGTCACATAGAACCGATAACTTATAAAATAAAAAAGAAGACGGCAGCAAAGCCGTCTTCTTTTACATAATAAATGGGTAACGTCCGGCGCTATTCGTTTTCAAGCCGGCTCGCGGCCATTTTCGCACCGAGCATCATTGCGTGCTTCATCGGTCCCGGGTCCGCCGTGCCGCGGCCGACAATATCAAAGGCCGTGCCGTGGGCGGGAGTCGTCAGAACGACGGGCAGGCCGGCGTTGATGGACACGCCGCGCTGGAAGCCGAGCAGCTTGATCCCCACCTGGATCTGGTCGTGATACATTCCGATGATCAGGTCCATCTCCCCCCTCTGTGCCGCAAGGAAGACGGTGTCGGCGGAGAACGGGCCCTTGACGCAGACGCCCTCCCGGCGAGCCTCCTCAATGGCCGGGGCGATCACCCTGATTTCCTCGTCGCCGCACAGGCCGTTGTCCCCGCTGTGGGGGTTAAACGCGTTGACGCCGATCACGGGGCGCTCGTAGCCGGCCTCTCTCAGGGTCCTGTCGGTCAGACGGATTACGTTTACGATGTTCTCTTTCGTAATCATCTTATAGACTTCCTTCATCGGCACATGTGACGCCACTCTGGCCGTCCAGAGGGTGCCGATTGTATTGATTTCACCGACATATCCCTTATATTCAAGCGCGTGGGCGAAATACCGGAGTTCATCCTCGAAATGATAGCCCCCGTCGTACATGGCGGCCTTGTTCAGCGGCGCGTAGACGATCCCGTTGATTTTACCCGCCTTTGCGAGCATGAGCGCAAACTGCAGGTCGTCTCCGGTGACCTTTCCCGATTCGGCGGAAAGCTTTCCGAGGTCCTCCATGGACAAATTCAGATTTCCCCTGTCGATCAGCGGGTATTTCTCTCCGCCGTACTTAAGCGCCTCGTCCGCGTCTTCAAATACCTCGACAGGCACCTGTACTTTTGCGATGGACGCGCCCATATCCCACATCCGCCTGTCGCCCACGATCACAAAATCCGCATGCTCTTTCATTGCGGGGTCATTAAGGGCTTTTGCCAGCACCTCCGGACCGATGCCGGTGCTGTCCCCGAGCGTTAAAACCATTTTTGCCTTTTTCATAAAGCCTTCCCTTTCAAACATACTCGCTCATGACAATCTGGCATGCAGCCGAAAACGCATCACAGCGTTTTCTCGGTCTCCCGCTTTTTCCTGCGGTCCTTTAAGTTTTTATAGATCGGCACCAGCAGGAAAACAAACGAGATCAGCATGATTGTTCCCGCAATCGGCCTGAAGAGAACACCCGACAGGCTACGCGTCATCAGATAAGCCCTGCGGAAATTATTTTCCATCAGTCCGCCCAGGACCAGCCCAAGTATGATCGGCGCGATCGGGAAGCCGGCCTTCTTGATCAGGAAGTAGCCGATCACTCCCAGAACCAGCATCAAAAGGACGTCGCCCGTATTATTGCGTATTGCAAAGGAACCGATGACCGTCAGAATGATAACGATCGGGAAAAGGAGAAAATAGGGGATCTCCAGGAGCTTTCCGAAATAACGGGTGCCGAACACTCCCAGAGCCAGGAATATGAGATTGGTTATCAAAAAACCGATGATAATCGAATATGTCATTTCCGTCTGCTGGATGAAGATCATAGGGCCCGTACGGACGCCGTGCAGTGCGAGTGCGCTGATCAAGAGGGTCGCAGCGCCGCTTCCCGGAATGCCCAGGGCAAGCGTCGGCACAAACGAGCCTCCGACCGCCGCGTTGTTCGCCGTTTCAGGTGCCACGACTCCCTCGGGGATACCTGTTCCGAATTTCTCAGGGTGCTTTGACGAACGGACCGCTTCGGAATATCCAAGAAAGCTTGCAAGCGTCGCGCCCGTGCCCGGGAGAATCCCGATCCATGTGCCGATAATCGCCGATTTGAGCATCAGGTATTTATACGACCACATCTCCTTGAAAGAGGGCAGCTTCGTGCTCGCACCCTTGACAAGGAGCTCGCCGCTCTTTGCTTCGTGCGTGATCTGGTCAAATATTTCGCTGTAGGCAAACAGCCCGATCATTGCAGGGACAAACTGGATCCCGTCCTGGAGGAAGGAACTGCCGAACGTCAGCCTTGCTACGCCCGAGATTTCATCCGTTCCCACGCAGGCCATTAAAAGTCCGATGATACACGCCGTCACAGATTTCAACTGATTTCCGCCGCCGAGGCTGCTGATTGCGCACAGGCCCATAAACGCCATCGCAAAATACTCGGCGGGGCCGAATGTCACCGCCAGGTCGGCAAGGGGAGGCGCTAAAAACAGCAGAATGATTCCTGAAAAGATGCCGCCGAGCGCCGAACAGGCGGCCGAATATCCGAGCGCCTTGCCTGCCTCCCCGTTTTTCGCCATCACATATCCGTCGAAGCAGGTTGCGGCGTTTCCCGAGTCTCCCGGTATTTTGAGAAGGATTGCCGTGATGGAGCCTCCGTAAACCGAACCGCTGTAAATTCCGACCAGCATCAGCAAGGCGGGCGTCACATCCATACTATAGGTAATCGGGATAAAAAGGGCGATTGCCATAGGCCCCGTCAGGCCCGGCAAGGCGCCGAAAACGATACCCGCGACCACGCCCGAAAACAGCATCAGAAAATTAAGCGGCTCAAAGCTGCCTTGAAAACCATGAATAATATTAGCCAACATTACGCTTCATCCTCCCTCTATAGCAACAACGAGTTTATGGCTCTGAAAATACTCGTTCCCTCCGGCAGGGGCACATGTATTAAAGTGGAAAAAAGAAGCGCCATTGCAATGGTCACGATAATCGGAGAAGGAATTAAAATTTTAGCTCCCCGAAATCCGATCAGGTACAGGAGACACCCAAGCAGTATCGGGGTCGCAATTAAGAAGCCCAAAACATCAAGTGCAAATATATATATAAAAAAGACGACAATCCCGGCGACAAGCCGGAGGCTTCCTTTTGAGACTAGTCCGGAAACCATCTTTTTTATGTCGGATTTCTCTTTGTTTTTTTTGAGATCCGATAGAATCATTGCGATGCTTAAAAGCGCTAAAATGACCAAAAGTGCCGTAGGCCAGGCCGATTCGCTGATCCCCTGCGCGATATCCGCCCTGCTTTCAATCCCCATGTTGAAATAAACGATAACCGAGCAGAGTAACAAAATGATGCCGGTGACGCGATTTTTCATAAATATGACCATTCCTTTCACTGAGTCCAGGGCACAAAACGACCACGAAAAGGGATGGTCATATTGTGCATGTGTTGCGGTTGCGGCTTAAGCGGGCAACTCGTACGTAAATCCTGAAGTTTGAATTCTTTCAAACTTACTCCTTTCAGCGACTCGCTTTTTTGTCTTTTCAAAAAGGAAATATCGATGCAAATAAATGAAGGGCATCCCCGTTGTGATTTACATTGGCCTTAAATTTACCAAATGCACCCGGAAGATGCCCTATCTAAGCTGACCCGTGGCTTATTCCGCGCCGTTTATTCCTTTATTTTGCGTAACCAAGGTTTGTAAGAATGGTGTTATAAATGGTAAACTGGTCCTCGACGAATTTTTTGAAGTCCTCGGAGCTTGCGTAGCCGGGGCGCATGTCAAGAAGGGAATCCTGTTCGAATTTTTTATAGGCTTCGTCGTTCATCGCATCCTTAAACGCGTCCTGAAGCATCGTCACGATCTCCTGCGGAGTGCCTTCCTTTACGAACAGGCCGCGCCAGTTGCCAAGAGTTTCATCATAACCCATTTCCAAAGCAGTCGGGGTATCGGGGAATTTATCAAGTCTTTCTTCCGTCAAAGCCAGAATCGGCCTGATTTTGCCGCCCTCAAAGGTGGACATGGCGGCGCTGGGCTCTTCATGCGCGATATCGACGTGTCCGCCGACCAGCTCGGCCATGGATTCGGAACCGGAGGCAAACGGGATGCAGTTGACTTCAATCCCTGCAAGGCTCGCGAACTGGCGGATGACGACTTCGTCGATTCCGGCGGCATTTACCATACCGAAATTCAGTTTTCCGGGGTTTGCCTTTGCATAATCAATCACGTCCTGCATGGTCTGGAACTTGCTGTCGGCAGGCACCCAGAACATGCTCTGGTCCATCTGCAGCCTCAGAACAGGAATGAGGTTCGCCCTCGTGTATTCGCTCTTTTTCAGGGAATCATTAATAATAAGGTCGACGCTGATGGCATAAAGATTATATCCATCCGCGGGCGCCTTCATGACCTGCGCCAAAGCGGTCGTGCCGGACCCGCCTGTTACGTTTGTGACCAGGACGGGAACGCCGAGTATCTTTCCCGCGGGAATGGCAATTGTCCTCGACATGTTGTCCAAGCCGCCGCCGGCACCTGAGCCGACAATAATATTAATTTCTTTTTTGGGAAAATCAACTGTCGGAGTAGTCGGAGCAGTCGTCGTAGCGGGAGTGGTCGTGGTGGGCGGGGTAGTTTTGTTTGCGCAGCCTGCGGACAAAACCAAGGCACAGACCAGCAACGACGTGAGAAAGACTCTTGTAAATTTTTTCATTTTTTTTCCCCCTTATGAAAATTGGTTTATAACAAAACTTCTGGGAGTACCTGTCCAGAGGTTTTTGTTTTTCAAACAGGGGCTTTCCTCCTCTTCGCCAATTTTTATATATTTACCGTAACCGCATGAACATCAAAGGAGATAAACCCCTATGTTTATAAACCTGCCGCCAAAAGCCCAAACCGAAAAAAGCCAATTACCTTTCCGGGGTTTACAATTTAACGGCGTTTGGATGTCGATGTTTTCAAGCTGCCTTTTTTAGCCAGGCTCTAATTATTCTCATGCAAACCAATCGCGATTATGCGCCTTCACCTTATCTGGCCGAAAAATGCTCCTCCTGCTCCTCCCTGAGCTTCCACAGCACCGAGTCCTTCGGCCGCTCAATCATGTCGTAGGTCAGGATCGAGCCGGCCGGCACGTCCTTTGCAAGCTTGTTCGTAAACGCCATATGCGCGGGGATTGGGCTTTCAGGCGCCGACTTGATCGCAGGGATAATGGATGAGACATAATCAAAGGAGTAGTCGTCGTCCACGGTCTGCCCCTTTTTCAGATCCCTTGTCGTCCTTCTGACCATGTCGAAGCGGGGGAGATAATCCTCGTACCCTGTCGGCAGGCCTAAAAGGCACGTGGTCAGGAAGGAGGTCGAGGTCTCAACGCCGCAGAGATGATACGGCATATAGATCATCGACGCATTTCCGGCGGTGTTGTGGAGCAGGCCTTTGGAGTTTAGGATATATCTCGAATACTCGTTCCGGGAGGTCGCAATGATGTATACGCCGCCGCCCAGCCTGGCTTCGTGCTCCTCGCGATAGCAGGTTACCGCGTCAATGCGCCCTGCGCCTTCGAGAATCCCTCCGTCGGCCTTGGGGCACAGGACCCTCGGGATTTCCGTCGTCCGCACAACGGGCAGATGCAGCTCGGGCACGTCGGGCGAAAGTCCCAATGCGTTGGCCGCGATAACGATCTCGCAAACGTCAAAGTTTCTGGTCAGCGGAAGGTCTTTTAAGATCTCGTTGCGCTTTTTCATATACCGGCCGATCTCGCCGTCGGGGAGCTTGTTCAGATAATGCAGATCCTCTTCGCTAACCGTGACCTCGCCTTCGATTTTGTCGTCGCGCAGGCAGGTTACCGTGCTTTTTTCCCTGTCGTAGATAAATTCGGCGTCGCGGAATTTTCCGGCGCTGACAATATCAAGGCCGAGGCTTTTCGCCCAGGAAACCATCCCCATCAAAAGACCGTGCTGGTCTCCGTCGACAGGCGTGTAAAGAAGCCCCGCACGGTTGGCCAGGTATTTTAAATAAGGACCGACCACGGAATCCGTTTCTTTATTGATCATCGCAAGGTGCTTGCCGTGTTTGATCACCTCAAAGCCGTACAGCGCGCCCGCCTCGGGGATTCCGGTCGACTCGGCGATGATGTCAAGGGGAAGGTCCATCAAAACCATCGGATCTTCCGTAACAACATATTTGCCCTGCTCTATAGCCTGCGCCGCTTGTCTATGACTGTCACACACGATAATATCGTCGTCTTTGATCCCGCACATCTGGTAAGCCGATTTCGCGGCCTTTAAATTGGAATCGGCTATAATTGGGATATCCAAATATTCGTTATACATGGACTGGGTGATAACCGCTGTTCCGTACTGTCCGGCTCCGATTATTCCGGCTCTTACTTTTTCCTGTTTCTTGAACTGTCTGTACAGCGTCTGGTAAATCATAGCGAAACCCTTCCTGATATAAATTCATCTATTTTAAAAAGAAATAGATTGATAGATTGACTGGGACCCGCTTAAAACGGAAAACTCCCAGGTTCAGAACTGAAAATCGGCGGCTTTACATCGTCGGGAGTATCTTCGTTTTGATGTGATTTGCGATTTCCAAATCATAGTACAATATTGTGAACCGGGTTTCTTTATGTTTGCACAAATAGCCCTTTAAACCATAGGTCAAATGGCTTGCATCGTCAAAATCCCGTCTGTTCCGATTCTATTATTACAGCAATTCCGCATAGGAATGCGAAAAAAAAGAAGCAGGATAAAATGATCGGACACAAGGCGGAGGACGCCGCCGGGCTTTTCGCCCGGCAAGGATGACAACGCGGTGTCCGGCCATTTTAGACGTTGAACTTTTTGCAGTCTTATGCGCAATTGCTGTAAGCAGGCCTCGCGGTTTCATTCACCGGGCTTGGCCTATTTTGTCCGCCCGCGCAAAGCGCTGTAAAGCGGACTAAAGATATGTATAAAAATCATTTATGTTCTTCTGAGATTAATTGATCGCGAAAAAGTTGGTTCGTATTTAAGAAACAGTTTCTTATATGTTAGCAGGTATCCGTCATAATGTCAATAGCATTTTTGATTTGCTCCGATCCTTTTGTTTAAAAGCCAAAAAAGTGCTGAAAACATTTCAGTAAATGCCTTCCCAAACGATCATTTCCCTGCTGAAAATCCGCCGTATGCATGAAGTTGACAGAAGGCGGTTATTGAACTATAATATTCACCATTGCGGTAGGGTGACGGGGGTTTTTGCAGTCTGTCGCAGTGCCGTTTGCGTTCAAACAGGGCGGGCTTTGCAAAAAGGCTTGCTTCTTATTCCGGCCGGGCACACCTTCGCCTGACTTTTAAGATCTGTTACTTTCATCTCTTGAAAACTGCCCTGTTCTGCGTCTGAAGTTTTCGTCAAGGCTGAAAGCGTATCTGTTTCAGACCTTCCGGAAATTGAAAGGCGCAGTTTTTAATTTCCCCGCAACCAATTTCGATTTATTTTTGTCACGCGGAAAACCCGTGCAAGCAATGTGAGGAGCGGTCTCTTGAGCAAATACTTCTATTCCCTCGGTCTGATTTTCTTCGGATTGGTATTGGGGCAAACGATTAAGGTCCTTGTTGCAAAAGGACGAATCAGCAAATCTGTCCCAATGGACAAATACATAAAAAATGTGCAGTATTTCGTGCTTCTCGGCTTAAACCCGGTTATCACCATCGGCGCCTTCTGGATTGTGCGCTTAGATGACATCAGGCTTTTGGCGGTTCCCATGCTCGGTATAAGCGCTCTCGTCTTCGGCGGCGTTTTCGGACTTCTGTTTTCAAAAATTTTCAAACACGAAAAAAAGAAGACGGGCTCCATGTTTGTTTCCGCCTCATTCACAAATCTGGGCACCATCGGGGGGCTCGCATGCTTTACCTTCTTTGGCGAGGCAAGCTATGCTTATGTTTCGGTATACAAGCTTTTTGAGGAGCTTTATTATTTCCCGGTCGGCTATCCGATTGCAAAGCAGTTCGGGCATTGCGAAACGGAAGACTACAGAAAAAACAGGCTGTTGAGAGTGCTTACGGACCCTTTCATTCTCGTTTATCTATCCGCGGTTTTTACGGGATTTATTCTGAATATATCCGGTGTGGACAGACCCCCGATATACAAAACGGTAAACGAAATTCTGATCCCGGTGATATCGGTGCTGTTTGTCACTTCGGCGGGCTACAACATGCGGCTTGGCGCAATCGGCTCTTACATGCGCGAGTGTCTGGCGGTTGCCGGCGTTAAATTCCTGATTACACCGGTTATTATTACATCCATTGCCTGTTTAATCGGAATCGGGTCGCTATACGACGGGCTCGTGCTCAAAGTTGTTCTGGTGCTGTCGGCCATGCCTCCTGCGTTCAATGCGCTGATTCCCCCCCAGATATATAACCTGGATACAGACCTTGCAAACTCCTGCTGGCTGTTTTGCACGGGGGCGATGGTTTTGGTGCTGCCTGTTTTGTATCTGGCTCAGGGGCTGCTTTAAGAGTCAAACGCAGGAAAACCGGCGGATATACATTATAATAGTGTCTGTTTGACAAACCGAAAAATCGGTTTGTCCGCGCGGCCTAAGGCGGCGGAGGGTAACCCTCCGCCGCCTTTTTTTATAGAATTGCACACTTTCTAAAAGCCGGCCGTCTCCAGGACAGCCGGCGGAAGATATAGGGTTTCTTTATCTGCGTGTTATAAAAGCCCTTTGATTTTTTATAAAGCACAATTTTGTTTTTAACAATTTAAGCAATCTTTTTGTGGTTTTTTGCCGAAATAAAAAGGATATAAAATTCATTTCCGTTAAATTTTACGTAATTTTTTTGATCTTTAAGCATAATATATTTTTGCATCCGAAAATTTCGAAGCGCTTTTATTTTGAAACGGACTATCTTATTTGGAACCGCTTGTCCTGTGGTGCGGCATTATTATTCGTTTAAATAGATAAATATACATCCGGTGATATGCTAAGTGCTTTCCCGTATGGCGAGCTCCGGTTTAACGATGATATGGGACCCGACCTCCCGTTTGGAAAGCAGATCATAGACGACGTTTGCAACAATATTGGAAAAAACATCGTTTCTGGTATCAACCGATGTGACGCCCGGGTCAAAACAGCTGCTGAAGGTGGAATTGTCATAGCCGATTACCGCGACATCCTGCGGCACGCGCCGCCCTCTCTGCTTTAACTCTTTGATAACGCCCAAAGCGGTCAGGTCGTCGGCGCAGATGATCGCCGTAAAGGGCTTTCCGGACTTTAAGATCCTGTCCGTCACATCGCAGCCCATTTCAAACCCGGGCCCCGCGCGCCAGATATTGTCGTCCCTTACCTCAAAGCCCCGTTTTTCCATCGCCATCCGATAGCCGTTGATTTTTTCAAGCGCGTTGTAGCTTGGCCTTTGATAGACAAAAAGGATCTCCCTGTGCCCTTTTTCCGCAAGATGGCCGACCGCGAGCTCCAGCCCCGTGATCTGGTCGATCAGCACGGAATAGGCGTTCGGAACGGAAAGCACGCCGTTTGCGAGCACAACGGGCGTTTCTGGCAGGTATGTCAGGATCATGCGCTCGATTTCAGGATGATTGAACACCGACCCGATCAGGACGACCGCATCGACCTTTTTCTCCGCGAATGTTTTGATATATTTTTTCTTTTTTTCAAGATCATAGCCCGTATTGCAAAGGATGGTGCTGAAGCCCCAGTTGAAAAACATGCTTTCAAGAATATACGCGGTGGACGAAAAATGGAGATGGCGAAAATCATTGGAAAGGATGCCGATTGTCTTCATCGAGTTTTTTACCAGCCCGCGCGCCATCGCGTTGGGTGCGTAATGATACTTCTCCAGCACGCGCTCCACCTTTTTCCGGGTGACGGGCCGGACCTTTTCAGGATGGTTTAATACCAGAGATACGGTGGATATCGATACTCCCGCCTCGGACGCTATATCATATATGGTCATTGCTTTCTCCCCCGGTCATCAAGCTTTGCCATGAGCAAGAAAAATAATTATATTTTCAGTATATACCAATTATTTCCAAAATACAAGTTCGTTCTGACGCATCAAAATTACTTACTATCAGGGATTTTCAAGTATATAACGACGTCGATTATTAAAGCGCTTTTATTTTTTAGGCTTTGGGCATTGGATTTTTCGGATGCTTTTATCGAAAACCTTTAAAGCTCACGCGTGCACATTTCAAAAACCAAAGGGGCGGAATCTGATGCGTCGATTTTATCTCCGGCAAAACGCAAGTCTGAAACATAAGCAATCGCAGGAAAGTGGGTGTCTGATCAAATGAAAGACGGGGCATTAAAAGGAGTGCGGGTAATCGATCTGACCAGGGTGCTGGCTGGACCTTACGCGTCCATGCTGATGGCGGACCTGGGCGCGGATGTAATCAAGGTCGAGCTCCCGGGGAAAGGCGACGACAGCCGGGCGCATTATCCCATGGTAAACGGGGAAAGCGCTTATTACATGAACTTAAACCGCAATAAGCGCAGCATCACCTTAAACCTCAAATCCCCCGAGGGCAAGGATATTCTGAAAAGGCTCGTGCAAAGGGCGGATATCCTCCTTGAGAACTATCGGCCCGGGGTCATGGAAAAGCTGGGGCTCGGGTACGACACGCTAAAGGAAATCAATCCGGGGCTGATTTACGGCTGCGTGTCCGGCTTCGGCCATTACGGGCCGTATCGGGACAGAGCCGGCTATGATATCATCGGCCAGGCCATGGGCGGCCTTATGAGTACCACCGGCTGGCCCGGCGGGGAGCCCACGCGCAGCGGCACGGCGATTTCCGACGTTATGGCGGGGATCAGCATGACGGTCGGGGTGCTGGCGGCTTACATATCAAAACAAAAAACCAAACTCGGGCAGCTTGTCGACGTCGCCCTTGTCGATTCCATCGTATCCGCGCTGGAAATCATCAATCAGATCTATCTGGTCACCGGAAGAAACCCGGAAAGGATCGGCAACCGGTACGAGGCCTCCTATCCCTATGACTCTTTCCGCGCGAAGGACGGCAGCCTTGTAATCGGCGCGGGCAACGATAAGCTGTTCAATCTTCTGGCGGAAGTGATGGGGATGCCGGAGCTGTCTATCGACGAGCGCTTTTCAAGCAATCCCCTAAGGGTTAAAAACCACGAACAGCTAAAGCCGATCATTGAGGGCTGGCTCGGGGACTATACCGTTGACGAGGCGGTGGATATGATCCTTTTAAAGGGCGTGCCCGCCGGGCCGATCAACACAATAGAACGGGTGGTCAAGGACCCACACATCGCCGGCGCGAGGGAAATGTTTGTGGAAATTGAACATCCGGTCGCGGGGAAAATGAAAATCACCGGAAACCAGATCAAGATGAGCGGGACCCCCGTCCGGTTCCGCTGCCCCGCTCCCCTTCTCGGACAGCACACAAAGGAAATCCTCCGGGAGGTCCTCGGCATCGGCGACGAGGAGTACGGCGCGCTTGCCGCGAAAGGAGCGTTTTAGCCATGATCGAATTAAGCGATAAGGACAAGGTCGTTGTCCTTATTAAGGACGGAATGGAATCCTATCAGCTTATAAGCCCGCACAGCTCGCAGAGCCGGCGCATCACGCTCACCGAGGTGCACGTCCGGCCCGGATATTACAACGAGCGCCACTCTCATGAAACCTCCGAGCAGGTCTGGTACGCGCTTCGGGGGACGGGCATGCTGCTGCTCGCCGGCGGCGAGGAAAAACCTTTCAAAGCGGGCGATGTCGTCCGCATGGCCGACGGGGATATCCACGGGCTCCATAACGATTCCGACGGTGAGTTTGTCTATATCGCCATAACATCGCCCCCCGTCAATTTTGACTGCGCCTATCAAGGCCGAAAGCCCCAATCAGATTGATCAGTCCCCGGAAAATCCACATAAAAAAGGAGAGAGTAAAATGAGAATGAAAAAAAGCGTGAAACAATTTGCACTGGTTTTATCCCTCGTGATGATCGTCGCAATGTTCTCAGCCTGTTCATCTTCATCAAACGCTCCGGCATCCTCCGCCCCGGTCGCGCCTGAAACGTCCGCCCCCTCCGCTCCTCCTCCGGCCGCGCCTGAAACGGATATTATCCAGGGTGAAAAAATGAATCTCGTCGTATCGAGCCACTTAAACCCCGGCTCGCCCGAAAACCTGGGCATGCAGTATATGCTTGACACCCTGAAAGAAAAAACCGGCGGCAATATCACCGGTACCCTTTACGAAGGCGCCGCCCTCGGCGGAGAAATCGAGGCAGACGAGCAGGTGGCGGCCGGCAGCATCAACATCGCCTCCGGCCAGTTCGCAACGCTGGACAAATACGCATCGAAGCTGCAATCTTTTTCCGCACCTTACCTGTATTCGACCCCGGACGAGGTCAGAACGTCCTGGGCGGGCAGAATCGGCCAGGCGATCCGCTCGGAATTTGAGAAGCTCGGCTTTTACGGCGATCATCTTTACTTCAGAGGAAACCGCCAGATGACCTGCAGCAAGGAAATCAAAACGCCCGCCGATCTCAAGGGCATAAAGCTGAGACTTCCCGAGACGTCCAGCTGGCTGACCGTTTGGGAGTCCATGGGCGTCATGGCGACACCGATCGCAAGCTCTGAGGTATTCAGCGCGCTGCAGCTCGGCGTTGTCGACGGACAGGAAAACAGCATCACCTCCAACTACAACAAGGGGCTCTGGGAGGTCCAGAAATACACGATCCTCACCAATCATATCGTCGACTGCGGCTATTGGATCTGGAGCAAGGCCTGGTATGACGGCCTGAGCGACGACTATAAGGACCTGCTCGATCAAACCCTCGCGGAAGCCGCCGATGTTGTGACCAAAATCACCTCCGGCAACGAGCCCAAGCTGCAAAAGGAAATGGAAGACAAGGGTATGCAGTTTATCAAGGTTGACACCGGGCCGTTTGCCGACGCCGCGCAGGCCGGCATAGAAAAGGTCGCCGAAGATTGGGAGGACTGGGTGTACGATCAGGCAAAGGCCGACGTCGAGGGAAGCTGATCGATTCTGCATGCTTTCAAACCGGTCAATTGGCCTTAAAAGGCCGGGCCGCTTGCGGACAGAATGAGGCGGCGCTGTTTTGCGTTTTACAGACGGCAGCCTCATTCTGTTTAAAAACTTCACCCCGGATAACGAACAGAAAGAAGGTGTATATTCTTGTACAAAAGGTTTAAGCTCATATACGACGCCCTTATCTGTATCCTCTTTATTGTCTTTCTCACGTTTATCTTAGTGCAGATTGTCGCAAGGTTTATCTTACATGTTTCCGTGCCGTGGACTGAGGAATGGTCCCGTTTCATCGCGGTCTTTTTCACCTTTTTGGGTGCCGCGGTTGTTTCAAGAAAAGGAGAACATCTGGGTGTCTATTTTCTGAGAGACCAGTTGAAGGGGCGTCCGCTCAGCGGCCTATTGGTGGTGAATCATCTTGTATCCGCCGTATTTCTGATCGTTCTTACGTTTGGGAGCCTGCTTTTATACTCAAAACAGTCGCCCAACGTGGTCGCGACCACCGCCAAGTGGTTTCCGCTCCGCGATATCTATCTGATAACGGCAGTCGGCCTCGCGATTACGGCCGTTTATGAAATCAAGGGTTTGCGGCTTTGCGCAAAAGCGCTGAGGAATAAAACCAGGATTACTGAAATAGCCGGGCGGAGCACGCCCTTCCCGGAGGAGTGAGAAGTTTGAAATTTTTCAAACTTGATTTTATTTCAGTGCGTGTTGCTCGCCTTAGCTTAAGCCGCAACACATGCACAAAATGACCATTCCTTTTTATGGTCATTTTGTGCCTTGAGCACAGAGAAAGGAATGGTCATAAATATGGTACCAACAATATTTGTCGGCGTATTCATTCTCTTTATGCTTATGGGCATACCGGTCGCCTATACTCTGGGAGCGACGGCGCTTGTGACCGGGCTCGTCATCTGGGGACCCGGCGGGATTCCCATCGACGCGCTGGCCCAAAGGCTCGCTTACGGCCCCAATAATTTCACAACACTCGCGATCCCCCTGTTTCTGTTTGCCGGAAAGCTAATGAACGAGGGGACGATCACAGACAGGCTTTTTAACTTCTGCCAAAGCCTTGTCGGCCGTTTCCCCGGCGGGCTCGGCCACGTAAACGTGCTCGGCAGCGTCATTTTCGCCGGGATGTCCGGCTCCGCCGCAGCCGACGCCGCCGGCCTCGGGGCGATCGAGATCAAGGCCATGACCGCAAACGGTTACGACACGGAATTCTCCGCGGCGATCACTGCCTCCTCTGCCCTTCTAAGCCCGATCATCCCCCCAAGCGTCGCCATGGTTGTTTACGGAGTGCTGTCAAACACCTCCGTCGCCAGACTGTTTATCGGCGGCGTTGTCCCCGGCCTCCTGATGTCGGCCGGGCTTTGCGCCCTTGTCTGGTATTTCTCCGTAAAAAGAAATTACCCCCGCTGCGCCCCTCCCACATTGAAGGAGTTTATCGTAAACGTCAAAAAGGCCTTCCTGCCGCTTATGACTCCGGTCATCATTATCGGAGGGATCTGGACAGGTGTCTTCACCCCCACCGAGGCCGCGGCGGTCACCGTGGGCTATGTGCTCTTTCTCATCATGCTTGTCTATCGCTCGATGAGATGGAAGGACATCTGGATACTGATCAAATCGTCAACCGTAGACTGCGCCGCGATCATGCTGATCATTTCCTGCGTATCCGTTTACGGTTATGTGCTGACCCTGACGAACATCCCCCTGCACGTCGCCCAGGCGATCCTGAACGTCACCACAAACCCCTTTTTGATCCTTCTGCTCTTAAATCTTTTTCTGCTGGTCGCCGGATGCTTTATGTCAACGCTCGAATGCATCATGCTGTTCACGCCCATTTTCCTCCCTCTTTTGCAGCAGGCGCACATCGACCCCGTTGCCTTTGGCGTCATCATGTGCGTAAATTTGATGATCGGCCAGCTCACACCTCCCTTCGGCATGACGCTGTTTATTACAAGCAAGGTGGCAAAGCTCCCCATGAACCGGCTTGTGGCAGCCTGTCTCCCGTTTATGGCATCCATCGTACTCGTCATGGTTTTGTGCATGGTCTTCCCCGGCCTTGTCACCTGGCTGCCGGATCTTGCGATGGGTTAACTTCGGTCCGGAAGCTTAAATCGATTTTTTCCGGCGTTTTCCCCGGTTAAATTTTTATACACGAGAAGGAGATGGTTTTATGACGAATGCAAACGACAGGAAAGGCCCTCTGCGCTCTCTGCGGATAATAGAGTTCGCAAACGTGATGGCCGGGCCGTTTGCAGGCAATCTGCTCGCCGACTGGGGCGCGGATGTCATAAAGGTCGAAATGCCCGGCGTCGGCGACCCGTTCCGCCAGTTTATGCCCCAGAAGGACGGGCGCAGCCTGAGATGGGCCACCATGGCGCGCAATAAACGCTGCGTCACGCTGGACCTGCATTCCGAAAAAGGGAAAGAGATCTTTCTGCGGCTTGTAAAGCGGGCGGATATGGTGATTGAGAACTTCCGGCCCGGTACGATTGAAAAATGGGGCGTCGGCTACGACGTGATGAAGTCCGTCAACCCCAAAATCGTGCTGGCGCGCATTTCCGGCTACGGGCAGGACGGCCCGTACAGGGAAAAAGCCGGCTTCGGGACGGCCGCCACCGCTTTTGCCGGCTATACGGCGCTCCAGGGCTATATCGACCGGGCGCCCGTCAGCCCTCCGGTCTCCCTCGCCGACCTGTGGGCGGGCATGTACGCCGTAATGGCCGGACTTTGCGCGGTCATATCCATTCTGGAAGGCGACCGGGCGGAGGGGCAGGTCGTGGATGTTTCTTTATATGAGCCCATTGTGCGGGCTCTGGAAGCGCCGCTCGCGGATTATACGGCAAACGGCAAAAAGCAGGTCAGGGAGCCGATGACGACCACGGTTGCAAGCCCCTCCTACATACACAAGACCAAGGACGGCAAATGGGTCATTATTATCGCGAGCACCCAGAAAACCTGGGAGCGGGTGCCCGGCGCGATCGGAAGGCCCGAGCTCCTGACCGATCCCCGCTTTTTGACGAATCCCGACAGGGTTGCGCATAACGCCGAGATGATCGGGATTATGGACGAGTGGACGGCGACGCTGACGATGGACGAGGTGTGCGCTATTCTCGACAAAGCGGGCGTGCCGGCCTGCCCCGTCTACGAGGTGGACGACATGCTTATGGACCCGCAGTTTATCGCCAGAGAAAACATCATCCGGGTGAATGATCCCGTTCTCGGAAGCTTTTCCGCTCCGAGCATCGTTCCGAAGTTCTCGGAGACGCCCTGTGAGATCCGCCATTTCGGCCTCGGCCTCGGTGCCTCAAACGAAGAGGTTTACAAGGGAGATCTCGGGCTTTCGGATCGGGAGTATGAAAAGCTCAAAGAAGAAAAGATCATTTAGCGGCCGCCGGTAATTCGCAAAATCCTTAAAGCGGAGGCTGGCCTTTGGGGCGGCCGGAAAGGAAACGATCATGTTAAATCTGCCGAAAAAAGTTTTTCTAAGAGAGGTCGGCCCCAGGGACGGCTTCCAGATGGAGAAGAAATTCATCCCGACGGACTTAAAAGTCAAAGCGATCGATATGCTCTCCCAGTGCTCTTTTCAGGAAATCCAGTTTACCTCCTTCGTCCATCCCAGGGCGGTGCCCAACATGGCGGACGCAGAAGAGGTCATCGATAAAATCAAATACAGCTCCGGCACGAAATACGAC
This sequence comes from Clostridiales bacterium UBA6114, assembly GCA_002423435.1. Classification (GTDB taxonomy): domain Bacteria; phylum Bacillota; class Clostridia; order Oscillospirales; family Butyricicoccaceae; genus UBA6114. The sequence continues at coordinate 47,016 of DIWE01000002.1, forward strand.
ACGCTGATCCCAAACTGCAAGGGCTACATAAGAGCCGCGGCGGCGGGGATCAAAAAGGTGGAGCTTACCCTTTCCTCCACCGACTCGCACAACATCAACAACCTAAACTGCACCACAGGGGAATCCATTGCCGGCCTTGAGGAGTGCCTCAAGCTGGATTTGATCCCGGAGATCGTAGTGGGGCTCGCGGTTGTGTTCGGGTGCCCCTTTGAAGGGCGTCCCCCCTTTGAAAAGGTCAAATCGCTGGTCGACGCGATAACGGGGCTCGGCGTCAGGGAAATGGTCATTGCCGATTCGAGCGGCGTCGCCGACCCCGGGCAGGTCTACGACTATTTAAGCCGCTTAAAGGACGCGCACCCCGACATTCTCTTTTATTTTCACGCGCACAACACGCACGGGACCGCCCTTGCCAATGTTCTCGCGGCATTGCAGGCGGGGATCACTGCTTTCGATTCGTCGGTGGCCGGCCTCGGCGGATGCCCCTATATTCCCGGCGCGTCCGGTAATCTCGCGACGGAGGACCTTGTCCAATTTTTCGAGATCATGGGAATTGAGACCGGCATCAACCTTGAAAAGCTGATCGAGGCGGCAAAATTCACGGCCGAAGCGGTCGGGCATCACGACAGCAACACGTTAAGGGTCGGAAAGCTGACGCAGATTTCGGAGTGCGGCCCGAAGCACCAGCAAAACGGCTGAACGGGCAGCGAAAAACATCCTTTTTGCCGGCGTAAAATCCGGGCAAAAAGGATGTTTTCATAAAACCGACTGATCGGTTTGTCCTACTATTTATACTCGTCCCTCGACGGATTAAAGCACTCGATAAAGGTGCAGTCCTCGAGGATTTTCCCGCCGTGCGGCTCCATCGGCTTAAACTCGTAAGCGTCCCCGGGTCCGACGACAAACATGACGCCGTCGTTGTTGAAAAACTCGATCTTACCGGTGAGCACGTAGCCGATCTGGGAGGCCTGATGCTGATGATACGGCATAATGACGTCTTTCTTCACCTCAAAATGGCAGAGCATCAGATCATCGTTGTATGAAAGCGTCGAGCGCATATGCCCCGGGCGCATTTCCACAGCATCCGTCTCGGACAATCTCGCAACCTGTCTCTCTTTCATAAAAGCCCTCCCTTACCGTTTTGAATGGATGTATTCCAGGGCGTTTTTCCATGCGCTCACAAAACTGCTCCGGAAGAGTTCCACCGGTCCGAATTCCTCATACTCGTGCGGCTCGATCGCGTTGATGAAATATGCCTTGCGGTGATCCGGCAGCTTTTCGATCAGCTCGTCGTCGACGGAGTAGGGAGTCGGCTGCAAAAAGCGGCTTACAACCGGCAGATCGGCTTCGATCAGCTTGTCGGCGGTGCCTTTCCAGTTGATCGTGATCGAGGCGTCGGCGCCCACCATTTCCGTAAAGTGATGCAGGCCTCTCGCGCCGCCGCCGATGAATCCGCACGGATAATTGCGCTCCTTCACAAGCGCGTGCACCTTTTTGGCCACGCTGATCCCCGCCTGCCAGAGGGCGTCCTTATTGATATCGACATTGTTTTTCGCGACATATTTCTGCAGATACTCGTCGTAAATGCCGGTAATCAGGCTGAAATACAGCGGCGCGGGCGACTCCAAGTCCTTGGTCGCCTCCACGTATGTGTCGCAGACGTCCAGCACCTGGCGCACGGCCATGCACTCGGTGGCGTTAATCGGAACTCCCTCGGACGCCAGAACGCCGATCGCTTTCAGGCCGTCCTCGGTGACCGGGATCTTGATCATGATATTGGGGCCGGCCTTACGGTTATAGCGCGCAAAGCGCAGAATGGACTCCGTGTCCTCCTGAATCGGGTTGCCCTGAATGCTCACATAGCCCTGACGTCCATGGCTTTTCTCATAAAGCGGCATAAAATGCTTTGCGACGCCGCCGATCAGTTCGCGCTGCAAAACAACGAGTGCCTCACCGTCATCCTTTTCCTTGCTCATAATGTCGCTGAGAATTTTCCCGGCGTATTCGGATTCGTCGGGATCGTTCAGCATTTTCCATACGTAGGACGGATTCTGGGTGCAGCCGACGGCGCCGGCTTCAATCGCCATGTCCGCCTCTTTCCGTGTCACATTGTTGATCCAGAATCTTGTCTGTGTTGCTTTTTGCACGCGGATGAAATAGTCATTCATGATTATAGCACTCCTTAAATTACTTGCACATCATAAGCTTTTCCTGCACTGTCTGGATGTTGTTTTAACCACGAATGAAATAATCGCGGACGATTATTTCATTTTTGATTATATCATTGTTTAAAATACTTTTTCAACAAAATTTGAATTTTTAAGAGATCTTTGTCGGTATTTTTCGCAGTTTTCGCCGATATTGCTTCATTTTGAAACAATTTATCCCAAATGCGGCCTTTTTTCGCACGGCTTAATTCCGGGTGCAGCGCGAACCCGCAGAATCCGGGTTAAACCGGCCTGCGCAGGGCTTTCCCGACCCATGAGAGACCTCGATTAATCAGCGGACCATCAGAACCCCGAGCAAAGCGGAGACCCCGATCATAGCCGGGATGTTCAGCTTAAACTTAAAAAGCAGAATAAGCGCTATGGCGGCGATCACAACCGGCTGCCAAAAGACTATGCCGTTTTGCAAATAGTTCGTTTCGCTCAGAGAAAAGACGACCGCAAGGATCATGCCGATGCAAACCGGGCGTATTCCGCCAAGAGCGCTCTGCAGGTATGCGTTTTCCTTGAATCTGGAGATGAAGTGTGCCACCAGCATGCAAAGCGTCAGAGACGGCGTCATAATTCCCGCCACGGCACAAAAAGCCCCCGGGATTCCCCCGATCTGTATGCCGACAAAGGTTGCGCAGTTGATACCCATTGCCCCGGGCGTCATTTCGGCTATCGCTACGATATCGGAGATCTGCTTTACGGTCATCCAGCCGCGCGAGGTCATTTCCTGGTTTAAGAAAGATATCGTCGACAATCCTCCGAAGCTGCAGAATCCGATTTTAAGATAGCACACGAACAATTCAAGGTATAACATTATGCTCCTCCAGCACCTTCCATAAGAGCCCGACCCCGGCGCCCAATACTACAACTAGAAGATTGCTGACCGGGGTAAACAGGCAAAGGAAAAACGCTCCCACGGCGATCGCATATTGTCTTTTATTCCGCAGCGCGGCTGATTTGAGCTCCGCAACCGCTCCGACGATAATCGGGACTACGGCCGCGCGCACTCCGACCATGGCTCTTGCGATATATACGTTATCGATCAGTTTGTTGTAAAATACAGCGACAACCGACAAAACCACAATCGACGGAAGCGCGACGCCGACCGCGGCAACCGCGCCGTACAGCGCTCCGCCGATCCGGTAACCGATCATCACGCAGATATTGATGACCATAATACCCGGCACGGACCGCCCCACAGATGTGTAATCCAACAGGTCTTCCTTCCGAACCCAGCCTCTCTTTTCTATCAGCTCGGCCTGCAGTTGGGTAATGATACTCCATCCGCCGCCAAATGTAAATGTGCCGATTTTCAGCATTACCAGGAAAAGTACCAGCAGCTTCGGCCATTTTTCCGCGTGAAATATTTTCATGGCATCACTTTCAAAATAATCAGAACGATAAACAGAAGACAGAGACTTTTCCCGCCGGCATGATGCTGACGGGAAAATCCCTGTTTCCTGCTGCCAAAAATCTTAAGGCGCTTCTTTATCAGAGCGTTCCATGGGTCTTATAATATTGAAGCAACCCTTTTTCCTGAATGATGCTGAGGATCAGGGGAGGGAATTTGTGAAACGATTGCGAGCGGTTGTGGTTTATCAGGATAATACCCTCGACAGGATCGATTTCGAGCGTGTCGAGCTCCTTTGCCTCAATGTCGCATACAATTGGCAAAATCCCGAGGTTAATACCGCTTCTGTAAAACGTCCTTGCAAAAGACTTTGCAATGACGCACGGGATTCCGGCTTCCTTCAGCACCAGGGAGGCGTGCTCCCGCGAGGAGCCGCAGCCGAAATTCTCTCCGGCGACAATGATATCGCCCTTCTGAAGCGAGGGACCGAGATCCGGCCTGCAGGTTTCGAAGAGGTATGGGACAAGCTCTTTGATGGCGGTGCCTCTTGCCAGATGCACGTTATTCAGTATCTGTTCTCCGCCGATATTGTCCCCGATGAGTCTTGCTCTGCCGACTATCATTTCGTATCACCTCCCGCCGTAATATGCCCCGCCAGCGCAGAATATGCCGCCACAAGGGGGGAACTGATGTAAACGTTTCCTTTGGGGCTTCCCATACGGCCGTTGTGGTTGCGGTTTGTGGTGGAGATCACGTTTTCGCCGTCCGCGATCAGCCCGCCGTGCAGACCGGCGCAGGGCCCGCAGCCCGGCATAAGGAATGTCGCGCCGGATTTTGCCAGTGTTTCATAGATCCCTGTGCTGAGCATTTCCTCGACAATGCTTCTCGACGCGGGGCCGATGATCAGCCGCACATTGGGATGAATGGTTTTTCCCTTTAGGATTTCCGCCGCAACCTGGAAGTCCTCCAGCCTGCCGTTGGTGCACGAGCCGATAAACACCTCGTTTACGGTGATATCGTGGAGCTCGTCGGCCGGCTTCATATGATCGATTTCCGGCGGAATGGCCACTGCCGGTTTCAGCTTTGAGGTATCGATATCGATCACTTTTGCATACCGGGCGTCCGGATCGGGACCGACTCCCTTTATATCGGTGATTCCCTTCTTTGAAAACCACTCGGTCAGGACCTCGTCGCAGGGCATGATCGCGCACTTGGCGCCAACTTCAACCGCCATGTTGCAGATGACGGCGCGCGCGTCCACAGACAAATAAGAAATCGCGTCTCCGCCAAACTCCAGACACTGGTAAATCGCTCCGGACTGGGTCAGCTCGCTTAACAGGTACAGCGCGAGATCCTTTGACGTCACCTTCGGCGCCGGCTTGCCGGTAAAGTTTACCCGAACGGTCTCCGGCACTCTGAACCAGGATCTGTCGCACGCAAGCGAAACGGCGACTTCCGCCGCGCCCACGCCCGTAGCGAATGCGTTTAGGGCGCCGTAAGTACAGGAATGGGAATCGGTGCCGATCGCAACAAACCCCGGCCGGACCGTGCCGCACTCGAGCATCATCTGATGGCAGACTCCCTGCCCCTGCTCGATCAGATTGAGTCGATGCAGGTGGGCAAACTCCCTGAGTTTTTTCTGCTGATTCGCGGCGCTCACGTTGGGGCAGGGGGCAAAGTGATCCAGAGTCACCATATGGCGCTCGGGGGACTTGACTTTGGACGAAATCGTCTTAAAATATTCAATAACCGACGGTCCGTTTATATCCTGCATCATGGTGGCGTCGATATCGACCACCACGATATCTCCCGCATGCACGGCTTTGCCGCATTTCGCGCTAAATATTTTTTCGACAACGGTGCTCATAGGCAGATATACCTCTCTCTAATCCGTTAAAGTCGCAAATTCCCGCTCCAATTCCTCGTAGCGCCCCAGTTCCACAAGATCACGGAATTCTTTGAGCGACGCGAATTTTTCCAGAATCTGCCGGGTGTTTCCATGCTGTTTTAAATGAAGCATCGCTTCCATCGCCTGTTTCAGGAAAACGTTCCTTATCGTCGCGGGATACAATATGAGTTTTGCTCCCGCCTGCCGGTAGCGCTCCTCGGAAAAGGCGTTGAGCGGGCTGGTGTCGTTGACATTGACAATCAACGGGCCTTTTACAAGCTTTACCGCGCGCTCAACCTCTTCTATGCTTGACAGTCCAACGATGAAGGCGGCGTCGGCGCCTGCTTCAAGGTACTGATTCGACCGGGAAACCGCTTCGTCAAAACCGTAGCTCACGATGGCGTCAGTCCTTGAAATAATGCAGAAATCCTTGTCCTTACGCGCAGCCTGTGCCGCTTTGAGCGTGTTTACGTGATGCTCGACCGAGACGACCTCGTGCTTGTTGCCGCCGTAGTAGGGACACTTTTTGGGCGAAACCTGATCTTCGATATGGATTCCCGACAAACCGGCGGTTTCAAATTCATGGACGGTACGCATAATGTTCAGCGTCTGGCCAAATCCGGTGTCGGCGTCGGCAATCACGGGAATGTCGGTACAGTCGGCGATGTTTTTGCTGCAGTTTATAACCTCGGTCATCGTCACAATACCCAGATCGGGAAGTCCGGCCATCGAAGCCGCGGCCCCGTTGCCGGTGACCGCTATCAGCTTAAAACCGGCGTTCTCGGCGACCTTTGCACCGATACAATCAAACACACCCGGGACAATGTAAGCTTTATCATCAGACAGCATCTGCCTGAGCGTTTTCCTTTTTTCCAATGTTAAACTCCTCCGTATTAAAGACTGGCTGCCGCCTGCGCCCCCTGATAGATCGCATCCAAAGCCAAGCCGGGCTTTACCGCGTCACCTATCGTCAGTACTTTCATATCCGGGAAGCTCTCCTTGACCTGCGCCTCGAGGCCGTTTTCTGCCTTTCTGCCCGCGGCGACAACAACGGCGTCAAACCCGCCGATTGTCTCCGGATAATCCTGTACAAAGATATCGAGCTCCGGCAATCTGATCTCTTTAACACGCGTCAGGAGATTGACATCAACGCCCGCCTTGCTCATACGCTCCAGCATAAACTGGCGCCGGCTGGGGTTTAGGGCTTTGGCAAGGCCGTCGATCATCTCGAAGATGATGACCTCTTTGCCCTGTTCGACAAGGTATTCGGCCGTCTCGCAGCTGATCAGGCCGCCGCCGAGCAAAGCGATCTTCTTGCCGGGGACCTTCGCGCCCTTTAACACATCGTCGCCGGTAAATACGTTTTTGGAGTTTACGCCGGGAATCGGGGGGATTGCCGGGGTGCTTCCGGTGGCGAGAATCAAAACGTCCGGTTTCTCCTTTTTGATCAGGTCAAGATCCACCTTCTGGTTATAGCGGATTTCAATGCCCCTCTTCTCCAGCACGCCGACGCGATAGCTCACAATGCTCTTCATGTTCGTCTTGTGCGGAGGGATCGCGGCGAGATTGACAAGTCCGCCGGCGACATCGCTCTGCTCAAACACGACCGGCTTGAATCCGCGCTCTGCCAGATCGCAGGCGGCTTCCAGGCCCGCAGGGCCGGCGCCGACGATCATGATCTTTGTACCTTGCCTGTCGGCGGACACTTTTTCGAAGTTAAGTACGGACTCGCGGCCCAAGCGGGGATTTTGCATACAGCAGATCTTTCTGTAGTTGATGGCGTCGCGGCAGCCCTGGTTGCAGCCGACGCAGCGGCGGACCGGCAAATCGTTTTTGCCCTGGGCCTTGTTGATAAGCTCCGGATCGGCCAGGTGCGCTCTTGCCATGGCGACCATGTCCGCCTTGCCCTCCTGGAGGATTTTTTCCGCTTCAGCAAGGTCCACGATGCGGTTAACGGCAACAACCGGCACACCGACGGCTTTCTTGACAACGGCAGCGTCGTCGGCATTGAAGCAGTCGGGAATATCCATCGGAGCGGAGATGTACGATTCGGACTCGGGCATTCCGCAGGAGACATGGATTGCGTCGGCGCCCGCTTCAACGAGAAGCTTCGCTACCTGCACGGTCTCCTCGATTGTGCGTCCGCCCTTTACGTGCTCGTCGCCGCTGATCCTGAAGATCAGGGGATACTCGGGGCCGCAGGCGGCCTTGATCGCGCGGACGATATCCTGCGAGAATTTTGCCCTCTTCTCGACGCTTCCGCCGTATTCGTCGGTGCGGTCGTTATAGTGCGGCGACATGAACTGCGCGACCTCATGGGCGTGAGCACCATGGATCTCGACGCCGTCGACGCCGGCTATCTTGCATTTTCTGGCACACTCGGCATAGCTTGCAATCAGCGCCTCGATCGTATCCAGGGAGTATTCGGAGGGGAATTCGACCTTATGCCCGCGGCCTGCCTGCATGGCGGCCGGGTGCAGCTGACAAAAAAGCTTTGCCCCGTATTCGTGAACGGCATCGGCCATTTTCTTCCATCCGGGGATGTATTTTTCATCTGAAAGCGCGGGACGCCCGGGGCCGGCCTTCCCATGCGGACTGCCGGGAATTACAATAAGCCCTACGCCGCCTTTTGCCCTTTCGCGCACATATTCCAGCATGCAGTCGCCGATCCGGCCGTCTTCCTCGCTGAAATAAACACACATGGACGAGAACATGATCCGGTTTTTTATCGTGACATTCCCCAGGGTGATCGGGGTAAAAATTTTCTGATCCATTAATCAATTCCTCCGTTATTTTTGGGGCGCCGACTCAGCCACAGCCTGGGCTTTCTTGTCGTCTTTTTTATTGCGGCGCATTCCCAGGTAGATCGACACCGCGGTGAGAAGGAGCAGCACAAGAGAAATGGGAGAGGTGACAAACGCCAGATAGCTTCCTTTTGACAGTAAAAGCGCACGGCGCATATTGGTTTCGATCATCGATTCAAGCACAAAGCCCAAAACCGTACAAATCGGATTGAAGCCCGTAAATTTGAGAAGATATCCGACCACCCCGAAAATAATCAGCAGCCAGACAGGGTACATGCCCGAATTCAGTGCCAGCGCGCCGACGGTCATCAGACAAAGCACGCTTGAAAAAAGGTACGGCGGCGGAACGGAGGTAATCTTTACCCAGGGCTTTAAGAATACACGGCCCACAATATAGAGGGCAATTGCCGACACAATAATGCCCGCATAGAGGCTTGAAAGGATTTCGGGGTTCGTTGTGGCGAGCATCGGGCCCGGCCGCATGCCGTGCATAATCATGGCGCCAAGCAGAATCGCGGCGGAAGTCGAACCGGGGATTCCGAACGTCAGGAGGGGCACAAATGTCGCCGGGACGCATGCGTTGTTGGCCGCTTCGGGGCCGACGATCGCGTCGGGAACGCCGGTGCCGTATTTGTCCGCGTCCTTGGAGAAACGGCGGGATTCGCTGTATGCAATAAAGGATGCGATCGTCGGGCCCGCACCCGGCATGACGCCGACCACGATGCCGAGGACCGTGCTGAATACAGCCGCTTTCCAGCTGGCGAACGCTTCTTTGAGTGTAATAAAGGTATAATCGAGCTTGCCGAGCATTTCGGATTTGGCCTTTTTGCTCTGTACCTGCTTTACTACCTGGTCAATGATTTCGGAGGCGGCCACGAGTCCGATGATAACCGGGACCTCTCCCAGCCCCTCTGCGAGGTTGTGACTGCCAAAAGCGTAGCGGGTCATGCCTGTCAGGGTATCCGAACCCACCGTTCCGAGCATCAGACCGAGGATAACCGACATAAAGCCTTTGATAAAGCTGCCCTTGGACATGCTGACGACGGCGGAGAGGCCGAAGATCGCGAGGGCAAAAAAGTCGGCCGGGCCAAAAAGCAGCGCGATTTTCGAAAGCACGACCAGCAGGGAAATGGCGATGATTCCGCCCAGGAAGCTTCCAAACGCACCGGCAGTCAGCGAATAGCCAAGCGCCTTGCCGCTGTGTCCATTTAAATGCATCTGATGGCCGTCCATGCTCGTCGGGGCGTTTGCAGGCTGACCCGGCGTCCCGATCAGGATGGCGGGAATGGATCCGCCGTATTCCGCGCCGACATATGCGCCCGCAAGGATCATGAACGCATGCGCAGGCTCCATCCCGAGGACAAACGGGAGAATAAGGGCCATACCCATGGAGGCGGTGACACCGGGCAGCGCGCCCGCGATGATTCCCCATGTAGTGCCCAGAAACACCACTCCAATGCCGGTTAACGACAATGCGGAGAAGATTCCGGCCCATATAGAATGCATAGTTTTTTCCTCCTATCTAAGCTTAAAATAACACATCATATGAGTATGCCGGACGGGAGATCCGCACGGAAGATAGTTCCGAACACAAGATAAATAAATACTGTTACGCATAAAGCTACGATTACAATCTGGACGGGTTTGCGCGCTCCCATCCACCAAAAACTGAAACCTGCAAAAATAAACGTGGAAACCGCGTAGCCGATATAATCGATGCCGAAGCAGTAAATGACGAACAGGACAGCCAGCAGGAACAGTGACAGCATATCTTTCCCTGTAAGCTTCGGCTTTTTCTCTCCATCCTTCGCTTTATTGGCAAGCGCCAGGATAAGGGTGACAAGCGCCAGCGCGCCGTAGACAAACCCAAGTAATTTCGGGAACCCGGCCGGGCCGAGCGGCTCCCCGGAATGCGGCGCTCCAAGCTGAGATCCTACATAATAATAAGCTGCCGCAAACGCCATCATAATCAAACTGGCCACGATATCGACTTGTTTTCTGTTTTTTATCATATTCAATCCTCCTTCGATGGGTCTGATGAACCAATACCGACGAAAGGATGCCGCAAACATTCCGGGTCAGTATGTTCGTTTGATAGGGTTAAAAAGGGTGTGGGGAACATGCGGCATTCGGACGGTCAGTCATCTACCGCGTATTCCCCATACACCTGCTGCTAAGCAAAAACGGTGAAACGTGCCTGACAAATGCGCGAAATACTATGCTGGGCTTACTGTACTAATTCACCGCCGTATTTTGTCAGCAACTCTTTAATCAAAGCATCCTGATCTTCGACGAATTTCTTGAATTCTTCCGGTCCCATGTAGCCAGGCAGGCCTTTGCTGTCGGCAATCCACTTCTGGAAGGAATCGGTCTCATAGCCCTTCTTAATGGTCTCATCCCAATACTTCACAGCCTCGGGAGAAGCGGTGCCGGGCAGGAAAAGTCCGCGCCACATATCGAAGGAGTAGTCGATGCCGAGCTCTTTAAGGGTCGGGATATCGTCAAAGCCTTCCACGCGCTCGTCGGACGCGAAAGCGAGGAATTTGACAAGGCCGCCCTTTTGCTGCTCAATGGCTTCGCTCATCTGGCAGAACGTAACCTCGACCTTGTTGCCCAGAAGCGCCGTCAGAGCCTGTGCGCTGTCGTCAAACGGGATATATGCGGGATCTACGCCGTATGTGCTGTTTAATACCATCGCGAACATCCACGCGGCGCCGCCGGCCACGTCGCCCGCCATCTGGACGTTTCCGGTTTTGTAATCTTCGAGGAATTCTTCCATGGTGTTCCATTTGGAGTTTGCGGGGACAACAACCATCTGGGGCTCGATCTGAAGGTTGATGACAGGGATCAGGTCAACGGCGATTCTCATGTTGTTTTGTCCCTGGTTTGTCCAGAGAAGATTCGTCGGCGTGGCGACAATCAGATAATGGCCGTCGTCTTTGCCTTTTTCCTGTATATAGTTCCATTCGTTGTTGCCGGCTCCGCCCTGCTTGTTGACCATGACCATCGGTTGCGGAACAAACTCCTGCGTCGCGGCGATAACCGCTCTGCCGATCAGGTCGCCGCCGCCGCCGACGCCGGAGTGGGTGACGATCTCAACCGGATGAGTGGGTGTGAAGCCCTCGGGAGCTGCCGTCGTTGCAGTGCCGCCGCTTGGAGCGCTGCCGCTCGGAGTGCCGCCGCTTGCTTTGTTCGAACAGGATGCCATCAAAACCAGTGTGGCGCACAACATAACGCTGAGCAATGCTTTGTAGTGCTTTTTCATTTTCTCTTGTACCTCCAATTTTTTCTTATTATACAGCGTACCTGCTGGGTAATACGTACATCTGTAAAGCGAAAAAGACAGCCATGGGAATTGTGGATTTTTGCTGAATATTATACCATTTTTATGTGAAAAGAATACATATTGACTAGTAACTTACGTTATTATATACTTTTAATCAGATTTTGTCTAATATCAAATATTCATACGGGTTATAATATAAAGTTATAAAAACTGATATTTTTAGCGCAGATGTCAGAAAGGCATCACCTGCCCGGGAGAAATCCGAAATGCGCCGACAGACGATGCCATGTCTTCCTCATGATGCCAAAAGCACTAATATGTTCCAGCAACCGATCCGGCAAACCACCCCGCGAGCCGGAGCGTTTTGTGCGAAGGGGTCCTTATATTGATTCGTCTTTTAAGCTGTTGTATACTTATATCGGGATTATGCTTGGCAGCGGCTGTTTCCAGTGCACAGCTTTATGAAAATAAATATAAATTTATATTTATGCATTTTTGATGGAGGTGATATGACATGATCCTGAAAGAGCTCCGTTATGTGCTGGCTATCCGGGAACACCAGAATATTTCCCAGGCTGCCCAAAGCCTTTATATATCCCAGCCGGCTCTGAGCAAATATATCAAAAACCTGGAGACCCTGCTCAATGTCAAACTCTTTCACAGAGTGGGCAATAAAATGATCCTGACCTACGCGGGCGAGATGTATATCCAGGCTTCCAAAATCATGCTGGAAACATACGACCGGATGACGATGGATATCTTTGCCTCGGACGAAATGCTCAAAGGCAAGCTGCGTATCGGCATCACCACATACCGCGGGTCTCACCTGCTGCCGAAGGTGTTGCCGACCTTCCTGCAGATTTACCCGAATGTGGACATTATTATTTATGAGGAGAACGCAACGAAGCTTGAACAGCTCCTGTCGGAAGGTTCCGCCGACATTGTCATCATCAAGGACCCGTTTTCCACAAACAATATGGAGTCCATCCCTATCTACGAAGAGGAGCTTCTTTTATCGGTTCCGGCAAACTTCGACGTAATCGAGAAGGCCGTCACGATTCCCGGCCAAAAGTATCCCTGGCTCGATATCCAGCTTGTAAAAGACGAATGCTTTGTTTTGATGAAAAGCGCCCAGCGCACCCGCCAGGTTTCCGACCGCATCCTGCAGGAAGCAAACATAACGCCCAAAAAAATGATCGAGACCAACAATATCGAGACCGCTTTGCGCATGAGCGCCGCGGGACTCGGGGTCAGCTTAATCCCGGAACTGTACGCGACGAGCAATTATTTCTTTGATATGCCCCGCTTTTTCTCCGCCGGCAATCCGCGCATCACATCAACCTTTAATATCGCCTACAGGAAAGACGGATATCTGACCAAATACGCCAAGAAATTTATTCAGATTGTCGTAGATTACTATAACGAGCAAAAAAATCAGCCGGAGCTGCCCCCCGTCTCCCCGCTCTCCGCCGACCCGGATTCTGCGCCCGGCGCGGCAACAAAAACGGAAACCCACGAGTAAAAAAAAGCGCGTTCCCGGCTGTCGGGAACGCGCTTTTTGGATATTAAATTAACCCCTCTCTGCCATATGCTCCCGCCTGTTTTTGTAAACGGTTCCGTTAAAGGAAAGGCTGTTTTTCCCGCTGTTTTTCGATTTTGAAAGCTCCCGGTCGGCCTTTTTATACAGCCGCTCAAAACTCATCTCGGGCGCCGCCTGCGCCGAAACCGATCCGATGCTGACCGTTACGTAGTTTGACACCGACGTCTCTCCCGCCGGTATTTGCATGGCTTCGACCCGCGCCGTGATCGCGTTCATGAACCCGATGATCTTTTCATCCGACAGGTCCGTTGCAAACAAAACAAATTCCTCTCCGCCAAATCTCGCGACAACGTCGGTCGCTCTCTTAAAATCCAGCGCAATGCTTTCGGCAATGGCCATTAAGCATTGATCTCCCGCGTCATGCCCGAACTCATCGTTAAAGCTCTTGAAAAAATCGATGTCGACCATGGAAACCATCACGCGGCTTTTGTTTCGCACGCTTTGTTTCCAGATGGATTCCAGTCTCTTTTCGAAACCGCGCCTGTTCAACAGATTCGTCAGCGAATCCGTCTGCGCCATCTTCTCTAACTGTTTATGCACAATATTGACGTTTATAAACGAAGCATAAAGCATATGCGAGACGGCGTAGGCGATTGCCGCTATCATCACGCAAAGCTGGATGTATTCCCAGGCGTCGGAGCCGACCAAAAACAGCAAAATCCCCTCGGCGGCAAAACCGATCCCGCCGAAAGCCATAAGCTCTTTTCGGTTCAGCACCGGAATTACAGCGATAGCAGCCATCATCAGCACAAAATTGGTAAACGCCTTCCTTTCAACGAGCTCGAGATAACAAAACACAAGCGAACCGGCGATATAAAAGCCCCAAAAGCTGAGGGAAAGGATTCTCCCCTTTTTGACGTTTTTTGATTTTGCGATATATTTTCCGATGAGGACGAGATATACAAAGCAAACGGCCAAGAAGTACAAGCTTCCCAGAGAGTATGCCGTGTTAAAGCCGTCATGGAAATCGGTAAAATAATTTAACAGAAGGTTGGCAATCTGCACAAACAGCAAAATAAATGTAAAAAGGATCACTCTTTGGATATTGCTCCGGCTTCTCGCCTGCTCGATTTCAGCCCATTCCTTCTCTGTGACCTTGCCCGGCACTTCCTTCGAAACGTTCAGGGCATACTGGTTTTCCCAGAGCGACTTGAGCTCGATCAACAATCTCTTCATTACACAAATTTATCCTCTCCCGCATTCCGTCTGAAGATTGCCCGCGAAACGCATGTATGCCGGGTCCGGGCACGTCCCACTCTTTGGGCGCTGTAAAATGATATGCAGTAAAAATCGGATATCGTTCAATTCAGTTATAGATATATACATTATATATAAAAAAGTCAAGCGATATAAGGGTTTTAAGCAGGTTTAAATGATATTTGCCGGACAAACGAACTCACCCTTTTCGGTTTCTCGCCTGCCTCTTTATTCCCACCGCATTGGAAAACGGGTGTTCGGCAACGATTTATTTTTTTTATTGGCGCTTTTCCATAAAATGCTGTATACTTAGCTTTCATAGGGCCGGACGTCTTTTCGGTTTCATTCCGGCGCCTATGCGCAGCGATTCGAATTGTTTGGGGTGAAGTGAGTGGACTGCGAAAAGAATATCCCGGGTGCGGTCATAAAACGCCTGCCCCGATATTACCGTTATCTTTCCGCTTTGCAGCAGATGGGGATCAGCCGGGTTTCATCAAAGGACCTCGGCAAAAGGATGGGGATCACATCCTCCCAGGTAAGGCAGGACTTTTTTACCTTCGGAGGCTTCGGGCTCCAGGGCTACGGATACGATGTGGAGCTTTTGTGTCGGGAAATCGGCAACATCCTCGGGCTCGGCATCATGTATCAGATGGTCATTATCGGGGCCGGAAACCTTGGCCAGGCGCTTGCCAAGCACACAAGCTTTGAAAAAAGAGGCTTCAGGGTGATCGGGATTTTTGATGTCAGCGATCGTATTATCGGAGAAAAAATCAGCGGTGTGGAAATCATGCATATCGACAGCCTGGCCGAATTTACAACTCAAAACCATGTGGACATCGCGGTCGTTACGGTGCCTTACGCCTACGCCCGCGAGGTGGTCGACAAAGCCGTCGGCCTCGGTATCAAGGGGATCTGGAATTTCGCGTCGGCAGAGCTCAAGGTTCCGGACGATGTCGTCATCGAGAACATCCACTTAAGCGACAGCTTGATCGTGCTCGGATACAATCTCAAGAAAAAAGGCCGAGAAACCGATCCTTCCGCCGCGAAGGACAAATAAACGTTATTTCTTCAAGGGGCCGAGGCCCCTTATTTTTTTGCTCGAAAAGAGGCGCCGCCGTCTTTTTTCCGTTTATGGCAGACTTCGTTAAAAATACGGCGGATATTGTGAAACGGACCGCGCTATATAAGCCGCGGCTTTGACGATTTTGTCTATTGATAAACTTTGCTTGATAACCGTCAAATCGCGCTGTACACTGTCACAAAAAGGGCTTTACCGCGCCAGTGTTTTACGAGGAGGAACAAAAATGAATACCGCAGGTGTCCAGGAAATTTTAAGCCGTATGGGAAGCGACAGGCCGCCGCTTTTGCAGGTGCTTCTCGCCGTTCAGGATGCAAGCCCGCGCAAATACATAAGCGAGGAGGCCGTAAACGAAATCGCCCGGCTCCTGAAAATCACACGCTGTCGGGTGTATTCGACGGCGTCCTTTTACAGCGAGATTTCGCTTGTACCGCGGGGGGCTTATATTATCCGGGTATGCGCAAACGCCCCTTGTGAAAACGCCGGGCAAGCGGACATATTGAAGGCAATCGAACAGGAACTGGGCATCGCCCTGGGACAGACGACCCGCGACGGGATTTTTACGCTGGAAAGCGTCAGTTGTCTCGGCGCCTGTTATATGTCGCCGGCAATCAGAGTGAACAACAGAATCTACGGCGATTTAACCCCGGAAGGCGCGTTCTTCGTCATCAGAAGCCTGCGGGAGGAGCATCAGAATGAGCGGACGGCCTGAACTCGTTTTTAATATCGATCCCGACGAATATGTCGATCTTCCGCTTTACAGAAGCCGCGGCGGCTTTTCGGCCTTAAAAAAGGCGCTTGCCTCCGTTCCCGAAAGCTCGATCGGGGAAATAAAGGCCTCCGGTCTGCGAGGCAGGGGCGGCGCCGCGTTTCCAACCGGGAAAAAGATCGAAATGGTCCGCTCAAGCAGCGTGCTCGAGCGGTTTATCATATGCAACGCGGACGAAGGCGAGCCGGGGACGTTCAAGGACCGCTTCATTATGACGCACCTGCCCTTCCAGCTGATCGAAGGCATTGCGATCGCGGCATACCTCGCGGGCGCGTCAGAGGGGTATATTTACGTGCGCCATGAATATTCCGAGGTGCAGAGCAAGCTGCACGCCGCGATCAGGGACGCGATCGGCGCGGACCTTCTTGGAGATAATATTCTGGGAAGCGGATACGGCCTTTCGCTTAAAATCTTTTCGGGTGCGGGCAGCTATCTGTGCGGCGAGGAAACCGCGCTTCTCTCCTCCATCGAGGGAAGAAAAGGCAGGCCCCGGCTGAAACCTCCCTATCCGACCGAGTCGGGACTTTGGAACCGGCCCACGCTAATCAACAATGTGGAGACGCTGGCCAACATCCCCAAAATCCTTGAAAAAGGCGCGCAGTGGTACCGCTCGCTCGGAACGCCCGACAGCCGCGGAACAAAACTGATTTCAATGTCGGGCGATATCCAAAAGCGCGGCCTTGTCGAAGTGCCGTTCGGCATAACTTTCGCCGAGATCATCGGCCGGTGCGGAGACGGCCCGAAGCCCGGGCGGACGATCAAGGCGGTCAATATCGGAGGGGCGTCCGGCGTTTTAGTACCTCCACGAATGCTTGATACCCCGCTTGAATACAAGGCGTGCGCCGAGGCGGGGATCACGATCGGCTCCGGTGCCGTCTTCGTGCTCGACGACACGCGTTCCATTCTCCAAAATGTGCGCAACCGGATCAGGTTTTTCCTGCATGAAAGCTGCGGCAAATGCACTCCCTGCCGGGAAGGGCTGCGCCAGGCAAACATCATTCTGAACAAGCTCGCGGCGGGCAGTGCCGGGAAAAACGATATCGCCGCGCTTGAACGCTATACCCGCGCGATGCAGGACGCATCCTTCTGCGGCCTCGGTCAGGCGGCCGGCAACAGCCTCCGGTCCTCCTTATCCTACTATCGGAAGGAATACTCGGACTGCTGCCGCAAAAATGGCAAAACGGACCATAAGGAGGAATCCGCATAATGGACGGCATTACAATCACGTTAAACGGGAAAGCCGCAACGGTACCCCCCGGCATTTCCATTCTGGAGGCGGCAAAACGAAACGGCATTTTTCTCCCGACGCTCTGCAATCACCCGGACCAGCGGGTCAAGGCAAACTGCCGCGTATGCGTCGTCGAAGTCGAGGGAATACGGGGTCTTGTCGCGTCCTGCTCGACGCCGGTCGCGCCGGGCATGAAGATCACAACCAATTCCCCAAGGGTCAGGGAAACGGTCCGGACCATTGTGGAGCTGATTCTGGCGGACCATCCCCAGGGGTGCCTGACCTGTATCCGCAGCGGCAACTGCGAGCTTCGGCAGCTTGCGGCGAAGGTCGGCCTTAAGGACGTCGAGGGGGAAAAGACGCAGTTAAACCTTCCACTTGACGAATCGACGCCGGCGCTTGTCAGAGACCCCAACAAATGCGTCAAATGCGGCAGGTGCGCGGAGGTCTGCCACCACATCCAGGGAGTGGGCATATTGTACAGCCACAACCGCAGCGCGGATATCTGCGTTTCGCCCGAATACGGCAAAAAGCTGTCCGAGGTCGCGTGCGTTTTGTGCGGTCAATGCGCGCTTTCCTGCCCCGTGGGCGCGATCCATGAAAAAGACGACACGGATTCGGTTTGGGAAGCCCTGGCGGACCCTAAAAAGCACGTCGTCGTACAGGTTGCGCCGGCGGTCCGGGTTTCCATCGCGGAAGAATTCGGAAAGCCGCCGGGGGAAATCTCGACGGGGAGGCTTGTTTCCGCCCTGCGCGAGCTGGGCTTTGACCGGGTGTTCGACACGGATTTCGCGGCGGACCTCACGATTATGGAGGAGGGCCACGAGCTTCTGAAAAGGCTCGAAACCGGAGGGGCGCTCCCCATGCTCACCTCCTGCAGCCCCGGCTGGATCAAATATATCGAGCACTATTACTCGGAGCTCATTCCCCATGTTTCAACCTGCAAATCGCCGCAGCAGATGTTCGGCGCCCTTTCGAAAACCTACTACGCAAACATAAGCGCTATAGCGCCGGAAAATATTTTCGTCGTATCGGTCATGCCCTGCACCGCTAAAAAATTCGAAGCCTCCCGGCCCGAGATGAATTCCAGCGGCTTTCGCGACGTCGACGCCGTTTTGACCACGCGTGAGCTATCCCGGATGCTTTTCCAGCAGGGCGTCGATTTTGAGCGCCTCGCCGACGGCGGGTTCGACCCTCCGCTCGGCATTTCAACGGGAGCCTCGGCGATATTCGGCGCGACGGGCGGCGTCATGGAGGCGGCGCTGCGCACCGTTTACGAGGTGGCCACCGGCAAAACCCTGGGCAGGCTGGAGTTTACCGATGTTCGCGGCATGGACGGGGTCAGGAGTTCTTCCGTTTCATTGCCGGACCGGGTATTAAACATCGCGGTGGCACACGGCCTGTCCAATGCAAAACAGGTTCTGGAAATGATAAAATCGGGCGAAGCCAATTTCGACTTTATCGAAGTCATGTGCTGTCCGGGCGGCTGCGTCGGCGGCGGCGGCCAGCCGTACGGGACGACAAACGAGGTGCGGCAAAAGCGGATCGGCGCCCTCTACCAGATCGACGAGGCCATGGCGCTTCGCAAATCGCACGAAAACCCGGCGATCCGCAAGCTTTACGAGGAATTCCTGCATGCGCCACTCGGCGAAATGTCGCATAAGCTCCTGCATACCGGATATCAAAGCCGGGCATTATATGAATTGAACAGATAGGATAAACGATCATCTCAAATTCTGACGTTAACCGGATAAAAACGGAAGCGTCAGAATTTTTTTGTCTTAAGCATAAGAGGCCCCATATTTATGTGCTTTTCTCCGATGTGTAAATCTTTGGTAAAGCTTTATTAAATCCTTTGTCAATGTCATTGATATCAAAAAATCGGGTGATATAGTTAAAAATGAGAAAGCCGAATAGGCAGATTATGGAAATCGAAAGGGGTTTTACGATGAGTAAAGGAGTTAAAAAATTGGCATGCGGCCTCATGTCGGCATGTCTGATTTCGTCGCAGCTGATAACGGGCGCGTTTGCGGCAACGGAACACTTTGCGGATGCGACCACCGATCAAAATTGGTCCGATTGGGAAAGCCGGTGGGAATCTTCCGTCAAAAACGATTATGAGCAGATTTCCCTGACGCCGGGCAAAAACGCCTCCGAATTAAATTTCGCCTGGTACACGAAAACAAACGCCGCGGCGACTCCGGTTGTAAATGTTGCGACGAAAGCGGACATGAGCGATCATAAAAGCTTTCAGGGCACCGCCTCTCCCGCGATCGACGGCTACAACACCAACAAGGCGACGGTTACCGGGCTTCGGGAAAACACAACCTATTACTATACCTATCTGAATAACGGCAAGGAATCGAAGGTCGAAACGTTCCGGACCAAGGACTTTCAAAGCTATAAAATCCTGCTCGTCGGCGATCCGCAGATCGGCGCTTCCAAGGGCCAGACGGTTTCCACCGGCGAAACGCTGGAAAACGCGTCCGACGTAAACACCGCGGCGAGGAACGACGCGTTTAACTGGAACGCAACCTTAAACGCGGCGCTTGCGCAGAACCCGGACTTAAGCTTTATCATTTCCGCGGGGGACCAGGTCAACAAGAATGTAAACGGCATCGACCCGGGAAACGAAATCGAATACGCGGGTTATCTTTCCCCGTCCGCGCTGAAATCGATACCGGTCGCGACGACCATCGGTAACCACGACGCGACCAACAAGAGCTATACGTTCCATTTTAACAATCCCAACGCCTTTACCGCGGAAACAAGTCCGTCGGTCGCCGGGAACGGATATTATTACAGTTATGGAAGCGCGCTTTTTATCATGCTCAACACCAACAACTATAACTGCGCCGACCACGAGGCGCTGATCAAAAAAGCGGTCTCGGAAAATCCGGACGCGCGCTTTCGAATCGTCACCTTCCATCAGGACATTTACGGCAGCGGGCTTGACCACTCCGAATCCGACGGCATGGTTTTAAGGACGCAACTCACCCCGATCCTCGACAAATACGATATCGACGTTGTGCTCCAGGGTCACGACCACAGCTATTCGAGAAGCCATCTCCTAAAGGGTGACGGCAAAACGCACGCGGCTTTCGACGCGAACAAGCTTGAGACGGGCGAATTCGACTGGGACAATGTGATCGACAAGGCGACAGGCGCGGTCTACCCCTATTACCCGGAAGAGGGTGACGCCGCCGCAAAGGAAGCAAATGCCATTTTCCTCGCCCAAAATAACTGTTACTCCATAGCCGACCGGAAAACCGACAAAGTGGTCAATCCCGACGGGACGTTATACCTGACCGCAAACTCCGCGACCGGCAGCAAATACTATGAGCTGATCCCGCAGCAGCAAAACTTCATCGCTTACAGAAACCAAAACTGGAAACCGAGCTACAGCGTCATTTCCCTCTCGGACGACACCTTCAGCATATCGACCTACAGCATTATCGACGGCAAGCCCTCGCAGATCGACAACACCTTCACCATCCAGAAAACGGTTAACCGTTCCCTTTCAAGCGCGCCGGCAAGCACAAGCTCCGTTTCCCGGAACGCGCCCAAAACCGCCGACGCAAACGATTTTGCCGCGACGGCCGTTCTTGCGATCCTCGCTTTGTTGGGGCTGTCCCTCATCGGCGTCATCGAGCTCAAATCCCGAGCGAAACAGGACAATAAGGATTGATCCATCCGCGTAAAAGGGGTGGGAAGACAGCTTCTTCCCGCTCCTTTACGCAAAAATCTGTGCAATGAAAACAGCGTTTAAGAAAACGCACGGGAGAAATGGAATATGCTGAAAAATCGATTCTCAGACCGAATGGGAAGCTTCCGCCGGCCGGTTCTTATTTTACTGGCGGCGGCATTTGCCGTTTTTCTGGTTCTTTTAAATCGCGTCGAGAAGCCGGAGCTTGTCACGACCGTCGGACGCACCTTTGAACGCGCCAGGGTCGTCGAAGTTCTGAAAGACAACCTCGAGGAAAACGGCCGCCGCTACGGTGAGCAGGAAGTGCGGCTTTTGATGCTCACCGGCCCGAAAAAGGGACAGACGATCGACGCGACCAGCTCGGCGGGGTATCTGTTCGGGGCGGGCTGCACGCCGGGAATGAAGGTGATCGTCATCCAGAGCGTTTCGGGGGACATCACCGTTACATCCGTTTACAGCGCCGACCGCGAGGCGGCGGTCTGCATCTTCGCGGGCCTCTTTTTCCTCTTGATCTGCCTGATCGGAGGTATGAAGGGTATTAAAGCGTCCGTCGGCCTGATTTTTACCTTTGTCTGCATCATTTTTCTCTATATCCCGCTGATTTTCAGGGGCTTCTCCCCGTTCTGGGCGGCCGTGCTGGTCGCCGCCGTCACCACCTTCGTCACAATATACCTGATCGGGGGCCCGACCAGAAAGACGGCCTGCGCGATCATCGGGACGGTGTCGGGCGTCGTCGTAGCGGGCGCGGCGGCGACCATGTTCGGCTATTTCTCCGGCATTTCCGGCTACAACGTCCCGGACATCGAAAGCCTGCTGTTTTTGGAGCAGAATACTAAAATCCGGATCGGCGGCCTGCTGTTTTCCGGGCTTTTGATCGCCTCTCTCGGCGCCGTCATGGACGTCGCCATGTCCGTCTCGTCCACCGTCGAGGAAATCCACCGGAAAAAGCCGACGCTGAGCCGAGCGGAGCTCTTCCGGTCGGGTATGCGCGTCGGGCGGGACATGATGGGCACCATGTCGAACACGCTGATCCTCGCCTTCGCGGGCACCTCCATAAGCATGCTGGTGACGAATTACGTCTACGATCTTCCGTACCTGCAAATCATCAATTCATACAACATCGGCATTGAAATCATGCAGGGGATTTCCGGCAGCATGGGCGTCATCCTCGCGGTTCCGATCTCGGCCGCCGTCGCCGCCTTTTTCATGGCCGGGCCGGTCTATACCGAAATCGAAGCCGAGCCGGAGCTTTTGCCGCCCGAGGAAAGTCCAATCGGCACGCCCGCTTTGCCGGCCGACGAAAAAATCGGCTTTTTCGCAGACGGAAAGACGGAATTTCAGAAAAAGACGCCTTTTTACGGCGGCATTGCTAAGTCCGCCACGGGGCTCTTTCCGTCCGGGAGATTTTATTCCTTTGTCCGACAGCATGGCAAGCTTTTGTTCGTTCTTCTGTGCATGAGCGTCCTGGTCTATTGCGCGTCCCGCTTTTACCTGATTTTTACCGCGTATGCGCAGGGCGATCGGGAATATACAAAGCTCGCCCGGTCCATGCAAAACGCGCAGATCTTTGGGAGTGCGCCGGAGGAAGAACCTCAAGACGTACCTGCGCCTCCCGCGGCGGAGACCGTGCGGAAGGACGAGTTCCGGTTTGATTTCGCGGCGCTGCATGCCCAAAACAGCGATTTTATCGGCTGGCTCCGCCTTCCGGGCACCCGGCTGAGCTATCCGGTCGTGCAGGGAGAGGACAACGAGTTTTATCTGACCCATACGTTCTCCAAAGAGCAGAACAAAATGGGCGCTCTTTTTCTCGACAGCCGGATCGGAAGCGGCCTCAAAGCCGAAAACGCCATCGTTTACGGCCACAATATGAGAAACGGTTCCATGTTCAACTGCCTTTTAGGCTACCTGGACAAGGAGTTTTACGACGAACACCCCGCGCTTTTGCTGTACACCGAGGGCGGGATGAAGGAGTGCTCCATATTCTCCGTGTACAAGGCAGCGCCGGACAGCGACGTCTATCGATACGATTTCGCCGACAAGGCGGAGTACGGAAAATACCTTGAAAAAGTCGCGGTGCTCTCCCTCTATGACACCGGAATAAAACCCTCGGCGGACGAGCGGATTCTGACGCTGTCCACCTGCGTCGGGGACGGCCGGGACATGCGTTTTATTGTGCACGCCATAGCCGGAGCATGATAATCCGAACCCGCGCTGTCACTCATCCACGCATCGCCGCGCGCACGGCGTCCTTTCCGCTTTTTACCGCGGTGCAGATCCCTCCGCCGGGCGTAGTCCACTGGCCTGCAAGGTAAAGTCCCTTTACACCGTCGACGGTTTTACGGATATTGGCCCGGATGGCTGCGGGCGTCGGCGCAAAACCCTCCCAGGAGCCTTTATAGAGGTTTGCGTAGCGGACATAGGTTGCCGGCGTCGCCACGTCGGTCACCTCGACGGCGTCCTTAAAGCCAGGGATCCTTCTGTCGACGGCATCGGCGACCTCGTCGGCAAGCCGCCGTTTTAAGGCGTCGTACTCGGCTTTGTTTTCCTCGCGCAGCTTCTGCCAATAGTCGAGCCGGGACGCTAATAACACCATGACAGAGCTTTTGTTTTCGGGGGCGGCCGACGGATCGAACTCAAAGGATTGAAGGCTCAGCCGGTTTACAACAATATCGGGCGCGGTCCGCACCCCCTCCGGGCACTCAAAGGTCTGTGAAAAGGGGATGCCGAAACGGCGCTTTAATCCGAAGGACACGGCGCAGATCGGTTCAAAAAGCTCCGACGACCGGAGCATTGCATCCAGCTGCCCGTGCGCATATTTTCCGCCGAGCATGCGGTAAAGCGTGTCGTACATATCGCAGGCGGCGATCACGGCGTCGCAGTTGTAAAGATCCCCCTTCGACCTTAAGCCGGTGACCCTGCCGCTTTCAACGACGATCTCGTCGACTTTCGAATGAAAGCGGATCGTCCCGCCCAGCGAGCGATACTTATCCTCCATACGGCGCATCACCTCACGGGCCCCGCCCAAGGGATAGCCCGCATTACCGCCCATGCGCGTTCCTAGCATCATAAACAGCGCGACGACCGTATATCCCGGCGGCATCAGGCCATAGATGAGCGCTTTGACCGTACCGCTTGTAAATCGTTCGGTATATTCTTTTACCGTAAGCATAAGAGGCAAATCCGAACCCGTTTTTGAGGGACGGGATTCCGCCATTGCCGCAGAAATCCCCATTGCCATACGTCAGTATTGCCAATGTGCCTTTCCTTGCACTGACAAAATCCCGTTCCCTCAAAAATCTTCGACCTCTATGCTTCGATTTTTGGTAGATTTCGAGGCGGCCGACGACGGCGGGCTGACGCCCGCCTAGGAGAACAACGAAGAAAGATGCCAAAAGGCGCTGCATAGAGGCGGGTTCGGATTTGCCTCTTATGCTTAAGCCCCGTGTATTTGCGCGCGAGCCCTAAAAAGCCCCTGCCGTTTTTGATAAGGCTGACCCATTCGGAAACGTTCGACGGTACCCCGGCGGGCAGTTCCGGGTTCATCATTACTTTGATATTCCGGCATAAGTCCTCCGTCATCTCTTTATCCTGCGGCGACAAGGACATAAGGAAATCCCGGAACGCCCCAAGCCGGAGCGGGACCTCAAGCTCGATTCCTCCGATCTCCGTCCGGATGCTTTCGGCATGATAGATGGGAGTGTCCTCTTTAAGAGCGCCCACTTCAAGATACAGCCGGTTAAACGCGGTTTTCGGTTTTGTGCCGACCATCCAGTGGATGCATCCGTCAAACCAATAGCCGCCGCGTTCCCAGGCGATGCACATTCCGCCCGGTCCTCCCGAAAGCTCGAATATTTCGGCCGCGATTCCCTTTTCCCGCAAGTGAATACCCGCACTCAACCCCGCAAGGCCCGCTCCGATGACAATCACCTTTTTCACCATGCTCAGGCGCTCCTTCATATTCAATTATGAGTAATGCGCATTGTATGAATATTCAGTTGTATTTTACAGGAATCCCACATTTTGTCAATTGCGAAATCAAAAAAATAACAAAGGGCAAAAAGCCGGAACCAAGCCGCCCTTATAGCGCTTTTTCGGCGAGCCTTGCAAGCGGGCTCCGTTCTACCTGGCTCAGCGTCACATGCCCCGTCAGGGCGGAATCTTTGAGCCGCTCGACAAGATAAACGAGCCCGTTCGAGCGCGAATCGACCAGAATGTTGTCGATCTGGTTGTCGGTCGGGTCACCGATAAAAATAAATTTGGAATTCTGGCCGGCCCTCGTCAGCATCAGCTTGGCGATATGGGGCGTGGTTTCCTGCGCCTCGTCCACGATTACAATCATATCCGTAAGCGTCCGCCCGCGCATATACGTAAAGGTCTTCATGTCGATGACGCCGGCGTACTTCAGGCTTTCGATCATGGCGTCGGCGGACATGCTGTCCTGCGGGCAGTTTTTCATCGGCTTGCGATGGCGCCCGCTGAACATCAGGGCCTCAAAGGCATCGTAAAAGCTGCCCATCCACGGGCGGAGCTTTTCCTCCTCGTTGCCGGGAAGGTAACCGATGTCGTCGCCCGCCGGCACGACCGGCCGGACAAACACGATTTTCCGGTATATATGCTGCTCGACTACCTTTTCAAGCGCGGCCGCGGTCGCGAGTATCGTCTTCCCCGAGCCCGCGCCGCCTGTGACGGAAACAAATTTCACATTGTCGTCCATCATCAGCTCAAAGGCCATTTTCTGCTCGAGATTCAGCGGCGAAAGCCCCCACGCCGTCCTGTTTTCCGACTGGAGCGGCAGAAGCTTCGCGCCGTTAAAGCGCGCGACGACCGTGCGCGCCGGGTCTTCTTTTGAATGCGCCATCAGGAATTGATTCGGGTTCAGTTTAAGCCCCTTCGGACAGTCAAGGCCACCTTCGAATATTTTGTCGATATCCGAGGACGAAAGTGCCGTAACGGCATAGCCCCTGTAGAGATCGTCGAGCGAAACCCTGTCCGTTTCATAATCCTCCGCCTCGATGCCGAAAGCCTCCGCCTTAAGCCTCATGCAGATATCCTTTGAAACAAGGATGGTCGGTATCTCGGGAGCTTTTTTCTGAATCCGCATGGCCGTCAGAAGGATCCGGTTGTCGTTTTTCTTCATATCCAGCTCATCGGTCACTTCCGCAATCGCATGGTAGCCGTTTAGCTCAATTTTCAGGACAACGCCTTTTTTCATTTCGATCCCGTTTTGAATGCCCTGCTGCGCCTTTCCTTCCACTATTTTGGAGAGCTCGCGCGCCGCCTGTCTCGCCTGGCAGCCGCAAAGCCCCTCCCTTGTTTTCAGGGAGTCGATTTCCTCCAGCACCACCATGGGCAATATTACGTTGTTTCCCTCGAAATTCAGGATGCATCCGGGGTCGTGAAGAAGGACATTGGTGTCAAGAACATAATTTTTCCTGTTTTTGTTTTTGGCCTGCATATGAACCTCCATTCGCTCCGCGCACAAATCGATCATCGAAAACCTCACAGGCGAATGGAGGTTCATGGCATGTGCCGCGGTTGCCGCTTTTCGGCGAGCGGCACCCTTTATTAATTTGTTAGTGTGATTCCACACTAACCTCCATTCGCTCCGCGCACAAATCGATCATGAAAAACCTCATAAGCGAATGGAGGTTCATGGCATGTGCCGCGGTTGCCGCTTTTCGGCGAGCGGCACGCCTTTATTAATTTGTTAGTGTGATTCCACACTAACCTCCATTCGCTCCGCACACAAATCGATCATGAAAAACCTCATAAGCGAATGGAGGTTCATGGCATGTGCCGCGGTTGCCGCTTTAAGGCGGGCGGCACGCCTTTATGAAATTGCCGGTGTGATTTTCACATACCTCCGCGACCATTCGCAGGCTTCAAACGATCATATGGCAGCTTCTCAATACCAGCTTGCACTTTTTCTTGATAACGCTGGCGTGCTCGGAGAGCTGATTGATATTATGATAGCTTCGGCCGCGGTTGGACACGCCCGCGACGGACACGGTCATAATCGAGAACTGATCCTCATTGCCCTTTCGGTTCTTCGCCGCAATGTATCCTCTTTTCAGGTCATCCGCCGTATAGAAATCCCTGATGCCCTCGTCGAACCTCCGGGTCAAAAGCCTGCAGATACCGTCGGCCATATAGCTTGAAAGGATTGCGACAAAGTCGTCGCCGCCCACATGTCCGATAAATTCCCCCCTGGGGATGAGGTCGGTCAAAAGCGCCGCGACAAACCGGAGCACATTGTCGCCGTTGCCGAATCCGTAAACATCGTTATATGCCTTGAAATTGTCGATGTCGACGTATAAAACCGTAAAGGGATCGTCGGAGGAGATGCATCTCATGAGTCTGTGCTCGATCATCAGGTTGCCCGGCAGCCCGGACAAGGGATTTAAATGTCTCGCGTTGGACACCTCAAGCTCCATGGTTTTTTCGAGAAGGTCTTTAATCGTGACAATGCCGCAGTATTTTTCGTCCTTTGTCACGACGATGAAATCATACAAGGTGTCCGCGGGCCTTGCCATCGCAAGTTTTGAAACCGCGTCGATCGGCATTTTGCAATCCGTGATGAGAGGATATTTATCCATCAGCAGAAAAATCGGGCGTTTGCTGTGCAGGCTAAATCCGAACTGCCCGCTCATCATATGGTCTATCCGCGTTTTGGTGACAATCCCGGCGACTGCCCCCTGGTCGACAACGGTAATTCCGGTGAGTAAATCATCCTTTAAGAAAAGTTTATAGACATTTTCAGCCAGATCATCGGAAGTAACGGTGATGTTATGGCGGCAAATATCTCCGATAAAAGTATTGGTCAGACAGTGGTATAAACCGTGACCTTTTTTTGCATTGTATCTTGCGATGCTTCTCACAACATCGTCGCCGACCGGGCTTAACTCCCCCGGTTTTTGGATCAGGTAGCCCTGGCCGTAATGCACGCCGATATCAATGAGCGCGCCCAGCTCGTCCTCGGTTTCAATTCCCTCGGCGATAAGCGAAATGTCTGAAAGCCGGCAAAACTCACACAGGCTTTTTACAAGAGCTTTTTTATACCCGTCGGAATCAATGCCCCGGATCAGCTTCATATCAAGCTTTATATAATGTGGATGGATGTCGGTAATCATATTGAGCCCCGAGTACCCCGCCCCCGCGTCGTCAATGACAATTTTATAGTTTTGTCTTTTGTAATGCTCAATCGTCTTCTTAAAGCCGTTTAAATCCTCGACGGCGCTTTTTTCCGTGATCTCAAAATAGATATTCTCAGGTCCGATATGATAGTTTTTCAAATATTCTTTTGTAAATCCGCGTTTAAATTTCTCATCGTGGATTACAAAAGGGTTTACGTTCAGAAACAGCTTTATTTTCGAACCGTTCCGGTAGGCCGCCTCCAACGCCTTTGCCCTGCAAAGAAGCTCAAGCTCCAATAGCTTGCCGCATTTGACGGCGGTCCCGAACAAGGCGTCCGGGTGCATAAGCTTCGTACCTTCAGGTCCCCTGCTCAGCGCTTCGTAACCCAGTACCGAGCCGTCGGCAAGGGAAACGATCGGTTGAAAAACAATCCTGATATCCGAGTTTTCTATGATCTCACTCAGCATTTCAAACAGGTCTGAATCGTTCGCAAAATCCATCGGAATGTTACCCAATTCAGACATAGAGTATTTTAAGCCGTATTTCATTGTTATAAATCCCCGCGTTTTCCAGTATAAAAGAATAGCCGGAGCATGATAATCCGCTCCCGCGTTTTTGCTTTTTAAAAAGTAAAAGCCCTTTCCCGAACAAAAACAGCATTACGGGCTCGCAAAAAATGATGTCCGTAAATGCCGCGGTGGTATTGTTCGGAATGGGCGTAGCAAAAAAATCGGATAAATAACGCGATAACTCTCCCGCCTTCTGGGAACAGGCATAAGAACCGACCGGGAAACCGATATCCTTTCGTCTTGCTCCGACCTGCCCATATACAAATTTCCTGGCCGAATGCGCGATTAACAGATGTACAAAAAGGTTCATTCCACCACCATATTCATTATATAAAATCGCACGTAAGGGAAATATCAGGAATATGTGAAATTTGCGTAAGTTTTTATATCATGCGCCGGCCTTCCCGGGGGGCGGTTTATCTTCCGACCGAATAATTTTTTTCGTTTCATAAATACTAATGACATCTGTTGTTTTAGCCGGAGCATGATAATCCGAACCCGTTTCCGAGGCTGCGGGAGCGGATTTTTGCGTCCGTCAAGGCAGCGGACGCAGATGGGCTGTCGCCCATCAAGGACAATAACGAAGCCGGACGCAAATAAGATGCCCCGCAAGGCGGGTTCCGATTATCATGCTCCGGCTAAGGGGAAAAGAAGATGAACAACAATAAAAACCGGAAAAAGGATAGGGAAAAAACCAGTCCCGAGCTTCGAAGAATGAAGCCGCGGGAAAACGCGGACGCGGGGATCACAGACACACATAAAATCGGCGTGCACGAGGGAAAACACGAAAAAAGCGACCGGTGACCGGCAGTCTTTTTTCATCTGCGGAATCTGAAAGGGGATCGAGGCATGAACACGATGCTGTGCAATGTTTCCGGACTAAAGAATAAGGAAGGCAAAACCCAGATAAAAAACGCGCTCGATAAAATAGAAGGGGTCCATGAGGTCGGCGTCAACGCGGCGACGGGCACGGTCACCGTCGGGTATAACGAGCCCGCGACCGAAATTGATATCAAAAACTGTATCGAACGCACCGGGTTCAAGATCGTATACGAATAAAAACAGGGGCATATCCCTCATAAAGCAGCATAAAACAGCGGCCGGGGACTCCAAATGAAGTCCCCGGCCGCTGTTTTTCCATAACTCGGGCTCGACCGCATGGTAACGCGGCGAAAGCGGCTTCAGCTTAAGTAAGGCTTATAATCTTTTATGGTGATCATATCGCATTTGGCTATGACCTCGGGGGTGAGCTCCTGGCCGATGCCGGGCAGGTCGGGAACCTTGTATCTGCCGCCCACCGGCTGATAGTCGTACAGGCAAGTGGCGCGGCTGTCGGGGTTTAGTGCCCGCTGATGGTGCTCGTGAATAAGGAAGTTGGGAATGGCAGCCTCAATCTGAAGAGCCGCGGCCTTGGAAATCGGGCTGCCGCAGACATGGATCTGAACGGCCGAGTCATAGGTCCAGCCCATGTCGCAGATCTTCTTGGCCTCGCTCAGGCCGCCGCACAGGCAAAGATCGGGTTGGATAACCTGCAGCAGCCGTTTTTCCAGGAAAGGCCGGTAGCCCTGGCGGGTATAGATGCGCTCGCCGGAGGCCAACGGAATATCGACCTTACTTTTTATCTCGGTAAAATTCTCCACATTAAGCGGATGCGCGGGTTCCTCGTAATAGAAAATGCGCAAATCCTTAAGCGCCTGACCGATCTGAATGGCGGCGGTGGTGTCCGCAAGAGAGTGCATCTCAACAATGATGTCCAGATCGTCGCCGCCAGCCTTGCGCATGGCGGCCACGCGGTCATAGACGGTCTTGACGACCTTGTGCTCAAGAGGGCCGGTCATCTTCCAGGGGCCTTTGCCTCCCGGCTGGTTGCTGAAGTAGATGGGGTCGACCTTAATGCTGTCGTAGCCCTCGGCCATGGCAATGCGGGTAACCTCGGCGTATTCCTCGGGCTCGATCAGAATCTGCTTTGTGATCTTGGGGCCCCAGTTGAACTGCAGCTGGCTTGCATAGGTGCGGAGGTTGTCGTTGGTTTTGCCGCCCAAAAGCTGGTAGACAGGCACGCCCAGCGCCTTACCCTTGATGTCCCACAGGGCGATGTCGATACCGCTGAGGCCTGCGTTTACAATGGTGCCCCCGCCCATACCCCAGAAGGTTTTGCGGAAAATGGTCTCCCAGATTTTTTCGCTCTGCATGGGGTCCATACCAATAATGACCTCGGCAAAATCCTGAACCATACCCATACCGGCGCGCCAACCCTTGCCGTAGGCCAGGCCGACCTCGCCAAAGCCGCTGATTCCTTCGTCGGTATTAATCCGAACGATAACCGGACACCAGGAGCCTCTGGAGGAGCCCGCGTTGCCGCTTGGAACCTGCATCACATCAACACTGGCAATTTTCATGGTATTTACCTCTCTTTCAATCGTAATATGGCAATTCTTAATAATACCGGTATACCATATGGGCTATGCCATATCGTATTGGGATTTCCCGGCCTGTCAATCCGTACTTTTTCAAAAGAAAATCCCGGATATTCATTTTGCTCTGACCGACGCTTTGAACTGCGAAATAAACGATGGTTGCGTTTACGTATTCGTCGTGGGATGTGTGGAATCGGAGATCATATCCTCAAGGTATACTTTCTCGTGCTGCAGGTGCTCCCGCATCAGGCGCTGTGCCCCTTCGCTGTCCTTTGCGCAAATGCAGTTATAGATCTCGGAATGGAAACGCAGCGGGTCGGTTTTATAACGATTCTCGATTTTGGAACGTTTGCGGACCAGATTTAAAAGGGAATAGAGAAACGTATAGATCTCCAGCAGCAGGCTGTTATGGGACGCTGAGATGACCGCCGTGTGGAAGTCCAGTGAATAATTCACCACAGACGTCCCGTTGGCTTCCTCCAGCGCGCCCCGTATCTTCTCAAGCTCTTCCGGTATCGCATACAGAGCGGCCTGCCCGGCCGCGTAGGGTTCGATCAGGAGACGGATGGCAAACAGCTGCCGGATCGTATCCGGGGTCACGCTCAGACCGAAAAAAATCTTACTGAGAAGGGATGAAATCTCCAGTTTGCGCACAAATATCCCCTTACCAGGAACATAACTGACCATGCCCAGAAATTCCAGAATTTTCAACGCCTCCCGCACAGGGACGCGGCTCAACTGAAACTGCTCGGCCAGTTCCCGCTCCGAGGGAAGCATGTCGCCGGGTTTCAAAATTCCCTGGGCGATCATGTCGCTGATGGCGACAATGATCTTTTCATAATACTTGCTGGGATAGGCCGGATTTTGCTTCGAAATAGGATCAAACATAGTTTCCCCCAGAATTAGGATTCAACGATCGCGGACCGACAGAGCGGCCCACCGGCAAAACCGTCGGGTTTCGGGAGGGTCAGCAGCCCGTTTTGGGCGTGGCCGAAAATCACCGTATGCCCTTCGCCCTTTATTCGAGCCTGAACCCCTAAGCGACGTTGAGGCTGGTTTTTCTTTCGTAGAGATTATATCCCAATAACGCAGGGGAATACAAGAGTAACGTCGCCTTCGCAGGGTCTTCCTTTCGTTATCCTCTCCGTTTGGAACAGGTTGCATGGATGACGCGCCGATGAAATTTCAATATGACATTTTGCTTGTGCTTGTAGGATGGGTCGAATTAAGTATACCAGGCATGGAATAGGAATGTCAATATTAATGGTATACCAAAATCCTTGTCAGTATTTTAGTAAAAACTAATGAATTTCATCCAATTCAGGATAATCGTATTGACATATGGCACATATATCATGTATTCTATGGTCAATGACTGGTATACCGGTATTATTGATATTTGCTGTAGGGTGGAAACGCCTGATCAACCGAGACCAAAAACGAATGTCAGGCAGTTTCGGTTGAAACGCGTTTGGGAAATCAATTTAAAAAAGGAGAGGAAAATTTTATGAAGAAAGCGAAACTACTTACAGTCTCCTTGGCTTTGGTTCTGTTCTGCTCCGTTTTCACCGCTTGTACCGGCACCTCCGGCCCTGCCGCGGGGGCCCCTTCTTCAGGCGGGAGCACCTCCGCTCCGCCCCCTCAGGAAAGTAGCGGCGGCGCCGACTATCCGACCAAAAGCATCCGCGTCATCGTTCCTTATGCCGCCGGCGGCAATACCGATCTGAATGCGCGCGCCGTCGCGAGCATCATGCAGGAGAACAAGATTCTGAGCCAACCCATGGTCGTTTCCAATATTACGGGCGCGAACACCATGGACGCGTGCAGCGCAATACTGGACGCCGACCCGGACGGATACACCCTCTTGTGCCATCATTCGTCTCTTTTGGCCATAAACGCCTCCGGCGCCGGCCGTATCAGATATGACGATATGGAGCCTGTCATTGAAGTCGCCTCGGCCCCCTTCTGTATCGTGGCTTCCAAGTCCAGCGGCTTCAAGACCGTTGAAGAGGTGGTCGAGTACGCCAAGGCCAATCCCGGCAAGCTGAAGATGGCCTACATAGGCGCCGGTTCCACCACCCATCTCACCGCCATGCTGTTTTTAACCAAAGCCGGCATTGCCGATTATGTAAACGTCGTTTCCTATTCTAACGGAGCCGACGGGCTTACCGCCCAGCTGAGCGGCGAGGTCGAACTGCGCGCCTCGGTCGGCCCGGACGCCGCCCGTTATATCACCTCCGGCGACCTGATTCCCCTATGCGTGAGTTCTGCCGCGAGCGGAGGTGTTTGGGCCGGCATCCCCACATGGGAGGAACTGGGCTACGGCATCGAGTTCTCCATGAGCCAGGGCTTTTATACCACCAAGGGCACTCCGGCGGAGTCCATCGAAATTTTGGCCGACGCCGTTGAGGAGGTCTGCAAGACCGATGCTTACGCTGATTTTTGCAAGGAAAACGGTATGACCCCGACTTGGACGCGTACAGGCGAATGGAAAACCAAGCTCGACGCTATTTATCAGATTTGCGAAGGCGCTTTCTCCAGCGGAATTTTGAGCTGATAACTTTCAGGATACTGTTGCCGCCCGGGTGTTAAAAAGGTCGTCCGGGTGGCAACGCTTGACGTTTTTATGCGATCAGGGATAACGCCCCGCGCCGTCCCGAGATTCTAAATGAAATCCGTATACGGAGGTTTGTCATGCGAAAAGTAGAAAATGCCTTTGCCCTGTGCTTACTGGCTGTCTCCCTTGCAGTATTTTATGGTTCTTTGACCGTTCGCGTCTTCGTCTCCGAGCCCCTCACCGCAAAAACCTACGGCATGATCATCAGCGGCCTGCTGGCAGCCGCCTGCATTACCCAGCTTGCAAAAAACATCATGAAGAGCGCGGCCAAAGCGGAAGACAAGCCAATGGTCATCAAGGAGAAGCTGCGTATGGTCATTATAGCCGTGATGACGCTGTTTTATTGCTACGGAATCAACAACATCGGCTATTTCACCTCCACCTTCCTGTTTCTGACCATTACCATGATCGTCCTGCTGGACGTTCTGTCCTGGAAAAGCATCGTTAAATGCAGCGCTTTCAGCTTGGTTTTCTGTATTGCTCTGAAATTCATGTTCGATCTGATGCTCGTCTATATGCCCAACACCCCGCTGATTTGATTCGTTTGGTTTGATACAGCAAGGTAAAAGGAGGAGTTTTGTCGATGTCCATGTTATCGTCCTTATTATCCATCGCAACCGGACCCGCCATCATCTATATGTTCGCGGGCGTGCTGTTGGGCTTGATCTTCGGCGCGATTCCCGGCCTGACCGCTACCCTCGCCGTCGTAATACTGATCCCTATCACCTACACCATGGATGTCACGGTCGGCATGTCCATGCTGATCGGGGCCTACGTCGGGGGTATGTCGGGAGGTTTCGTCTCCGCCATCATGCTGAACATGCCCGGCACCCCCTCCTCGGTGGCCACCTGCTTCGACGGGTTTCCTCTCGCCCAGCAGGGAAAAGCCAGCAAGGCCATGGGGGCCGGGATGATCGCCAACCTATTCGGCACCCTGTTCGGCTGGCTGTGCCTGCTTCTGGTCGGTCCCGCGCTGACCAGGGTCGCCCTGAGCTTCGGCGCCTTTGAAACCTCCGCCGCCCTGCTCTTTGGTTTTACCGCCGTGGTTTCGCTGTCCGGAAGCAATCCCTTCAAGGGCCTCCTCTGCGCGCTGCTGGGCCTGACACTTTGCCTGATCGGTTACGACACCGTGACCGGCATGCCCCGGGCCACCTATGACCTTAAGTTGCTTGAAACCGGGTTCAGCCAGATGCCGGTGCTCATCGGTCTGTTCGTTTGCTCCGAGGTTTTCTCACAGGTGGAGGAGATTGCCCAGAAGTTCATTGTGCCAAAACAAAAAATGATAAAGGGCGTGGATATGACCTTTAAGGATTTTGTAAGCTATCTGCCGAATCTCGTCCGCTCCAGTGCCATCGGCGTGGCCATCGGCATTCTGCCCGGCATCGGCGGCGCTTTCGCGAACTTTGTCACCTACGACCAGGCCAGAAAAGCCGATAAACACCCCGAGACCTTTGGCAAGGGAAACATTAACGGCGTCATTGCCGCGGAGGCCGGCAACAAGGGAACCATCGGCGGCGCGCTGGTCCCCTTTGTCGCCTTGGGCATTCCGGGCGACATCGTGACCGCCGTGCTGCTGGGCGGGCTGATGATCAAGGGGATCACCCCGGGTCCCCTGTTTGCTTCCGAGCATCCCGAGACCGTCAACGCCATTTACAACTCCGTGCTTCTGGCGAGCCTTCTGGTTTTCGTGTTCATGATTTTCGTCGGTATCCGGCTGTTTCCCTACTGCCTGCGCATCCCCAAGCACGTCCTGCTTCCCATCGTGCTTATTTTTGCCCTGGTCGGTACATACAACCTGAATTTCAGCACCGCCGACGTATGGGTCGCTGCTCTCTTCGGCCTTGTCGGGTATCTGATGGACAAGATCAGGATGCCGAAAACGCCTATGATTATCACCATGATTCTGGGAAAGAGCTTTGAAAATTATCTGCGGACCGCCATGACGCTGAGCGGCGGCAGCCTTTTGCCCTTCCTTACCCGGCCCTTCGCGCTGATCTTTATATTGGCCACCGTGGCTACGCTCTTGGTACCTGTTGCCGCCGAGCGGCGGAAGGCCAAAAAAGAAGCCGCCGTGGTGCAGAAGGTAAAATAAGAAATTGAATCCGAAGCTGAGACAGCTTGCATTGGGCTCCAATGCAGGCTGTTTGCCTAAGCTCGCCTTAAAAGGAGTTGACTGAGTATGAGCTTTATCGAGGATACGCTCGCCGCCGTTCCGTTTCCCAAAATCGTTAAGGTGGAACAACGGTTTGATAGCTCCCATATTGAACCGAAGGATATGGAGCGGTATGTTCTGGATCAGCTTGTCCGGCTGCAGGGCTTTACGGGCATCAAGCCCGGTCAGCGCATCGCCCTTACGGGCGGGAGCCGGGCTTTCGACGGCCTCGTACCCGTCACCCGTGCTGTGGCGGATGCCGTTCGCGGCAGAGGAGCTGAGCCGTTTCTTGTGCCCGCCATGGGCAGCCACGGCGGAGCGACCGCCGAAGGGCAGCGCGCCATGCTGGAGGACCTCGGCATGACCGAGGAAGCCGTCCATGCGCCTATTTTATCCTCCATGGAGGTGGACCGGATCGGCGAGGTTCTGGACGGACGGCCGGTATTTCTGGACCGCTATGCTAACCGGGCGGACGGGATTATCCTGATCAACCGCATCAAATGCCATACATCGTTCCGGGGCAGGTATGAGAGCGGTCTGATGAAAATGATGGCCATCGGCCTGGGCAAGCAGGAAGGAGCGCAGCATTATCATCAGACCGGTCTCGGGACGATGGCACAGGCCGTCGAAGCGGTGGGAAACGAGGTGCTGCGGCTGAAAAACATTCTGTTCGGGGTGGGCATTATTGAAAACGGCTTTGGAAAGGCGGCGGACATTGTCTGCATGGAGAGGCGGGACATTCCCGCACGGGAAGCGCAGCTGCTTGTAAAAGCCAACGGCTATCTGCCCAGGATGTTCTGCAAAAAGCTGGACGTACTCGGCATACAGAAAATCGGGAAAGACGTCAGCGGGACCGGCATGGACACCAACGTGGTCGGCCGCTTCCCGGGGAATCCGGAGAATGTGGACGTCCATATCAAGCGTATTGTCATCCTGGATCTGACCGATGTAAGCCATGGCAACGCCAACGGCATGGGTCGGGCGGACTTTATCACGCAGCGGCTTTACGACAAAATCAAACCGGATCAGTTTTATCCCAATGCGCTGACCTCGACGGCCGTGGAATCCGCCAGGATACCCATAGTCCTGCCCAGCGACAGGCTTTCCATCGCGGCGGCCGTCAAAACGAGTACCCTGGCCGATTTTAAGCAGGCGCGTCTGGCCCTGATCGAGAGCACCAAAAATATGTTCGTTTTTTATGTCTCCGAAAACATGCTTGAAGAGGCAAGGGCGCATGGCGCGCTGATCAGAAGCGAACCCTTTGAAATCCCCTTCGACGAAAAGGGAGCCCTTTTGCTCGAATACAAATGATCCGATGCGGCGGCGGCTTGCTTTACGACGCCGGACTGAAAACCAAGCATTTTGCGGTATTCTCGGGCCCGGGCATTCATTTTTTTATTTTAAGAATTAAACGAGGTGGTTTTTTATGATCGTCACAGTAGAAAAAGCCCTGCACCAGGAAATGGGCCCCGGCATTAAGCGCCTGCATTATCTCGATAAGGAAACCGGTGCGGGCTGCGTCTCCCTGGGTACGATGACTCTGGAGCCTCATACAAGCCTGGCGGAGCACACCCATCTGGTGGAGGATGCCATGCTGGTGCTCGAGGGGGAGGGGATATTCCTGCTCGACGGCGTGGAATATCCCGTCGCCAAAGGTATGGCCCTGCTGGTGCCGGCCGGCGCGCCGCATTCTATCCGCAATAACGGTGACAAGCCGTTCAGTGTGGTTTATACCTACCCTGCGGTCGGAGTGGAACGATTTCCGGCCGGGGATTAAGCTTTTTATCTTGCATCCGTTTTGATAAAACGACGGGGCCGGAAGATACATATATTGTCGTCAGATGGACCAAAAATTTAACCGGGGGCTGCCCTAAAAGTATTTTAGGGCAGCCCCCGGTTTTTATAGCTCGGGTTTTATGAATCACATAGGCAAGCCTCATGGCCACTTTCCGCGCGGTGCTTTTGAGCGTTCCCGTTTCCCGGTCCACCGGCTGGTTTAAGTCCACCCGGCAAAGCACCGTTTTGCCCCTAAAGTCGAAATCGTCCAGGGTGTGAATCCCGAATCGCATTTTGAATCTCCCTTTCCATGCCGTTTGATCAGGTTTCCACGCGACCGCAATCGTTTATTTCCACTTGCCGATTCCCAGATATTTGTTGGTCGCGGCGGTGCCCTCCTCCCGGGTCTGCTGCACCCTGCACGCCGCCCGGATGCCGTCTATCGATTCCGGGATCGTGACGCTCTCCTGCGGGATGTTGATTGCATACATGATGTCGCCGCCGCTCTCCACGATGCTGTCCTCCCACAGCGCGATCTCGTACATATCCCCGCGGGGATTGCCCAGGTCGCGCGCGTAGCGGAACAGGCTCGCATTGCCGAGAAAGCCTTCGGCTATACTGACGATCCGGATTCTGGGATGGGCTTTGAACGCGTTAAGCGCCATTTCTCCGGTAATCTTTTTCTTGCCCGTCGCGACCACCGTGATAATGTGCCCGTGTGTGACGGGCGTGTGCACGAGAATGCCCGTCGCGTCCACATGCGGCATGATGGTCATCAGGTCGACCGCCTGATGGCTGGGCGCCTTTTCCATCTGCAGCGCGTTTGTCAGGCCGCGGTGGTAGTCGCCGGGGTCGGACACGCGGCGGATGATCGTGATCGCGACCTTTTCAATGCCATAAGCGCGATCGAGGCAGTCCACCGAGCGGATCAGTCCGGTGGTATTGCAGCTGGTCAGCTTTAAGTAGTCGGCGCCCAGCCCCTTTTCATAGTTTGCATACCCGTGAAAGAAAACGTCGGCGACAGAGTCTTTCTCGCCGCCCTGAAAAACGGCCTTGACGCCCTTTTTTACGTACAGCTCTTTATTTTTTGCGCCCACGCCGCCGGGAGAACTGTCCAGCATAATGTCGACCCTGCCGACCAGATCTTCGAACGTGCCCGAAACGGGGATGTCCAATTCGTCAAATTTCGACTTGTCCGCGCCGTCGACCAAAAACAGGCTGTACGGCATGCCCTTTTCCTTAAGCGCGCGGATGGACAGCGTCGGCATCAGATCCGCCACCCCGACAAGCTCCATGTCCTCCTGCAATGCGACGCCGTCGGCCAGCCTCTGTCCGATTGTGCCGTAACCGGCCACGCCCACCTTGATCTTTGCCATATTCCTACCTCCTATTTGATATCGGGTTTGACTGGGAACGAAGGATTCAGCCGTTCGGTTTAATAACACTCGCTGTAAATTTCGACGATCAGCTCCCGGATCAGCGGCACATAAGAATTTACCACCAGCCTCTGCTGGTTTTGAAGCACGGAATCGGCGAAAAGCCCGATGTCCTCTTTGGTAAAGCCGTATTCGCGCAGCGGTTTTAAATGGAGGATCCTTTCCTCGAGCGCCGCCAGAGTCTTAAGCGCGTTTTCAGGGTCGCAGCCGAGAATGCGCGCGATCAGCTTCTTAAAGTCGGCGATCTTTCCGTCCGGCTTGATCGCGTCGTACTTTTCGAGCACCTTGCCGAAAAGCGCATAGTTTGATTCGCCGTGCGGCACATGGTAGGTACCGCCGAGCGGGAAGCTCATGGCGTGCACCGTGGCGCAGCCCGCCTGCAAAAACGCGATGCCGGCGTAGCACGATGCGGTGATAAATTCGTCCAGATAATCAAACCGCGCGTCGGGCCCGCCGTCGCCGATTCTCCTGAAGCCCTCGAGAATCAGCTCCACCGCCCTGACGCCGAACAGCTCGGACGTAAGGGTCGCGCGGGAGGGGGAAAGATAGGACTCCACCCCGTGGATGAGCGCGTCGATCGCGGAGGCCGCGAAGGGCTGAAAGGGCAGGGTTTTTAAAAGCGCGGGGATCAGGCAGACCGCGTCCGGGATGAGCAGGTCGGAAACCAGCCCCAGCTTGGTGGTCTTGCCGGCCTCGTCCCTTACGATGGCCACGGAAATATTGGTTACCTCCGAGCCGGTGCCGCAGGTGGTCGGAACGGCGATCAGCGGTTTTGCCTTTACCACCTCGGCCTTTTTGAAATACAGATCGTGCACCGAGCCGGTCCGCTTGAGCGAAAGCAGCTTTCCTAGATCCATAATGGCGCCGCCGCCGATCGCGACGACGCGCGTATAGCTGTCCTCGCCGACAGCGCTCCAGATATCGGCGATCATCTCCTCGGACGGCTCTCCGGCGCCGAATTTTTCCTGGAACACATAGGCGCAGTCAAGCCTCGACTCCTTCATAAAGGGGGTGTAGATAAACTCGTTGGTCAGAACGAGATCTCCCTTTTTAAGACTAATTTCCCGAGCGAACTCTTCAAACGTCTTGAACTTGTGCAGCTCAGGTTTTATCAATATTTCTCTCATCGCTATGACCATTCCTTTCCGTTGCGTTTGACGGCACAAAATGACCATAAGAAAGGAATGGTCATTTTGTGCATGTGTTGCGCTTGCCCGCCTAAAGCGGGCAAGCGCGCTTATACTTATCACGGGCCGGGGCTTCCGCCGCCTTTTCGCCCGGCTAAAAACCGCCTTCCCCAGATGTCCGCGCCGAGTATGGCGTCGTAAACCTTTTCCTCGGTGACTTCCATGGGCATGTTGAAAATGCTTTCTCCGGGCAGCGTCGCCACCCGCGCCGCCTCGCGTACGTTTTCCTCGACATGCTCAACGATTCCGAGCTCCCCGAGCGTGACCGGCAGCCCCACATCCGCGCAAAACCCGTAGACCTGCGTCAGCTCCTCCTCATTCGCGTTCTCCATGATAAGCTGGACGAGCGTGCCGAAGGCCACCTTTTCCCCATGCATTACTTGATGGCATGCACGGAGCGCGGCGAAGCCGTCGTTAATCGCGTGGGCGGCGCCCTTCCCGCCGCTTTCAAAGCCGATGCCGCTTAA
This sequence comes from Clostridiales bacterium UBA6114, assembly GCA_002423435.1. GTDB lineage: Bacteria > Bacillota > Clostridia > Oscillospirales > Butyricicoccaceae > UBA6114. The sequence continues at coordinate 87,891 of DIWE01000002.1, forward strand.
AAGCGTATTGGCTTCGATGATGTTTTCCACCGCCTGTGTGCAGACATGCTCCTTAAGCGCTTGCTTTGCCTTCCTGCCGTCGCGCATCAGGATTTCGAAGCATAGCTTCGCGATCTGGTACCCCAGCAGCGAAATATGCCCTCCATGGATGTTGAGGGAGCCGGAGGTCGCGCAGGCGCGGGATTCAAAATATGTGGATAGCGCGTCTCCCATGCCGACCACCGCCAGCTTCACGGGACACTCCGCAATGATCGCGGAATCGACCAGCACGACGTCCGGGCTCTTCGGAAGAGGGAATCTGTGATCGAGCGAGCCGTCCTCATGATAGATCACCGCGAGCGCGCTGCACGGCGCATCGGACGAAACGGCCGTGGGCACGATCACAACGGGGACCTTCATCAGGCAGGCGGCGGCCTTGGCAGTGTCGAGCACCTTTCCGCCGCCCGCGCCCACGACAAGGTCGCATCCGTTTTCCCGGAACACGCCCATCAGGCGCTCAATCTCCGGCATACTGCACTCGCCGCCAAACGGCTCGAAAATGTAAGTAAAGCCCTCCGCCTTTGCACCGGCCATGGCCTTTTCAATGCGCGCCTTTCCGTTTCGGCTCGTGATCATCATGGCATGCTTGCCCAGCGCGCTTAAGTGCTTTCCCAGGTTCTTGATTTCGCCCTTGCCCTGAATATATTTGCCCGGCGCAACAATGATATTTGCCATTAAAACCTCCATCTGCGAAATCGTCAGTGGTTTTTTCCATATAAGGTCTTAACCGCGAAAAGGACTAAGCGTAGACGAACTGCTTTACAAGCGCCCTGCCCTCTTCGGTCAGCTCGACCCTCAGGCGTCCCTGGCCGAACACCTTGACCATCCCGCGTTCGGCGAGGTGCTCGGACAGCGCGCTCAGCTCCATCATGTAAATCTTTTTCTGGACGGAGATATCGCTCAAGGACAGCGAGCCGTTTTCAAGCCATTTCATGAACTCCAGCGCCTGCGCGTCGATCCCGGCCTCTTCGAGCAGGGTCTTCTCCGCTTGATCCATGTACCTTTGCGCGGCGGCAACCCCCTTATCGGTCAGTCTCAGATACAATTGCCGGATCAGCCGTTTCCCCTCGCGTTCAAGATAGCCGCTCTTTTCCAGCACGTCGATTTCCCTGTGCACATGCGCCGCCTGCAGCCTGTTTCCCGCAAGGTATTTTGTAAGGTTCGTTATGATGAGACCCGTATTGAGATACCCTTTGTACATCGTTTTGAGGATTTCAATGCCCAGCTCATCGGGGTCCTTTCCCTCGGGAATCGCTTTGACCGCATCCCTGTCCTTTGTCAGGAGGCTGACAACAACCAGCACGATCAGCGAGATCGGGAAAACGAGCCAGAGCGTATTGACCGTCTTGTAATTCGTGGTGAGGATCTCCCAATACAGCACGGTCAAAAGGGACGCGGCGACGGACGAAATCGCCCCCTTTTGATTTCCGACCCGCAAAAGCCATGAGTCCAGGTAGAAGATAAAGAGCGGCGCGCCGATACCGGTGCCGAACGCAAAGAGCAGGCTAAGCCCGCGCGCCCATACGATGGCGAAAACGACCGAAAGCATCCCGTATATGATGGTGCCCCATTTCGCCCATTGCATCAGCTTTCTGGTTTCCCTGATCTTCAGGAAATATTGCGCGACGTCGCGGACCAGCTGATTGACGCCGGAGACCAGATAAATGTCGCAGGTGGACATGGTCGCGGCCATCAGGCCGGCCATGACCATTGCGGCGAGCGGGATGGGAATGATGTTTAATAAAGAGCCGAGCGCCTGGGTGGGCTGCTCTAAGTTCGGCAGCAGCTGGCGGACGTATACGCCTACGAAAGCGCCGACGACGCCGGTTGAATAAGCGATGATGACCGTCCACATCCAGCCTTTTTTACAGGCTTTCAGGTTGCGCGTGCCGGCGGCGCGCGCCCAATACGGGGACTGATTCAGCAAAGACTGGTGCATCATCAGAAACGTAAGTACCGAAGGCACGATAAATCTGACAACCGGAAGCGTTCCAAACGGCAGGGTCATAAAATTGTCGGGTAAGAGCGCTGCCTGCGGCCAGCCGTACTTTGCAAGCAGATAAATCGGCAGCGCCATAAACACGACGGTGAGCACCCAGGTAAACTGGACAAGATCCGTGGCGGTGGCCGCCCAAATACCGCCCAGCACCACATACAGCGTAACCACGATGCCGACGAGCAATATTGCCCACTGGCTGGAAATGCCGAGCGCACCGCCTATGATGGAGCCGCAGCCCACGTACTGCCAGCCGAGGATCGCGAGCGACGCTAAAAGGATCACGACTGTGATGCCCATGCGCCCGCCGCGTCCGTAACGATACTCAAACCACTCGGTCGGCGTAACGGCGCCCGATGTCCTCCAGAAGCCCGCCCAGCAGAGCCAGGCCACCAGAGCTCCCGTCCCCCAGCCGAGATAAAACCACATGCCGCCCATTCCAAACATGTACCCATACATAACGATAGATGGAAGGTATCCGCCCGAAATCAGGATGGACCCGTTGCCGACGGCGGTCATCAGGGGAGTGAACTCCCGCCCGCCGATCATGAACTCGGTCTCGTCCCTGGTCGTTTTCTTGCCGACATACCAGCTCAGAATGACCATACATACAATGTACAGGATCGTAATTCCTATCATCCAGCTCTGTGAAGTAGTCATTTTAATCCCCTTTCAAATCTCAAATAAGCGTATCCGGGCTTTATGTCTTTCTTAGCCGGAGCATGATAATCCGAACCCGCCTTGCGGGGCATCTTATTTGCGTCCGGCTTCGTTATTATCCTTGATGGGCGACAGCCCATCTGCGTCCGCTGCCTTGCCGGACGCAAAAATCCGCTCCCGCAAGGTCGAAGATTTCCGAGGCTGCGGGCCGTCTTGGGGCAAG
>DIWE01000017.1 GCA_002423435.1 Clostridiales bacterium UBA6114
TAAGGGTCAGCCTCCTACCCGATTGCGCAGTATTTTACTTGATTTCGACGGTTGCGCCGGCTTCGGTGAGCTTTGCCTTGAGGGCTTCGGCGTCGTCCTTCGAAATGTTCTCCTTGACGGGCTTCGGAGCGCCGTCAACTAAGTCCTTCGCTTCCTTCAGGCCGAGTCCGGTCACTTCGCGGACGACCTTGATGACGTTGATCTTGCCGGGGCCGGCTTCCTTCAGCACGACGGTAAACTCGGTCTGCTCGGCGGGAGCGGCGGCTTCCGCGGCGGCGGCCGGAGCGGCGGCGACGGCGACTGGAGCGGCGGCGCTTACGCCGAATTCCTCTTCAAGGGCCTTTACGAGCTCGGAGAGCTCAAGAACGGTCAGTGTTTTGACGTCTTCTATCAGTTTTGCGATTTTTTCACTTGCCATGGTCATATACCTCCAAATCGTTTTTCAAAAATGTTATGAAAGGGTTATGCGCTTGCTTTTTTCTCGGCGATGGCGTTTAACGCCACGACGAGGCCGCGGATATTGCCGTTTAGCACATTGACAAAGCCCGAAATCGGCGCGTTCAAGCCGCCGAGCACCTGTGCGATGAGCACTTCGCGCGGGGGCAGATCGGCGAGGGACTTAACTCCGTCGGCACCGATCACTTTCCCTTCGACAAAACCGGCCTTGATCTTGAACTTATCGCCGCTTTTTTTCGCAAAGGCGTTTAAGATCTTGGCGGGGGCGACGGCATCGTTCTTCGAGACGGCGAGGGCGCTGGTGCCGTTTAAGAAGGGAACCAGCCCGTCGAAGCCGATCTCCTGCGCGGCAAGCCGCGTAAGCGTATTCTTAACGACGGCGTACTCGATGCCCGCTTCGCGCATTTCGCGTCTGAGCTTGGTATCGGCTTCAACGGTAATCCCCTTGTAGTCGACCAAAACGCCCGCGCTCGCGGTCTTCATTTTTTCGGCCAGCTCTTTTACGATTTTCTGCTTTTCTTCCAAAACTTTCGCGTTAGGCACAATTTTCACCTCCGATTATAAAGAAAGTGCCCTTCAAATGTCCAAAAGACATGAGGGCACAATACTACGGTATCATGATTGCACACCTCGGCAGGACGGCCAAAACCGGTTACGAGAGAAAATCTCTCCTGCTGTCTCAGGAATGAGCGTTTATTATCATATCATTCAAACGGCTGCCTGTCAAGCAGGCTTTTTAAAAGGCTCAGTCCGTAAGCTTTGCCGGGTTTATACGGATCCCGGGGCCCATCGTCGACGCGACGACGCAGGAACGGACATACTGGCCCTTCGCAGCCGCGGGCTTGGCTTTGATAATGGCGCCTAAGAGCGCATTAAAATTGTCGGCGAGCTTTTCCTGGCCAAAGGATATTTTCCCCAAGGGGCAGTGAATGATATTCGTCTTGTCGAGACGATACTCGATACGGCCGGCTTTCGAGTCCTTGATCGCCTTCGCGACATCCATCGAAACCGTCCCGGCCTTCGGGTTCGGCATCAGGCCCTTCGGACCCAGGACCTTGCCCAGGCGTCCGACGATTCCCATCATGTCGGGGGTCGCGATGACGACGTCGTAATCAAAGAAATTCTCGTTCTGAATCCTTGCCACCATGTCTTCCGCTCCGACAAAATCGGCTCCGGCGGCTTCCGCCTCCTTCGCGCGGTCTCCCTTTGCAAAAACAAGCACACGGACCTTTTTTCCGGTGCCGTGGGGCAGCACGATGGCGCCCCTGACCTGCTGGTCGGCGTGACGGGAGTCAACGCCGAGACGCACATGAACCTCAACGGTTTCGTCAAATTTTGCCTTCGAGGTTTTTATGACGGTATCGAGCGCTTCCACGGGTTCGTACAGCTTCGCACGATCCACGAGCTTTGCGCTTTCAATATAATTTTTGCCTCTGCGCACTTTTCATCCTCCTCTAAGTGGTTGACCGGAGCGGTCGCTCCTCCCACCATTCAAAACCGGCGCTTTGCGGTTTGAAAACGTGATCTGGTTTTGTAATCTCAGTCCTCGACAGTGATGCCCATGCTTCTCGCGGTCCCCGCGATCATGCTCATGGCGGCATCAATGCTCGACGCGTTTAAATCGGGCATTTTGGTTTCGGCAATCTTTTTTAAGTCCGCACGGCTTATTTTTGCAACTTTGACCTTGTTCGGAGTGCCGGACGCGGTCTCAATCTTGCAGGCCTTTTTGATCAGGACTGCCGCCGGGGGAGTTTTTGTGATAAAGCTGAAGGAACGATCGGCGTAAACGGTGATAACTACCGGGATAACAAGGCCGATGTCGTTTTTTGTGCGCTCGTTGAAATCCTTGGTAAAGGCCATGATGTTGACGCCGTGCTGGCCGAGTGCGGGGCCGACAGGCGGCGCCGGGGTGGCTTTCCCCGCGGGAATCTGGAGCTTTATGAATCCTACTACTTTTTGTGCCACTTAAAGCTGCACCTCCTTAAGAAAAATGTGGTAAATGGCGGAACGCATCAAAGCGCCCTCCCACCAAAAAACACGCCCGCCGTTTTCAGGCGAAGCATGCCCCGCCGGTACGGATACAGGCAGGATAAGGCCGTTTTTCAGGCCTTATTTGCGAAATTTAGGAAATCGGTTCGACCTGGTCCAGCTCGAGCTCCACGGGAGTCTCGCGGCCGAACATGGACACGACGATGCTCACCTTGTCTTTGTCCGGCTGGATGTCCTCGACAAGGCCGATAAAACCCTCGAGCGGTCCGTCGCAGACCCTGACGTTGTCGCCGACCGCGTAGCTTAGGGAAATCTCGCGCTTTTCGACGCCGAGCGCATCGACCTCCTCATCCGTCAGCGGGACGGGCTTGGACGACGGGCCGACAAAGCCGGTGACACCTCTCGTATTGCGGACGACATGCCAGCTTTCATCGGTCAGGACCATTTTTAAGAGCACATAACCGGGGAAAAGCTTACGCTCGACTTCCTTGCGGGAATTGTCCTTAACCTCGACGACGGTCTCCATGGGGACCTTTACCGTATGGATCAGATCGTGAAGCTTCCGGTTCTCCACCGCTTTTTCAATTGTCGCGGCTACCTTGTTTTCATAGCCGGAATAGGTGTGAATGACATACCACCTGGCGTTGTCCGACATCAGGATTCTCCTTAAATAAAAATCAACTCAGCGTGCTTATCAGGATATCTCTGCCAAAACCAAAAACAAAATCGAGAATCCAGACAAAGACCCCGACGATCAGCACGGCGAGAATGACGACGGCCGTATTGTTTATGACCTGTTTCCTGGACGACCATACGATCTTCTTCATTTCGGCCCTTAGCTCGCGGAACCATTTGCCGAGGCTGCGTCTCGGCTTTTTTGACGCCTGATTTGAAACCGCTTTTTTTTCATCGGCCATAAGGATGCACCCTCCCTTTCAAATAACGTTACTTACTTTCCTTGTGCAAGGTGTGCTTCCTGCAGAAACGGCAGTACTTGTTCATTTCAAGGCGGTCAGGGTCGTTTTTCTTGTTTTTCGTAGTGTCGTAATTCCTTTGTTTGCATTCTGTGCACGCAAGGGTAATCTTCACGCGCATATCGGCACCTCCTTCAATATTTGCCTCCCTTTGCAGGGAAAATTGTCCGCAAATTTTTGCGGAACAAAAAACAGGGTACCAATCAAACCCTGCATAGGTGAAAATACTATATCAAAAAAGGGCGAAAAGGTCAAGGGGAAAATATTTTCTTTATTCCGCTTTCAAATCCCTGTATAATATTACCGGCTGATACGGAAAACAAACGGGGCGAAAGGGTGAGGGCGTTTGAGAATCATGGGGATCGATCTTGGCGACCGCAGGACGGGGGTCTGCATCTCCGACCTTACCGGAACGCTTTCCGGCGAGGCGCTCCTTATTGAGGAATCCGATATGGACAGACTTGCCCGGACGATTGCAAAAGAGGCATGGGCGAGGGGGGTCGGGGAGATCGTGGTCGGATGCCCGAAGAACATGAACGCGACCGAGGGAGAAAAAGCGCAAAAAAGCGCCGATTTTGCCGAAAAGCTGCGCCTTCTCGCAAAGCTGCCGGTCGTATTGTGGGACGAGCGGCTGACGACCGTCGACGCGCACCGGATCCTCCGCGAGTCGGGAAAGCGCGAGATCAGGCACAAAAAGGTGGTCGACAAGGTGGCGGCCTCGATCATCCTCCAGAATTATCTCGATTTTAAGAACCGGGCGTAAGGGAGCTATTTCTTCGGCGTTTTCCGGAAAAAGAGCTCTTTGAGCCCCGCGTAAAGCAGCAGGGCGCCGAACAGGCGGCGCAAAAGCTCGGAGTCGAGCGCGTTTGCGAAAAGCGCCGACAGGACCGAGGTCGCGACGCCGGCGCCCGCCGCGTAAAGCCCCGGCTTTATCTTTACGTAGCGGTTTTTGATATGGGAATAGAGCGAAGCGGGCGCGCAGGCAATAAAATAGAGCAGATTGATGCCCTGCGCTTCCTTTTGCGCGATCGACGTGAAAAAGGCGAGATAGACCATCAGAAGGGTTCCGCCTCCGACGCCGAAGCCGCTTAAAATACCGGTCAGAAGGCCGACGAGCACGGCTAAGGTCATGCTCATAGCAGAAGTACCGCCCGGACTCCGCCGTAGACGAGGATCGCGCCGAAAAACCGGCGCAGAAACGACACAGGCACGCGCTTAAAAATGCGCCCGGCGAGAATGCCGCCGAGAAAACCGCCGAGCAGATAGGGCAGCGCGACGGAGAAATCGATGCTGCCCCTGATAAAATAGATGACGGCCGACGCGATGCACATCGGCAGCACGACAAAGACGGAGGTCGCGAACGACTCGCGCTCAGGAAGTCGTATCCACCGGATAAAAAGCGGCACGAGGACGATGCCGCCGCCCGCGCCGAAAAAACCGTTTAAGAGACCGGCAAGTGCTCCCGTGACCAGAAATTTTTTGTTTTCGGGGGTCGGCTCCATACAAAGGCACCTTTCCGCATAAAAAAAGAATGGATTTTATTGAGGCTGTCGACTCGGCCTCAACAAAACCTATTCTTGCAAGAAATTCCGGGATTCATACAAAAGCGCGGCGATTAATCTTGCATCCGGTTTATTTCTGATATTTTTTCAGGGTGTCGCCCAGCGTGTCGGCGAACAGGGAGGCCGCGTAAATCGCTTCCTCCAGCGTGTTTCCGCAGGTGCCGACCTCGAGAAGAGTGGCGCATGTAGACACGTGCTGGTTAAAACGCGCGGCTCTCAAATTAATCGGCCTCATCAGGCTTGGGTATTTGCTCAGCAGGGTCTGCTGCAGAGTCGCGTTGAAGGCGAGGTTTTTCGACCAGTCTTTGTGCGGCAGCCCGCCGGCGTCCGTGCCGCACACCAGCATGAGCTGGGCTGCCTCCTTGCCGTTGATGGTCGTCACGGTCTTATATTTGACGCCTGCCGACGTGATCATGGCGTCGCGGTGCACATCGATCACGACCTTGACCGACGGGTATTTCTTAAGCATCTGGTTGACCGCTTCGAGCGAACGGTTATAGGAGCCGGTGTAGGACGGATAATCGAAATAGCCGTCGGTATAGTGGACGACCCCGATCCCTTTTTCCTTAAGCACCCGTTCGATTTCCTGACCGACGCGCACCACGTTATAACGCTTGTCAAGCGTCCGGTCGTTGTCGTCGGGCGTATAGGAGTTTTCGCCTGTCGGCGTGTACGCCTCGCTTGTGTGGGTATGGTAGATCAGCACCTGCGGCCCGTCCCCGGACAGGGAAAGGGAGGGGCCCGCCTTTAACAGGGCGGCTAGGTCGGGTTTATATTTTGTTTCGTTTTTGATCGTCACGCTCGGGGCGTTTTCGGACGATTCGTCCGCTTTGATCGTAATGTCCGCGATCGGGAGCCGGCTTAACATCAGCTTTAGGTCGTTTGCCGTGACCGTACTTTCGCTGATGTCATCGATGGTCGGGGCGTCCTCCGCCTCGCCGCCGGCGCCCGGCGGGCGGGGCAGGCCGTCGGGCGTTTCAAGGTCGAGGCTTGAGGCGTCGAACATGGCTTTGAGCCGGGCGTTCTGGTCCGCCGAAGGGTCGTCCGACGAGCGGTGAGCCGTGAAGATGAATATAAAAAATATAAGAAAGGCGGCAAACAGTATAAGCTGAAGCCGGAATTTTGTGCGTGACGTTTCGTAAGCTCTTCTGCTTTTGGCCATCCGATGAAGCTCCCTTTCGCAGTATCGGTTCTCCTGTAAATTCATATATACTGCGAAGAGGGGCTTTCTATGACAAAAACAGCTCGATATCGGAAACGGAGAGGTTGTCCTGCAGCGCAAAATCGATGCCGTAGCCGATCATTTTCGCGGTTTCGGAGATGTGCCGGTCGATTTCCTTGGGCGTTACGATTGGGTTTTCCTCGTTTTTTAAAAGCTCATCCGGCGTGATGTTTTTGACGCCGGCGGCCTCGGCGATATCGAGCGCGAGCGTCACGGCGTCGACGACCGTCGGAACGCCGATTGCGACAACCGGGACGCCCAGAGAGTCGCGGGTCAGCTCAAACCGGGTGTTTCCGACGCCGGAGCCCGGGGCGATCCCCGTGTCACTGATCTGCACCGTGCTGCAAAGGCGGTTTAGACGCCGGGAGGCGAGCGCGTCGACGGCGATCACAAGGGACGGGTGGATATGCTCGCACACCCCTTTGATGATCTCGCCGGTTTCGACGCCCGTAAGGCCGAGCACGCCGGGGGTCAGCGCGCACACCTGGCGCAGGCCCTTGAACTGGTCGGGCATCTGGGTGACCAGGTGTCTCGTCGCGATCACGTATTCGGCTGCCTTCGGGCCGATGGCGTCCGGCGTGATGTTGCGGTTTCCGAGCCCCGCGACGAGCACCGGCTCGTCCGGCTTTAATGAAAGGGGCAGCGCCTTAAGCTCGTCCGCGATCACGTTCGCGGCCTTCTGGAGGGCGTCTGCGGCGCGCTGGTTAATCGGGCCTAAGTCGATCGTGACATATTTTCCGCGCGGCTTATTAAGCTCCTTTTCTCCCTGCTCGTCCAGGATTTCGATTTTTGAGATATGGAACCCGTCTTTGTCGTACTCTTCGGCTTTGACGCCGGCAAGCTTTGTGGTCTCGGCGGCGGTTTCCTTCCACATTTCGTGGGCTTCCAGTGCAAGGTCGGTTCTTTTCTGATTCATGACGTTTTCTCCTTTGATGGTTTTGATCCTGCTTTCCCCGCTTTGGGGCGGCAGATGTAAATTGTACTTGCTTTTTCAAAACAATGATGTTAAAATTACTTCCATTGAGATTTTCTGTTAAGGAGGTGGACGATTATGCCAAATATTAAGTCTGCCAAAAAGCGCGTTTTGGTAACGAAGGTAAAAAGCTTGCAAAATCAGGCCCGGAAGTCGGAGCTTAAAACGATTATAAAGAAGTTTGAAACGCTTGCCGGCGGGGATAAGGGCGCCGCAGAGGAAGCGTTCAAAGCCGCCGTAAAGAAGATCGACCGCGCGGCGGCCGACGGGATTTTGCATAAAAATACCGCGGCAAGAAAAAAAAGCGCAATGGCGCTCAGGCTGAACGCTGCAAAGTAAAGAGAAGACATGAATAATGAATAAACGGCTGATGAAATTTCATCAGCCGTTTTATTATTTGCATAAAATTCGTTTTTGAACGGTTAAAAACAAATTTGCCATTATTTTGTGTTTCCGGGGCGAGAAACTTTCTGTCAGTTTCTTAAGCTTTGGATCGGGGCGGGGATGCGTCCGCCGCGGCTTATGAATTTTTTGGGCGAGCAGGTTGAAATGCGGATGACCGGAGCCGAGCCTAAAAGCCCGCCGAAATGCACCTCGTCGCCGACCGTTTTGCCGATCGCGGGGATCACGCGCACGGCGGTCGTCTTGCTGTTTATCACGCCGATCGCAATTTCGTCGGCGATGATCGCCGAGACGACCTCCTTCGGCGTGTCTCCCGGGATCGCGATCATGTCGAGGCCGACCGAGCAGACGGCTGTCATCGCTTCCAGCTTATCAAAGGTCAGAACGCCCGATTTCACGGCGGCGATCATCCCCTCGTCCTCCGAAACCGGGATGAACGCGCCGGACAGGCCGCCGACGTGGGACGACGCCATGACTCCGCCCTTTTTGACCGCGTCGTTTAACATCGCGAGCGCCGCGGTTGTGCCGTGCGCGCCGCAGGTGTCGAGCCCGATCTCCTCGAGAATCCGCGCGACCGAGTCTCCGATCGCGGGCGTCGGGGCGAGCGACAGGTCGACGATGCCGAAGGGCACGTCGAGCCGCTTCGACGCTTCCCGCGCAACGAGCTGGCCCATGCGCGTGATCTTGAAGGCGGTTTTCTTGATAATTTCAGACACGGCGGCGAGGTCGCAGTCGCCCGCGCGCCGGATGGCCGACTGGACGACGCCGGGTCCGGATACGCCGACGTTTATGACGCATTCGGGCTCGCCGACGCCGTGGAACGCGCCCGCCATAAAGGGATTGTCCTCCGGCGCGTTCGAGAAGACGACCAGCTTCGCGCAGCCGATGGAGCCGCGGTCTTTTGTAAGAGCGGCGGTTTTACAGATAATTTCGCCCATCTGCGCGACGGCGTCCATGTTGATACCCGCCTTTGTCGTCGCCACGTTGACCGAGGAGCAGACGCGCTCGGTGG
>DIWE01000019.1 GCA_002423435.1 Clostridiales bacterium UBA6114
GCCTGGTGAATACGGGGAATGGCTGGAAAAAAACGTAAAAGATGATATAATAGAGGACAAGGGACAGCGGGCAGGCGACAGCGGAAAGTGGGACGACGTATGGGAAAGCTTTGCGTCAATCACGGGCAGCTTTTTCGGGGGAGTCCGGGACGCGGCGGAATCATCTGTGGAAGGAGTACTTACCGCGGTCAGGCATCCGATAGAGACCGTAAAAGCGATCATTAATATTACCCCGTACGATGCAGCGGAGGCTTTATATAATATCATTTCCGACGAAGTAATCAACGGCGACGCCGAGTCGCGGGCGCGCTTTTTTGGGCGGACGGTCGGGGAGATTGCGCTGGCGGTACTGACGACAAAAGGCATTGACAAGGCCGCGAAAGGGATAAAGGCGGCCAAGGGTGTCGCAAAGGCGGCGGAGGCTGTTAAGCCGTCCCTTTGCGTTGCACTCTGCGGTTTATAAAAAAATATTGTGAGTGACGGATATGCCGAGACAAGCAAGAGAAAAAAGCAAAAGTGGGATATATCATATAATGCTTAGGGGTACCGGTAGGCAAGAGATTTTTCATGACGATGAAGACAGGTTGAAATTCCTTGAGACTCTTGTCAGGTACAGAGAGAGACACCAAATAAAGGTTTATTGCTGGTGTCTTATGGGAAATCATGTGCATCTGCTGATAGGAGAAGGAAATGAAAGCATATCTGCGACTATGAAGCGTATTGGGGTAAGTTTTGCACGGTTCTACAATTGGAAATACAACACAACGGGACACTTGTTTCAGGATAGATTCAAAAGTGAGAATGTGGAAGATGATGAATATCTATTGACGGTAATGCGATATATACACCGGAATCCAGTAAAATCAGGCATCGTCAAAAGACCCGGAGATTGGAAATGGAGCAGTTATAATGGATACTATTACAGCAATAATTATCCGCAAGACCTTTTAGACAGTGAACTGATATTGGGAATATTCTCGGAGGATGAGAATAACGCGATAAAAAGATTTATTGAGTACAATGAGTCTGTAAACGAAGACAAATGCCTAGATGATGATAAAGTGACAAGATTAACAGACGAAGAAGCAAGAAAAGAAATCAAACACAGGCTTCATGGATGCACGATAGAACAAATCAAGAGTTTGCCAAAAGAGGAAAGAGATAAAATGTTTTTATCAGTAAAAGGAATAGAAGGATTATCACAACGGCAAGCGGCAAGGATTCTTGGAATTTCACCAAATTTGATATTCAGAGTATGATGCATCAGAACCGTCCCTGCGCTTCTGCGCTTCAACTATAGATTTATAGTACCATTATATAATGGTCAAGAGAAAAGCACCTGCTTTAAACAGCGGGTGCCTTTTCATATGCCTTAAATAAATGAATCAATTATCAACAAAACAGAGGCGCTTGCTTTGGATTCAAAACCGGGAGGGGTTATCTTTTGATTGAAATAAGATATGGAATTGGGTATAATTGGATTAAGATAATGAAAGTTGAGGTTTTACTATGGGCGTGGGACAAGGGAATATAGGAGGAATAGGATCGGCGATAGCTATTGTGGTTCTTCTTGTCTTTTTAGTTTTCTTTATAATTTTTGGTGCAATAATATGCATCAAATGGACAATAAAAAGAAGAAAAGCAATGAAAAAGCACAAAGAGGCCCTTGCAGAAGAAAAAGCAAGAATCGGGTATTTGGAGCGAGGGCGGTTTTTGCACTGTACGGGGTTACCTATTATGCAGGATGTCGCTTGTGATGTTTTATACTTTAGAGATAAAATTATGATCATGAGCAGCGGACTTACGTTTAACCTTGAGCTTCATAAAATTTATGATATGCAAGTCAAATCAGACGTAGACATACAAAATTCAAGAATAGACCTACCGATATTTGGAGCCGGGGGTATATCGTACGGGAGTGGAACAATAAAAAGTAAGACGATTACAAATTACCTTATTATCACATATGATAAAGATGGCGAAACAACATATTTGGCATTCTATGTAACAAAACAAGAGTATATTGCTAATAAAATGGTAGAACTTTTTAAACAAGGGCCGAATTGGGCTCATAAAACGGTTGATTTATAGCCTACAAATAGATGGATTAAGCACCTGCTTTTAGCGGCGGGTGCTTTTTGTATGCTTAAATTCAATAATAAATCAATACAGGGAAGGAGAAAGAACATGGCGACCTTACAAGGTTCATTTGAAAAGCAGCAAAACGGGCAGTTGGCCCGGAGCACACAGAACACCGCGATGGTCGTATATCAGGGCGCGCAAAACGCGTTGATGCCAAGCGGCGGCGGTCAACTGGCCAGAAGTACGCAAAACACTGCAATTGTACCAGACAACAATAGTCAATTATCCCGGGTTACGCAAGATTCATCTGCCGGTGACAACACGGCTAAATCAATTCAAGAAATGGATGACGCACAAAAAAAATCCAATAAAAGCGTTTGGAGCGGGGTATCCAACGCAATTAAATTGGCAAGCAGTTTTATTTCAGTGAGCAAAGCCATTGCAGGAACATGCGAGACAGCGGCTCAGTTCTACGACACCATGGTTCGGACAAACGCACAGCTTGGCCGGATCGGCGACGGAATGCAGTCGGCGGAAGCGCTTCAAAGCAAAGTTGCCCAGGCGGCGCAACACACGGGGACTTCCTATTCCGACATGGCAGCGTCGGTAATCGGCCTCCGGACGGCGGCCGGTGGCGTGTTCAACAACAACGACGAGGCCATCCGGTTTTCCCAGCTTATGCGGCAAGCATTTACGATCGCGGGTGCGAGCGCAGAGCAGGCGAACGGGTCAATGGACTCTCTGACGCAGGCATTGGCCGACGGCACCATACAGGGGGACGAATTTGGATCCATTCTGCAAAGCGCGCCGGTGGCCGCGCAGGCTTTGGCGGACCATTTACAGACGAATGTCGCCGCGCTACAAACGATGGCGACCCAGGAGGGGATCAGCGCCGACGTTTTCAGGGACGCGATGTTCGGCGCGGCGGATGCCATCGAAGCAAGATACAATACCATGCCGATGACCTTCGGGCAAATCTGGAACAACATACAAACCGGCGCGATGGACGCGCTCGGACCGGTTCTCGGCAGATTCAATGAGATCGCAAGCAGCAAAAATTTCGACGCTTTTGTAAACAGCCTTTTAAGCGGGATCGAAAACATCGCATGGGTTCTATCGGGACTGATTACAATTATTTTGTTTGTCGCTTCGCTCTTTACTACACAATGGACAGTATTTGAGCCGATCATTTGGGGGATCGCGGCTGCAATTGCCGCATATGCCGCGATTTTACTGGTCCTTAATGCACGACAGGCGATTTCAAACGGGTTGGCGGCAGTCGCAGCTTTCCGGGCAAATGTTCAAGCGGCAAAAAATGCACTGTTAACGGGCACGACTTTTGCGCAGATCGTAGCGCAAAAAGGATTAAACGTAGCATTGCTTGCAAGCCCTATAACATGGTTCATGATAATTATAATAGGGCTAGTGGCTGCAATCGCTGTACTGGCAAAACGATTTGAGGGATTACGAAATATATTAAACAAGATCGGGGGCTTTTTCGGGTTCGGGAAGTCGGATCAGGTTCAACAAAGTACGGAAAATTATGATTACCTTTCAGGGCAGAGGCAAACAAGACTATTTACCCGGGCAGCGTTGGACAAGGAGTGCCGGGAATACCGGACGTATCATCCGACCTTATGGATAAGTTTAATACCGGCAGTTCATTAGGAAGCGACGGGTTTGATATGAGTTCCTTTGGCACCTCATATCAGGATGCCTCGGCCCAAATGCAACTGCCTTCCAACGCGACTTCCGATTTTGAGAACACATACAGCTACAGCGGCATGGGCGGGGGAAGCGCGATCTCGGACAGCCTCGAAAGCATTCAAAATTATGCAAAAGCCATAGCGGACAGCGCATCGAGCATCGGCGCCGGCGTCAATATTTCAAACGAGAGCCTGGCGGCCATGCGGGCATCCATGGAGGCGAAGAGTTCACAAAAGCCCATTACGCTGACGCCGAACATTACGATCAACACCGGGGACATCCGCAACGGGCTCGACATCAGGCAAATCGCTTATGAAATCGCGCGGATTCTGGACGTCGAAATCGCCGCGTCGAGCGCCGCATACTAAAGCATATTATGCGTTTAACCGCCAAGAGGGCGGTTTTTTTATGCCCCGGGTATGGCGTAAAACGGCCTGAATATTTCGCTGGTCCCGCAGCGACAAAAACGGGAGCGCCCGGCGCGGAGCGAGGCCGCGACAACAAAACGAAGGCGCAGATACGGAGGAGATTATGACAAAAGAACAGCTAACGGCATTGGGGCTCAGCGAGGAGCAGGCGGAAAAGACTCTCAGCTTATACACGGAGGAAATGAAGGGTTTTGTTCCGCGCTCGCGGCTTCAGGAGGAAACCGGGAAAATCGCGGCGCTTACGGGGCAGCTCTCGGAACGCGACCGCGACATCGACGCGCTGAAAAAGAGCGCGGAGGAAAACGGAGAGCTTACAAAACAGCTTTCCGAGCTACAGGAGAAGTACAAAGCAGACACCGACGCGCTAAACAGTCAGATCGAGCAGACAAAGCTTCAGGCGGCGCTCGACTCGGCTATTCTGGCCGAGAAGGGGAGAAACCCGAAAGCGATCAAGTCGCTTCTTGACTTAAGCGGGCTGAGGCTTTCAGACGACGGGGCGCTCGAGGGACTCGACCTTGCCTCCCTCAAGGCGTCCGACCCTTATTTATTTGAGATCCAAACGTCAAACATCGAAGGGACGGGAGGCGCGGGGGCGGGAAAGCCGGACGGCGCGGGCGAAGACCCATCCAAAATGACCATGGCCCAGTACCGGGCATGGCGCGACAAACAAAAATAACGTTTATAAAGGAGAGAAAACAAAATGGCGAACACATTATTGACTCCGGACATCATCGCACGCGAGGCGCTCGTTGTGCTGGAGAACAATCTTGTCATGGCAAACCTTGTGCACCGCGATTACTCGGCGGAATTCGCGCAGGTGGGCGACACGGTGATGGTGCGCAAACCGCCCGCGTTTGTGGCGCACAATTTTACCGACGCGATCATCACGCAGGACGCCACCGAGGGAAGCGTCGCGGTCAGGCTCGACCGTCACCGCGACGTATCCTTTACGGTCACGTCAAAGGAGCTCACGCTCGACATTTCCGACTTTTCCGAACAGCTGATACAGCCGGCGATGCGGGCGGTAGCCCAAGCGATCGACCAGGATTTATTAAACGAGGTCGCAAACGTTTCGGCGTCGGTCACCGCCACCGCATCCCCGACGAACCTTGCGGATATCGCTTCCTTAAGCAAAACACTGGATCTCGCCAAGGTGCCGCTTGACACGCGCCGCCTGGTACTCCATCCGACGCACAAGTACCGCTACGCGCTGACCGACAACCTATCGAAGGTCGCCTACGCGGGGAACGGGCAGACGCTCAGAAACGCG
This sequence comes from Clostridiales bacterium UBA6114, assembly GCA_002423435.1. Classification (GTDB taxonomy): domain Bacteria; phylum Bacillota; class Clostridia; order Oscillospirales; family Butyricicoccaceae; genus UBA6114. The sequence goes on from DIWE01000019.1 coordinate 5,488, forward strand.
GAGCTCGGGCGGGTCTACACGCTCGACACGTACATGGACCAAAACGCGCCCGACACGCTGGCCACGACGGCGGGCTCGGCCACGAGCTATCGGGTCACCGGAAGCAAAGACGGGAAAACCATCGGGCTTTCCTCGCTTAGCGGGGCCTCGGCAACGGTCAAGGCCGGCGACGGCTTTATCCTCGAGGGGCGTTTATACCGCTTCACGGAGGACGGCACGGGAAATTCCAGCGCTATCGCAGAGATCGCGATCGACATGCCGCTGCTTTCCGATTACACGGCGGCCGAGGTTTATGCCGTCCGTCAGACGCACAGCCTCGCGTTTCACAAAAACGCGCTGGCGCTTGTCACGCGGCCGCTTTCGCTGCCGCTCGGCGCCGCGAAGGCCGCGATCATCAACGACCGGGGCATGGGTGTGCGCGTTGTGTACCAGTACAACAGCAACAACAAAAAGGACACGATTTCGCTTGACATCCTATACGGGATCAAGACGCTGGACGCGAGCATGGCGGTAAAACTCATAGGATAGATTCTAGGGGGTATCCGATACCCCCTAGATATTCGGCCCGAAATCTTTGATTTCGGGCCGAAATACCCCCGGTTTCGCGCCCGATTGGCGCGGGTTAGGGTGTATTTCGGGGAAGTGAATTCCCCGGAATACGGTTAATTTTACGTTTTAAGTGCGGCAGTATGCCGTTGTCTTATCAAAGGCGGTGATGATTTGAGCATACCAAAATTGAAGGTTTTACTGGGAATCCAGGATGACGAAAGCAAGGAATATCAGGCGGAGTTTGCATATGAACAGGCGGAGGAGATGGTAAAAAACTACTGCCGGATCGACAGAGTGCCGACGGGGCTTTCCAATGTCGTACTCAGCATGGCAATCGACCTATACCGTGCCGGGAATTTCGGCAGCGAGGCCCCGGCGACCGGGGCAGTACAGTCGATCAGCGAAGGGGACATAGAGGTAGCTTTCCGGCCGGCTGTCAGTACGGCGGAAAACCGATACATGGAAAACCCGGGCATGGCGTTTTTAAAAAATTACGTGGCGCAGCTTGACCGTTACCGAAAGGCGGGGTGGTAGCATGACGGACCTGACCGCCGCCTTTCGGGCGGCAAAGGAGGCTATAAACGGCCTTTTTGACGGCGAATGCGTCATAACGGGCTACACGGGGATCAAGAATCCGGCCACAAAGGAGACGGAGCTTCGACCGGAGACGGTTTATTCGGGCAGGTGCAGGCTATCAAAGCCGGCAAAACGCGCCGACCAGACCGAAAGCGCAAGCGAGATCGACTTTGACGCGCTTATTTTTTTGCCGGCCGAGGCTCCGGTAAAGGCGGGATGCAAAATCACGGTGACGCAAAACGGGGCGACAACCGCCTTCGAGCAGGCGGGAGAGCCCTCCGCCTACGCCACCCACAAGGAAGTAAGGGTCAGGAGGGCAACAAAGGCATAAAAAAAGAAAACGCGGGCTTAACTCCCCGACTTGAGGGCAAGGGGACGGCCCGGAAAAGGAACGGTCGTAATTATGACGATTTTACAGATCAGAAATGGAATTTCCGCAAAGCTCGACGGGCTTTACCCGGACATCCCGGTGTACGGCGAGGAGGTCGCGCAGGGGATGGAGCGTCCCGCGTTTTTCATCATTGCGAAAAGCTCGTCGGGAACAAAGGAGTTAAACCGCAGGCAGAGAGCCGGGGCGGAGTTCGAAATTCAGTACTTTCCGTCGGAGAGCGCAAGTCAGAACAGCGAGCTTTATACAGTCGGGGACGCGCTCTACGAGCTTTTCCGGTATGTGGACACGGAGGACGGAGTACTGCGGGTGAAGGGCGCGCGGTACGAGGTCAAGGAAGGCATTTTATATTTTTACTTATCATTTGTCTGGTTCTCGCTGATCGGCGCGGACGACGTTCCGCAGGTTACTGATATTAATATGGAGGTGTCAAATGGCTAAAAAAAGCACAGGCGGCGCGGCCGTCCCGGAAACGGGAGGCGCGCCGAAATTCTCTCTCGCGCAGATCCAGAAGTCAAAGCGGTTTTCGCCGATGGAAAAGAGCATCTTAGGCGTGGTGCTCGATTCCGGCGGGGAATACACGATTGACGCGGCAAAAGCCGCGATTCAAAATTTTATGAAAAAGGAAGTGGTCTAATTGGCCGGAGGAACATGGAAAAATCAGAACAAGGCGCGTCCGGGGGTCTATATCAACGTGGCCGCCAAAAACGAACAGGCCGCCTTTGCAGGCGAGCGGGGTGTGCTCACCATGCCGGTTGCCCTGAATTGGGGGCCGGAAGGCACATTGACGACGATTACGGCGGGGGAGGATACCTTTGCAAGGCTCGGCTACTACAGCCATGAGATTTTGCTTTTAAGGGAGGCGTTCAAGCACGCGCAGACGGTACTTTTATATCGCGTAAACAGCGGCGGTACAAAGGCGACGGCAACGGCCGAAAACCTGACGATCACGGCGAAGTACGCGGGGACGAGGGGCAACGATATCACGGTCGCGGTCGCGGTCAACGCCGACGACGACACAGAATTCGACGTGACGACCTATGTCGGGCTTACGGAAATCGAGACACAGACGGTCGAAGCGATTACCGGGCTTCAGGCAAACGATTTTGTCAGCTTTTCGGGAACGGGCGCTTTGATGGCGACGGCGGGCACTCCGCTTACGGGAGGCGCGGACGGAACGGCGACCGCCGGAAACTACACGGCGTATCTCAATACGGCGGCGGCCGCGACATTCGACGTGATGGCAATTCCGGTCGACGACAGCGAGATCAAGGCGCTGGCCGCGGCCTTCGCGAGGCGGATGCGCGAGGAAGAGGGCAGGAAAATCCAGGTCGTGCTCGCCGACTACGCCGCGGCGGATTACGAGGGCGTGATTTCCGTCAAGAACGGCGTCATTCTGGACGACGGCACTGTGATCGACAAAACGAAAGCCGTCGCATGGGTCGGGGGGGCGACCGCCGGCGCCGGGGCCGCCGAGTCGCTTACCTACACGGAATACGACGGCGCAATCGCGGTCGACACGGTCTACACAAACAGCGAGATCGAAGCGGCGCTTCGGTCCGGCGAGTTTCTTTTTGCCGAAAACTACGGGCACATCGTTGTCGAACAGGACATCAACACGCTCGTTACCTACGGCGACACCAAAAATTACGCTTTATCGAAAAACCGGGTGATCCGCGCCCTTGACGGTTATCTGAACGATTTACAGAGGGCCTGCACCTTAAACTACATCGGAAGGATCGGCAACGACTCGGACGGGCGCAACACGATCAAGGCATACGCGATCAGGCTTGCGTCGGAGTATGAGGCCATGGGCGCGCTGCAGGATTTCGACTCGGAAAACGACATTTCGGTAAGCGCGGGCGCGGCCATCGACGCGGTGGTGCTGGAGGCATATTTGCAGCCGGTCGACAGCGTTGAGAAGATCTATGCGACTATTACTGTTGGGGAGGCAGAATAATGGGCTTTATGAAATTATCGGACGCCATAAACGGGACGGAAGGCAGAGCCTACGCGATCATTGGCGGCGTACGCGAGGAGATGTTCTATCTCAGAAACATCGAGGCCAAGGTCGAAAAGGACAAGGCCGAGGGCAAAACGCTCGGGCGGCGCGGGACGCAGCACAAGGCCAAGGGCTGGAAGGGGTCGGGAAGCGCGAACCTCTATTATGTGACGACGAAGTTTCGCCAGATGATGCTGAGCTACATCAAAAGCGGCGTCGACACGTATTTTGACGTGCAAATAGTCAACGAGGACCCGTCGAGCTCCGTCGGTATCCAGACGGTTATTTTACGCGACGTCAACTTGGACAGCGTGATTATGGCAAAGCTTGACGTCGATTCCGATTTCCTCGACGAGGACATCGATTTTACGTTTGAGGACATCGACATTTTAGACAGCTTTAACAAGCCGTCGATGTAAAAATTCAAAGGGGTACCCGGTACCCCCGGTTTCGCGCCCGATTGGCGCGGGTTAGTGTGTCCTTCGGCGGCGCATGTCCGCCTGCGGACTTATCCCAAGTTAAGGGGCTTCGGCCCCTTAACAATTCCCAAAATATACCTTTTCGACACTCTGAGGGCGGAGTGCGCCTCCGCCCTTTCAACAAATTATTTTATGGAGGTAACAGCATATGAGCGGACTGAGCGCATTTCTGATGCAAAACGCAAAACAGATCGAAAACATGAAGGTCGCGGTGTCAAACCGTTTTACCGAAGAGGACGGGAGCCCGGTATTGTGGGAGATTCGAGCGCTTCCCGAGACGGAAAACGAGGCGCTTCGAAAAAGCTGCACCAAGATCGTCAAAAACAAATACATGGAGACTGAGAAAACGGATTTTAACCTTTACACGGGCAAGCTCGTCGTCGCCTGCGTCGTGTACCCCGACTTAAACGACGCGTCTTTGCAGGACAGCTACGGGGTATTAGGCGCGGACATGCTTATCAAAAAGATGCTGACGGCCGGGGAATACGCGACTTTACTTGAGAAGGTACAGGAGATCAACGGCTACGACAAGGATATGACGGAGCTAAAAGACGAGGCAAAAAACTGATCGAGGAGGGCGACTATGAGGCGAACTACGCCCACTACGCCCTCCTCAAATTAAAAATCACGCCGGGGGAGCTTCTGCGGCTTTCGCAGCGCGAGCGGGCGTTTATCTACGCATCGATCGATCTTTATGTTGAAAACGAGAAGCGCGAGGCGGCGAAGGCGAGGCGGAAACGGTAAAATACCGGCCATTAATATGGAAATTCAAACCAGAATGGAGTATAATAACAGTAACATACCCCGTAAAGGAGAATTTCCATGGAAACATGCTGCAAATATTGCGGAGCGGAATTAAACGGAAAAAAACGCTGTCCGAACTGCGGTGCGAAAGCGAACGGAAAGGGAAAGGCACCCGATCCTAAAAAAGCATATCAGTCGAAAAAAAAGAACGGATGCCTTTTTCATTTTATTGGGGTGGCAATCGTTTCCGCCGCCATCGGTATCGGCATGGCGGCGCAGCCGCTTAAGGAGGGCATATCTTTTGGGGTTGCTGCACTTATATACGGACTTACGTTTTTTTTCGTCATCTCGCTCCTTTCATTTGTGTTTATGGGCCTCATAACGAGTATTTTTCTTCGGAAAGAACAAAATAATATCGCCATAGAGGAAAAGAAAAGAATCGGGTATATCAAAAAAATTATTTTTTGCCATTTTTCAGGGCTACCCATTGCAAGCGGAATTGCCTGCACACTCTATTATTGTCCGGATAAAATCACAGTTACCGGTAGCAGCCATACGTTTCACCTCGCACTTGATAAAATTTATGACATGGCGCTTACGCAGGATGTGCGAACCGCTTTGGTCCCCGAAGAGCAGTCGATTTATGGTCCGGATGGAGTAATTGGGGGATATACGTCTACAAGAAAAGTAAAATATGTTACCAATTATCTGGTAATCACTTATGAAAAGGACGGAAGAACGGAATATCTCAGGTTTAATGTGACGAAACAGGAATATCCGGCCCGGGATTTGATTCGGTTGTTCCGCCAGCGCTCATCCACAAAGGGTAAAACGGTCAATTTATAGTCAATGCACCGGCTAGTATGGCGGGTGCTTTTTTATATTGCTGTTTATGAGAAATCGGTATGAGCGGAGCGGGGAAAACGAAAAATACCGGCTTTTATATTGAACCATATTAATATTTTGGATATAATTGGATAGAGATATGAAAGGCGGGGAATATTTGCATGAAAGATATATTAACGAAAATTATTTCTTATTTGATGCTTGCAGGATTAATATTCTTGGTTTTTTATTTTTTAAGAAAAAAAGTGAGCCGTTTTATCGCAAAAAGAAAGCTTCATTGCATTAAGGCCGGACTTTTTTATCATGTCGGCGGTTTGCAGCTGGCACCGGATGCCTTTTGCAATGTACTTTATTGCAAGGATAATATCATTGTCATCGGTGGAGGGATGCAATATCATCTTGACCTCGACAAGGTAACTGACATATCTACAAGAAAAAAAGTGGGCTTTCAAAAGGATTATTATAATGATACAAGCGGGGCAATTATTGGCGCAATGTTTTTAGGGACGACCGGGGCAATCCTTGGCGGAGGGGTTAAGGAAAAGAGAACAAAGGTTGTTTCAAAATATCTGACGATTACATATAATGACAATGGGAAAATGGGCTATATGGCATTTGACGTAAGCAGCGACAAATTTTCCGCATGGATTATGGGTCTGCTTTTTAACATACGCCCCCGCAAACATGGCGGAGTAGTCGAATTATAATAGCACCGGCTAATATGGCGGGTGCTTTTTTATATGGCTGCTTATGAGAAATGGGTATGGGCGGAGCGGGGAAAAACGAAAAATACCGGGATGCTTATTGAAATAAATTGAAATTCTGGGTATAATTGGATTATATACAAACGGCAACGTTTGATCCGGGAGATGATATATTTTGGAACTTATTTTTGCTTTTCTAGGTGTTATTGTTGGATTAATTATTTTCTATTATAGGGACATAAAGACAGGAAAAGTAAGTTGGATACAGACTAAGGAAATGCGGGAAGAAAAGGCGAGAATCGGGTATCTCGTCAAAGGATATTTTTTTCATTTTTCTGGACTGCCATTGGCACAAAAGATCTGCTGTGCTGTATATTATTGCGCGGACAAAATTATCATCTGGGGAAGCGGGGTTACGTTTACCCTTGATTTTTCAAAGATCTATGATATGGTGCTTCTTAAAGATACGGAGGTACAAAATTCAGTTTACAACGGTCTGTTTTTCGGGGGAAACGGGGTTTCGTTAGGAACAGGTATTATCAGCAATAAATCGGTTACAAAATATTTGATTATTACTTATGAAAAAGACGGGGCGCCGTCGTATATTTCGTTTTATGTGGAAAAATACGATCCTAATGCAATAAAAATGATGACGCTTTTCAATAAGAGGCGGCCATATGGCACGGCCAACAAGACGGTCAATTTATAAATCAGCACCGGCTAGTATGGCGGGTGCTTTTTTATTTGGCTGTTTATGAGAAATCGGTATGGGTGGAATAGGGAAAAACGAAAAATACCGGGATGCTTATTGAAATAAATTGAAGTTCTGGGTATAATTGGATAGAAGAAAAGGGGGCGGGGGTCTATTATGGATGATGCTACGAGTTGGGCAATTGTTTTTTTGGTACTCTTTGCTATTTTGATTTTCTTGGTTGTTCTAGGCATCAAATGGGGCATCAAATGGAGTATAAATAGAAGAAAATTAATGCAAGACGAAAAAGAAAAAATCGGGTATCTTGTCAAAGGATATTTTTTTCATTTTTCCGGACTGCCGCTGGCACAAAAGATCTGCTGTGCTGTATATTATTGCGCAGACAAAATTATCATATGGGGAAGCGAAGTTACGTTTACCCTTGATTTTTCAAAGATCTATGATATGGTCCTTCTTAAAGATACGGAGATACAAAATTCAGTTTACAACGGTCTGCTTTTCGGGGGAAACGGGGTTTCGTTAGGAACAGGTATTATCAGCAATAAATCGGTTACAAAGTATTTGATTATTACTTATGAAAAAGACGGGGCGCCGTCGTATATTTCGTTTTATGTGGAAAAATACGATCCTAATGCAATAAAAATAATGACGCTTTTCAATAAGAGGCGGCCATATGGCACGGCCAACAAGACGGTTCAATTATAGCATTTTGAAAAAATAAGCGATAAAAAGCACTTGCTAAAACGGCAAGTGCTTTTTTATATAAAATTATAATTCGACGCAAAGTTAGGGAAGGAGGAAAATGAAAAATGGCAACATCTCAGGAAGCATTGGTACTATATGACAGTTTTGCGGCAATGCAAAACTCGTCGGCGCTATACAACAATATAGCAGGTTCATTTGAGAAGGCAAATAAAATGCAGGCCAACTTTAATATGGGTATGAAAGGCGGGATAACCAAAGCCTTGGGATTAGTTCCCGCAATATCTGCTGTGACCCAAGGCATCACAAGGTCATGCCAAGCGGGCGCCCAATTATATGACACGATGGTTCAAGCAAACGCACAGATCAGCCTGATCAACGACGGCACGCAATCAACCGGGGAACTACAAAGCAAGGTTTTTCAGACAGCGCAGCGCATGGGGGCTTCTTATTCCGATATTGCCGCTTCGGTAGCAAATCTCAGTTCGGCAGCAGGGGGCGCATTTCGAAATAACGACCAGGCAATCGCATTTACAAAGCTGATGCGACAGGCATACACCGTTGCGGGAGCAACCGCGGCTGAGGCAAACGGATCGATGGATTCACTGACTCAGGCGCTGGCCGACGGAGTCTTGAGGGGGGACGAGTTTACGAAGGTGCTCCAAGGCGCGCCGGCAGTCGCCCAGTCGCTTGCCGCATATATGGGAACGGATGTAGACGCCGTCGGGCAAATGGCAGCCCAGAGCGGGATCGGCGCCGAGGTCTTAAAAAACGCAGTATTCGGCGCGGCGGGCGAAATCGAGAGCAGGTTCAACGCCATGCCCACAACCTTTGGACAAATCTGGAGTACTATTAAAAATAACGCGATGAGCACACTCGAACCCGTTCTCAACAGATTAAACACAATAGCTAAGAGCGAGAATTTTAACGCGCTAGTAAGCATTATTCTGCAAGGAATCAATAAAATGGCGTCGAAGCTGGCCAATTTTTTGACAACAATTTCGGCGGTCGCGGCATTTTTTGTCGACCACTGGGGGGTAATTGAGCCGATTATCTGGTTTATTCTTGGAGGAATGGCAGCTCTTAGTACTGCTCAAAAGATATTAAATGTACTAACGCTTAAATGGACTGTTGCCCAGAAGCTGCTGAATACAACACTCTTCGGCTGCCCGCTGCTGTTAATTGTTATGTTGATAGTAGCCGTTGTTGCTGGAATTATCACTTTTATTAATTATGTGGGCGGCCTGCAAAACGCGCTTACATATCTCGAAAACGTCGCGATAATAGCCTGGGATAATATCAGAATCGCTTTTAACAATATGTTAATCCGGCTTACGAACGGCTGGAGCTCAATTGTGATCAGGTTCAGGGAGGCCGGTGTCGGGATCGAGAACGTGCTCGGCGACCTACGGGCCACTGGCCTGATGATCCTCCAGAATTTTATCAACGGGTGCATCGATCACATCAACTCCCTGATTGCCCTTGTTAACACAATACCCGGGATTTCCATCGAGGCCATCGGACATGTGACGTTCGGGACAGACGCGCAGTTAGAAAACGAGGCGGAAAAAGCAAAGAGGAACGCGGAGCTCCACGATTATATCGCGGGAGTCGAGGCCAACAAGGCGGCGAAACAGGAGGAGTGGAACCGCCAGTCGCTGGCAGCGCAAAGAGACGCGCTTTTGCGGAAAACGCAAAACAACAGCATAGTAGCAGCCGCGAAAAACGCAAACAAAGCGTCCAATACTTCGGGGCTTGAAGACAAATACAATTATGAAGACATGCTAGGCGGGGAGTCGATCAGAGACAGCGTCGCAAATATCGAGGCAAGCGCCGGCCAGACGGCGGCCAACACGTCGGGCATGAGCGACAGCATGGAGCTTTCAACCGAGGATTTAAGAACCATGCGCGGTCTTGCGGAGCAGCAAAGCATCCACAATTTTGTCACGCTGACGCCGACGGTCGCGGTCACGACCGGGGATATCCACAACGAGAGCAACGTAAAAGACATGGTTTCGAAGATCGAGCGGGCGCTGAGCGTTGAGATCGCGGCGTCAAGCGCCGTCGCATGGGGGGTGTAAGGTTTGAAAAAATTCAAGCTCCAAGATCTTTTTGTGCATTGAAGCGCTAGGGAAAGGAATGATCATAACAATGGGCGACTACCACATTTATTTAAGCTTCAACAATCTACAGGAAATTATCGAGCTGCCGGTTTTGCCCGAGAAGCTGGAGATTTCGCAGGGCGGCTCGAACAAGACCTACGACCTATTGAACACGGGGGAAATCAACGTCATCAAGGGCCTAAAGCTCCCGGAGCTCGACATCGAGGGGTATTTCCCGGCGGACAGGACGCATGTTACGTCGGGGAAGTTTTTTGAGCCGATGCATTACGTCCAGACAATTCAGAAATGGGCGTCGACGCTGCGCCCGATCCGGCTGACGATGACCGGCACGATCAATCTAAACTGGCCGGTTTCGATCGAAAGCTTCACCTATTCCGAGGAAGGGGGCACGGTCGGCGAAATCCAGTACAAACTCGGGCTGAAACAATACGTTTTTTACGGGCCGGCCAAGGTGGAGATCGTAGACGGCAGCGGAACGACAATCAAGTCGGAGCGGCCGGCCGGGCGGACGGTACCCGCGACGATCACGGTCAGGCAGAACGAGGACACGTTCTGGATCATCGCGAAGAAATACTTAGGCGACGGAAATCTCGCGGCCGGGATTGCGCTGTTAAACGGGATGAAACCGGGCGACGTATTGTTTCCCGAGGACCAGATACGCCTGAGGTAAGGAGGGCAGGATATGGGTGTTACAAATTTACTGCCGATGGAATACCAGCTTCTGGCACAAGACAAAAAGGGGAATTCCTTCGAGCTGCCGGTGACGTCCCTGACCTGGAAGACGCAAAGGGAAGGGCGGGCCGGAAGTCTTGAGTTTTCCTTTTTGGGCGGGGACCAGTTTTCCGTTCAGTCGGGCTTCGAGCTTAATTGCGGCGATATTATAAGGCTCGAGGTAAACGGCGACGTCATATTTCACGGGTATCTGTTTTCCGTCGAAGCGAGCGACGGGGAAACCTTTTCCGCGACTGCCTATGACCAGATCCGTTATCTGATGTACAACTACTCATACAATTTTACCGGGAAGACCGCGACCGGGATCTTAAAGCAGATCGCGGGGGATTTCAACATCAAGCTCGGCCCGACCGCCGACACGAAATACGCGATCCCGAAGCTATCATTCGACAACCAGAAGCTTCTCGACATGATCACCGAGGCGCTTTCCGAAACGACACATAATACAAGGAGGCTCTATGTTTTATACGACGACGCGGGGAAGCTGACGCTTTCGGACATCGCGGACATGCGGCTATCACTCGTGCTCGGCGATTACAGCATGCTTTCGGGGTACACGTACAAGGAAAGCATCGACGACGACACGTATAACGTCATCATACTGGCGCAGGACGACAAAAAACGGGGAGAGCGGGTGCCTTATCTATACAAGGACGAGGGCAATATTGCGAAGTGGGGGATTTTACAGCATTACGAAGTCGTCGACGCGGAATTAAACGCCGCGATGATCAACCAGAAGGGGGAGGCTTTGCTTAAAGAAAAAAACAAGCTCGGCAAATCATTCAAGCTCTCCTCAATGGGCGACGTTTCCTGCCGCGCGGGGAAGGCGGTCTACGTTGAGGTATCATCCATCGGCGCGGGGCAGTTTTATTTGATCGAGGACGCAACCCACACATTCAGCGGGAACGACTACACGATGGATCTGACATTAAAGGCGGCTGACTGAAATGGATTTATACAGGCAGATCAAAACGATCGCCGCCGACGCGGCGAAGGCTTACGAAAAAAAGCTTTACTACGGGACGGTTTTATCCGCGTCCCCCTTAAGCGTAAAAATCGACCAGCGGTTTATTCTATCTTCCGAATTTTTAAGCGCGACCGAGAGCGTCACCGAGCTTCGGTACGGGGAAACCGTGATCCGGCCGGGGCTTTCGGCGGGGGACAAGGTATTGGTGATCCACATGGGGAAAAGCGATTATTTAATTTTGGACAGGATATAAACGCATATCGTTTCTGCGGAAACGATGGGCTTCGCCGAGGCTCAGCCGGATGCGTTTTCAGAGGGGGACCAGTCCCCCCCTGAATCACCCCGGCAAATGAAATTTGCCGGGGACCCCGTTCCCCCCAGGCCTCCGGCGGGGATTAAGGGAGGATTTTAAAAAGGAGATGATCAGTTATGCAACTGACACCGGCGGCGACAGCCGCGGCGGCGGAAAAACCAAAGCCGTCGAAAACATGGACGATCGACACTCAAAAGAAACGGATCTCGGGCACGATCGACGGCCTTGACGCGCTGCGGCAGGCCGTATTTTTATGTCTGAACACGGAGCGGTACGAGCATGTGATATTCAGCTTCGACTACGGCGTGGAGACAAAAAGCCTGGAGGGGCGGAGCTTCGACCTGATCCAGCGGGAGCTGCAGAGCGCCATTGAGGACGCTTTAAGCGTGGACGACCGGATTTCAGGCGTCGGGGATTTCACATTTACAAAAAACAAGGATAAAATGACGGCGGCTTTTACCGTCACGAGCGGCAACGGCTCGGTCATTATGGAGGTGGACAGGAACAATGTATGAGCACATGACTTTTGAAGCGATTCTTGAATCGATGCTCGCGTCCGTCAGCGACAGCTACGACAAGCGCGAGGGCTCGGTGATCTACAACGCGCTCGCGCCCGCGGCGGCGCAGCTCGCGCAGGCTTACATCGCGCTGGAAGCGACGGCGGACAGGGGCTTTGCGGACACGGCGACGGGCTCCGATCTCGACAAAAAGGCGGCGGAGCGGGGACTTACCCGCAATGCCGCGACGTTCGCCGTCCGGCGGGGGGAGTTTTTCGGCGCCTCGGGCGCTTACATGGACATTACCACAGGGCTGCGCTTTTCGGGCGGGGGGCTGGTTTTTGCGGTTACGGAACGAATCGGCACGGGCATATTTAAATTGACCTGCGAGACGGCGGGGGAGGCGGGAAACCTTTATTTCGGGACGTTACTTCCAATCGAGTACGTTTCCGGGCTGGGGAGCGCGGTGCTTTCCGACGTCCTGATTGCCGGCGAGAACGAGGAGGGCGACGCCTCGCTCCGGGCGCGGTACTATTTGAATATCTCCTCCCAGGCGTTCGGCGGGAATGTCGCGGACTACAAGGCAAAGGTAAACGCGATTGCGGGCGTCGGCGGGGTAAAGGTCACGCCCGCGTGGAACGGCGGGGGCACGGTGAAGCTGACGGTCATTTCCTCGGAATACGGCGTGCCGTCGAACGAGCTTATTTCGCTTATAAAAGCCACCATCGATCCGGGAGAAAACGAGGGCGAGGGGTTCGGACTCGCGCCGATCGGGCATGTCGTAACGGTCGAGGCGGTTTCGGGCACGGTTATTGATATCGCGTCGGACATTGCGCTTTCGAGCGGATTTATATGGGCCGACGTCGAAACGTACATCCGGGAAGCGATTGCCGGGTACTTATCCGAGCTTGCCGAAAGCTGGGCGGACAGTGCGCAGATCTATGTCAGGGTCAGCTGGGTTGAGCAGGCTATACTCTCCGTTTCCGGCGTTATGGACGTACAAGGCACGACGATCAACGGGGAGGCGGCCAATCTCGCCCTGGACGCAAACACGATTCCGATTTTGGGGGCGGTGGCGCAGCTATGAACATAATCGACTATCTGCCGCCGGTATTGCGGGAGATCGGGGATTTTGCCGAAATCGCAAACGCGGAGCAGGCGCAGTTTGACGCCTTGGGCGCCGCCAGGGGCGGTATGGCCGACGACATATTTTTAACGACGCTGACCGAAAACGGGGCCGCGCGCTGGGAGAAACTGCTCGGCATTACGCCGAAGGGCACCGACGCGCTTGAACTGAGGCGGTTTCGGATTCTCACAAAGCTGAATGAGCAGACGCCGTACACGATGGCTTCACTGAATGAGAAGCTCAAGAATCTCTGCGGCGAGGGCGGGTATACGGTTTCCCTCGACGCGGGGAGGTATACACTGACGGTCAGGGTCGCGTTGGCGGCAAAGGGGTTTTACGACGAGGTTGACGCTTTGCTCGAACGGGTTGTCCCGGCAAACATGGCGGTCGATCTTTCCCTGCTTTACAACCAGTATATTACACTTTCGGCTTTTACTTACGGACATTTAGCGGGATACACTTATTATCAACTGAGAAATGAGGCGATTTTATAATGGCGACACAGACGACAAACTACGGTTTCAAGAAACCGGCAGCGGAGGAATTTTTCAACGTAGCCGACATAAACGGCAACATGGATTTAATCGACGGGGCGCTCAGCGGGCTGGAGGCTTCCAAGGAGACGCCGGCGGGCGCACAGGCCAAGGCGGACGCGGCGGAAGCTGCGGCGAAGGCGGCGAGCGTGCCGACTACGCGGAAGGTAAACAACAAGGCGCTTTCCTCCGACGTCACGATTACGGCCTCGGATGTCGGGGCAATTCCGACAGCGCAGAAGGGCTCGGCGAGCGGAGTCGCGGAGCTTGGTTCGGACGGGCGGGTACCGGCCGCGCAGCTTCCGTCATACGTCGACGATGTACTGGAATACGCGTCAATGGGTTCTTTCCCGGGGACAGGGGAGACGGGGAAGATCTATATCGCCAAGGACACAAACAGGACATACCGTTGGGGCGGGTCCTCTTATGTCGAGATCTCGCAGAGCCTGGCTCTGGGGGAGACGTCTTCGACGGCTTACCGGGGGGACAGGGGGAAAACGGCGTACGACCACAGCCAGACCGTAGGAGATGCGCACGGGCTCAAGCAAGCCGTACCTGTCACCACCTCCGGCACGGGGAGCGCGCTGACGGCGACGATATCCGGTCTTACGCTTTCGGACGGAGTGACACTCCGGCTGAAACTCCACACGGCGATTTCCGCAGGGGCTACGCTGAATGTAAACGGTACGAGTGCCATCGCGATCAGAGACGTCAAAGGCAATGCGGTAAAGGCCGGGCCTGTTACCGGAAGTTACCTCACCTTGATTTATAACGGCTCAAATTTTATATTACAGGGTGAAGGGGGGGAGTACGGGACAGCGGGCGCGGCGCAGGTCTTGGCAGGCTATACCGTTGGGACGGAGAACGGATTGGTGAACGGGACAATGCCGAACAGGCCATATGCTCAAGCCCCTCTTTCTTATTGGACTGATGGGAATGGACTGTTGAGACCGAGATTGCCAGTGGGCGCATATATAACGGAAGGCGGCGCCGGCGGGGCAGGAACGACCGAGATTGATATGTATGATGCTGATTTTGTCGCCGCTAATATCAGGTCAGGAAAAAACATATTTAATTTACAAGGCGCTGATAATGTATTGCCAGTTGGCGGTATTCTTGAAACTTATAAGGCCGGAGAAAATATTTCCCAAGGAGATCTAATACAAATTCTTAATGGCAGTCCAACCTCTGTGACCTCTATAGATTCTCAAGCTAACGGTGATGTCAAAGGAGTAAAAATGTCCGACACAAGCGCTTTGGTTGTATATGAGGGGTCTGCCCAAAGATTATATGCAGTGGCATTATCTATATCGGGTAGTACTATAACAAGAGGAAGCCCTGTACAGGTAGCAAGTCGCTACTTCGGAGGTCTTAGATTTATTTATTTGTCAAACAACACGGCTTTAATTGCTTATACATATAACAACAGTGATCCGTATCCAACGTATGTCGCGGCTATACAAGTATCTGGCTTATCTGTGGCTAGTGGAAGTGCAGTAGATCTTGGTGGTGATTCATACCGATTTGATATAACGAGACTTACAGATACAACTGCATTAGTAGCTTTGTATAGATATGCCAGAGTTCTGACGATTTCCGGGACATCAATATCGGTAGGATCGCAATATACGGTGTTTCCATATATAACAACATCTAGTATGAGTATAAGCGCTTTGTCTCCTACACAAGTTGCGATTTTTGCAGTTACTAATTCTGCTTTAAATGGAGGATGTGGTGTCATAGTTAATGTATCAGGAACATCTTTATCGGCAGGATCATCTTATAATTTTACTACCGCTATCACAGCAAGCAATCTTACGGCAAGAGCTATTACATCTGATAAAATCCTCTTGTTTTGGAAAGATTCCGCTGATTCTAATGATAAAATGACTATTTGTACGATATCTGGTACAGCTATATCTTATTCGTTTACAATAATATTAGGCATATATGGATTATCTACTCCTCTTCAAAATTCTGTAGATGTTATTTCCAGTTCCTCAATTATTTTTACGGCTATCAGTGCCGGGAATACTGTTATGGTAGCTGCTACTGTTGACCCGTATGCCTATAATATGTCAATAATTTCTCAGACAGTTGTTTTTAGCGGGACTCAGCAACCTTATAGTCGATATGGTCAGATTATTTTATCGACAGCATTTAAGATTATCGTTTATTCTACAGGTTCCGGAGATCCAAAGTATGCAAATATGATAACTGCTGTAATGAAGGCAACCAATAAAGGAAATATCAATGGAATTGCTAAAGATTCCGTAAGTTCGGGTGGGAACTTACAGGTATATACGTTATGATATGGCGGGTATATCTTAGACTAGTAAAACATAAGAGGACAGCGGACACGATCGCAATGACTATAAACGGGGGCCAGTCATGCAAGATTTCGAGATACATGGGGGAACAATGTTACGATGTTTAATATGACGGTGGCGGAAATTTTAGACGGCGACAGGGGGTGAAGGCGCCCGATTGAAGAACAGTGTAGGGATGCGAAATTTGGACAGCGGGGTGCCCGCGACGGGATTCGTCGCGGGCTTTTTGCTGGCCGGCGGCAAAATGCGGGGGCAGGAGGGAGGTGATCTATTCTGACCGGGCGAAGGAAAGGAGGTTTTGAATGGTAAAGACAAGCGACATATTAGCCGAAATAAGCAGGCTTTTGGCCGAAAAATATCCGGGGTGGCCGGTATACGCAAATTCTCCGCCGACGGATTTGGTCAGGCCGTCGTTTTCAGTCAAGTGTACGAAGGTGAGCGAGTTGGACGCAAACCGGTCCATGGTCCAGCGCACCGTCAGCTACACGATAACCTATTATCCGGAGGTAGATGAAGCCGGTATAGGGGATGCCGAAGCGCTCCTGGATGTTCAGGACGAAGTTACGAAGCTATTTCGGACGGGCTATGTAAAGGCGGGCGGCCGGGCCATCAAAGTAAAAAGCAGTACGGGAGGGGCGGAATCAGACCGCTCCTTTATTGATCTCCAATTTGAGTACTTTGACGACCGGGCCGAGGAAGCGGGGGAGGAACTGCTTATGGGTATGATTAACACTAAAATTAAAGAAAAGGGATGATGAATGTCGCGGAGTATTTCTGCACGACGATCCCCTGGCCCCCGGCGGGGTTAAGAAACGAAAATGGAGTATACGAAACAATTTTATGCCAAACTGGCAGAAAGGGTAATTTTATGGGACTTCCGAATATCAACATTACATTTAAGACACAGGCGGCCACGGCGATTACGAGATCGCAGAAGGGGATTGTCGCCCTGATTTTAAAGGATGCAAACGCGAACGGGGCGCACGGTCTGACCAACGTCACGCAGATCCCGGCGACGCTCGGGACGGCGAACCAGGACTATATCAAAAGGGCTTTTTGGGGGTACTTAAACCCGCCGAAAAAGGTGATTGTATATGTATTACCGGCAGCGACAGAGGATTTAAGCGAGGCGCTCAACTATTTCGCGACGCAGGTATTTGATTATCTCGCGGGACCGCCGGACATCGGCGCGGAAGACTGCGCGGATATCGTGACGTGGATCAAGGCGCGCAGAGCGGACGGGTTTACGCCAAAGGCGGTTTTACCCGATACGGCGGCGGACGACGAGGCGACCATCAACTTTACGACGAGCGGGATCAAGGCCGGGAGCACGGAATACACAGCCGGGCAGTACTGTTCGCGAATCGCGGGGCTTATTGCGGGCACGCCGATGACGATCTCCTGCACCTACGCGCCCTTGACCGAGGTGGCAGACGTCGCTCGGCTGACAAAGGAGGAAATGGACTCGGCAATCGACGCCGGGGAATTCATCATTTTCCACGACGGGGAAAAGGTCAAGGTCGGGCGGGGGGTAAACTCCCTGCAGACGACGACGGCGGACAAGGGCGAGGCGTTCAAGAAGATCAAGATCGTGGAAGCGGTCGACATGATCAAAAGCGACATCAAAATGACCGCGCAGGACAGCTACATCGGGAAATACGCGAACAGCTACGACAACAAGAGCCTCCTGATTTCCGCGATCAGGGGATATTTTGCGGGACTTGAAACCGAAGGCATCCTGGAGGCGGGGAGCTCGTCCGTTTCGATCGACCTCGCGGCTCAGGAGAATTATTTACAGTCGGTTGGGGTCGACACGGAAGGCATGACCGAGCAGGAGATCAAGACGGCAAACACCGGGGACAAGGTTTTCCTTGCGGCGTCGATCAGGATTCTGGACGCGATCGAAGACATTGACATCGAGATTATTATTTGAGGAGGAAGGCTAGTTGCGGAGCATTCCTGCGGAAATGCAGGTCGCTTTGCTCCGGCCGCTCCCGGGACGGGGACCAGTCCCCTTAAACCGCGCCCCGCAAAATTTATTTTGCGGGGACCCCAGACGACAATCCCCCGCCCTACGGGGTGGACGGGAGCTTGGATGCGAATATTGGTGGAAAACCTTATTATGGAAAGGATGATATAAAAGTATGGACAGCGCGAAAAGAGTAATCAACGGGACTTTCGGCGAGGTATGGCTCGACGGGGATTATGTCTCGGAGTGTTATGGCTTACAGGCAAAAGCATCGTTCAACAAAGAGAAAATCAACATGTGCGGGAGGATGGCCACCGACAACAAAATCACATCGATTTCCTACATGGGCTCATTGAAGCTGCACAAGGTCAACAGCCGCATGGCCGCCGCGATCGGGAGTCTTGTCAAAAATGGGCGGGACCCGCGCTTTACGATCATCTCGAAGCTGGACGATCCGGACGCGTACGGCGCCGAGCGCGTCGCGATCCGGGACGTATCCTTCGACGATCTGACGCTTTCCGACTGGGAGGTCGCGGTGAACGGAAAGATGGAAGCGCCGTTTACGTTTACGGATTACGACTTCCTTGACAGGATCGAAACGTGAATATTCAGAGGGGGATTCTGACGCGGGGCATTCCTGCGGGAATGCCGGGTCGCTTCGCTCCGGCCGCGTTCTGGGACGGGGACCAGTCCCCTTCCCAACGATCCCCTGCCCTACGGGGTGGACGGGAGTCTAGGAGCGCATGTCGCCGGATTTGCAGATTTAGTAATAGGTATGGGATTAGCGACGAATGCTATTAATGCGTTTCGGGTGAGAACCAGTGACGCGGGGCATTCCTGCGGGAATACCGGGTCGCTTCGCTCCGGCCGCGTCCTGGGACGGGGACCAGTCCCCTTCAAAACCACCCCGCAAAATTTATATTTTGCGGGGACCCCGGACGATTCTTTGCCCTACGGGGCGGACGGGGATTTAGGCATGGATATCGCCGGATTTACAGAATTTATTATGGGAGTGAAAACAGAATGGACGTATTGGAATTACTGCTGAAAGCGGAAATACCGAACCTGCCGGAGAAGGAGGTTAAAATCAAGAGGCTTAGCGAGCTTTGCGGCGCGGACGTTTGTTTCCGGCTGCGGGCGTTGCCTTACAACAGGGCGGCGGAGATCTCGAAAGAGCAGAGGGAAGACATGAACGTACACATCCTGCTCGTGGGCGTAATTTCGCCGGATTTAAAATCAAAGGAGCTTATTGCGAAATACGGAGCCGCCACGCCTGCGGAGATGGTCAAAAAGATGCTTCTGCCGGGAGAGATCGAGGACATTTCCCGCGCGGTCGAGCGGCTTTCCGGGTATCGGAAAGAGACGATCGAAGAGGTAAAGGAAATAAAAAACGCATAGAGGACGGCGACCCGGACGCCGTCCTCCTTTACTGGCTTTTCCACAAGCATCACATTTTACCGGGGGACACCTATAGCCTTCCGGAGGGGGAAAAGGTCGTTTTACGGGCACTGATTGAATTTGAGATAGAGCAGCTCAGAAGAAAGTAGGACCGTTTGACAATTTTTGGGCTTGTGTTATCCTGTAATGGAGAATATCAATTTCTACGGGAGGCAATGAAATGAAAAACAGCAGGGTTTGCCCGAAATGCCACTCAAAGGATATCATTCTAATTGAAGGGAAAGCCGGACCATATGGATCAGGAAATAATATTCCGGCAGGCCTTCTCTTAAAGAATTCTGTCTTGGTGAACCGTTACGTTTGTTGTAAATGTGGTTTTACGGAAGAATGGATTGATACTGATACGAACGACTTAGAAAGATTAAAAGAGAAATACGGAAAGTAAATACTTATCTTGCAGCAATCCCCGCCGAGCTTCAAAAACACGGCGGGGATTTTAATTGGGGAGGCGATATTTTGGCGCAGTACGTCAGCATCATAATCACGGCGCAGGGCGATTTTATAAAAGAGGTTGCAACGATCCGAAACTCGGTCGCCGCGTTAAACAAGGATCTGACCGAGTATACAGGGAAGCTCAAAGCGCTGAACAAACAGGAGGACGAGCTTAAGGTCAAGCTGGACAAGGCGAACACCGCGTTGAAGGAGGCCGAGAAGCGGTTTTTGGAGACCGGGGACGCGGCGGAGAAGTTCAACCTGGAGCTTGCGAACGCGAAATACGAAGATATACGCGAAAACCTCCGCCTAATATCGGAGCAAGCGAAAATAGCGGAGGAAAACTTAAAAAACATGGCCGCGGCGGCTGGGGAGGCAAACACGGGGAGCAGGGAGCACCCCGACCTTTCAGGGGAAACCGGCAACACGGAGGGAGAAACCGGCGGAACCGAGGGAGAAAATGAGGGCGTAAACCTCAGCGGGATTATCAAAACGCCCATGGCTTCGAAAACGGCGGGCAATACAGGCGGGGGGGACGGAACTGACAAGGAAAGTCTTTTCGGTAACGCGCTATCTTATGGGGTGACTGGGGCAACCACTGCCTTGGGCCTGGTGTCGACAAGCGTAACAGCCGCAGCCGTAGCACCGGCGGCAATCGCAGCTGCGATTGGCCTGACGGTAGGCGTTATAAAAACCGGCATAGATAATCTTACACAGCGATACGCCGAAAAAGACAACGCGTTTAACGATTATGTACGTGATCAGTTTGAAAAAGCTACTGAGGAGATTACCAATTCTTTAGCAAACGGGATTACTTTGGAACTTGCGGAGAATACTCCGGCAACGCAAGATTTTGTTGAAGCAATCAACACCCTAAACGATCAGCGGAACCAAACGGACAGCACGATGGCGGAAGCGTATATGAAGGAGCGCACGCCTGCCGTTCAGGCAGAGGCCGATTGGTACCAAAGCGACGCGGGGGAAGCATATGACGGCATGATGTCCGCAATCGGCACGTGGGAAGCGCATCTGGACAGCCTATCTGAACAATATGCCCGGGATATCCGTAACTATGTGCTGACCGGGGAGGAAAGCATTCTTAAAGACGATAGGTTTGAAGCTGTTAAGGGCAATCTGGTAAGCTTAAAAGGTCAGTATGAAGGTGCAAAAAGAAGTTTTGATGGTGGTAATGTTAGCGCGGGGGCGACCCTTGGAAGAGTCTTGGGAGAAATAGAGGCCCTCGCCCAGGACGTTTTCAACGCAAGTCCGGACGCGATGGCAGAAAAGGACGCTAACGAAAAACTCATATCAAATATGGCGGAATATGCGGCACAGGACGAAAACTTCTGGAACGAACAGTACCAATATGATCAGAAAATTTCTGAAGGGATTGCGGCGGCGAAAAGTTTCTCATTGCATGATTTAATATTTGGCAAAGATGTTGACGAACAGGCAGAATTTGAAGAGGATATGCAAAACATCAAAAATGATGACACAATGCGTTGGGATGCCGCAACGGATAATTCTCTACACTGGGATGCTATAGCGAAGAAAGCATTTGGGTTAAATTATATCCCATACGATAATTTTCCTGCGATTCTGCACGAGGGCGAACGGGTATTGACGGCGAGCGAGGCGCGGGCGGCGGACAATATGGTTCCGTCCGTGATCATTTCGGGCAACAGTTTTACGGTGCGCGAGGAGGCCGATATTGACAAAATCGCGCGTCAGCTCGTCCGGCAGATCAGCAAAGCCTATATGCTCGCCGGATGATTGACAATTATTGCCTGGGCCTGTTAATGTAAAAGCAAGGAGGTGGCCGGAATACAGATTCATATCAAAATGGCAAAACAAACGTTTTTGGCAAGCGCTGTTATGACAGTGTTTCTAAATGGGCAGGAATGCGCCTGGCTCGGGAATGGAGATGAAACAGTCCTTGAGGCGCCGACAGGAGAAAATACCTTATTGTTCAGAAGCTCCATACGAAAAAAGGAAATCCGCATTAATTCCGGAAACGATGTGCAGATCACTTTGAAATGGAATCGTATGTGGGGAAACATTGAGGCGCTGGTAACAGGACGTTAAAGCCAAATAATTAACAACAAGATAGGACAAGGCATTTTCCATTTCGGAAGTGCTTTTGAAAAAAGAACAGCCGTTTCGGCTCTTGCATCGCTACCTTATCGAATGGGTAAGCAAGCTTGAAAAGGCAGTAAAAGCGAAATAGCCAAGATTCAAACATCAGAAAGCAACCGTTTCGGGCGGTTGCTTTTTGTTATGCAAAAACAAATTTAAGTGCGCGGGCATGAGGTTTTATATCCAGAAAGGGGTGACATATTCTGAAAAAATTCATATTCAAGGACACGGCGAAGAACACGGAGCTTGCGCTGCCGGTCACGCCGGAGAGCTTTACGGTATCCCACGGGATCCGGATCGAGACGATCAACATCCACACGCTCGGCGACGTCAACATTGCGGGGTATGGGACGCTGGCGGACATCAAAATCGACTGCATGTTTCCGGCGCGGGCCTATCCGTTTCTGACGCCGGGTGCAGCCGCGGCGCCGTATGAATACGTGTCGGCGTTTGCAAAATGGAGCGACGAGAAAACGGTGATGCGCTTCGTTGTATCGGATACGCCGGTAAACGCGGCGGTACTGACCGAAGGGATCAGCTACGGCGAAAAGGACGGCACCGGGGACGTCTACGCGACGATTTCCATGCGGGAGTACCGGGCGCTTAAGGCGGAACCGGTGGACAAGACGCAGAACACCATGCGGAGCAGTGAGGCAAACATTCCAACGGCCGAGACCTACACAATCAAACCGGGGGACACGCTATCGGCGATCTGCAAAAAAAGGTATGGGGACGCGTTCCTTTATCCGAAGCTCGCAAAATACAACGGGATCAAAAACCCAAACCTGATTTACGCGGGGCATACCCTAAAAATCCCGCCCAAAAGCCAGTTATAAAGGAAGTGGAGGCATGATAAAACTTCTTATCACAAACAGCTCGTCGCGGAGCATTCCGGCGGGAATGCAGGTCGCTGCGATCCGGCCGCTCCCGGGACGGGGACCAGTCCCCTTCCCGACGATCCCCTGGCCTCCGGCGGGGACGAGGGACGGAAGTTTTAATGGTTAGGATGATACTATGTCAATCAAGCTTTACATCACAAGCAGCACAGGCACGGCGGATGTGACGCAGCTCGTGCCGACGATCACATGGTCGGGGGACTATCAGCAATGTGCGCGGACACTTGAATTCGGGCTCATTTCTTCACCGACGGATGCGAATATTCCGACTATCAAGTGCGAGCTTGGAAACGGAGTCGTATTCATGCAGGACGACCGGGTATTATTTGACGGATATGTTTTTGCGCGTCAGAAGAGCACGGAATCAAGCACCATCGATGTGACCTGTTTCGACCGGGGGATTTACTTAAAGAGAAACGAGGCGGTATATCAGTTTACGAACATGACGCCGGAGGCGATCACGCGGCGGATTTGCACGGACTTTAAGATCTCTGCGGGATCTCTGGCCGCGACGGGAATCAAGATCAGCCGCAATTTTATCGGAGTGACGCTATACCGGATCATCCAGACGGCGTATACGCTGGCGTCACAGTCGAACGGAAAAATATATCAGATCCGGTTTGACGGGCCGAAATTGTGCGTCGTCGAAAAGGCGGCGGGCGATGAGACGCTGATCATCGAGGGCGGGAGCAATCTGATGTCGGCATCGACGTCGGAGAGCATCGAGAGTATGGTAAATCAGGTTGCGATATACAACGAGAACGACAAGCTGATCGGGACGCAGAAGGATCAGGAACTGATCGATGCATACGGCCTTTTGCAGAGCTACTTAAGGCAAACAAAAGGGGAAGACGCGGCAAAGGCGGCGAAAAAACTCCTTTTGGACAACGGGATCAGCCAGAAGATCACAATTGAAAACCTCGGGAACATTGCAAACATCACGGGCGGGGCGGTGGTCGTCCGGGAGCCTTATACAGGAACTGTAGGTTTGTTTTATATCGACAGCGACGTCCACACATGGAAAAACGGTTTGTACCTCAACAAATTGGTGATTAACTTCAAAAGAATCATGGATGAGCAGGAAGCGTAGTCGCGGAGCATTTCTGCGGAAATGCAGGTCGCTTCGCTCCGGCCGCGCCTTGGGACGGGGACCAGTCCCCTTCCCAACGATCCCCTGCCCTACGGGATGGACGGGGGACAAAAATTTACGGGGAGGAATAGGTATGGAAGACAATCCATATTCGGCACTGGTCGCAAAACTGCGGGAAGACCAACAAAGCCAGTTACCTGCAATGTACCGCATGGGGACGGTCCTGTCGGCTGCCCCGCTGAAAATCGATGTGGCCGGGACGGTGCAGACGGATGAATCATTATTAAAAAACGATGCGCTGACATCGTTCGAGCCGGAGGAGCGGATTTTGCTCCTGCCGATCGAGGATGAACAGCGCTATATTATTCTTTGCAAGGTGGTGGAAGTATGAGTGTAACGCTGTTCCCGATCATTCAGCCGCAGAGCGCCGAGGTCGATACGAAGCTTCCGTTGTATAGGGAAGTCAAATGGGATTATGAGAATAACGAACCGGTTTTCAAAAACGGCTTGCCGGTCATCGTTACGGGGAAGGACGCCATTTTGGTATGGGCGTGGAAGGCGCTGAACACGCCGCGATTTAAACATGAGATCTACACGTGGGATTTCGGGTGTGAGGCGGAGGCTTTGGTCGGACAGCCGTTTACCGGGGAACTGAAGCGGTCGGAGGCGGCGCGGTATGTCAGGGAATGCCTGTTAGTAACCCCATATATTACAGGGGTGACCGATGTGTCGGTATCGTTTACGGAAGGCGTTTTGACGGTCGGCTGCAAAATTGAAACGATTTACGGGGAGGTGCAATTGAATGTATGAGGAGCTTACGGCGGAAAGCATAAAAAGCGACATATTAAGCCGGATCGTGACGGACATCGACACCCGGGAGGGCAGCTTCACAAACGATATGATAAGCGGGATCGCCTATGAGATCTGGAAGCTTTACCAATCGCTTGACGCGGTCGTGCCGATCACCTTTGTCGACGAGACGAGCGGGGAATACATTGACAAGCGGTGCGGGGAGTATGGAATCACAAGGAAGCCGGGGAGCAAGGCCGCCGTGATGATGCGTTTTACCGGTGCGGAGGGCATGGGCATTCCGGCGGGAACGGTTTTTCTGACCTCGGACGGACAGGAATTTGAAACGGACGCGGCTGCGACGATCGCGGGCGGGGAGGCAAGTGTGACGGCCACGGCGGCCGAGGACGGGGAGGCCTACAACGTACCGGCCGGAACCATTACGCGGCAGATTATAAGCATCAGTGGTCTATCGGGGATCACGAACGACGCGGCGACCGGGGGAACGGACCCGGAAACCGACGCCGCCCTGGTCGGGAGGCTTAACGATTACCTGCAAAAGCCGGCGACGTCCGGGAACGCGTATCATTACGAGCAATGGGCGCTTTCGGTAAACGGAGTCGGGGCCGCAAAGGTGACGCCGCTTTGGGACGGACCGGGGACGGTCAGGGTGCTGGTCGTCGGGCAGGACAAAGGGCCGGCAGATCCATCGGTCGTTTCGGCATGCGCGGAATACATTGGGGAAAACCGGCCGATTGGGGCGGATGTCACGGTGGAAAGCGCGGAAGGACTGCCGATCAACATATCCGCCTCTGTTACGATCGACGAGACGACCACAAAGGAAACGGTGCAGGAGGAATTCTCGGAGGCGCTTAACTCCTATCTGAAAAGCATTGCCTTTGTAAAGTACGAGCTGGTATTTAACCGGATCGCCTATATTTTACTGGACATTCCGGGGGTGATCGATTTTACGTCGATGACGGTAAACGGCGGGACGGAAAACATTGCGATCGGTGCGTCCCAGGTGCCGGTGCTCGGCACCGTGGAGGTGGTCTGATGGCGCTGATCGATCTGTTTCCGGGATTCTATCAAAGCAGCACGGAGGTATTGAGCCTTCAAAACGCACTCCAGGTGGAGGCGGACGCGCTCTGGGACGCGCGGAACGGTTTGTTCCGCCAGTTCAACGTGGAAAGCGCGACATGGGGTCTTTCCATATGGGAGAAGGCGCTTGGGATCGAGGCCGACGCATCAAAAACCGACGAATACCGCCGGACACGGATCATGGCCAAGCTGCGCGGGCAGGGAACGACCACGGTCGTCATGATCAGAAATGTGGCGGAGAGCTTTTCAAACGGCATTGTCGACGTGATCGAGCATCCGGAGGAATACGGCTTTGACATCAGGTTTGTCGGCACGCTCGGCATACCGCCGAACATGGACGACCTGACGGCGGCAGTCGAGGAGATCAAGCCGGCGCATCTTATGTATACCTATATTTTTGTTTACCGGACAAACGTAGAGTTGAAACCTTACACGCATATACAGCTTTCGGGCTATTCACATGAAGAATTACGAAGCAGGAGGGATATTTAATGTCTGATTTAACAAGTAATTACAGTCTTAAAAAACCGTTGGACAATGAATACTACGATGTGGCCGACCAGAACGGCAACATGGATCTGATCGACGTGGCGCTGCACGGATTGGAGGCTTCCAAGGAGACGCCGGCGGGCGCGCAGGCCAAAGCGAACGCGGCGGAGGCGGCGGCGAAGGCGGCGAGTGTGCCGACTACGCGGAAGGTCAACGGCAAGGCGCTTTCCTCCGACGTCACGATTACGGCCTCGGACGTCGAGGCAATTTCGACGGCGCAGAAGGGCTCCACGAACGGAGTCGCGGAGCTTGGTTCGGACGGGCGGGTACCGGCCGCGCAGCTTCCGTCATACGTCGACGATGTACTGGAATACGGATCGATGGGTTCTTTCCCGGGGACAGGGGAGACGGGGAAGATCTATATCGCACAGGACACGAACAGGACGTACCGTTGGGGCGGGTCTTCTTACGTCGAGATCTCGCAGAGCCTGGCACTCGGGGAAACGTCTTCGACGGCTTACCGGGGGGACAGAGGGAAAACGGCGTACGACCACAGCCAGACCGTAGGAGATGCGCACGGGCTCAAGCAAGCCGTGCCTGTCACGACATCCGGCACGGGGAGCGCGCTGACGGCGACGATATCCGGTCTTACGCTTTCGGACGGAGTGACACTCCGGCTGAAACTCCACACGGCGATTTCCGCAGGGGCTACACTGAATGTAAACGGTACGAGTGCCATCGCGATCAGAGACGTCAAAGGCAATGCGGTAAAGGCCGGGCCTGTTGCCGGAAGTTACCTCACCTTGATTTATAACGGCTCAAATTTTATATTACAGGGTGAAGGGGGGGAGTACGGAACAGCGGGCGCGGCGCAGGTCTTGGCAGGCTATACCGTTGGGACGGAGAACGGTTTGGTGAGCGGAAGCATCCCAAGCAAAGGGGCACAAACATACACGCCCGGCACAGGCAACCAGACGATTTCCGCAGGGCAATATTTGAGCGGAATTCAGACGATTGCCGGGGACGCCAATTTGATCGCCGGAAATATCAAAAGCGGGGTTTCTATTTTTGGGATTAGCGGGTCATTTACCGGGAATTTTGCAACCAACGATATAATTGTGCCCAAACTTACCCCCCTAACCACAATAAATGATATCGGTTTCCGACCCAAAATAATGATTATTTTTCGCGTTAGTCATTTAGAAACTGCCGCCCCTTTTGAATTTGTATTATTGTTTGACACATCATTTCCTATTTCGGATTATTCCGGGAGCGATTATTCATTCCGTGTTAATGGCGCAAGCACAATAAGTTCAACGGTATATCATTATTCGGCCAGTTATATAACATCGAACGGATGCAATATTCCCAGCGGAAATAACTTTTTCCTTAATGGGGCATCAGAATCACGGACAATAAGATATTATGCTTTCGGTTAATGGAGGGAACATGATAACAATAACAATCAACGAAGACCGGTCGTATGAGATATCGGGGCGGGACGCGGGAGTCGAGGGGGAGAACAATGTAACCATACTCTCCGTGACGGTGCCGGAACGCTTCCGGGATTACGACAAATACTTAAAATTTCAGACGGCGACAGGGGTAAAGGCATCCTCTCCGAATTACGGCGTAGAGGATATCACATTTGAAAGCGCTCTGCCCGCGGCGGTACTCGTCGCGGGCCCTTTGCTGATGGCCGTCAAATGCGAAAAGCCGGAGGACGCGGAACTGCCGATGTGGTCGAGCCACATCATATCCCTGTACGTCAGCCGGGGGATCAACGCGAACGAATACATCATCGAGCACAGCCCGGACATTTTGCAGGATCACGAGAAGCGCATTACCTGGATCGAGGACGACCTTACGACGATCGATCAGGCTGTGGCCGATGCGCAGGCGGCGAGGGCGGGTGCGGAGGCGGCAATGGATGCGGCTGTACAGAAAGCCGAGGAAGCGGCCGGACAGGCCGAAATCGCCGCGCAGAAAGCGCAGGAGGCGCAAGAGAGCGCGGGGGCGGGGCTGCAGAGCGAGTTGAATGCGAAGGCTTCCGAGGATGCGGCGAAACTCAGCGAGGATCATGCAAAGGCTTCCGAGAACGCGGCAAAGGCAAGCGAACAAGCTGCAGCCAATTATGCCGACTTATCCGCTGTCGGGGCACATAATGACAGCTTAAACGCCCATGCCGTTCTCTTTGCGTCAAAGGTTGATAAGGAAGACGGGAAAGGGCTTTATTCGGACGCGCAGGCCGATGCGCGGATTGAAGCTCAAAAAAATGCTGCAAACGGGATTGTTGGCACAGGCGAAAATGGAAGAATGGATATCGGGCAATTGCCATCGGGTTTTTCAAATCTTCCGAAGCAAAACTACATGATATCTATGATGCCAATTTACCTCGATAAGAAAAAATTCAATAAAACGGCTGCCTTCAGCGCTTTGGACGTTTTCGACGCTCACAGTTATGCATTAGGGCTTGATTACGGAACGCAGAACTTCTACAAAATAGCTTTGGATTCTCTTGAACAGGAATTATTATTTACAACAACGCAGGAAACCGCCCCATATTGGTATTGCGCAAAAATATTGCCTCGATACAGTGCTGATTATGACTATGTCATAGCGTACTCATATAATTTCAAAAAGATGTTCCGACTATCTACGAATGCCTCTGCGCAAACCGGGTTTGATGCTCAGAAATTGGGGTGGCTACGAAATACCGGTTTCGACTGGGTGCCGAACACAAGCGGATATGCAACCGGGGGAATCACTATAATGTATGCCGAATACACAATTACTACTTTTAGCGGATATGCCGACACCCAACAGGTAAAAGTCTGGAGATCAACAGATGCCGGAGCGTCATGGACGAATGTGTTTGCCAAAAACACTCGCAATCATGCAAGCCCGGAAGTATATCATTTTCACGTTGTCCGGCGCGACCCATACAATGCAGGGCATTGGTATTTATCCAGCGGAGATGCGCCGCAGGAAAGCTTTATATGGCGGTCCGTTGATGACGGGATAACATGGGAGGATGTATCCGATCTGTCCTTTACAGGAGAAAAACAAAAAATACACAGGCTTACCAATATGTATTTTACGCAGGATTATATCTATTGGGCGTTGGATGATTTCATAACGGCAGATGGACTCGGTACTGCGTGGGTTAAGGCAAATAGAAATATTGGCGGCAGATTGCAAATAACGCCTCTCGCAAATTTACAAAACTGGGCAAGGCAATTAATAAAAACCCCGTATGGGCTGGTTGTCTTGACAGAAAATAGGCCGACAGACAATACAAATGCATTGATTTGGCTAATACCGCATGACGATTTATCGAACCCCATACTTATTGCAAAACAGCCGAACGGAGCCTTTGGAAACCAAATATCAGATTGCTCTTACGGTGGGCGGATAATCCTGAATGATGGCGCATTAGATTCGCTTTATCCAAAAGCACCAAGCAGTGCATGCATGTTTGCAATAATGACGCTCAACAAGTTGTGGAGATAACATTTAATCGATTCCCCGGAGCCAAACGGCTTCGGGGTTTTTTATGCGGTGAATAAACCGACAGGAGGGCGAAAGTGAAATGACGGTGGAAATCACGGTGGCGGTACTGTCGCTGACGGGCACCGCGATCGGATCGCTGGGCGGAATCCTGGCTGCGAACAAGCTGACAACGTATCGGATCGGAAAGCTTGAAGAAAAGGTGGACAAGCACAACAGCATGATCGAGCGGATGTACCGGGTGGAAGGGGAGATCACACGGATCGAGGAAAAATTC
Organism: Clostridiales bacterium UBA6114; assembly: GCA_002423435.1. Lineage (GTDB taxonomy): Bacteria > Bacillota > Clostridia > Oscillospirales > Butyricicoccaceae > UBA6114. The sequence goes on from DIWE01000019.1 coordinate 35,958, forward strand.
GATGAAAAGCTCGCGGTGACCAATCATCGCATCAAAGATCTGGAGCACGGCGGTGAAACCTCTTGAAAAAAATAACTGAATTTTCAAAGCTTGTAGTCATGGCGTTGACAATAACGTGGTTTTTGACTGCATTTTTCGCCATGTATATCATTTCGCGCGGTTATGGCTCCTTGGATTCGCTGCTGACATACGTCGGAGCGCCGATGAGCGCGGGACTTCTCGGGTATCTTTGCAAGGCGGCGTTCGAAAACAAGGAAAAGATAAAAAAGGGTCCGCCGTCCTCAGATGACAGCGGACTTTAATTTATGAGGGAGGTATACATATGTTGTCGAAATTAACCAGTCGAAAGTTTTGGGTGGCAATTGTATCTATTATTGTTGGAGTGCTCGGCGTCTTAGGCGCGGACGACAGCCTGATCCAGATGGTATCGAGCGTCGGACTGATCCTGATACCTGCCATCGTGTACATTATCACAGAGGGAAGGATTGACGCTGCGGCGCTTAATCAGATCGACATGGATGCGGTGATTGAGGCGATCAAAGAGTATTTCGCCGGAAGCACAGAAGGTACAGCAACTGAAACTGTGACAACGGACACGGCCACCACCGCCGAAACGCGGGGCTGACAAATGGGCTACTACAATCAGAACAATTACACGTCGGTGCCTTATCCGTCGTCGGCGTATCCGGACGCCACGGTGAAGTCGGGCGGGTGCGGGGTTTGCTGCGCGTCGATGGTCGTAGAGGAGCTGACGGGAAAGAAATGGCCGCCGAATCAGTCGGCGGCCTATTCGATCGCGGTTGGAGCACGTGTTTCTGGCGGGACGGACATGAAACGGCTCGCCGCCTGTATTTCCAAAGATTTCGGGCTGTGCCATCAAACGACAAGCAATATCGATATTCTTATGGAACACTTGTCGAAAGGTATGGCAATTGTGAATGTCGGCGGGAACCGGGCAGGGTACGTCGGCCTGTTTTCGGACAGCGGACATTTTATTACGGCAGCCGGTATGAAGGCGGGGAAAATGGTAATCCATGATCCGGGATATTACGGCGGAAAATTCTCAAAGGCGGGCAGAGCGGGAAAAGTAGCTATTTCCGGCAATGAGATTTACGTCGATCCGGCCTTGCTCGACAAAGACGCCGAAAACCGCAGTCCGAAATATTACTTATTTTATAAGGAGGATAATGATATGGACACACTGATAACCCGAATCGCAAATATCGCGGGGCTTTCGGAGACGGATACAATAAAGGCCCTCGGGGTGCTCGCGAAGTTCGCGAACATCACCGAGGACGCGTGGGAAAAAGACGGAGTAGACTATTTAATAGATGCGGGGCTTTTAACTTCTCCAAGAGACGGACGGGAGCTTGTCGAGTTCGGCGAGCTCGGGGTGATCCTGAAACGGCTTCAGGAAAGCATAAGAAAATAAAGGTAAAAGCTGCTCTAAAGACTTTTTTGGCAGTCTGCAAGAGGGCCATTAAGGCCCTCTTTTTTTATGCAAAATTTAATTTTACCATGCTACAGCTACTCGCTGGGCAAAAAATATCAGACAAAGTGGTAAAAAATCAGGCCGGCCACGCCCGCGCACAGCATGACATAAATCGGATTTAACTTGAATTTCCGCAGGATCAGAAATGCGCCCGCGAAAAGAATCGCTGCGACAAGATCTATCTTTGACAGTTCGACGGAAAACCATGAGGTCGCAGTTTCGCTATAAAGCGCCATTAAAAGGATCGACAGCCCGGCCGACGCAATCAGCGAAACGACGACCGGCCTCAGCCCTTTCAAGATGCCCTGAATGGCCCAAAGTTCCCGATACTTATAATAAAAATAAGCGATGGTGAGCACAATAATGCACGATGGCGTCACACAGCCGACGGTGGAAACGACAGCACCGGGTATTCCGGCGACCTTGATGCCGACAAAAGTGGCCGCGTTGATTGCGATCGGCCCCGGCGTCATTTGGGAGATGGTTATGATATCTACAAATTCACTCATGGTAAGCCAATGGTTTAAGTCGATGACTTGCTTTTGAATAAGGGGCAGCGATGCATAGCCGCCGCCGATCGTAAACAGTCCCGTCTGGAAAAAGCTCCAGAACAGCTTAAGATAGATCATTTATTTCTTCCCCCTTTTCCCGAACCTGTGGCAGAGGGTATAGAAAAGCCCTAAAAGTCCGCCTGCGAGGATGATAAGCATCACGTCGATTTTCAAAAAGAAAGCTGCTACAAAAGAGAGAAGCATGACAACGGTGGAAAAAATGCTTTTTTCACGGATTACGTTCTTTCCCATTTTAACCGTGACATCGGCAACGACGGCCGCAACACCCGCGCCCATGCCTTTTAATACGGCATTTACGGCGGAACTTTGTTTAAATGAAAGATAGAAGATGGAAATCACGGAAATGATGATCAGAGGAGGCGTAACCGTGCCCAGTATCGTGACAAACGCGCCCGGCACTCCGGCAAGGCGGTATCCGACAAGTATGGAAGTGTTTACGGCTATCACACCGGGTGCCGACTGAGCGATTGCGACGAGATCAAGCATTTCGCTTTCTTCTATCCAATGGTATTCCTCCACAAATTTCTTGCGCATGAGCGGGACAATCACATAGCCTCCGCCGATTGTGAAGGCGCTCAAATAAAAGGTGGAAAGGAACAGTTTTAAATAAAGTTTAAATCCTTTGTTCGTCACGCCTGAAATGTCCTCCTGCTATTATTATCGATTTTATTATACCGTTTCAGCTTTTGTATGTAAAACACTATTGCTGTAATATCTGCCGAACATTCCAAAAAGTGGAGAAAATCAAAGAAGGCACGAGCATTTTTTAAAGGTAAATATTTCTACAGGTATTCAACATAAATAACTAAAAAGTTGGCCGGGGCGAAGCCCCTCAGGCAAACATGATAAAAGCCCGATCTTTCGCTTATGCGAAAGATCGGGCTTTGCAGAGTGTCAAAAAAGTATACTCTGGGAATTGTTAAGGGGCCGAAGCCCCTTAACTTGGGATAAGTCCGCAGGCGGACATGCGCCGCCGGAGGACACTCTGGACAAAACTAAAGGTTTTGTCCGCCCCTGGGGGAGGCGGG